>JAYUQP010000027.1:0-99316 GCA_043757265.1 Bdellovibrionales bacterium | reverse complement strand
TATGAGGCTGATGTTCAAGGTCACTCATCAAACAGACCCTCCCCCGACCCAAGGCCACTTTTACACTTGACCGGGGTGGCGTCCATATGAGGATGACGAGAGTATTCAGGATGACGAGAGTATGCGGAAAAAGGACTCAGTAAATTTTAGGATTTCCCGTCATGCTAGATTTTACAACGACAGTGGTTCACATGTTAAAATACTGTGTGCCTTTAGAGTTGATCCTTGTCATTAAAACCAACGAGCACAGTCCAGTAGTCGAGGGCGTTTACGGGGATGGCTGTTGTGATGTTGAAGTTTGTTTTTTGCAAAAATTCTTCCATTGGAAAGTCGGGATGGAATCCCAAATGCTTGGCTAGTGGTTGAATAGCCGCTTCTGCCCGCCTGATGAGTGGATTTTTGTTTTGAAAGTGATTGATAAAAATGATGGTGCCATCGGGTTTACACACACGTCGAATTTCATCGACAAGTTTTGCCACATCAGGAACCACAGATGCGAGATACATCGCGACCACTTTATCAAAAGAATTATCTGGAAACGCCATATTTTGCGCATCCATAATCAAAAGATCTTCGACGGCAGTGATGTTTTCGTCTTTCACCTTTTCACGGGCTTGCGCTAGCATTGGTTCGGAAAGATCGATTCCCACCACTTTGACATGGCTTGGGTAGAGCGATAACGAAAGGCCGGTGCCAACTCCCACTTCAAGAATTCTTTCGCCAGGGCGACAGTGCAAATGCTCAATGGCGGTGCTGCGACCGGGGTGAAACACTTTACCAAAAATGAGATCATAGTATTTTGCGTAGCTTCGGTAGGCTTTTTCGACGGTTTCTGTAGTGACAACTTTTTTACCCATGCTGGCGTCCTATCCTTAAAGCGAAAGATACCAAGTACCTTTTCCGGTAATATAAGCAATCTCAAATGCGCCGTGCGCCCGGAAAAGGTACTTGGTACCTTTTGGCGTCCTGCCCGTCGTCCTGAGCTTAGCGAAGGTTGACCGAATTGCGCGGGTCCTTCGCTGCGCTCAAGATGACGGTGATGGTTCAAGATGACGAAACTCCGAGCCCATTTTACCTAGAACTTCTTAAGCCACTCTAATGCTTTGAGCTTTCGATCATTCAAGCCGAAGTGGGTTCCGGGGAACTCGTGGTAAATCGTTCTTATTTTTTTTCGCTTGAGCACATCGCGAATTTTACGCACTCCATAGTACAAACAGAAGTCGTCGCACTTTCCGACCTCGAGGTAAACAGTTTTTTTACGAAGATGTGCGGCTCTTTGATTTAGAAAGTAAACCGGATCTTTTTGCTTCCACAAATTCCAAACAGAGTTTAATTCTCCGGTTTTTAAATCGATCGGGAACTGCAGTTTTTTATTTGCTCCCGTCCGCGAGTAACAACCAGTCATGGCAAGTGCATTGATGATGGTGAAAAAGTTTTTCTTCTTTTGCAACTCACCACTCTGCAGCGCCTTTTGCACTTGCGCGACATTTGAAAGACTCTCGAGGTAAGGCGCGGCTTTGTAAAAGTCCGGAAGCACCGCCGTAGCAAAATCGCTATCTGGCGCAATGGCAATGGCCACTTGAAATGGACTTTTCGGCAAGCTGACGTGGTGAAGGGCCCCATACCCGCCACTTGAAGTCCCCATCACAATCCACGGTGCTTTATTATCCAGTGGAAAAACGGATTTTAAAAGCGGTGCCAGTTCCATTTGTAAATGATCGCTGTGACGACCAAATAAATCACTGTTAATAAACTGCCCCCCGCCCCAGGCGGTCATGCCGTCCACAAACACATGTAGTGCACTTGGAATTTTCCCACGGCGAGTGAGATTCATAATTTGTTGCGGAAAGTTTTCTTCCAAAGTTTTCTGCTGAAAATTTTGCGAGCCGCTACCAAAAAAACCCGACAGGTGCACCACAACCATTTTTGGTTTTGTTTTTCGCGATTGAAGAACATAGTGCTGCTTGCGGGCTGTGTCCTGCAGCAAGTTCGAGCTCAAAACTTTGCTTTCCACCTGAAGGTTAAAAAGTACAAAGTCTGCGGCGACGGTGGGCAATGCGAGCTGGTAAAGGCTGTATTTCACAGACTGAGAGTAAAGGATCTGCCGAAAAGGTGCCACCCGCTTTTTTCGATTGCAGAGAGTCATACCTTGGAATGCGCTCCTGCACGCAGTATAAGCAGCCTGAGTCATCAATAAGGGGGTAACGATGCCTACACTTTCAAAAGTTCCGGAACTGAGCCTTGCGGCTTACACACAAGGATCAAGCACAGATAAAACCCGCTTCATCGACGAACTTTACCGCGGACTCAAAGATTACGGCTTTATAACGCTTGTCGATCATCCTCTCGCAGACTCCCTTTTGCAAAAAGCTTACAACCTAAGCGAAGAATTTTTTGCCCTGCCTCGCACCGACAAAGAGGTTTACGCTCTACGCGATAATGGTTTTCAACGTGGTTATACCCCTTTTGGACAAGAACATGCCAAAGACAGCCCCGTCGCCGATTTGAAAGAATTTTGGCACGTGGGTCGTAACCTTGCCGAAACTCATCGCTACAACTCTCAGTACCCAAAAAACATTTGGCCAAAAGAAGTGCCCCAGTTTGGTGGCGTGTTTTCCGAAATCTTCACAGCGCTCGAAATGTGCGGCGATACAATTCTTGAAGCCCTCACTTTGCCTCTTGAACTTGAAAAAACTTTTTTTAAAACAATGACCACTGATGGAAATTCCATTCTGCGACTTTTGCATTACCCGCCTTTGCCAGTTGATCGCGATCCACGGTCTATTAGAGCCGCTGCCCACGAAGACATTAATTTAATCACGCTTTTGGTCTCAGCATCGGCGTCGGGACTTGAGCTGATGGATCGCGATGGCACTTGGCTCCCAGTGGACTCAAAACCCAACGCACTGGTCATCGACTCGGGCGACATGCTCGCCCGCATCACCAATGACGTCATCCCAAGTACCACCCACAGAGTTGTAAACCCGCCGAATGCCAATTCAAGTCGATATTCTATGCCATTTTTTATGCATCCGCACCCCGAAGCCGTGCTTTCGTGCCTTCCTTCCTGCATGGGCAGTGGCGCAAAGTATCCTGATATTTTGGCTGAGGATTTTCTCAAACAACGTTTGCGTGAGATCGGTCTTTTGAAATAGTCTTAAAAGATGCATCTTGCTTTTCTTCAGGCATTTTTATTGATCGCCTACATGTTTCACCAAACCGAGGCGTGGGATCACCGTGAACTGGCGGTGTATTCCGTTTTGGTAGTAGGTTTGTTCTTAGCCCTCAAACGCCATCGCACACTAGTGTTTGTTGCGGCGTCGCTGCCGATTATTTACAGATACTTCATAGTATTTCCTAATCTCGCAAACCACTCCAACCTTTCGTTCTTCCTGTTTTTGCTCATCCCACCTATCAGTTTTATGACTTTGCGATCTTCGAAGACTGACACCACCACTTCGCTGGTCAAAACTCTAAGAATTTTTGCGCTAATCACCTATTTTTTTGCCACGTTTCATAAATTCAACATGGATTTTTTTAACCCCGAAGTGAGTTGTGCCAACGACAAAATGGGCGAGTACTTAGAAATGCTTCCCGATTTTTTCAATTCGCTGAAGGTGACTCTTCGTCGTCTTCTCCCGCTGATTGGTTTTTTTACCGAAGCCATTATTCCTGTTTGCCTCTTTGTGCCTCACTTAAGAGTTTTTGGCGTGTTCTTCCAGACCGGGCTGCATTTTCTTCTCGCACCACTGGGCTTTATCGATTTTTCTAGCCTAGCGATGGTGCTGAGCTGGAGTTTTGTAAAACCGCAATCATCTAACGAGTTGGCCCTCGAGAAACAATTGCAAATGATCGGTTGGAGCTGCATCGCTTTGGTGGTTGGTCTTGGCGTTATACGCTTTCAACCGCAAAGTGAAGAATATAGTTTTTTTGAAGGACTAGCCTTCACCGCCATCTTCGCGCCATTTGTGTTCAAATCCATTTTACCAAAAATAGACATGGCCCCCATTTCACTTCCACGTCCGTTGATTTTAAAACTAGCGGGCGTCGTACTTTTTACTTATGGCTTTTCAAACTACCTTGGGCTTCGCACAGCTGGCACTTTTTCGATGTTCAGCAACATTCAAACTGAAGGGCCTACATCAAACCATCTTTTACTTTCATCAAATCCTTTTAAGATATTTTCCTTTCAAGAAGACCTCGTAGAGATTGTGAGCGTGAGTGAAAACATCAAGGGCTTTTACAGAAAAATGCCACAACCAGGTCAGGTCATTCCCCGCGTAGAGTTTTCGCGAATCCTCGATGTAATGCGCGCCGAAAAACACAAAAATGCAGAGCTCGAAGTGATCTACCAAGGACTCAATCGCAAATCCGAAAACGCCGCTTACGATCCCGAATTCTATCTTGATGTCCCCGCCTGGCAGAAAAAGCTTTTCAAATTCCGCGCGGTCCTCAAAGAAGGCCCCCAAGTCTGCGCTTGGTGAAGGTACGGCAAGGTGGTTCGGTGTTTTTGGCGCTTGTTGACGAGCAAGGCTCGTTCGGTCCCCACACACTTTTGCGGCCTATAGCATAAAAAATAAAATTGGAGGAGCCGATTCGCTGGCACTTAACTTTGGAAGGTTAGTGTCGAGCGCGCAGCTCAAGCTGCGCAGCCTGTCGCGTTCGCACGGACAGATGGGGATTCAAAGCGATCAAGCTTAAAATTCGATTGGGTGAGGTGATATATTTGCACAGGGCTGAGGGATCGGCACCTCGGCACCATTCGATGTCGCGAACAATTCCTCGCGCCTCAGTCCTGTCTTGCTCCTCAAGATGAGGCAGCAGTCCCACTTCGCCGATCTTTTGCTGAGAGGTCTGCGCGATCAGCTCAACCAACATCTGGTAGCCTTGAAGAACATCTAAACTCTGTCGGGAAACATACTGCATTTCAAACATCAAATGCGCTCTCGCACTATCGTCTTCGTTGTTCTGAAATCGCAACAAAATAAACCGATAAAGATCTTCACGCTGCTTCGGCGTCATCGGAATTGTAAATGACATCTCGGCAAGCGCTCGCAATCCTACCGCTGGAAATTGATCTCTCAACGTCACTTGCATGAGCTCTTCGAACAGTAATCTCTTTGTGGGATTGGAAATTACACTGTTTAATAGGAATTGCTCAACCAATGGTGCCACCACGAAAGCCGCATTGGATCTTCTCATTGCTTCGACAAGAAACGTAGCTTCTTCTTCATCGGTTAGGCTCTGTGAGTAAGATCTCTGTTCCAGCTCCGCGCCAATTCGAAAACGCTCCAGCGTGTGCAAAGTCTCCTGTGGCTCGTTCGTAAATGCAATTCCTCTATCGATCAGTTGAGTGAGAATTTCTAAACGGATTTTAAAGTTGACTGAATTAGCCTCCAGCAATTGTGAATAGATCTGTTGGGCCATAAAAACATCGAGGAAAGGTTTATTCAGCATGCTTGCGAGCGCCAGTTCAAAGTTGTTGGTGTTTTGCTCGTCAATTGGCCGATAGCTGGCATGTAAAAGGTTTTGGGCAATCCTTGCATCGAGCCACGGAGCTTGGAGAATTTCACGGAGAGCCTCGGTGGAAAACTCTGTAGAAATAAGTCGGCTGTTGAACGCCAGCTGGAAGCTCGTCTCGACGAATTGCTCCAGAGGGTATACGGAGCCAATGGACCACTCCAGGTCTTGCGAGTCGGCTTTGGGATTTTGCGTCGCTTGGCGCATTTCTCGAAGTGCTCTGCGATAAAGGCGAGTAGCTTGATCAGCCTCTAACCCGAGAAGTTGCCAACGAGAGAGCAGATCATAAATTGCAAGCCGCTGAACCAAACTACTCGAGTCTAGAGCTTGTTCGATGAGTTGAGTGCTTAAAGCTGGTGACAGATTTTCGGTGATGATTTTAGTTTCGATTTCGTTCACGACACTAAACTGACTTTGGATCAAATATTCTGAAACGGTCCGAGGAGAACGAAGAGTCCATTCGCTCGTCAAGTCATCGTATTCATATCCGTGTTGCGCAAGAGCGCGATAAAATTTACCGTCAAATCCGTCACCATTGCGTAAAAGACAACGATCTTCTTGAATCATGACATGCAATTCGTTAAGTGGAACGATTCGAGGCTTTTCGTCGGTAGAATTCAGCATCTCACCCGCATGTAAGTACATGCATTGGCGATGCTGACCTGGATAAAATCCCATTCGATCGTGTGCCATTCTTTCGAGGGCTTTGAAAAAACGGAGATCCTGTGGATTGATTGAGGAGCCCCTCTCCCAAAACGGAATTTCGTTTTTGCCTAAAGTCGGAGTGAGTCCATGGGCGCGGACCGTTTTGATAAGAACATAGGAGCGAAATTGCGGTGTTACGATTCCGGTGTAATCCTGAATCAAAAAAAACTGCAATGCGGTCTCGAGAATTTCGGTGCTGTAAGCAAAGTGATTTTCGAGATTTTGTGCTAAGTCGCTGAAAACAGATTCCATGTCGCCCGTTTGATAAAACCGTGTGTCGAATAAGCAGTTTTTGATGCGTTCCAAAGTGGAGAGCTCGGAGGCGTTATGTTCGCACTGACCTACAGGTTTTGACTTTGTGAAGAACAGCAAAGTGTATGTCGGGAATCCATTCGGCGTTTGTCGAAAGGCAGTAAGGGTGGCTCGGGTGCCGTCAGCATCCCGTAGGAGAAGATAGGCGGGAAGCCCCTGCGTAAACGCCTGCTGTGCCAATGAATACCACTCTTGGTCGTTTGCGGGATTTGCTAAAAATTCCACGACCCTCTGATTGGTTGCAGACCCAGTTCCGATAACGCCACCATCGATGACAATGTCGTTTGCAGAGATTCTTGCAAAAATATTTGGATCTTGATGCGCAAGCCACCAGCCAATGGGGGTTGATTCGCCGGTTTCTGCAACAGGCATGGCGAAGATCAATGCCGCACGATCCTTCACGAGAGCCAACGCCTGCTCGTAGCGCACATCAATTCCCAACAGCCCGGCGATCTCCATATTGATCAAGATAAATTTATCTTCGTCGGTGGCCGCACTCCAATACGGCCTGTGGATCTGAATTGTTCCCAAAATTTTATCAAACAGCGCCACCTTTTGAACCCCATCCTCATCTAAAAGTTGAGCCTGCGTGAACGAAACCAAGTCGACTGCGGCGGGATCTTTAAGGCTTGCATCCAGGCGTGCCACGGCGGCCGAAAAATCATCGGCTGAAAAGGGAAGCTCTAAGTTGGAAGGATTCTCGCTATAAAAGCGCGCTAACTTTGAACTTAGAAAAATAAATCTTTGGGCATCGGGGTCGCCACCGCCACCTTCTCCGGGTCCCGGCTTATGGGGCTGTTCTTTGTCGGTCGATGAAGCATTTAGATTTTCATCGTTGCGACAGCCTGTAACTTGAAGAGCCAAGAGCAGACCGCAGAAAAAAAAGAGTGAAGATTTAAAGATTTTCATTCGTAAAACCAAAGTGCAAGTCCCCGGCCGTTTTTTGGCTCTCGGAGTGCCGTTTATTAAGGTGTAGGAAACCCCCGAGTGTAGACGTTCTAAACACTCGGGAAGTATTTACTAGATCTCTGTTTCGCTCACTATTTAATCTCTGTGCAAACCGGTTTTGAAACTTGCAAGGTCACACCGAGTGAAATGGGCTCATTGCCAACTTGTTCTTCAACAGGTGCCCAGCCGTAACCGATAGTGCAGATCTTTTCGGTTGGGGCGATAAGTTCACCAGTCTCGTGCTGTGCTGTAAAGTCGTACACGCGGTATTTCATCTGCGACAATTCAGCGTCATACGAAATTATGTACATATTTTCGTATTCACCAAGTTGAATATAAGGGCGCATTGCGCACGCGAGCCCTATCATCTCGATGGAAAAGTTTTGTGCAGCTTCGACGACCGATTCTCCGCCCGGTTGATAGAAAGTGGGCAGGCAAAGCTCCTCTTCCCAGTTTTGGCTCAAATCGATTGGCGCCTCTTGGTCGTCAGTCACAACTATGGTCTCTTCGTGGGCCATGGCGGGTGCGCAAGCGATGATCATTAGTCCTATTAAAAATGCTTTCATTTGTATTCTCCTTTATGGGTTGTTTAAGTTCTGAGGTCTTATATCGCAGAGCATTAAATCGATATAGAGTTAATTTCTAAAAATTAACGGAGTTTGTTTACAATAACTAAATATTACTGTATAACAGCTTATATTCTATGACTATATTTGAGTTTAAAGACTATCGTAAATACCTTAAAAAACGCATTTCTATGATGCCAAAACGCGGTCGTGGTGAACTTTCTCGGATTGCTAGAACCTTGGGTATTCACAACACCATGATGTCCCATGTGATGAAGGAGACGGCCGATCTCACGCTCGAGCAAACACTCCGACTCGCAGACCACTGGGGGTTGAATACGATTGAGCGGGATTACTTGGTGGAACTGGTCAACTGGGCACGCGCGAGCGATACTAACTCGAGAGAGTTCTGTGCAAATCGAATCGAGGCCATTAAGCATCAGGCGCAAGACCTCAAAACTCGCTTGCAAGCACAGAATGAACTCAGCGAAGCGGACCGCGCATTTTACTACTCCTCTCCTATCTATTCCTTTGTGCGGTTGCTGAGTGCAATTCCAAGGTTTCAAACCTTCGAGGCCCTAGAAAAAGAAACCCAACTCGCCCCGCGCAAATTAAGAGCCGTTGTCGATTTCCTAGTTTCCCGTAATTTATGCGTTGAAGAGAGTGGACGCATTACTTACGCCGACACCTTAACTTACATCGAAGCAAGTTCTCCACTAGTGGGGCGACATCACTTAAACTGGCGCGGCAAGGTGCGCGAAAAGCTAGAAAATCTGCGAGACGAGGATCTTGTGTTTACCTTTCCCACAACAATCTCAGATGCAGATTTCCAAACACTGCGAGAAAGATTGGTGCAATTCATAAGTGAGTTTAAAAAAGTGACTGTCCCCTCGCCTTCAGAGCAATTGTACTGCTTAAATCTGGACTGGGTGAAAATTAACAGGGGCTGAATGTTTTTGATGTGGAAAGGTACAGCAAGGGGTTCGGCGCCTTTGGCGATCGTTCACGAGCAAGGCTCGTTCCGTCCCCACACACTTTTGCGACTTCCAGCATAAAAACTAAAATCGTTGTGCAGACAAGCTTCGGCGGACCCATTGCATTGAATTTCTTCAACCCCTCTCGGGAAATTTTATTGCGAGAAGTCGCGAAAGTGTGTCCGTACCTTTTAAAAGTGAACGGCAACCATAAAAGTAGTCATATCTGCGTTCCCATAGTCGCCTTGATCAAACATGTAGGAGTAACGAATATATGTAGAAACATTCACGGCAGATGTGCGGAAAAACTTCATGCCGGCTGCCACGCTAGCAGTCCAGCCACCGGGATCGTCCGAATCATTGGTACAGAAAAAGGTACAGCCATCGTTGATGTCAGCAGAGCCATAGCCTATTCTTGCCGTTAAAAAAGGTGAGTACTTGGTACGAGAAAGATAGTAAGTGCCACCAACTGAAAAATCTGAAAATCGAGAGTCGTCGTCACCGCGTCCGCTATGCCCTATGTAGCTGAGGTCGACACTGTAATCAGGATCCAGCCCCCATTCGTAGCCGATAAGTAAAGTGAACCCTCCGTTGCCGCCGGAATTAAGACCGCTAGTCCAACTCGGGCCGATACCAATAATCCATTGACGGGTGGCTTCGATACGGTTGATGTTTTGTTTTTTTTCTTGCTCAGTAATATTTGTGACATCTGCCGTTTGTTGCACACGCTGCTCGTTGATCACCGCGGTGGTAAGCCTTTGTGTGGTGACATCCAAATCATCCATCGAGGCAGCCTTCATTTTTTCAGAAAATGAATTTTTACCTTTATTACTTTTCTTTTCGAGATTGAGAATATACGCGCCACCCAGTTTCATCAGTTGCGGCGTTAGGATCCAGTCGGCCTGATTTGCCTGAGTTACGCTTTTATGCGCGCCAGCTTCCGGAATGGCCAGGCGAATGAGCTCGCGAACAGATGTTTTGTCTTGCGATGCGATCTCAGCGCTTTTTATATCTTCGACATAGAAATTATCTGCGGAAGACAAAAAGGTAAAAAAAAGGACTAGTGTAAAGCTTGCAACTTTCATAAATACTCCGGCTAAATTGGGACCCAGAATGTCTTAGCAAGTTTTAATCTGCAAGTTGTTTTTTTGTTCCACGGGACGATCAATACAAAGTTCTGTATATATACATTTAAGTCTCAATAAATTGGCATATTAAATAGTTTCGTAGTCACACCGGAGATTTGGGTGATCCTGACGCCGAAATAATTTGAAACAAATGAATCAATTGCACCGTTGGATAACGGCCTGACTAACGGCCATTCCTTAGTTTTATAAACTTAATTATGAAATGACTAATTTGGAAACTTCGTTAAGCAACACCATATCGGCGAGGATGGCCCATGTCATGGCTTCTACGACGGGGATAGCGCGCGGGACGATGCAGGGGTCGTGACGACCTTTTTTTGCGATGTCTAAAATGCTCGATGTTGGTTTGAAGGCTGTGCGAAACACGATCGGCTCGCCTGTTGAAATTCCACCGCGCATTCCGCCGTACTGTTGGACGCTGTCAGCGGCGTGAACTGCGGTGCCTTTTTGTCGACTCATCGAAAAGCCATCACCGAATTCAAACCCGCATGTTGCTCCAATGCTCATCATTCCCGAGGCTAAAGCATTTTTAAGTTTGTAA
Source organism: Bdellovibrionales bacterium (assembly GCA_043757265.1). Classification (GTDB taxonomy): domain Bacteria; phylum Bdellovibrionota; class Bdellovibrionia; order Bdellovibrionales; family JAGQZY01; genus JANPLN01. The sequence goes on along the minus strand of JAYUQP010000027.1, from coordinate 88,602 downwards.
AAAACCGGTTCCCCTAAACTGGGCGGAACGCCTTCGATCCACAATTCCACCACGCCACCGTAGCTTTCACCGTTTTGTTTTGCGTCTGCTAAAATATCGGCGATGGCGAAGCGGTTCGTGGGTAAGCGGGCTACAAAGTCGTCGGCTGTTTTTTTATTTTGCAGCCACTCTTCGCGCAAATGTTTTATTTCTTGTTCGTTCAATTCCATTTCGCCAATGGATTTTACAAAGCCCATCACTTTTAAATTTGGAAACCGCTTGAGAAGAAACTTTTTTGCAATCGCTCCAGCAATGACCCGCGAGAGAGTTTCGCGTCCAGAGGACCGCCCGCCTCCGCGCAAATCCAAATGACCAAATTTATTTTTCCACACATCGTCGGCGTGACCGGTTCTGGGTGATTTTTGCACGTCTTCGTAGTCTTGCGATCGCTGATTTTTATTTTGCACAACGCAGGCAATTGGTGTCCCTAGGGTTTTATTCTCGTAGATGCCAGAGAGGATTTCCACCTTGTCCTCTTCGTTACGCGCGGACACCAGCACCTGATTGGCCACCTTGTCTATTTGGCCCGGCCGGCGTCGGTCCAGCTCAATTTGAATATCTTCGATGGATAACTCTACTCCCGCAGGACATCCGTCCACCACCACACCCATGGCTGCTCCATGGCTTTCGCCGAAGGTTGTGAAGCGAAACAGATTTCCAAAGGTGTTTGTCATAAAGAACTCCAAATTTTTTGCTGCTCATCAGCCTGTTTAAAAAACATGTCTTCGCCCGAAATATATTTTGCGCCAACACTGAACGCATACATCCGTCCTGGCGAGTCGGCTCGGTAGTTGAGATCGATGACAAACTTTGGCCTCCATTCGCGTGGGAGGGTGTCTGTTATCTGCGAACCGGCGGCCCACACGAGAGCGTCGATTTCTTTCAGCAGAGGTTCACCTTCGCGAGGAAACCCAGTACGGGCCGAATACACCACCGCCTTCGGTAGCTTTAACGATGGCAGCACACCGCCACCGCCCCAGATGGCGACGCGTAGACTTTCAAGTTCAATGTGATTTTGATCAAGCAGAAATTGAAATCCAATCTCATCGGTATTTGCGCCTTCCCATGAGGACTGGTTTTTTGTAAGCGTGTTGAGGGGAACCTTTTTTCCTGCGAGCTGTCCAGCCCAAGATTTCAGTGGACTTGTAACCGCTGCGGCGAATAGACCGAGTTCGCACAGAAACTCAAAGCCTCCATCACGCAAATCTTGCTCGTCCACCTCGATGCTGTAAAGAGACGCGTTCTTTTTTGCAAAGAACTCTGCGTGATATCCAGGAGACCAGCTTTGCAATACTGGCTGACCTAGTACGGCCGCAAAATGCGATGAGGTAGGCTGCAGCCACTGAAGCAATGTGGGTTGATCGAGCGAAGAGCCAAAGTCGATTCGAAAAAAATTAAGCATTAGGTTTTGTTTCTGAAGATGACGGTACCAATACCACCGCCCATTTTCCGAGCGTGGCAAAAACAGACGGTTTGCAGGATTGCGCTTTTGCCATTCATGCCCCAAACGCAGCTGCAAAAAGTTTTTTACAGAAGGCGACCATTTGATTGGGTGTACGGAACTTTGGCCAAGACCCTCCACCATTTCTAAGGCATCAAAAAAGTTGTCTTCCTCACTGTGAAGAGACCTAATCCGTTTTATCGCAGGTAGATTGAACGGCGGCTCGCCCCGCTCAACAGGCCAATCCACGTAAGCTGCGCACGATACAAGTTCGGCTGTTTGGTTTTCGCTCTCGGGATTTCGAAACGACAAAAGAATTTGTTGCGGCTTAAACACTGTAAGTGCTTGAGTCATCTGCTCAAGAGAAAGAAGATCATCGCGCAACTCGACAAATTTCGTTCGTAGATTTTTGATATATTGAATTCGCTGCCCTTGAAAGTGCTGAGGCATCAGTGTAATCGCACCGCCAACTGGCTCTCCAAGAAAGTAAGCGGCTTCACCAGAGTGAGAATGGTAAACTCCCTCAGGAAGAGTTAATACATCGTACCCCGACTCCTCCCAGAACTCACCGCGCGCGCGAAAAACTTCGGGAGGAATTCGCAGATCTTTTGCATCTGGATTTATGCTGGGACGGTCAAAAAAAATATTCTCCGAAACATCCCAATCTCTTTGCAACCAAACAACGTTTACCCCTTGTGGCAGGTTCCCTTTGAACCCTCCGCCCACAGCGATGTAAATCGGCGTAGCAAGCTTCGCTGATTTTTCTAAAAGTTGCTCAAAAACTTTATTTTCAATCTGCCGAAACGCATCTTCACCCTGCTCGGCAAAAATAGTTTTGATCGATCCGTGGGACTTTTCGATTTCGGAATCAAGGTCGTAGCAAGCAGCTCCCGGAAGATAACGTGAGATTCTTTTTAAAAAAGAACTTTTTCCCACACCTCGATGGCCGAGCAGAATCGTCAACACGAGGCCCCTCCTGCAGTGTGTTGCCAAAACTGCGGATAACTTTTCTCCACCACTTCGGGATTCAAAATTTCAAACTTGGCTCCGTAAAGATTAGCCACTTGGGCCGCCATGGCCATGCGATGATCTTGATCAGGATCAAACACGCCATGCCCTTCGAACTTTGTCGTTGTGCCTTCAATCGAAAGTGTTGTTCCCTGGAGCGATGTTTTTCGCCCCAGTCGTTCGAGCAGATGAATGGTGTTTTGCAATCGGTCGGACTCCTTGACCGAAAGATGCGAAAGATCTGAAAGTTTCGAAATACCTTCGGCGCGCGCGCAAAGAACGGCGAGCACTGGGAAAAGATCGGGAGTGTTTATCAAAGACGCTTCAACTGGTCTTAGGTGCACGGTTTGACCAACCAGCAAACTTTGTTGTTCACGCTTGAGATTTACGCCCATTTCTTCAAGGAGATTTAAAAAAAGAATGTCGGGTTGCCATGATGTGAATGGAAAATTCTGTAACCGAAGCTCTCCCGCTTGAAGGGCACAGGCCACTAGAGCAAAGCACGAACTGACATCTTGCTCTGCCGAATAATTCACATGTGCGGGAACCTGATTTGCTGGAATACGAAATCCCTGAGCAGTTTCAAAAAATAGGAAGCCAAACTGCTTCATCAGCTCCAAAGTCATCTGCAAATACCCCATGGAGACTCGTTTATCTGAAAGCTTAATTTCTAAATCGAACGGCAGCGTCCACGAATTTAAAACCAGGCTTGAGGCAAATTGGCTCGATTGTTCCACGGACACTTGGATCACCGGCTGAGATTTCCAGCCATTAGAATATATCACCCACTGCTCGGGGCCCACTTCGACGTCGACGCCGAACGTATCCAGGGTTTGCAAAAGTACTTCATGCGGCCGCGATAGCAGCCTGCGAGATCCCTTTACGACCCAGCGGCCAGGCGTTCGCGAAAGCCGTAAAACCAGGAAACGAAAACTTGTGCCAGCGTCAGCACAAAAAAACTCGGTCTTTCCGCGCGCGAAATCTTTCAGCGATATTTGCAGAACTTGCACATCCACAGAACCTGTCGAAAAGGATAATTCAACTTGGGAATTGTAGGATTGGACGATGAGGGCGCGGTTCACTAAAGATTTTGACGACGGTAACTCTCCGCTAAACTTAAACATCCTCTGCCCATCCCTGCCGTTGTGCCTCGAAAACAAGATCACGCAGAGACACTGGGATAACTTTGGCTTCGCCGAGGTCACCTAAAAAAACAAAATCGATTTGCGCCTGAGCATTCATTTTTTTATCCTGCATCGCCAAACGTAAAACTTCCTGGGCAGGCATCGGTTTAAAGTCGGAGCGATCAAGCCAGCTGCGCAAACCGAGTTCAGTAAACTTTTTAAAAATCATTTCTCGGCGTGCCTCAGGAAGCAGACCGATTTTTGCACTCCAGTCCACTGCAAAGTAAAGCCCTTGCAATACACTCTCGCCGTGGGACACCTGATAGTGGGATTCAATCACGTGACCCAAAGTGTGGCCAAAGTTTAAAATTTTCCGTAGGCCTTTGGTTTCAAAGGGATCGAGCTCAACGATCTGGTTTTTCGCTTGAATCGTTTTTTGCAAGTTTTGCCAAATTGTTGCCGAAAGACCATTCTCCGAATTGAGCTCTTGCAAAAAGGTGGGCTGATAAATCAGCGCCATCTTAAGCATTTCGCTCAACCCCTCACGCGCCCGCTCGTCGTTTTGCACAAACAATAATTCTTTAACAAGCACTACATTTTCTGCGGGATAAAATGTGCCCACCTGATTTTTTACGGATCGCACGTTGAGCGCGGTCTTCCCGCCGTGAGCGGAGTCAATCGCAGATAGCCATGTTGTCGGACATTGAGTCAGCCGCATGCCGCGTTTTAAAATTGAAGCTAAAAAACCGCTAAAGTCCCCCACCGAGCCGCCGCCACAGGAAATGATTCGGCTTTCGCGACTTAAAGGTTCTAACCAAAGTTCTAAGACACTTTCTACGTGCATGGCAAAGGTGGAAAGATTTTTCAGCGACTCTCCAGCCTGCACCCTGTAAACGTAGCGAAATTTTTTTCCTATTTCAGGAAAATGCTGGTCTACAGTGGTATCGATGATGATGAGATCTTTTTCTAATTCAAAAATATCGAATGGAAATTGTTCGTGCAAAGAGATCTGACTGGAAAAAGACGTTGCCGTTTTCATCGCTACTTCAAGCTCCAATCGATGGGTGTAAAACCGTTGGCTTGTAAAAATTGATTTGTCTTCGAAAAATGTTTGCAGCCCAAAAATCCACGGTGGGCTGAAAGTGGCGACGGGTGTACAGTTTTCAACACCAAATGCTTTTTGCAATCTACAAACTGTGCTTTGCTGTGCGCATAACTTCCCCAGAGTAAAAACACAATGGGACCGATTTGATTGCTGAGCTCAAGTATCACGCGGTCTGTAAGGCGCTCCCACCCTTTGTTGCGATGAGACGCTGCCAATCCATTTTCCACTGTGAGCACGCTATTCAAAAGCAACACACCTTGATTGGCCCATTCTGTTAAACAGCCGTGCTGGGGAATGGGCAAACCTAAATCACTATGAATTTCTTTAAAAATATTTTTCAGCGAAGGCGGAGGCACTACTTCCTTGCGAACAGAAAAACACAGTCCATGTGCTTGGCGTGGACCGTGGTACGGGTCTTGTCCCAAAATCACCACGCGAACGCGGTCAAGTGGAGTGTTATTAAATGCTGCGAAGTATTCTTGCGGGTTTGGATATATTATTTTTTGCTGTGCAATTTCGTCTGCAAGAAATTGTCGAAGCTCTCTGATGTAGTCTTTTTCGAACTCGTCGCCAATTGCTTGTTTCCAGGTGGTATCGAGGCGAAGTGAATCTGCAGTCATTGCTTGGGTTTGCATAGGCAGTACCGTTTTAGGTGACAAACCGAAATGGGTCAACCGACAGGACGTATGACTCAAATTGAGCCACCAGTTGCGCTTATAATCGACCCTTGGACTCGACCTTGACGGAATGGAAAAAAGATCCAATTTTATGGTAGGATATTAATGTGGGTCGTCATTTTGAGACCCTCACCAGAGGCTCGTTTCAGGAGATTTGGTAGCTAGAAAAGGAGAGCTTATGTTTGCGCTGAATTTGAATAAGCTCAACGTGAATGAGGCTGAATTAAAGGCGTTTATATACCAACAACTGAACGATATTCAGCCCTTCGTTGGTGACTGCGAAGTGGGCATTAAGATGACCTACACTCCAGAGCAGCAATTTCTTGTCCGCATGCAGGCTTCAAACGAGGCGGGCGATGTGGAAGTTGAGGGCACAAACGAAAACGTTTACACCGCCCTGTCGCAAGCCAAGCATGCTTTGATTCGCACGTTTTCCACTCTTGATACTACTGAGGCCGAAGAAATTGAAGAAATCGAACGCGATAGTGAAATCGAACAAATGCTGAGTAAAAAAGACGTAAAACACTAGCAGTAATTTGTTTTGGGCCGATCGCCAAGCTGAAGCACTAGCGCGAAGCACTAGATTTCGCTGCACAAGAGTCCTTGTCTTTAAAGCCATTTTTGCTTAATGATATGGACCTGAATGACCAGCAAAAAAGACCCCAGCTATTACGTTGTGACTTATCGAGATCAAACGGACGCGTCTGTTGTCTCGCTGAAGGTTCGCTCCATCGAAGATTCTTCTTTGGGATTGGGATTTGTCGCTCTTTCGGGTTTTATCTTTGAGCAGAATTCGATTTTGATAAAACCCGACGAAGACGCAAGAAAACGAAAATTCGAAAACGTAAAAACGATCCATCTCTCCATTTACTGCATTCTATCGATTTGTGAAATGGGTCTTGAAGTTCCAAAGCTTGCTTTTAGAAACGACAAAGCCAATTTGCTCATGATGCAATCTCAACCAACTCCCTCCGTCGAATGATTGCACCTCCCAAACGCATTTTATTTATACGGATGGATCGCATTGGCGATCTCGTTCTTACTCTCCCAACCGATCAAAATCCCCTTTTTCGCGAATCCGAAAAGCTTTGGTTTATTTCGAGTGGCTTAGAATTTGTTGCCGAAAACGCTACTCCCCAGCGAAGTTATGTGTCCTGGAAACCTCAATTCTCGTGGGCGCAATTTCGGAAATTTATAAAACAAGTGCGAGAATTCGCCCCGCAAATCAGCGTTTCTTTTCAGTCTCCGTGGTGGGTCACTTTCGCTTTGTGGCTGTCGGGTGTTCCAGAGCGCGTGGGAGTGTTGAGTTCGTGGCACTCAATTTTATTTCTCAATTACGGACTTCGGCAAAAACGCAGTCGCTGCGAGCACCATGAGCTAGATTACAATCATCTTCTCGTGCAAAGAACATTAACTCCGCGGTTCGCAGCCGAAACCGCTTATCTGAAAATGTTGGCTCCTGCTTTTAAGGCGCCGCTGCCACAAAGCTATATTGTGATTCATCCAGGCATGGGCGGGTCGGCCCTCAACTGGCCCATTGCACACTACAGAAACCTCATTCTAGCGATGTCGCAAAAAATCCCGGTAATCATAACTGGTACGGCGACTGACCGGTTGATTTTGGAACCCCTGCACGAAACATTGCCCAAACGCGAAAATATTTTGTGGTTTAACGAACGTTTAAATCCGCAGCAACTGCTTGGCGTTTTACAAAATGCAAAAGCTGTCTTTGCTCCAAGCACGGGAGTGATCCATTTGGCAGCCGCATTAGGCGTTCCCACTCGCGGCATATACAGCCCAGTAACTGTGCAAAGGGCAGAACGTTGGGGACCTCGCGGCCCGAATACGAACACTTGGACACCTGCGGTGCCCTGCCCCACGCGCTTTCGCTGCCTTGGAAGTACGTGTAAATACTTTAACTGCATGGAGCTTGTCAGTCCGCAAGAAATTGAAGACAATATTACAAAATTGATTTGAGCCTTTAGAGCTCTTAGGAGGTCAATATGAAGAAGCTGTTTATTTGTTTACTGTTACTAACACCGTTATCTAGTCAGGCACTTTTTGAAGTTCGCGCTGGTTACGGCACTACTCAGATGGATGAGGAAACTTATCTTGGGTTTGCGGTAGAGGACATGAAGGGTTTCAATTTAGACTTGATCATCGAACCACCACTGCTCACCGACATGGGTTTTGGAGTTCGTTATGAAAAGATGGCATTTGATATTGGGACAGGAACCGAAGCTGAGCTCGAGCGCATCTCCGCTTTAGTAAATTATCGCATAATAGATCTTTTTGCGTACTTTGGTGTAATTGCAACTGTCGGCATCAGCAACGATTTTACAACAGAAACAGCTGGCGTAACTGCAGATAACTACGATCCCAAATTGAACTACTCAGCCGGCGTCGAGGGCGGAATCAGTTTAGGCATTATCCAAGTTGGCGCAGAGATTGGAAAATTTTTCGGCGAAGTTGAAAATCCAGGATTTGCCGATATCGATATTTCAGGCCTTTACGGAAAAGTCCTCGTCGGCTTCGGCTTCTAAACATTTCCAAGCAAGAGCTCCGTAAATCACGCCTTGCTTTCAAAACTAAAAGTTTTATCAGTATTGCACAAAGGCGTTATAGGCGCCTTTGCTTTTTTAGGCGGCGCTATCCGAAGACGCCTTCAGCGGCTTCGCACTAACAAACGAACTAATTTATTTTTCTGAGCACGTCTTTTAAAACGCGACTTTCACAAACCCACGATGACTGCTGCATACATACTGGAATCCGCGACACTTCGTGGGCCTGTAGCAATTTTATTTTCTCTACAGCTTGTAACTCCGTAGCCGATAGAAAAAAGTTGAAAGACCTCAAATATTCCGAAAATCCCACGTACACATCGCAACTGCATGAGAGCGCACATTTCGAATTCCAAAACGCGACTTTCTCTTTGAGTGGTTTATTGAGGTAGGCGTCCTGAACGACGGAGTACTTTTCGTCGACGAAAGCTCGGTAAAGTCGCGGAGCCTCCGATATTTTTTTCTGCGGAATCACGCATCTATTTTCTTCCTTCTCTGCAGCTTTCAATAGAAAGTGGCCAATTTGACTTAGATCTTCAAAGCCCATCTCAAGATGGCTCTGCGAGATTCGTGGGTCTGGAATGGGCTTTTCGGGCCCTTGCGGGACGCTCATGCAACTGGCAAGCAAAAACAAGCAAACACCGAGAAAGACTTTATTCATAAAAATTCCATTCTGCGAGCTTTTCGCCTTCTGCCTTCGCATCGGCACTAGCTTTCTTCCTCTGAATCAATAAACCCTTTGGGTCGATTTGAAAAATAGTGCTGGCTGATTTGCTGATACGCTCGATCACTCAATTGAGCACGATCTGGGAAATCCTGTGTCGAAAGAGGTTCCAAATACTCAACTGTTATCTTAGCTGATTTTAATCGGATCATCGTTAGGAAATGTTTAAAAAACGGCATTTTATCAAACCAACACAAAAGAACATTATTTTTTCGGCTAAATTCCTCGCCGTTGATCTCTTCGTACCGAAGGCACACCGGTAAAACTTCTGCACCCGCCGCGATAGCTGCGGTGAACATGGCTTTTTTGAACGGCAAAAGTGAAAGGCCGTTGTGGCTGGTGGCTTCTGGAAAAACAAAAACATTAAAACCATCTTTCAGCAGTTGCGCCAATTCTTTGATCTCTTTGGGGATGCGACTTCGATCGCGCCTTTCGACAAAATAACTTCCACCAAATGCCGAACACTCCCCTAAAAATGCAGTGTTCCGCATCTCCACGGATGTTACAAAAACGGCAGGCTCCCCCGCACTTAAAAAAAGAATATCCAGATACGACATGTGATTGCAGACCATAAAATAGGTTTTTCCGCCTGCAAACAAATCAGGACGCGACAGACGGAAATGCACATCAAACTTATACCACTTTAATAAACTACGGCACTTACCAGAAACTTTTCGTACGGCCTGTTTACGCCACTGCAAGCGATCCCCGTAAAAGTAATAACGAAACCCCCCAACGACGAGGTACTCGGAAAGAAGTACGAAAGTAGCTATGAATTTTTTAAAAGGACTGAACACGTCGAGCACGGCTGTAATTAGCCGCCCCCCAATCGGAGAGCCTGATAGTTGCTGCGGATACAAATCGATTTTCTTCAGCAAACGCATCAGCGGGATTTTTTGTTGAAAGATTATCTAAATCGATCCAGCCGCAAAGGCTGTAAGTGCTAGATTGTATCTGGGTAGTAGCATTGGAATTTGTATCGCGCCACGACGTCACCGTCCCTAAACATCCTGACCCGTTCGTGCAGATAACAGAAGCTGTCCCGGCAATCACTGGAGCCAGCTCAATTTGATCAACGGCACATCCCGAGCTTGTCACATTGACAACCAGATCGTAAGAACCGGTTGCGACAGCTGCACATTGGGTCGTCTGACAGTCAATTTGAAAATCAGGAATACTTATAATTTCGCCGGTGCCCGCAGATTCACAGCGAGAGAGCAAAGTTCCTAGCAATAATAAAAAGAACGCATTTTTCATAAACATTATTTCAGAGCTTTGTAACTGCCCGTAAAGGGTTTTGCACGTTTAAAATCCACAAAATACGTGCTGGTTTCAATAGGATTTTCCTTGATTGGCGCACAGTATCCCACGATCTGTATGGCGTCTCCTTTCGGAGTTTTAATACTTTCCGTCCAGTACCTAGGAATTTCATTCTTTTTGGCTTCCTCTTTAAGTTTTTGTCGCTTCAGTGTGTCGCGTAAAAAATTCAGTACAAAAAGGGATTGAGAATTTTGCAGCTCGATAAGAAGCCCACACATTTGCGAATTACCAGTCAGCCATTCGGCCCCGTAACCCGACCATACTATTTGCTGGTCCTTGCCACGAAAAAGCCCGGTAAGAAGGCGCAATGATTTCATCGTAGAGGGAAGCGAAAATTCAAGATCAAAACCCTTCAGCTTTAGCAGATAGCTCGAATTTGTTTTACGTAGTTCGACACCCCGTAAACTAGTCAGTTTCTGATTCTCTGGCTGCTGCAAAAAAGTTGCAAGTATTGAGGGCTCCCAAAAAAACGGATTGTCCAAAAAGTGTCCAAGAATATGTTCGCGAAAATTTGCTTCGATAAATTGCCGGCGGTCCTTATTTTCAACCGGAAAGATACGTGCGGCGCAGTGGGACCCTTCGGGCACAGGTAAACAGTAAATGTAAAAATAGATTTGATCGAAGATTTTAAAATTCCAGCGCGACCATCGACGTCCTAATCCATCTTCAACTTGGCTTTGCTCCATCGGTTTATCAATACTTTTTAAGGTAAATGTTTTGTAAGACTGCGGGCGAATAAACGCCGAGTAGGTGCCTGACAGCGCACCCTCTTCGCCAAAAAAATTCTTTAGGAATTTTTCGGTGATGTCTGGATCTGTTACCTTGGTATTGAGCAGAAGCTGGGTGTACAAAGTTCCGTGGGCAAGATCGTCCACTGACAACTTATTTTTTGCTGTGTTATTTAAAATATACTGAATATCAGACGAAGTCTCATTGGCTGGAGCCACAAATTCCGTATTCATCCCATAGGCTTGAAAATCAAACTTTTTCTCCTTTTCGAGCTGTTCAATGTAGCCTTTGAAGTCTTTGCGATTTGGGCTGTCGAGAAATCCTGCAACTTTCAGATAAAACCGCCCATTATGTTTATAAAAACTATTTTGGCTGTTATCAAACTGTGACGGTAAAATGGCAGGCGTTTTTTCGCTTACAAACGACTGCCAATCCAAAATGACCTGCTTTTTAGCCAGCAAAGCCTCTTCGACGCTTTTGAGAGCCAGCGAAGACTTTTGTTGAACCTCGGTTAAGATCTTCTCGCCGATTTGTTCAAAGGCAATGGGAGCCTCAAAATGAAGTTCAATTTGATCGATCAGTTCATTCACTTCGGGGTATTCACTGTATTCTGCCAAAAATGGTAAGATTTGCTTCTGTAAAAACGTATTTAAATTAAAATTAAAAAGTCGTTTCACTTTGATTTTTATTTCTTTAGGCTCGGTGTTTTCAACAAATTTTTTGAATCCCTCTTTTAAATCCAAACAAGATGTTCCAAGGTTGTAGTTTTCCGCACCGGTCGCAGCAAAAACCAATGCGACAATTCGGCCTTGCGAATCCAACAACGGCCCACCGCTATTCCCGGGGCTGGCACCCGCCGAATAACGAATATACTTGATAGTTGGATCGTTGAGATCTTGCGTTTCGTTCGCCATTATCCCTTCGCGAATGGCTATCCCTTGGCCGTGGGCATTACCTAGAGTGTAAACGGTCTGGCCAATTTTAAACTCATCTGCAAAATCAAGATGGCCGTAGGACTCCGCCCCTTCAATTTTTAGAAATAGAAAATCTCTTACGGGATCAAATCCTAAAATTTGCTTAGGCTGAAACTTTTTGCCATCGGCCATGCGGATTTCGAAAGTTGTTTGTAGTTCCAAAAAATCGCTTCCCCACAAACAATGACTGGCCGTTAAAACCACGTTGGGCGCTACTAAAAAGCCCGTGCAGTAGCCCATGTTTTCACGAAAGTCCGTGTCACTAAACCCACCGTACTTTTTATAATCCTCGATAGCTGCGAAATCTTTGATTTTTTCAAACTCTACGACCTTCGATCGAACTTCCGCTAAAAGTCGGTTAGGGTCAGCATGTTTCGATTGGTTTTTTAAAAACAGGTACGCAAATATGCACACAATGAGCATGGCTGCGGCTGCTACAAAGCCCAACATGATCTTATGCGAGCGCTGCTGGCGAAGACCGCGCACATCCACATCGCCTGTGACCTCGGACATCGAGTAAGTCTCAGTGGTGAGATCAATTTGCGATGAGAGCGTGATGGGTCCATCATCATCAATAGTTTGGATTTTTTGTGTTGTGTAGTCTTGATACACCCACTTATCTTGAATTGAAGAAATTTTACCGTGCTTGCGATGCAAAGAAGGATGGTTCACTTGGATTTGATTTTCGGCGTCTCGGCCAATTTCATAATCACCGGATTCAAGAACCACCGTTTGCAAAGCCAAACCGTTAAAACGAACGACTAATTTCATAATTTCCTCAGAGCTATTGGAGCTTACGTATCAATTCTGCGGTCTTTATTTTTCCTAACTCCGTGCGCGGAAGCAAGGTCTTTGCAAAAACTCTTTGGATTTTCTGGAATGGCAGCAAAGTCTTTTGAAATTGTTCGATTTGCTCAATTTGCATACACTCTTCGGTCACCAACACCAGCTCAGCGCCATATCTTGCATGTGGTAGAGCGATAACCACGCTGTCTGGTGAAAATTGATTCTCACTGCAGAAGTGTTGCCACCGGTCGTTTACCTCGACGAGCGAGACGGTTTCGCCCTTTACTTTGACCAGCTCGGCCTCGCGACCTAAAAGCGTTAATTCGTCGTTGTCGATCGCTCCGCGGTCATCACATTCAAACCATCCCTGTTGTTTGGGATCAAGCCATTCGCACGAATTTTCATTGATAAGTAAGTAGCCCGTCAGCAGGCTTGCACCATAGAACTTTATTTTTCCCTGTGTTGTGCTTTCCCATTTTTCCAAGTGTGGCAGTCTACGCCACTTTTGCGACGACGTATCTTTATAGGTCCCGTTGTAGGCTTCTTTGTAGGCAATCATCGCCGAGGTTTCAGTCATTCCGTAGGTTCTGATCAGCGGCCATCCAAGATCGCGAGCTTGCTGAAAAAGAGAATCACTTAAAGCACCGCCACCTGCAAACACACAACGCAACGGCGCAGGAGCGTGTTGCCGTGTTTGCACCACATCGTAAATCTGTGTTGGAACAAGGGATGTCACAGTAGTGTCGGTTGCCTTTATTTTTCGAATGAAATCGTCAGCGTCCCAAACCAATTCCGGCGCTTGCACGAACTTTGCGCCGCTCAAATGCGCACGCGCCAGTTGCAGCAAGCCTGCCACATGAAAATTGGGTAAAGTATTGTAAATCGTATCGCCGGCCTTGATCGAAAAAAATTGATTCACGCCTTTGGCAGCCGCCAAGAGAGCCCGTTTCGAAAGTGCCACCATCTTGTAACGACCACCACGCTGGGATTCCGTTCCTGAGCTCATTACCCACACATGTTCCCCCAGCGGATGAGCGCCCACGTATTTTTCAATCTGTTGTTTTTCGGTTTCATCTAAGCGAGGATTTAGTAGAATGAGGTCGCTTTTAGAGTTCAAAAAATCTACAAACCAGTCCATGGTTCCTCCTCCAACAAATTATCAAAGCCAATCCCCGTTCCTGGAATTGGTAGAAAGTAAGCTGAGTTAGTGGACATTTGCTCAAAGTAGGGAGTTCGTTGGAATAAATGGGCGGACTGCAATCCGTAATCTCGTGGCTGGCGCCCTAAACGATGAACACTCTCTTGCGCTTGCAGTGCCGCGAAGGCCTGTCCCACTGGGTGATCTAAGGAATTTGTAATGACATCCTGAGTTCGAGCAAGGTTATTTTCGCGAGCGGGTTTGATAATCTTAGGAAATGTGCGACCGATGGAATCTTTTCTTTCTTCCATATTTGGCTGATTCGGTGCCTGATCAAGGGCCTGATCTAAAGCTATCCTAACCCCATAAGTGTTTTCCAAATTGCGCCAGCGAGACTCGCTATACAAACCAGGATCCTCAATCAAATCCACTTGCGACAAAAACAAACTGCTCATTTTTTTCAAAAACGGTTCCGCATCAACGCCATTAAAATCCAGACGCAAACGAAACAATTTTTTTTCGGCAAGCGTCAAGCAAACCGGAACCTCTTTATTTAAATCGCGGCCGACTTTCAATTTGAGGGTGCGAAAGCCTTTTTCCCGAACTTCGAGCAGAAAGTCTTCGCCTCGCAACGATTCGAAATCAAATAGCGTGTAGTGACTACGCAATCGCGTCTTTGGGGACCACAAACTGCGTTTTTCTTCTCGTGCGACACCATCAATGTGTGCGAAAAAAATGCTCCGTTTCAGCAACGAGTTAAGTTTCCGTTCTTTAAGACGTTGAATTTGTTGATCGACGGTGGCGTCGTTAAAAATATTCCACGGGCGGCAATCGGCGTAACCATTTTGAAATTCTTTGCTTTGAATTTTTATCAAAAAACCCACGTTTGCATAGCTGACCTGGTAGGGGGAAATCCAAATTTTCATAAAAAACTCGTGAACACAAAGCTCAGTCCAAAAAGCACGTGAAGGGCAGCCGCTTTACCCAGCGCCCCCACAAGTGCAGCACGGTTTTTGAAATTAAAAACGATCTTCAATATTTTCACTGCTAGGGGAATAGTCGCCAAATAAACCAAAATTAAATAGTTTTTATAGACGGCCGCCCAAGCCACAACAAAAACGTAGGAGCTGAGCAGAAAAACCGTAATTTCTATTTGTACAAAACGATCTCCCAGCAAGACTGCCAAGGTTCGCTTGCCCACTTTTTCGTCCTCTGGACGGTCCCGAAGGTTATTTAAAGCTATCAACACACACGATAGCAAACCCACTTGCAATCCCAACCACAGGCTGACGTTGTTCCATTGCCCGGTAAGAATAAAAAAACTGGTGGCAACTGCGATGATACCGAAATAAAGTATCACAAACAGATCTCCTAAACCCAAATAGGCTAATGGAAATGGTCCTCCCGTGTAACCATACGCCAAAAGCAACGAACTCAGTCCAATAACCACAAGCGGCCAACCACCCTGCAAAACAAGTGGAATTCCAAAAACAAAAGCCAAGACACAAAAGCCGATAGCCACTGCGTACACGGTGCTCGGTCCGATCAAACCCGATTGAGTCACCCGCGTTGGCCCAATTCGATTTTTATCAGCACCTTTGTAGAAATCGATGGCGTCATTAAATAGATTGGTCGCGATTTGAATACTTATCGCTGAAATGAGAAGGCAGACCACAAGCACGTACGAAATCTCAAATTTTAAAAACTGCGCAAGCGCCGCAGCAATTAGCACCGGCACAATTGCTGCCGTTAATGTTTTTAGACGAAATGCGAGCAGCCACGATTTAATCATTTTTAACCATCAACAGCCTATGGGTAACGAGGGAATTTGCTAAAATCAGGTTTGCGTTTTTCGAGAAACGCTTGCTTACCCTCTTTGCCCTCATCGGATAAATAATAAAGAAGAGTGGCGTTTCCAGCGAGATCTAACAAGCCAATTTGGCCATCACAATCAGCATTGAGGGATGCTTTTAAAAAGCGAAGCGCCATGGGCGACAGTTCCATGATTTCGCGGCACCATTGCATCGTTTCGGTTTCTAATTCGGCAAGTGGGACGACCTTGTTTACAAGTCCCATATCCATAGCCTGTTCGGCATCGTATTGCCGACATAGAAACCAAATTTCGCGGGCCTTTTTTTGTCCTACGATGCGCGAAAGATAACTGCTTCCCAAGCCACCATCAAAAGATCCAACGCGCGGACCCGTTTGGCCGAAACGTGCATTGTCGGCCGCAATGGTTAAATCGCACACCACATGCAATACATGTCCGCCACCAATGGCCCAACCGGCCACCATCGCAATGACAGGTTTTGGTAAACTGCGAATTTGTTTTTGTAGATCTAAAATATTCAAGCGCGGAACACCATCGCCGCCCACGTAACCGCCTTCGCCGCGAACTTTTTGATCGCCTCCGGAACAGAATGCTTTTTCACCCACTCCGGTTAAAATCACACATCCAATTTTCACGTCATCGCGAGCGAGATCAAAGGCATCTTTTAATTCCACCACCGTGCTCGGGCGAAAAGCGTTATGAACCTCTGGACGATTAATGCTAATTTTAGCAATGCCGTCTTCGGTGCGTTCGAACAAAACATCCTGATATTTTTTTACAGAAATCCATTGTTCTCCAGAAACTTTTTGCTCTGCCATCGGTTCCTCCCAGGAATGTCGTGCTGTGCCTGGTTTTAGCTCTGTGCGAGAGGATTGGACAGTGATGCGCCTTGCATCATTGCAGAGATCTCATGCGCGTTTGAAAGATGGAGGCTGTGGCCTCCGTCGAGGCCCGAGAAAGTCCACGGCAGCCCCTTGGATTGTAGCTTCTTTGCATAGTCTGCAAACTTGCTATCCTTTAAACCATAAACGTAAGTGACCGGGAACGGAGCTGTTCGCAGTTTTTCCGTCAGTTCCTCTTGATGCCCTAGGGACCAGTGGTTCAGTGCGGAAGCTAAATCTTCTCGCTTGTAGGATTTTTCGAAGCGCAGAGGGCGCACGCTGTCTGATTGAAACACGGCTTGTGCGTTCCACGCCTTCATCAACGGCGACCACTCCTGCTTTAAAAAAAGTTCGGACCACTTTCCATCGGCCGTGACACGAGTTTTTTTTTCGTGCTGGGATTCATGACCACCGTGCACTGAAATCAAAATCATTTGACGAATGCGCGACCACTGATTTTGTGGCCAGTGAAGGGCGATACGACCGCCAAGAGAGTACCCAACAATTGTAAGCTGATCTCCAGACACTGTTTTTGCCAATTGCTCCCCCGCTAACGCCAAAGAGGTGTACTTTTGCGGAGATATGTCGTCCCACAGGTTAATTTTTTCGTCGGCAGTAAAAGCTTGCCAATCGGTAGGGAGGCCTAAAAAACCGTGAACGAGTATTGTCTTCACAATTTTTTCTCCCACAGCTGATCGTGATCCGACCAAAAGTTTTTTGTCTGCTCGTCAGAAGGCTGCAGCTCTATGCAATCATCTGCTGGCAAGCCCCACATTTTTGCCCATTCAGAAAAATGGATTCTATGTTCATTGTAGAAAATATTTTTATTGAATAGCCGTTCGAAGATTTTTCCACCCTGGTTATTAATCACCACAAGTTTTAGTGGCTGGGAATTTTTTTGCCAAAACCACAACGCATTGGCGTCATAGAGAGTGGTGAGGTCGCCGAGTACAACCCACAGCGTTCTTTGCGGTTGTAAAAAACCAAGTGCAGATGAAAGTTGGCCGTCGATACCATTGGCGCCGCGATTGGCTTGCACAAACACTGGTTGGTTGCGCTCGGCAAAGCTGTCCCATTCGCGAATGGGAAGGCTATTTCCGATATACACAGCCCCCCGCGAGGTGTCCGCCAAAATTTGCCGAGACAGTGCCTGAACCATGGCAGGTTCACTCTGTGGATAGCGCGTTAAAAGCTCCTGACGATGTTGAGAATAAAACATATCCTTGGCACGTGCCGCCGTTAAAACCGTTTCGTCAAAATGTGGCAAACCCAGCTTAGGCAAAATATTTTCTAAACTTACACAAAAAAACTCACCTCGGGAAAGTCCCGAAAACGGTCTTCGAGAAAGAGAAAACACAGGAGTTTCTGATTTTTCTAAATTGCGCCAAGCTCGAGCGGTGGGCACGCCACCGATGCGAATCACGCTGTCCACTTCGCCCGAAGCAAGCATCTGTTGCACGCGCTTCTCCCCAGAACAAATCAGACCTGCGTGTTTTATCTCTCTCAGTCCGCTTGTGCATTCGGCATAAACCCATCCCGGCCAACGCTCTAACCACTGGCGCACTGCCGGAACTTCAGATGAAGTCAGTGTGCTCACAAACACTAGCGCCTTCTTACTGTTTTTACAAAAGCGCATCCAGGCAGCCTCGACAGCGTGCGAGTTTTCGAGATCTTCTTGGAATCTTGCGCGGCCTTCAAGCTCGAAGTTATTTCCTACAGTCGTATTAGCAATGTCGCCCAAAACGAAAGGTCGATCAAGACTATCGCTTCCACTGACAGGCCTATAGGGACTGTCGCTTAGACTGACAGGTCTATCCGGACTGTCGCTTAAACCTACCAGCGGCTCGTCAAAACAAATATTCAAGTGCAAAGTTGTTTGTTGCTGCCACGGGGGCGCTACAAACTCGCCTTCCATATCCACACATCTTTCAACATAGCTTGTAAAAATTCCTACCTGCTCCACGGTTTGCGGAGCACCAGTGCCACGCATTCGGCTGGGTCGATCTGCCGAAATCACCACTAACGGAGTCCGCGTGTAATGCGCCTCCATCACTGCTGGCAAAAGTTCGGCAACTGCAGTTCCCGAAGTTACAATGACTGCGACAGGTCTTTGACCATTCTGCGCCAAGCCTAAAGCGTAAAATCCTGTGGCACGTTCGTCGAATCCCAAATGAATTTTAAACGGAGTTTTATTTTCCAGCGCGACAACGAACGGTGCATTTCTGCCTCCAGGGCATAAACAAATTTCGCGAACGCCAACACTCCACAACCATTGCAAAGATTCATGCACTACTGTTGAATTTTCACTTGCTGGATTTTTCTTCATAATTGAAACGTCTTCCTGACCGAGTCACGTTTTGCACGGAGCTCCTGCCACTCCTCAGAAAACTGACTTTCCTCCACAATGCCGCACCCATTTCCGATAAAATAATGGGTGTTGTTCCATTGAATTTTACGAATCGCCACCAAGCACAAATACTCCGTGCTGCTCCACCGAATTCCAAAGGGCGAACCTAAAATATCACTTTGATGTCTCCATTTTTTTAGCAGAGGCATTTGCTCGCGCGGCACGATCCCAAGCGCTGGGGTAGGATGGAGGGCCTCAATCATTCGCTCAAAAGAAACATCTGATTCGCTTGTCACTTGTAAGGGCGTGTAAAGATGAGTGAGAAAGTTCAGTTCCAAAAACGAAGTTTTGCCGATCTTTGTTTTTCCAAAATCCTGCAACCGGCGCAAAATGTCGTCCACCACGTACTGATGTTCTTTCAGCTCCTTCGGATCGCGTAAAAAATCTTCGGGATCCTGCAAGTAATGCTCTTTTTTGCGAGTGCCCGCCAGTGCCATAGTTTTTATAACATTACTTTTTTCGCGCAAAAATAAAACCTCGGGACTAAAACCAAAAAAGCCATGCTCCTTTTGCCAGCGTCCAAAAACGTAAGTGTTAACCGGCGATAGTTTGAGGGCCCGCAATATGGCGAGCGCTGGTGGCACTGTTTTTACTGCTTGCGCAGTGACCACTGGAACCGCTTTCTGAATTTTTTTTAATTTTATTTCTTTTTTGATATCCTGAAAAACTTTTTTAAAGTCCGACTCGGAGGGCTCCTCCCAAATGGTCTGGGCAACTTTCTCGGCGACCTTCTCGGCGCCATTCTCAATAACCTGTTGCTTCAAGTGCTCAAGCACCAAAGTTTTCCAATCCTTCCATGCAAACTTTTGCGAATACGGAAATTGCAACCAAGGCTCGGGGCTCTCGGGGAAGAACGTCGTATGATAAAAAGCTGCGCCGTTGAGGGAGGACTCGTTTTTTGATGTCGCAGGTGCTCCCCAATGGACCTCCACCCACTTGCCTACTTTGCCAATAATTGCGCCCTGTTCAAGCCAGGAATTGAATGAAAAGCTCACCTCATCGGTTTACCACTGGCACCTGAGAGAGGAAAGCCAAGACCCTCGGCGGCTTAAATGCAGCGCATAAAGCTTCACCGCCTCTTTTGTAAACGGTTTCACACTCTGTTATCTTTCGCCCTGATGAATATACCAGTCTCCTCTGTGGCAATTTCGATGGGTCAAATCAGCTTAAAAACGGATGGTTTTTACGTGATTGCGGGCCCGTGTTCCATCGAAACTCCAGCGCAATTTCGCGAGACTGCCCAATTTGTAAAAGAATATGGCGCCTGTATATTGCGTGGTGGGATTTTCAAAATGCGCACCAACCCGGAAAGCTTCCAGGGTGTAGGTCTCGATGCCCTTAGTTGGGTTCGCGAAATCAAAAACGAACTCAACATGCCTCTTATTTCCGAAATCACCGACACTCGCCAGCTGCCGGCCATGCTGGAAGCCCTTGATGCTTTTCAGGTTGGTTCTCGCAACATGTACAACTACGAGCTCCTTAAAGAATTAGGAAAACAGCCAAAACCTGTGCTTTTAAAAAGAGGCTTTTCGGCTCTGATCGATGAATGGACAAAAGCTGCGCAGTACATTGTTCAGGGTGGAAACCACTCAGTTTTGCTTTGCGAGCGAGGCATTCGCACTTTCGAGACTAAAATGCGAAATACTTTAGATTTGGCTTCCGTGGCTTATTTGAAAGCTCACCAACCTTACCCAGTCATTGTCGACCCATCGCATGGAACAGGCGTTCCGGAACTTATAACTCCCATGGCCTGCGCTGCCATCGCTGCTGGCGCAAATGGAATCATGGTAGAGGTTCATCCCGATCCAAGTCGCGCGCTCTCCGATGGACAGCAAGCGTTGAATTTTGAAGGATTTAAAAATCTTATGTTACGAATAAAACCATTTGTTGAAGCCACCGGAAAGAAACTGATTACCAGTGTATAAAGAGCCTCATGCCCCCACAATTCGCCAAATGTTTTCGGAAATTGCACCAAGCTACGACAAAGCCAATTCGGTTCTGTCTTTGGGAATTCATCACCTTTGGAAAAAAAAATTAGTTAAAATGAGTGGTGCAAAACCCGGTGATTGTATTTTGGACTGTGCTACAGGCACTGGCGATTTAGCTCTTATTTTTAAACAACAAGTTGGTTCTTCGGGGCACGTGATTGGCACAGATTTTTGCGAAGAAATTTTGGCGCTAGCACCACAAAAAGCCAAGGCAAAGAATCTTGATGTCACTTTTGAGACTGCCGACGTTACACAACTGCCCTACGCCGCTCAAGAGTTTGATATCAGCTGCATTTCATTCGGTGTTCGCAATGTTGATAATTTGCAACTCGCACTCAGTGAACTAGCTCGGGTCGTTAAGCCCGGTGGTCGGGTGATGATTATGGAATTTGGGCAAATTCAGTATCCGATAATCAAGCAAGCCTATAATGTTTATTCCAATTGGATCCTTCCGCGCCTGGGAGGCATGATCTCTGGAAACACGAAGGCCTACAAGTACCTCAACCAATCCGCTCAGCAATTTCCATGTGGTGCAGAGTTTGTAAAAAGAGCTTTAGCAACGGGTCGCTATAAATCCATGTCGGTTGAGCCATTGTCGTTAGGTGTGGCCTACATTTATACCGGTGTCGTAAAATAAAAGATCATTTGTTGCAGAGGCCATAGGCTTGAAATCCCAAAAACGTTTTGCCTTTTTTACAGCTGCTCTGCTCGTTGTCGCAAATTGCATCGGCACAGGAATTTTTACCACTACGGGCTTTTTGCTCGCCGATCTTAAAAATCCACTTGTCGTCTTTTTTGTTTGGTGCTTGGGAGCCATGTACGCCCTTCTCGGAGTTCGCTGTTACCAACGACTGCACGATCTCTATCCGGGCTCCGGCGGCGAATATCATTTTCTTAAGGAAGGCTATCACGCCGCAATTGGACGTTTTGCTGGATTTGTTTCCCTTGTCGCCGGTTTCTCAGCGCCCATTGCTGCTTCGGCTTTAGGATTCGCGTTGTATCTACAAAAGTTCCAAAGCTTTTCTCTGTCGCCGTTTGTTCTCGCGAGTTTTTTGGTTTTATGCATCGCTGGTCTGCAGTATTTTTACGAAACTTTTTTCATCAAAGCGCATAATATATTGGTGTTTGGAAAATTGATCGGCTTGTTTTTGATAGTGGTCGTTTCGAGTTTTTATGTTTCTTGGCACCCAATTCAGTTTTCACGATTTGAGGCTTCACCCAAAATAATTGCTTCTTCTTTTTTTTGGTGTGCCTATGCTTTTTCGGGATGGAACGCAGTCTACTATGTGGCGGGCGAAGTTTTGAACGAAAACTCACAGATTCATAAAGCCTCGCTTTGGGGAACGGTCGGCGTAGTTGTTCTTTACTTGGGCTTAAACTTTGTAATGCTGTTTTCTGGATCGCCCGACGTGTTGCAAGGCCAACCCGAAGTTGTGGCGCGTTTTTTGGAACAGATTTTTAGTGCGGAACTCACTCCGTGGCTTTCCCTGCTGATCGCCTTTGGCTTAGTTTCAACGACTTCAGCTTTGTTTATAACCGGCCCCCGTGTGTATGCGCGCATGGCTGCCGATCGCGCTCTTCCAAAATGTTTCGCAGATCGTGAAGGGCAAACGCCCCATGCGTCTTTGATATTGCAAACTGCTCTTGCACTTCTTATCATCTGGGCTTTTGATTTTGATAAAATTTTACATCACACTGGCTTCGTTCTCACTTTTTGTTCGGCTCTCGCGGCGTCAGTTCTCTTGAAGAAATCTCCATACTTCCGTTTAGCATTTTGGGAGGCATTGAGCTTTTGTCTCCTCTCTGCAAGCCTCATTGCTGTTGACGTCCTGAGCACGGCGTGATTAACCCATCGCATACGCGCCCGGCCTGTGACCAGCCGATGGCAACGTTTTAAAGAACGTAGCCAATATAATGCGCGTAGAATATAAAGCGCGTTTGTTTAATAATTAAATTAAACAATTAAAAAGAGGGACTATGAATCGCATTCAATTTTTTCGATCCACCGTTTTTTTATTTTCAACCTTCACCTGCTTTATAGCAGCTGCAACCACCGTTCCCGAATATTTAGTTCAAAACAAAACATACACAGATAATTTGATCGAGTTTTTCAAAAAAGAAGACAATATCCTAAAACAAGTCGATGTGTTAAAAAAATCAAAAAACGAATCAGAAGCGAAACTCAAAGCCGAAACGTCGGCTCTGTCCAGCACCAGCAAAAAATTAACGAGCGAGCAAAGCAATCTCACCTCACTAAAGGAAAAAGAACTTAACAAAGCACAACTTGAATCTTCCTTAAAATCACAAAAACAGCAGAACCAAAACAAAATCAATAATCTCGATGGACAAATTTCGACTGTTTCCGGTTCTCTCCAAAGTATGAATTTTACAATCTCGCAGCTCGAGAACGAGGAAAGCTTGCTCGTTGGGAAATACAACACGCAGGTACAGGTTGTGAATTTTTCGCAAAACACTGTGCAAAATCTGGAAGGCGAAATTCGTCAACTCAATCGCGAGATTGAGAACGCTCAGGATCAGATTCAGCGTTTGAACAATCAAATCGATAATCTTGAGGCTAAAAAAACCACGGAGCCTGATCCTATCGTGCAAGCGCAAATCCAAACCGAAATTCAGCAGAAGAAAAATCAGAAGCAAAACCTAAAAAGTGACATCGACTTTTTCCAAGCTCGGTTGAATTCAAAAAAGCTTCAGCTTATCAACGCCGAATCGGATTTAAGCCAAGAAAAAAATAGACTGAGCAGTATCAACATTCAACTTAACGGTAAGCAGAACGAGTTGCAATCGCAGTACAACCAGCAAGACCGATTGGAAAACAATCTAAACAATTTACAGGCGCAGAGATCATCGTTAGTATCAAAAAATAATGGGATCAATGCCGAGCTGGATATACTTGCGAACCTCCCTTTTTATATCAGCGAATCAGAAAACAAAATCCAAGCCTTCACTCAGCAAAAGGCGCAGCAAGAAGCAAACTTAAATCAAACGCAAGCTACACTCACAGCCGTGACTTCAGATTTAGCATCAGCACAGCTGCAGATCGACACGGCAAGGGCTGACGTTTTAGCAAAGGAACAATCTCACGATGCAGAACTCAAAGCTTTCTTAGCTACTGTTGCAGTTGTTCCTCCCTTAGTTATTGCGGAGGGGACGATATCGATCGACAGCACATTTGTGGTTGAGCCGATCGCTACGTCAAAAGACTGGTCGGCTTTCAAGGGAACCTCGACCACCCTTGGTGGTGCGAATGTGTGTGTGGCCTCCACACAGGTGTTGGATTCAGTTTCTGGCGTTGTTTCGGAACTTATGGTGGTGAAAATGGGAGATACTTCGAATGGGTTCTCTTCGCCGTTTGTCTTAACTACTCACTCACGAATTGCAGATCTCGTGGCGAAGGGTCAACTGAAAACAGATAGTGCCAAATCAGTTTTGCTTCCTCTCTTTCAAAGCCCTGTTGCAAACGAAAAAGCTCTCATTGCTCGCTATTCTGACACAGCAAACCTCGTTTCGTATTTGAAAGCACATAGCTCGGCGAAAGTTGAATTTACGATTCCCGGTGCACCGGTAACGGTTCCCTTTTCGCTCCGTGGTTCAAGTGCGATGGTAAATAAAATGCTCGAAACATGTAAAAATTAGAGCTTGGAGATTTTAGTGAAGCACGTCTTTTTTGTATTGGTTTTAAGTTCTCTTCCTTTCACTGACGCCCTTGCCGGCTCGCTCGTCCTAAAAGCTCAGTGTTCAGTGTCCGGCGATTCTGTAGAAGTTGAAGATAGCACTGCCAAAAAAGACGGTTGGGTCGTATCTGAAGATGAGTTGGGAGACAAAATATACTCTTTAGATTCGATCATCGATTTGATTGAACTGCCTTTAGAAAAACCATTGGGGGATTTGTCGGTTTCTGTTTCGAGGACAGGGCTTATGAGCATTGGTATGAATGTCGGCGATGCAGATGCAGGCGCTGATTCAAGCATTCAGCTTCCACAAACAGATGGCAAGTTACTGCCGATAGGTCCGCTGAGGTGGACTGTATCTGGCGGAGATTATGCGTCTGGAATGTGGAGAATGAACTGCAAAGCCGAAGTGACTGTTACGAAATAACCAAAAATTCCCAATGGGATAAAAAAGGAGAACAAAATGAAAAGTATATTTTTCGCAATCTCTGCAGTGTGCACGATAGCAAGCGCAAATGCGAACGCAAAATTTCTTGCTGAAAGATCGCAAGTGGTCAGTTCCATCATTTCGTCGGTATTACTAGAAGTTACAGCGAAATGTCGGCCACCGCAATTTGAAAACGGGGCATACGCACCGTTTTTTTCGCAGGCATCTTACGACGAAGTAAAGCCATACATTGAAGTAGGCTATACCCTTAAGCTTGTGGATAAAACCTGTGGCGAAATGGACAGTGGCAATGAGTTGTCCTCGACAGATTTCGAAACGGTACGAATTCTACTTGTTAATGGAACCGCTGCTCGCGAGTCCTTGGAACAAGCCATCACTGAAGTTTGGTCCTACGTCAGATTTTAGTCCGACGAAATCTAAACTTTTATTAAAAAAGAGCCACAATGATTCCGACATCAATATTTTTTTATGGTGGCTTTTTTGTGCACTGGTGAATCTTTAAAATAACGGTAAAGTTTCAATCACTTACCTCAACTGTCAAAGTTATCGACAGGAATTATTTACTCTCACGCTATCGAACTCGGATGTGCTAGAAATCCTTTTAAAATAAAAAAAGGATTGTCATGCCGAATATGTCTTTTCGTTATCTCGTTTTTGCTCTGCTAATTTCTTTTAACGCTCAAGCTGGCGATTTACGCCCGGGTGTGGAAGGAAGTCGAATTGCCACAAATGCTTTAAATTGGATTGGGCAACTAAAAGGGAGCGGTACGATCTTTTGCACAGCTTGGATCATTAAACATGGAATCGCTGTGACGGCAAAACATTGTTTTAGTCATCAAGGGCTCGATGTAGCCTTGGCAAATCAATACATGACTATTCTTTCAATGGATTTCACGGATCAAAATAATTCAGTGATAACAGTACGGCCCGGAAGCATCATTTTTGATGAAGGTAATAACGATATTGCGTTTTTGATATATGATAAATCTTTAACAGAAACTAAGATCACGTTCGAGCACGAGCTATCCTTACTACCGATAGGTGAAAACTCCGAAGTCAGTATTGCCGGTTTCCCTCATCCAACATTCCAAAAAGTAATCTCGCAAAAATGTCGTACGACAGGCGTACAAAAGGGATTTCCACCGATGGAAAAAGATCCGGGTTATATTGGAATTTTTGAAGACACCACCTGCGCAGGTTGGTTTGGTGTTTCTGGAGGTCCCGTCTTCCTATTTGATCCAACAAAAAACAAAACAACGTTGTACGGTGTCGTAACCCACACATTTGACGTGCTTGCCAATGGCGAACCTGATCCACAGTTTTTTAGAGTTGACCAATTTGGTGACCACTCGACAACGATGTATAGCCCGCTAGCTTCGAGTCAAAATCTTTTATCACTGCTCAATGGTCAATAAGTTCCACGTTTCCTAATAAGTTTTACGTAGGTCTTAACTACGTAAACGAGTAAGACCTTCTTCGTAACCAGAAATCTTTGATCGGAGCTCGGCTAAAAGAGCTGTATCCTTTTGCACGATATCTTCGGGCGCATTTTTTACGAAGTTAGCATTCGAAAGTTTATTCGACAAAAGCGTCACGTCTTTGTTCGTCTTTTCGATGAGCTTCTGCAAACGCTTCATCTCTTCCTCGATATCCACCAGGCCTTCAAGCGGAACCACAACATCAATGCGCGTGTCTGCAAAACGAACTGGCGACACAGCACACTTTGCAAGCGAGCTTCTCGGCTCAACCTTCAATTCGTCAAGACCCGCCAACCGCATGATCTCGGGCAGATTGCGCAGAAGGATTTTTTGTGTGACTTCATCTTGCGGAACCGCCCAAACCTTCATTTTTTGACTTGGCTTGATAAGATTTTCTCCACGAATGTTTCTGACCGCCAAGATAACTTCCATCACCACTTTCATCTCGTGGCTCGATTCAGCAGATCCGAAGGCCAACCAGATTTTATCGCTTTGCTGAGTAGGATATTCATCAACGATGCAAGCTTCGGTTTTAAACGGCAGCTTTTGATATATCTCTTCTGTAATAAACGGCGCAATGGGGTGGAGCAAACGAGTGATCCGATTCAGTGTTTGCAGTAGCACGACCTGCGTGGCGAGTTTGGTTTGACCTTCGCCTTTGTAGAGCACGGGCTTCGAGAATTCTAAATACCAGTCACAAAACTCGTGCCATACAAACGAATAAATGCAGTTTGCAGCGTCGGAAAATCGATCTTCTTTCAGGAATTTATCCACATCGTTCATCACTTCGCCCGAGCGGTGTACAATCCAACGGTCCGCTGTCGAAAGATCCTTGGACGACTTGATTTTGTCGATATCCTTGACCGTTATTCCATCTGTATTTTGTAAAATAAAGCGAGCAGCGTTCCACAGTTTGTTCATGAAATTGCGATAGCCTTCGAGGCGATCTACAGAGAACTTTAAATCTTTTCCGGATGCAATTTGTGCCATCAGCGTAAATCGAAGTGCATCGGCGCCGTACTGATCAATCATTTCTACGGGGTCGACGGAATTGCCAAGCGATTTAGACATTTTCTTTCCATCCGAATCGCGCACGAGTCCATGAATATAAACTTTGCGAAACGGAATATCTCCAGTGAGTTCTAAGCCCATCATGATCATGCGGGCGACCCAAAAGAAAATAATGTCGTGACCAGTAACTAACACGCTAGTTGGATAAAATGTTTCGAGTGCTTCGGTTTTATTTGGCCAACCCAAGGTGCTAAACGGCCAAAGCCCCGAACTAAACCATGTATCGAGAACGTCCTCATCCTGACGAAGGTCTTTAGATTTGCACTCACCGCACTCAGTGGGGTCTGTTTCGCTCACCGTGACATGCGAACACGAAGCGCAATACCACGCCGGGATCCTGTGTCCCCACCAAAGCTGGCGCGAAATACACCAGTCCTGAATGATGCTCATCCAATGAAGATAAGTTTTGGTCCACATCTCAGGCTCAAACGTAATGCTTCCGTTTTCCACCATATGCCGAGCGGGCGTAGCCATGCTTTGAGTGCGTACAAACCACTGCTCCGACACGAAGGGCTCAGCAATAGCACCAGTGCGATCGCAGTAGCCAATAGAGTGCATATGCGGCTCGACCTTCACCAGAAAGCCCTGCTCTTCTAAATTCGCAATGATTTTTTTGCGCGCCTCTTGAGTTGAAAGACCATTATAGTCTCCCGCGTTTTCATTCAGCGTTCCGTTTTTATTGAGAATATTAATAAATTCTAATTTATGTTTTTTACCAAGTTCGTAATCATTAAAATCGTGAGCCGGCGTTACTTTAAGCGCGCCGCTTCCGAATTCTTTGTCCACATAGCTATCGGCGATAATAGGGATCTTACGGGATGTGAGCGGCAGTGAAACTTTTTTGCCAATAAGTTTTTTATAGCGATCATCTTCGGGGTTCACGCAGATAGCCGTATCGCCCAACATGGTTTCGGGCCGTGTGGTGGCGATAACAATCTTTTCTTCACTTCCATCGATCGTGTAGGCAATGTGATAAAGACTTCCCTTGGTCTCCTTGTGCACAACTTCTAAATCCGAAATCGCCGACTGAAGCGGTGGCGACCAGTTGACAATTTTTTCGCCTTTGTAAATCCATCCTTTTTTGTAAAGCTTAACAAAAACATTGCGCACGGCTTTTGAAACACCGTCGTCTAGTGTAAAGACTTTTCTATCCCAATCGACGGAGTTACCCAAACGCTCCATCTGATTGTAGATGCGTTCGCCGTACTGGTTTTTCCATTCCCAAATTTTTTCCACAAACACTTCGCGGCCAAAATCATGACGAGTTTTTTTAGTTTCTTTATGGAGAAGTTTTTCGACCACTGCCTGAGTGGCGATGCCTGCGTGATCGGTGCCCGGTAGCCAAAGAGTGTTAAAGCCGCTCATGCGCTTCCAACGAATCATCACGTCTTGAATCGTATGATCGAGAGCATGACCCATGTGCAGAAAGCCTGTCACATTAGGCGGCGGTAAAATAACACTGAAGGGAACTTTTGTGGATTTATCCTCGGCTCTAAAATAACCTTTTTGCTTCCACCATGCGTAGGTTTTTGCTTCCACGTCGGTAGGGTTGTAGCGATCGGATAACATCTCACTCATTTTGCGCTCCTTGTTTAGCGATAGTTTTCTCGATGGCCTTCTCGGCGTCGACCTTTTTGGTGACCTTTTCTACGACGACTTTTTGACGCCAGCAGGCACCGTAGCTCTTTGATCAGGAATTTGCGAATACTTAAAAAGAATAGCTATGAAGCCCACCGCGGTTACAAGACTTGCTGCTAAAAATGGGCTTTCCATTCCGTACTGTGTGTACAGCCAACCGCCAAGAATTGGACCTAAGATGCGACCCAGGCTTGCTGCACTTTGCGAAGCGCCCATGATTTTACCTTGTTCGTTATCGCGGGCGGCAACGCTCACAATACCCAACAATGCCGGTCGCGAAAACCCATTTCCGATGGCCACAAAAACCATAGCA
This sequence comes from Bdellovibrionales bacterium, assembly GCA_043757265.1. Taxonomy (GTDB): domain Bacteria; phylum Bdellovibrionota; class Bdellovibrionia; order Bdellovibrionales; family JAGQZY01; genus JANPLN01. The sequence goes on along the minus strand of JAYUQP010000027.1, from coordinate 59,232 downwards.
ACTGCTAAAAAAGAAACTGTGTGCGAAAGGGAAATCATATAAAACGCGATGCCCATTAAAACCATGCCGACAACGAGCAAACGACGCTCTCCCCACAAGGGCATCAAACGACGCACTAAAAATCCTTGCGTAAACACCATCACCAAACCAACCACCGCAAAACCAATGCCCGATGTAACAAAGTCCCAATTGAAGCGATCTGCTACGAACGGAAAAAGCATCACTTCCATGAGTGGCATAGCGAAGCTTGCCAAAAAATAAACACCGATGAGGTAGGCAATAAAAGCTGAATTTTTTTTTGGTGTAATAATTTCCTGAGTAAGATCGTCTTCGTCGGCTCTTTTTGTTTCGGGTAAATAAAAATAGGCCCAAACAAAATTAAGCGATGTGACCACAAAGGCCATCAGTGCGGGGAAGAAAATCCCAAAAGGAGCTTTATCGCCAAGTTGAAGGCCGATGTAGCCAAACAAACTGCCAAGCGACGGACCGATGATAAAGCCTAAACCAAAAGCCGCGCCGATCATGCCCATGGCGCTTGTTCGATTTTGTTTGTCAGTGAGGTCTGCCATTGCAGCATGAGCCGTGGAAATGTTTGCCGCGAAGGCACCCGCCAACGATCGGTAAATGAACATACTCACTAGCGTTGGGGCAAAGGCAGTTCCAAGGTAGGACAAACTTCCTCCAACAAGGCTAAGTAGCAACACCGGCCGCCGTCCCCAGCGATCACTCAGTCGTCCCCAAAATGGCGAAAATAAAAACTGCATGAGCGAGTAAGAGGCCATCAAAAGCCCGATTTCAAATTCAGATGCTTGAAAATGCCGCGCTAAAAACGGACTTAGCGTAATGAAAATTCCAAAACCCACGAGATCAAGAAAAACGATCAAAAATACAATAAGCTTTGCATGAGATTTTTTCGCATCAGACATGGTCCGCTATTCATATCCGATCCCACCCGCAAAAGGTACCAAAACGTACGAAACCGGAACCAACAAATTTGCCTCGCGGATATTCGTGAATAAAGCACGGCGACCAGATCAAAAAAGGTACGCCGTTCCTTTTAAGGTACGCCGTACCTTTTGGTTGAGATTCGCGTCATAAATCACGGCGAAAAAGTGGTGTCGATTAAGGACAAAGAGCTTAGGTCTCTCTTTAGTGTTTATCTTTTTTCGGAGCTGGTTTTTATGGTTTAAAGAGCTAGATTTTGACGCGGTTCTTAACCAAAAGGTACGGCGTACCTCAAATCGTACGGCGTACCTTAAAAGGAACGGCGTACCTTTTTTGGGTTTTGCGGGGGTAGCTCGATCCGGACGAAGTTCGATTTTAGGCTTGGCCAATCATTGTGGGGCGCATGGTGTCTGGGGCTTCGGTGGGAGTTTCGGTTTCTATGAAATCCAGTTTGTCGACCAAGGTTGTCTCCGGAAAAAGTTTTTTGCCCTGATCGAGCATTGTGATGTGCGCCTGCATCAGAGAACGCAATGTTGTTTCGTATTGAAGGCGGGCTTTTTTCAGGTCGGCGATGTCATAGTACATTTTTTTCAGCGAATCGCGTGCATCCTTCATCAGCATTTCTGCCCGTTGGCGAGCATCATTGATGATAAGTTGCGATTCTTTTTCGGCGTCGGCGCGAAATTGGTCCGACATTTTTGAAGCTGCCTGGATCGTCGCGCGTAAAGCTTGATCGCGCTCGATGTACTCAGCAAGAGCTAGTTCTTTTTTGGTTAGTTCTTCTTTGAGGCGTTGGCGATCGCGCACGAGCTCTTCCATTTGATCTGCAACATCACGCAAAAAATCGTAAACTTCTTGAGGGTCGATACCCAGCATTTTTTTCGAAAACGTTTTATGTGTAATATCTATCGGGGCAATTCTCATTCAAAACCTCCGTGTTTTGATTTATGTGCTCATCGCGAGTCTGCCGAAAGCCGACTCAAAGCCGGCCCAAAGGCTAACCCATAAGTAACGATACCAACGAACCCACGACTTTCGTGAGTAAAAAAGCTCTGGCATGGATGATTTCAGGACCTTGGTCCGCCGCCGAAAGGCGGTAGCGAAGGTAATAGCGAACAAAGATGCAAAACCAAAAGAGGCCCTAAATAGTCTACAACATCGATTTTAACCTTCGAGCCAAGACATCAGTCGAAACTGTAGATTCTTTTCCCCTCAGCCTTCGTTTAGCGGCCGTTGCCGAGTTCGCGGTAGCGTTGGGCGGCTTTGCCGAAGCTCATGCGCAGAAGCCCTTCAATTTCTAAAGAGCGCATCGACTCAAGGCCTGCGGCGGTCATGCCCTTTCGCGAAGTCACTTTGTTTTGCAGTTCTTCCAAATTTTCTGTTGATGTTTGTGCCAGTGCTGCCGTTCCTAAAAACGTTTGCACAATTATACTGCGAGCAATTTCGGGCTCAAGTCCGTGCTCTTCGATCCAATCTTGCCAGTAGTTCATCAATTCGAAAATAAATCCCGTACCGCTGGAGCTCGCCACTGTAAAGGCTTCGAACGGATCGCCGTTTTCTAATTTGTAAACAGTTCCTAAGGGTGAAAATAAATCTTCTATCAAAGTTTCAAACAAACCGTTTTCGGAACAGTAACCAATCACCCCTTGGCGAATCAAAACCGGAGTGTTCATCATCACTCGGGTGAGATGACCCTCGGGAATGAGCTTTCGTAAAGCTATAAAATCCATGCCCGCTGCCAAACTGATGACGACATGATGCACGCCAAACGAGTTGCGGCATTGGTCCAACGCTTCCTGCATATCCTGCGGCTTCATTGCCAAAATAATCACATCGCAAAAATCCACCAGTGCTTCGTTGTTTCCAAGCGAGTCAACATTGAAAAGTTTTTTTACTTTTTCAAGTTTTCCCGTTGAGCGGTTGGTTACGAAAAGATTTGTCACTTCGATTTTTTGCGACTCCACCAAACCCTTGATGATGGCTTGTCCCATATTTCCGGCACCAATGATTCCTACTTTTTTTCCTCGTACATGAACCATTGGTTATCCCTTCTTTGGCAACTGCCAGCCACTTAATTTTATTTTCTCTTCGATCTCGTCGATCGGTAAACCAGCAATGTTCTCCAGCGTCCCAGTAAAGCTTTTTACAAAGTCAGCACCCTGATAACGAAACGTCGATCCCAATTCTGCACCTTCGGCATCGTTCAGTTCGCGATGCTGACTGCGAATCAGCTGTCGCGCTAAGCTCTGAATTCCATAAGACCCCGCTTTGTCCATAGGGTCACCGCTTTTTACATAGTCCCATATTTCTTCTTTGTTAAGATGGCGAAACTCCACCTGCGAAGTTCCATGACCTAAAATAATTTTTCCGTTTTGTGTGTTCCACAGGCAGTAACCGGTGATCACTTGGTGCACATCGCCTGAGAGTTTTTGCAGAGTTTCGAAGGCGTCTTGCTGGTCCTTGGGCTTGCCCAAAATCTCATCTTTATAGACAACAATGGTGTCGGCCGACAGCACGACGCTAGGATCCATTTTAAGGCCTTCTGGGCTCTCGATCAAAGCCTGGGCCTTGCGCTTTGCCAGGTCCTCAACAGCCAATTCAACCCTCAGGTTTTTATCAAGAAATTCCGATATTTCTACTGGAAAGGTGTGAAAAACGTACCCGCGTTTTTGAAGAAAAAACTGGCGACGTGGTGATTTTGAGGCAAGCACAAACCTCAGCATGTGGGTAGTTTAGTCACAAATAAAATTTATGGCTATGGATTTGTTACTTTATTTAGGATTATTTTTAGCAGGCACCTCTACGTTTTGGGTGGTGTATTCTTTGTTCGCAGCAAGCCAAGAAAGTAAATCACTTTCGTGGGCCACAGGCGACGCGCCGAAAAAATCAAAATCTCCGCTCATCAATCTTTCGCGCCCGCTCGTGCATCAATTTACCATGAAGTACGCGCTTCGTTTTAAGAGCGAAAAATGGCGAAAAGACATCGATTACAAAATCGTAACCGCCGGCATGGAAGAAGAAGTTTCGGTGGACGAATTCATCGGACTTAAACTTTTTTGGGGCGTGCTGTTTCCTGTTCTCATCGTCTTGTTGAACTTTGCACTGCAGCTGGGATATCCCACAGCCGTACTGGTAATGTTATCTCCCATCGGTTACATGCTTCCCGATTTTCACGCGCGAGCTGAAAAAAACAAACGTATGAAATCAGTTGTGATAGATCTTCCGTTTTTTATTGAGCTTTTGGCGCTTTCTACACAGGCCGGAGCCGACTTTTTTGGCGCGATTCAAAAAATTACTACAAAAGCACCCGACAGCGTCCTCGCACAAGAGCTCGAAAAAGTTTTGCGCGATATTCGTCTTGGAAGTACACGCGAAAGGGCTCTCAAAGATATGGCTTATCGCCTTGATGTTTCCGAAGCCACAAGCTTTGTGAATGTTCTCACCGATGCCGATGCCACAGGCGCGAGCGTGGGCGAGGTGTTAAAAGAACACTCAGCGCAAATGCGACTCGAACGATTTGTGAGAGCAGAAAAAGCGGGAGCTCGTGCTTCGCAAGCCATGCTTATTCCGTTGATTATGTTTATTTTGCCCGCAGTTTTTATTGTGGTGTTTGCCCCCGTCGCCCTCCAATTTTTGTACGGAGGCAAGGGATGAAGTTAGTCCTTAAGCCCAATGAGCAAGTCCTTTGTCACAAAATGCGTGTTGCAAACAGTTTTGTTTCACGTGTTGTAGGTTTGATCGGTACGAAGCGATTGGATGAAGAAGGTTTATTTATTCCTCGATGCAACTGGGTCCATACGTTTTTTATGTCGATCCCCATTGACGTTGTTTATGTGGACCGAAGCGGAGTCATCCGTCGAATTGATAGCGAACTCAAGCCGTGGCGCTTGGGCAAGCCCGCGTGGTCGGCCAAAGATGTTGTGGAACTGCCAGCTGGTTTTGCGGCCCAAAAGAAACTCAAAATAGGAGACACACTGCATGTGGGCCATTAAAATTCTCAATGGAGCCCAATCTGGAAAAATATTTCCCCTCCTCAAGGGCAACAACATCCTTGGACGCTCGGTAAAAGCAAGCATTCGACTCGCCGATAATGGCGTCTCAAAAAACCACGCACAGATCTTTGTGACTAATGACAAAGTTATTATTTCCGACCTAAAATCAAGCAACGGCACCTTCGTCAATGGGATTCAGGTTCAAAATCACGGACTCAAAACAGGCGACAAAGTTTTAATTCATCAAACAATTTTCACCATATTTCAACTGCCCGATAACGTTGTCTTCGCGGATCAAAAGTTAAACAAAGCTCTACCATCCAGAGCTTTAAGTACAACTTCATCACACTTCTCTGCACAGGGGAATACAGCTTTGCAACTGCAACACGATCCCCACTCGCTGATGATGAGTGATGCCTCAGCAGCACAGCAGCCAGCCCAAGCCCCTGTTTACGAGCAGCCAAAGCTGATGGAAATAATTAAAGACCGCGCTGAGCAGTATATAGATGACGTTGCTATGCCACCGATCTACAAGGCTGCAGAAAAGTTCGACTTCAAACACATTTTAGCTGGCTTCACTATTGCCTTTATTTTTCTGACAACTTTTCTTGCCATCTTTCCGCTTGCAAAGTTAACCCGTGAAAGCGTGCTTACCGAGAGCAAACGTCGTGCGCTCACCATGGCGCGCAACCTTGCGCAGATGAATCGCAAGGCTCTTGCTGAAGACTCCGAACTTTCTCTGACCACAGATTTTATCGTGCGCGAGTCGGGTGTGGATAAAGCTCTCATTATCTCTGGACAAAGCGGAGCGATTCTCGCACCAGCAAATCAGATGGGTCAATTTCTGAAGGATCCGTTTGTGATCGCTTTACGAAACAGCTATAGCGAACAGGTTGACCTCATCAACGACGGCCAAGTTGCTGCCAGCGTGCCAATTAAATTTTTCAACGCAGATATCGGTGATTCTACCGTAAAAGCCTACGCCATTGTGATTTACAACGTAGATCCGTTGGCCGTGGATTTTGGCAGAATTCTTAGTTTATTTATCCAAATTTTTCTCATCGCGTGTTTGATTGGAGCCGTTGTCTTTGCTATTCAGTACCGCCTCATAATCTATCCACTTAAAAATTTAAATCGCGAAATCGATCGTTCGTTAAGTGAAGGAAGTAGCAATATTCAAATTACATTTCAATTGCCCATATTCCAAAAACTGATTGCGAATATTAATAGCGCGCTTTCGCGGATCAACGCAGATTTCTCGGGCACTGATAAGGTGGCCGCCCAGTCTGATAAGTCGGTGGAAGCCTACGAAGTTGTAAAGATGTTTCCGGTGCCCGCTTTTGCTTTAGATCCTCAGACCCAGCAGTTTATTGCGCTAAATCCGGCACTCGAAGGCCATCCCCTATTTGATGGAGGGCGGGTTTTACAAATGTCTATCTCGGAGCTGACTGATAAGTCACTGTACGAGTCACTCAAAGATCTATTAGCCACTTGCGTGCAAAATCCTAACAATGCGCATACAAACGAACTTCCATCGCAAGGTTCCGAGAGGTACGAGATCGCGGCTAAAGCGATTATTAATAATAACAAACCAAATTATATATTGTTTACCGTGATGCAAATTGTTGAGGAGGATTCCGACTGATGAGTTCCTCGGCTCTGAGCTCCTCACCATTATCTGCTTTCCAGGTGACCCTGCGCCTTTTGACCGGTCCCAATAAGGGAGACGTGTATCGCATTCTTCCACCTGGCGCAATTATTGGTCGAGATGCTCTGTCTTGCCAAGTGGCTCTTATGGATGCTCGGGTCAGTCGGCAACAGTGCCGGTTGGATTACAAAATGGAAGGCCTCACTGTCGAAGACCTCAGTGGAAAAAAAACCACTTTAGTCAACCAACGACCCATCGAGGGAGAACATCTTTTACAAGGTGGAGATATCCTTACCTGCGGAGATACTCATATAGCTGTGGAGATTCAGTCTGATGGTCTCGCTGATAGACTCACTGATAGATTCACCGCCGTGCCAGCGCTGAGCGCGCCCTCTTCAAAGCCATCCTCTCTCTCTTCGACGTCTTATATTCCACAAGCAGCTCTCCCGCAAAACCAACCGCCAGCTTTAGATCCCCAATCCAAGCGCATATCAGTCATTGTTGGAATCGGTTTAGTTGTTGGCCTGGGTTTATGGCTCATGCCTGAAGATGCACCCAAACCACCGCCAAAAATTGCGACTTCTGAAACCATCAATGAGAGCATCGCAGCTGTTCAAAAGCGCCAAGAAGAAATCTCAAAGAGTTTTAGTCAACTTACAGAATTGGAAATTTATAATAAACGCTCTGCACAGAAACATTATATTCGCGGTCTACGCGATTATCACAATGCTCGATATAATCGCGCCATTGAAGCCTTCCAAACGGCTCTGGCTACAGACCGAAGTCATGTGATGGCTCGGCGGTATTACAAATTATCCGAAAAAAAACGTCTGGATGAAGTGGATTACCACATGGACCTTGGTTTAAAATACAAGGACAAAGCCATGTATAAGATGTGCATAGCCGAATTTGCTCAGGTTCTACAGATCCTTAATCAGCCGACAAATAAAAAGTATCAATTAGCTAAAGAACAAATCAAAGAATGCCGTCTGTCAATACAGGAGGGTGTATAGTGGCCCGACTTAAGGTGAGACGACATCAAGTGGATTTTGCCGAGCTTCAACTGGAGCCGGGCAAGTCCTATATTATGGGTCGACATGAAAACGCCGACGTGATGTTGCAATCGGATCCAGGCATCTCTCGCCAACACGTATCAATTGAATTTGTAGATAGCGCGTGGGTTGTAAAATCGCTTTCGACCCATCTTATGGTGTCTTACGAGGGTAAAACCCACAATACGTTGTCCTTTGTGGACGGCGTTGTGCACTTCTATGTTTCTCCATATGAATTTGAATTACAGATGTTAAATGAGGAGCCTTCGCTCAAAAATGAAGAAGTGAAGGGTCGCATACAGGCTGAAGATGAAACCCCAGCTGATGGTGAAGTCGACGAAAAAATTCGCGAGCCGATCAGCAGCACTCAATCGCAAGTTCCAGCGCATGAGGCCGAGCTTTCTTTTCATGGCAACGAAGAGCACACCAACGATGTACAACTGCCCCACGAGCCTTACATTAAGTTCATGCACGAATCGCACTCGGAATCGTTGCGGCTTAAAGGCAACAAATGGGTGGCAGGAAGAGATAATATCGCGCAGATTCAACTGGATGATAAAAAAGCTAGCCGGCAGCATTTCAGCCTCGAAAAAGTCGGCGAACAATTTTTTATCAGAGACTTGCAAAGCGCAAATGGAACGCTTCTCAATGGCCAGGAGCTTCCACACCACGAACCGCGCGAAATAAAAAGCGGTGATATCATCACTGTGAATCAATTGACGATGATTTTTGAAATGCGTGATCTTTCTTTTTCGGAAAAACTAAAAGATCTTCCCCTGCAAGCGTACAGCGGGCCTTTGATTTTGAGCTCCCAGGAATGGGACCTCGCGGGCGATGCACACAAACCACATCTGCGCCTCGAAACTAAAGAGCTTGCTCAATTAACCGGAACGGTCCAGAGGATCACTTCGCCCGTCGCCAAAAAAAATCACCTCCGCACTGCGCTATTAGGAATGATAGCTGTATTAATTCTCGGTTATGCGGTTTTTCAACAAATGAGCCCTGGACCACAACGCGATGTCGCAGCAACCGGCATAAAAACTTTTGAATCACTGCCCAACGAAGAAAAAAAGTTTGTGGTGGACAGTTATAATTCTGCCCAGAACTATTACCAGGAAGGACGTATTCAAAATGCTCTCACTCAATTAGCTTACGTTCATAAAACGCTCCCTTTTTACAAAGACTCCCGCGAACTCGAAACAAAACTTGTCGAAGCGCAGGAAACTCTTCGTCAAAAAGAATTTATAGCCCAGCAAAGACGTGAACAGGAAGAAACTCGAATCAAAGTACAAAACATCGTGGCCGACTGCCGTGACCGCTATCGCGATTCTGTGGATGTAAATTCGGTGAAAGGCTGTCTCACCGGTGCTTTGCAATTGGATCCAGAAAATTCAGACGCTTTATCCATTGTAGCCGAAATTGAATTGCGTCTTAACCAGGCCTTGGAAGCAGAACGAAAACTCAAGGAATTTAACGACAACGCGCAAAAAGGCCGCGATCTTTTTTATCGAGCAAAAAATCTTTTGCAGAATAAGGACTTCCACGAGGCTATTACCGCCTTCTCAGCTCATATCAATGCCAGTCTCCCCGATCCCGACCAGCTAAAACCGTCTTCACAAAGGCACGTTGCCTCGATCGAGCAACATATTGAAACGCAAAAACGATCGCTGATGGGAAAAGCAAACTCCCTATTAAACAGTAACAACTTACGGGATGCTATTTTATCGGCCGAGCAGGCAAAACGTGTGGATCCTTATGACTATTCCATTGCAAACTTTATCGAGCAAACAAGACGTTCTTTAGAAGTTAAGATGCGCCCTCTGTACGAGGAGAGCGTGATCGAAGAGCGTTTTGGCAATTTTGAAATTTGCAAAGCGAAGTGGCAAGAAATTGTGGCTAAAGATATTCCCACCGGGGAATACTACCTGAAGGCAAAACGCAAACTTCAACAGTACGGGCCTTAAATATGGAAATAAACGAACGCTCTTACGGCGGAAAACTTTTTCGCCCGCGACCCGAAATTTTTATATCCGATGATAAAAAATTGTTTATTTTGGCCACACCCTGGGGACAAAAACGAATGGCTCAAGTCTTTATCGAAAGAGTTACAAGTGAACTCCAAGATTTCAGTGTCGACCCCGATCACACCGTGTATTCGCTTCCGTCCGATACTTTGAGCGAAAAAGAAAATCGTTTGCGATTGGTGCTGCTCTCCCTTCACGAGGATTTACGTGAGGAATTTAATTCCGAGGCATTGACGTCGGGTCTTGAAATTTTATGTTTGCTGAAGGATGGCAAAAAACTTTCGTGGTTTAAAATAGGCGCGCCATTTTTAGCGATCATGCGGGCAACAAAAATACTAACCTTGCATCATCCCGTAGATCTCAGTTTCGATCACAGCACAAATCAGACATTGCCGCCGCTTCCGAAACAGCTTTATGGCCTTACTCAGCACTCAAGCCTCGAACACGGAAATTTGCTCTGTCAAAAAGGTGACCGACTTTTGATGGTATCGCGAAGCTACGTGCCTCCTCAGACTTTGCATCTGACTCCCGACAAAATGGATCTCGACAGCTTAACTCTAAGCCTCGCCACCGATAACGAAGACCAACCCTTCTGGATCGGTCTGCTTTCACTCTAGAAAGCGCTCGCCTCCTCGCCTGACAATCCAGTGAATAATCCGGTGCCAGGTCCTGTTTAATTCGGTGCGAACCTGGCACCGAATTAAACAGGACCTGGCACCGGATTATCTTTTCGGTAGATAATGCGGTCGCAAAAAGGATCGGCGTACCTAGAGCATTCCGTCGGCGAATCCGACGGACAGCGGGATTTGGTAGGATTCTACCTTTCGGCGTAGAGCCATTTTCTCTGGAAGGTGCAAATACAGCTCTGCTAATGACGGGCGTAGATAGGATAGGGAGTCCACGTCCCAGTTGAGCTCAAGATAAATGTTTGCAAAAACCATTTGCTTGGCCTTCATGTACGACCGGTACTGACGGATAAAGCTTTTTTCCCACTGCGAAACATTGGCTTCATTGCGATGCCGTTCCCAATCAAGCAAAGCTAAAAAAAGTGTGTCGCGGCAACGTCGAAACAGACTTTCTCTTGGTTTCTCTACAAAAAATCTCTCGCAAGCACCCGTAAGGGTGACCGCCGTTGCGCTTTCTAAATGCCTTGCCGCCAGATATCGATGAAGCGGTGACGTGCTCTCTTTGAGTCTCTCCCAGTTTTCTGTGCGCAGGGCTTCGTTCGCTGCCATTTCGTCCGCATAGTGGCTTTTATTAATTTTCGCCACGGCGTACGCCCATTTTGTCGTTCCCGACATTTTAGCGTTGCGAAAGTCTTTCATAAAATCATAAGCCTCGGATGGATACGACTGCACATCATAACTCTGATCGAGTTTGTTTTTTAGCCAGCGAATTTTTTCCCGATCCAGCTGTGATTCGTAGAGCACAGTTCCCTCATTTTTATCCACTAACGTATGATAAATCTGCCAGCGTTTCTGCGGCACCACTAAATAATCTGCCGTGCGCAGACTGATGAGCGGCGACTTTGCCATCCACCAGCGAGCCCAATCAGAGCGAATTTCTAAGAATGCTGGCGGCGACTCTTTCCACTCGTCCATTTTCTGCATCACAAAATCCACCATCGATGTGGATTGCTCTAATCCATCACGCAGAAGCTGCCCAATATTTTTCATCGACAATAAAAAGTCTACCGACTTCGCCTCTTTCATCTGTGGCGTTTTGATAAAAAGAGGAACATGGACGTTTTCGCGAAAAACGTTCTCACGCCATAAAAACGAGCGCCGATTCATTGGAGCCTCTCCATTAAGTCCCACCAAAATTACAAACGACTGATCCCACAAACGCTGTTTTTTAAGCTCCCGAAAAAATTCACCCAAGGATTCGGCAATTTCTTGTCGTTGCGCCGTCACACTTTTTTCGCGTTCTTTTTTTTCGTCGGTAAACGTTTGCACGAAAGGAAATTGCATATCAGCTAAGAACACGGTGGTGAGTGTCGGTTGTTGGCCCTGGCCGATCCAGTTTATTGTTCGCGATAATAGAACATTCGCAGGAGTATAGGTGTTGGAACTCTGATCATAATCGTCGTCAAAAACTTCGTATCCTTGCTGAAAACCTGATTTGGCTAAAAACGGAGGTCCACCGCTAAAAAAAGCCGTTCGATACCCAGCTAGCAGGGCCTTTTCAGCCAAAGTGAGCACAGGTGGGGCAATTCCATCATTTCCATTGTGGAAGACTTTGTGGTCAGTTGCATCAAGACCCGTGAGCAAACTTGCAAGGCTTGATTGGCTCATGGTCGAAGGGGTGTAAAAATGCGTGAAACGCAAAGCTGAGTCGCACAGCTCTTTGAACCCATCGGGTTCTCCAGTTTCATCAAAACAAGAGGTATTTTCAAAGCTTAAGGACTCTACCGCGATGATAAAAATAGGCGGTTTACTTTGCGAGCGCGAATTCCAGGGGGAACACCCAGCGAGGACTAGAGCCAGGAGTGAAATCATTCCCACGGTTTTTTGCGCAAAGCACGTATGCATCATATTGTTTTAATTTGATTTATCCCTTCCCTCTTTTATATCATTACACAACTCACGAAAGGAGTAGTGCGTCGTGAATATTCAAGGATTGTTTACATTAGCCCAAAGTTTCGCAGATATAATTTTATGGATCTTAGTCATTGCGAGTATTTTAAGCATCGCCATGATTTTGGAGAGATTTTTCGTTCTCAGCAAAGTATCGAGACAAAATAAAGCGTTTCGTGCTCAAGCTAACGAATTGATTCGATCTCAAGATCTATCAAAACTTGAGTCCTTGGCTGTCAGCGACGGATCTCTTCCGCAAAGAGCTCTTAGTTATGGACTTCGCCATGCTAAAACGAATGGCGAAAAAGGTCTCGAAGAGATTTTTACCTCTTACACGATTATCGAAAAACCGCGCCTTGAAAAGTTTTTGAACTTTCTAGCAACAGTTGGCTCGAACGCTCCGTTCATCGGACTTCTTGGAACGGTGATGGGAATTATGAAAGCGTTCAATGATCTTGCACAGAACTCTGCGGCCGGAAACGAAGTCGTTATGCTTGGTATCGCGCACGCTCTCGTCGCAACTGCCATTGGTCTTTTCGTGGCGATTCCAGCTGTCGTTGCCTATAACTACTATCAAAAAATGGTGCGTGATACGGTTGGAACAATCGAAGTTGCGAAAGAGCTTTGTCTTTCATTTGCTAAAAGCAAGAAGGGTTAATACATGGGAGCATCACTCGGCGGAAACTCAGACGAGCCCATTGCGGAAATTAACATTGTTCCGTTTGTGGATATTATTCTTGTGGTGCTGATCATCTTCATGGTGACAGCTCCTCTAGTTTTAAAACCAGCGATTGATGTCAGTTTACCACAGGCGTCTTCGGGCGAAGCAAAAGAGACAGAAAAAAATCTCGACGTGATTATTGCAGCCACCGGCGAACTTTACGTCAACGGCAAGCCTGCAACAATTGAAGAGCTTAAAGACCAAGCCACTGCAACGGCAAAGACCACTGTGGACTCTGGCGCTATTTTGAATGCCGACAAGGCCGTGACTTTGGAAAAGCTCACCGAAATTATCGATGCCATCAAAATTGCTGGAATCAAGAAAGTCGCCTTCAGCATCAAGAAGAAGTAGATACATACATACATACTACGTGGCCTGGCGCTCTTTCACGGGCCAGGCTAGTATTGGCGACCCATGCCTTACATAAATGATCTGCGCAAAAGGCAGGCAAGTCTTCCAGTCTAAAAATTAAACCCATGGAAAAATCTGACATGGTCGTGAACTCCTTGTAGGCGAAATTTTACAAAACTTGTCGAACGACCATGGAATATTGAGTTTTAACCTATTACATTCCATGGTCTTTTTGGGGTTTTTGATTCAACTAAGAATTTTCATAAGAGGACTTATGACTTTCGTTTTATCTTTTCTTATTTCTTTAGCAGCCAGTGCATCCTGTCACGATCTAGCTCCTCACATCCAAAGATCTGTCGCGCAAAACACGTTTAAACTTGTGCCGCGGAATGCTTACGCTGCAACGCTAACAGAAGAGACTGCACGCTCGCTTCACGAACAAAATTGCTGGGTCAAAGATCTAACTATTAGCGATAAAATGAACTGCGACATTCTAAAGTCGTGCACTGGAGAACACTGCAAACTTGAGTACGCTCCGTTTGGTAGCGCCTTTATAAACGAAAAAAACGGACAGCTTTTAACAGCATGGCATGTTGTTTTTCCTACTCATGCGGCGGGCTTGATATTTATGCAAGGCAGTCTTTCGCAAGTTCCTACCGACGAATTGAATTCGCGCTTGTCCGTTTTGAAGCCTGAATTTATTTTGTTGGATAGTAATGATAATCTGATTTTCGATACGCAAAAAACTCCGTCTCAGTATTCGTTTTGGGGAAATCCGCTTTCAACAATCTATCAAGCAAACGGGCATAAACAGAATCAGCCTTACGGTTATTTCGAGAATTCGCCGGATGACTTTGTTGCAATAAATATTGGGAGCTTGGGTGTGGGGTCTAACCTTAGCTCCACAACGCTTTCCAAAGGTCTCTCGATCACTTCACTTACAAAAAAGGACGACCTTGCGGAAAAGTGCCTGTACTCCGCAGGCTATCAATATCACGACGGGAAATTTCGGATCTCTTCTGGAAAAAAAGAGTTAGTCAAAACAATGCAAAGTTATTATTCGTTTGTGTCTTCAGCAGAACTTGATCCGCTACCCATGGCCGTTGCAAAAATTCTTGAGTTGGACAACGCAATGATTTTGCGAATCTTAGGCTACAGTGAAAATAATATCGAAAAAACGTTAGCGCAATTCGACGAAAAAACCATTCGCAATGCAATTCAAATTGTATTATCGAATCATCCTCGCCATCAGCGTGATCAGTCTCTTGAAGATCATCCAGCGGTTATTTTTTATGATGCAAAAGTTCTTCCCGGACAAAGCGGCGGCCCTATCGTGGATGATGCTGGCACGGTCGTCGGAATCACCACGAACGCCTTTCTCGACAAATCTATTGTTACCGATGGGCACTACACATCGCACGGTGCAGTTGGATTTTTTCTTGGATCGTTATCACTTTCAAAATTAGAGGAATAGCACTTTCATCAGATGCGCTTTCCACATTTGTTGAATGTGCTCGCGCGAATATATTTGCCCTGAGAGCTTTTGCAGATTAACGACCTGCGAGGTTTGAAATCCGCAGGGATAAAGCCCTTGGAAAGCCTGAGGGTCTTCGAACACATTTAACGCGATCCCATGCGATGTGATCCAGCGTTTGACTGCAATACCAATAGCCGCGATTTTTTGCGAACCTACCCAAACGCCGGTAGCCTCATCGGGAGCCTCTTCTCCCGCCTGCGTCTGCACCGAACGTCCGTCGGACGTGATGCCTAAATCTTTAAGCAAAAGCTGGACCGATTGCTCCAGCGTGCGCATGTACTCATGCAAATCGCGCGGTGGAACCTTTTTATCAGTATAAAAATCATCGGCACTGTCTAAACAAATCAACGGGTACGCGATGATTTGACTTGGTCCGTGGTAGGTGGCCCGCCCGCCGCGGTTCACTTCAAGGGAGTCGCCGGTCCACGCAAACACATCGCCAGGCTTTGTGCCTCGGCCAAGTGTCACAATCGGAGGGTGCGAACAAAAAACTAACTTTTCAGATGTTTTTTTCTCGATGATTTCCTGAACAAGCTTTTCCTGGCGACTGAAGGCCTTGCGATAATCGATAAGACCCCAATCAATAACCTCAATCTGCTTCTGCAGCTTGATGCCCACTAGTGCTTAACGAGCTCGGTCGTTTTTGCAGCCGACGTCAAAGGCTTTTGAATAATATGAATCGCATGCCCCAATGTCGCTTCTGCCGCTTCCATCATTGTCTCGCCGAGAGTTGGATGTGGGTGAATGGACAGCGCGATATCTTGCAAGCGTGCTCCCATTTCGATAGCAAGCACAGCCTCGCTAATGAGGTTACTAGCATCAGGCCCAACGATGTGCACTCCTAGAACGACGTCGGTTTTTGCGTCCGCAATCATTTTTATAAAGCCATCGGTTTCCATTAAAGACACAGCCCTTCCGTTTGCCGCAAAAGGGAACTTCCCGATCTTTAATTGCGTGTAGCCGTGGGCTTTGCATTCTTCTTCGGTCCACCCTGCAGACGCAATTTCGGGATTGGTAAAAATAACGGCCGGAACAGTTTTGGCATCGTAAGCGCGATTGATCCCAGAAATAATTTCGGCAACCATCACACCCTCATAGCTCGCTTTGTGCGCTAGCATCGGCTGACAGGCGATATCGCCAATTGCAAAAATATTGGGAAGATTGGTTTTGCGTTGTGCATTCACTTTCACAAAACCTTTTTCGTCAATTTGTAGACCAATCCCTTTGAGATTCATTTGATCAGAGTTTGGTTTACGTCCAACCGTCACTAAAATTTTATCCACGGTAAACGTTTGCTCTTTTCCATCGCTCTTAACTTTAAGGTCGTACTGTTTGCCTTTTTTCGTAAAACCTTGAGCCATGCTCTTTAAATAAACGTTTACACCATCTTTTTTTAATTTACGCGCAACTACCTGTACAACCTCTGGATCTGCCACACCTTTTAAAAGCGCGTCGTTGGCTTCAAACACATGGACTTCTACACCCAACTGGTTAAGGTAGCCGCCGATTTCAAGGCCAATATAACCACCGCCAATCACGGCAAGCGATTTAGGAAGCGAGTCCATGGCGAGGGCACCGGTTGAAGACATAATGTCTTTTTCGTCAAATGTGAAACCTGGAATTTCGACGGGGCGAGAGCCCGTCGCGATGATGTAATTTTTTGCCGTGATTTTTTCTGTCTTGTCGCTTGATTTGATTTGCAAAGTTTTTGCATCGACAAACGACGCCTCGCCCGAAATGACGTGCACACTGTTGCCCTTAAGAAGTTGTTGCACTCCACCGGACATTTTATCGCACACAGACTGTTTCCAAGCCTGCAGCTTTTTAGCATCAAGCTTCACATCGCCTTTGATTTCAAAACCCATAGTGGGAGCATCGTGCTGCATGCGATGAAGAAAGTGCGCCGCAGATATCATGGCTTTTGAGGGAATACATCCCACGTTCAGGCAAACTCCACCGAGTTTTTCGCGCTCGATGATCACGGTTTTTAACCCTAGCTGCGCCGCCCGAATCGCCGCCACATATCCACCAGGTCCAGCACCAATCACACAAACATCAAACTGCGACATCAACTCTCCTTGTAACGGTTTAGTTTCTGTATTTTTTAAAGGGTCTCTTTTTAAGACGCGCCCATCGTGGGCTCAACTCGCGAAATCAAACATCCTGTTTGCGAGAGGTCTTAAAAAAAGACCCTTTAAAAAATACAGAAACTAAAAATACATTTCGTTACGGCTTTTCTGCTCTACTGTTAAATCATATCCATCATGAGCAATCCAGGACTCTCAATTCGCTTGATAAACGCCGCGAGGAAGCGTGCTGCTTCGGCGCCGTCGATCAAGCGATGATCACAGGTCACTGTAAAATTCATAAATTTTGCAATTTCAAGCTGGCCATCCACCACAAATGGACGATCTTGAATTTTGTACATTCCAAAAATCGCAACCTCTGGGTGATTGATAATTGGCGTGGCGTAAGTGCCGCCAATGCTTCCAATGTTAGTGATCGTGAAGGTGGCACCCTTCATCTCTTCGAGTTTTAATTTTCCATCGCGAGCGCGCTTGGCCAGGTCTACGATTTCGGCGCTCAGCTGAAAGATCGTTTTGCGGTCGGCATCTTTAATCACTGGAACCATCAACCCGTTTGGTGTGTCGGCTGCAAATCCAATGTTGAAATATTTTTTGCTTACGATCTCTTGGGCGGCATCATCAATTGAAGAATTGAATTTTGGAAACTCACGAATAGTGGCCATCAACGCCTTCATCACAAATGGCAAATATGTCACTTTGATTCCGCGCTGTTCGGCTGCCGCTTTAAGTTCCTCACGCATTTTTACAAGCGAAGTGACATTGGCTTCGTCCATTAATGTGAAGTGCGGAATAATGTGTTTGGCCATTTGCATATTTTCGGCAATTTTTTTGCGCACACCGCGAAGTGGTTCGCGCTCCTCTTTGCCCTGTTGGCTGACGAATGCTGGCATATCTCGTGGAGGGGAATAGGTTGGCATTCCAGCACCTGTGGCACCTTGCGATTTTAAAACATCGTCACGAGTCACTCGACCCGCAAGGCCAGATCCCGAAACTTGATTAATATCGACGTTGCTCTCACGCGCTAAGCGACGTGTGGATGGTGTCGCCAAAACATGAATATCCATGGGAGGTGGTTGCACGGCTGCCATTCCACCGCCGTTGGAAGCTGTCATTGCTGGTGCGGATGTTGATGGTGCTTTTGTTGGATTTGACGGCGCATTTGACGTCGCTGCTGGAGCACTTGGAGCTTTCGCTGGTGTTGCGGGAGCAGGTGCTGCTGCTATGGGAGCGGCTTTGGCTGCGCTAGCTCCGGCGCCAGTTGAGCTGTCGTCAACAATGACAAAAGCTGCTCCAACTTTGATTACATCGCCTTCTTTAAATTTTAATTCTTTCACGATACCTGCAGACGGAGATGGCACTTCCACAGTGGCTTTGTCGGTCATCAATTCGACGAGTGATTGGTCAACTTTGATGGAGTCGCCAACTTTTACTAGCCAACGAACAAGCTCGCCCTCAGTAACTCCTTCGCCGATTTCTGGTAATTGAATATCTTTTGTCGCCACAAATGCCTCCTAAGTTGCTCTCGGCTTATACTTCTGCCGTTTGTTCCGTTCTTAGTTCAGCTGTTTGTTCAGCTGAAGCTTCTACCTGTAATAGAATTTCTTGCTGACGTTGTTTTTCGATAACGCCTTTGATAAAAAATTCTCCCGCTTTATAAGAGCTTCGCACAAGGGCGCCGCTCGCGCAGTAAATAAATCCTAACTTTAACGCTTCTTGTTCCCAGAATTTAAACTTCTCGGGGGTTACAAAATCAATCACCTTGAGATGACGTCGCGAGGGCTGCAGATATTGCCCAAAGGTAACGATGTCGCAACCGACAGCACGCAAGTCGTGCATCGTTTGCATAAGCTCTTCGTCGGTTTCGCCAAGGCCCAACATCACCGATGTCTTTGTGTACATCTTGGGATTGAGTTTTTTCACCGTTGCCAATGTTAAGAGCGATTGCCGGTAGGTAGCTCGGGGGTCGCGCACTTTCGGCGTCAGGCGTTCTACAGTTTCCACGTTGTGTGCGAACACTTCAGGCTGTGATCGAACCACGCGCTCGATCAAATCTTCCCGTCCCAAAAAATCGGGTGTTAAAACTTCGACAATCAACTTTGGATCGTTGGCTTTGATCACTTCGATGGTACGAGCAAAATGGTCGGCCCCCTGGTCAGGCATATCATCGCGATTCACACTGGTGATGACGACGTACTTCAGGCCCATTTGGGCAATGGCCCAACCCACTTTGTTGGGCTCTTCTTCGTCGATCTTGCCTTTGGGATTTCCAGTTTTCACTGCACAAAAGCGGCAACCCCGAGTGCAAACTTCACCCATCAGCATAAAGGTGGCTGTACCACCGGCCCAGCACTCGCCGATATTAGGGCATCGGGCTTCCTGGCATACAGTGGCAAGCTTAAGATTTCCGAGCATGCTTTTGATTGTGTTGTAAGACTCACCGGAAGGGGCTTTAACCTTGAGCCAAGCTGGCTTGGGAATTCTCACAATTTCTGCCATAGTGTTTTTCTCCGTATGCATTGAGTTGTAAGGCTGGCTCGAAAAGAAGGCAACTGGGACCCCATTTGTGCTACGCATAAATTGTCCTCATTCCCTCTCAAACTTCACTATGTTAACTGGAACAAAATAAACCTCGCTGAGAAACTACTGAGGAGCTGTAATGAAGTTTGGAATTCCGCTGATTGAAGGCGTTTTTGTAAAAAGATATAAGAGGTTTTTTGCGGATATTATGTTGGGAAGCGAAACAGTTGTCGCCCATGTTCCCAACACTGGAAGCATGAAAGGTTGCAACCATCCGCAAAGTGCATGTCTGTTGTCTCTTGCCAAAAATCCTGAACGAAAATTGCGCTACACGCTCGAGATGCTTCGCACTCCAAACACATGGGTGGGCGTCAATACGGGCACTCCGCCGGCGCTGGTTCGCGAGCTTCATGCCTCGGGACTTGTTCCCCACTGGAAAGACTTCAATGGATTCCAATCGGAAGTAAAAATCAATGCGCAGACGCGACTTGACGGCGCGCTTTGGAAAACTTCAGGGCACGTAAAATTAAAAAACGGCAGACTTACCGAGCTTAAGCCGCCGCTGCATTTTTTCGAAATCAAAAACGTTTCGCTGGCGGTAAACTCAACCGCACAATTTCCCGATGCGGTGACCGAGCGCGGACAAAAGCATTTGCAAGAAATGATGACATTGATGGAACAGGGTTTTACCTGCGAAATGATCTACGTGATTCAGCGCGAAGACTGCACTGAGTTTTCGCCAGCCGATCAGATTGATCCCCAGTACGGTCGAGTTTTACGCGAGGCTGTGAACAAAGGCCTGCGAGTTTCGGCATTGCCTTGCCGATTGAGTCCCACAGAAATCGTGCTCCAGGCCACGTCGTTGCCAGTAAAATTGTAAACGCCAACCTCAGACTTCGTTCGGACTACAAATAAGAAAGGCGCCCTTAAAAGCGCCTTTTGATGCGTTGCCGCCGGTACTGGTGGCTAGCATTTTTTGAACCGCAGACACGAGCTTCGCCCGTAAACGAGGACCGAAGGTCCTCTCTGCGGTTTGATACTTGTTCGCATTAGCCTTTGCGTTTGATCCACTCGTCGATGATCTTTTTGAATTCAGGGAATGGGTACGCACCTTTTAAGGTTACACCGTTGATTAAGAATCCAGGTGTTCCTTCGATTCCGTTGTTTTTAGCTTCTTCCATGTCTCCATCAATGCGCTTTTTGATGAAATCAGCTTTGCCTTTTAGGTCTGCAGCTAAGCGACCCATGTCGGCGCCTGCGTCTTTTGCTGCTTTTTGATAAAACTTGTCAGCATCTTTATCAGAACCATATGTTCCGTTTTGGTCTTCGAAAACTTTCTTTTTAAATTCGAAAGCTTTGGCAGAATCCTGCATCCCGACTGCTTCGAAATATTCAGATCCACGGCGAGCATTTGGATGTTTCGATTCTAGGGGAAGATGTTTAAACACAATGCGAACTTGATCGCCGTACGCTTTAGCCACTTCATCCATTGTTTCTGCGCCACGTTTACAGTACGGACACTGGAAGTCAGAGTACTCAACAACAGTTACTTTTGCGTTGGCAGGACCTCTAAAAGGACGATCAGATTCCATAGCAAAGGCTTTTGGACTGTCGAATTCTTTTTTGCGGTCTTCTTCTTCTTTTTTCTGAGCGCGCTCGTAATCGCCCTTTTGCGCTTCTTGAGCGGCTTCACGCAACGTATCCATAAATTTTACTGGATCTTTTTTTATCGCCTTATAAAGAATTTCTGGATTATTTTCGATTGTTTTTTCGATTAATTTTGAGCAAGAAGCGGTAAAAAAAATCATGCTTGCGAAAAATAGCAATTTCGTCATTTTCACGGGGGTTCCTCCATTGTTGGCTTAGTGAAGTACTATAAAAGACAACCCTGGCCCTGTCACCCGATGAATTGACGTTGGACATTATAAGGTTACAATGAAGGCATATCGCCAGGAGGCCAACATGAAACTCATATCTGTTTTATTATGCTTTTTATTCGTCACCCCCGCGGGCGCGGAACTCGAGTATCATTCCGAAAGATTAAAAACGATGGATATCGAAATCCTTCAGCAGATCATCTACAAGAACATCAAAAGGCTCGAAAACAAAGACGACTCGCCTGAGCTTTTAATTAAAAATTCGTTAGAAATTGTTCTGGCTCAACCCGACCAAAGCATAGGGATCAGTTCTATCTTTGATCAGCTCCGCACGTCGTCAGGCTCTGACAAACGATTTGCCTCTGCGTTAAGCAGCATCATAGATGATGCTCTTCCCGTGTTGAAAAATGATGAAAAAAACAAAGAGTTGCAGCGAACGCAAAACACTTATGTTTACATTTTAAGTAATATGCTGGGGGAGTTACAGAAACTGAAAGAAATTTCAAATTACAAGGCTTTGATCGAGCACATTCGAGATGCAGACATCGAATTTTCGGATTACTTAATTTCCCACAGACTTCTCAACAGCATGTCGGAAGCCGATAGCCCGTCAAAGATTGCCAGCACCATACTTCCTATAAAAAAACCGTGGTGGAAGTTCTGGTAATTAACCGTCGGAATTAGCGAGGAGCCTCTGCTAGCCTGGCGCGATTTTTGAGCTGCATCAGTCGGCGATCGATCGCGTTTAATAAATAAACTTCAGCCCCTAATTCCTCTACTTTGCCTTGCGCCCGTGGAATCACAATCACCACTTCATCTGGTGCTCCAGCAAACACAACGAATTTGAAAGAAGAGCCAACTTCTTCCGCGGAATGATTCGGAACAGCTACATATACGGAACCGGTGCTCGCCGCAGCTAACGGAGCCCATGAGTATTCATGTTCGATAAGCTGTCCTGGTAAAATGCGTCGCAGCTCGGTTAACCACGTAATTTGATTATGTAAAAATTCTTGGTACGAAACGCCGGTCTCCGTGGCAACTTCAGGATTTAGTTTTTGAGTGATCAACCATGCTTCCATTTCGTCGGTTGAAAATGCTCGCTTGTAAACTGGCGGCATGTTGGGGTCCTGGAAAAATCCCAAAGTGTTATGTAATCCTGCATGAAATGAAATTTGCCCAGACGGATCTCCATATTTTTCAAACCTCACAGAATTAGTGGAATGGACAATTTCATGGGCCAAAAAGGCTTTAAAGTTTTTGTCTTCTGACAGGAGCAAAGAATCGGCGAGAAAAATCTCTCGTCCCATGGACAATCCCAAATTGTTTTCTGAAAAAAAAAGATCTGCTTTCGTGTTGGTAAAAGTGAATGAAAATTGGTGGCGCTGATGGCGTCTCCACATCCAAGCAAGTTGCGGATCGATGGGGCGATTTTTATAACCCTTAATTTCGAGTTTAAATCCCATAGAAGTCATTTGCGAAACATTAAAATCAACCGGCTCCTGCAAAAGCTTTTCAACTTTTTTCAAATTGCTATTCAGCCGCACGATGTGCCATTCCAACAGAAAGTAGTCCGCCAGCATCGAAAGAGGAATTTGCACATAAGCAACGTGTTGCCCCATACGCATTAATGCATTAACGCTACCAACGTTCGCCATTTCAACCGAGTAAAATAATTGAATCTTGGGCCATCGTTTTTGAAATTTGCTTAATAAAATGGAAACCGCTGAAGACTTTGAATGCACCACTTCGAGAGATTTATTCTTATGACCGTAAAAATCTGTTCCTTCTCTGACTCCCAAGCTGCGGAGCACTCTCTCTGGGCGGGCTTCGCCGGTCAAAGTGCTTTTTTTGAAAATCCAAAAGCAGGCGCGATCGTGCATAACATCAGCAGAAGCAGATGTGCAGACTAGCTCGGAGGCTAATATGATGATTGCTAAACTATAGCTATATTTCATTTTTTTGTAACCTTTTGAGCACCTTAACAGATTCCCAGAGGAGCGGAACACTCATTGTAAAAAAGTAAGGAAACTCAAGGCCGAATGGCTTAAATCTAAGTTGGAAAATGACCTTGGAAATTGCCTAAGCCAACGTACTGTCGAAGAATCAGTGGCCCAGGGAACAATGATCTCGAAAAACAGCGCGAAATGCTATCAATGAGTTCACTTCTTGGTAAGAATCTTTCTTTTGCGCTCAGGATTGAGCGTCTTACAAATCATGCACTCGAGGCCAAAGCACTGGCGCGCTTTACAGTGCTCCCTGCCGTAAAAAATAATTTGCAGATGCAGCTTGTTCCAATGCTCTTCGGCGAAGGCTTTTTTCAAGCCCCTTTCGGTGACCACAACGTTTTGACTTTTACTAAAGCCCCAGCGTTGGGCCAAGCGGTGAATGTGCGTATCCACAGGAAACGCTGGCACGCCGAAGGCCTGCGCCATGACGACAGATGCGGTTTTATGACCCACGCCCGGAAGCTCTTCAAGTTCCTCCAAGGTTTGCGGAACTTTACCCTGAAATTTGTCGAGCAGAATCTGCGAAAGTGAATGTATCGCCTTTGATTTTTTCGGGGACAGTCCGCAGGGTCGTATGATGGCTTTGATTTGATCGACACTCAACTTCACCATCAACTCAGGTGTGGATGCCATTGAAAACAAAGCCGGAGTAATTTTGTTTACGCGCTCGTCCGTGCACTGTGCAGACAGAAGCACTGCAATCAGCAATGTGTATTCATTGGTATGATTTAGTGGGACCAGCGGATGGGGGTACAATTGATTGAGAGTTTGTAAAACAAACTCTGCGCGTTCGCCGATCTTTTTCACATCAATGCAACACCGTTGGCCACAAACTCAAATGTATTTTGCGGTTCGGTGACCTTTTCAATGTCTGCCTGCGGACGGCCTTCGTCTTTCATGTAGTGCTTCACCATTTTAACAGGAAGTATTTTGCTTTCCATCACCCCGACCACTTTGACGTTTTTGTTCAAAATGTCTTTAGGCACTGTAAAGCCGTAGTCTTTCATCGTGATCCGAACCGTCTTCTCACCTTGCGAAAGCTCAAACCAGCAGCCAGACATGACACAAACTTTTTTAACCGTCCCAATCATAGACAGGTTTTGCCCTTTGTATTTATCAAAGTTTTGAGTCACATCGGAAAGCGTCGCTACTGCCGCCGCCTGCGGTTCCATTTTTCCATATATTTTTGCAGCAACCTTTTCAGTCGCGAAAGCCATAGAACTTACCAACGCGAAAAGCAGAACTAAAATTTTCATATGTCCTCCTGGATTTGTAGAACTTACTCTGAAATGATTGTGTTCGCTAGCTATTGCCTGTATGTTGTGAAAATTATGGCTGCACCGCAAAAACGACAAATTCTAGTAACTTCAGCTCTCCCCTATGCAAATGGTCCTATCCACATGGGCCATCTTCTGGAATACATTCAGGCAGATATTTGGGTACGCTTCCAACGCATGGTCGGTAACGAATGTTATTTTTTTTGCGCCGACGACACCCACGGCACTCCAATTTTCGTGCGCGCGAAAAGTGAAGGGCGAAAACCTGAAGATATTGTGGCTGAGGTCTTCAAACTGCACACTCAAACCTTTAGAGACTTTCAGATCAGCTTTGACCACTACTCGTCCACGAACAGCGAGACCAATCGGCTTTTAAGTGAAGAGTTTTTTCTCGCCATGCGTGAGAAAAAGCACATAACTATAAAAAAAATCAAGCAGACTTACTGTCCAAACGACAAAATGTTCTTGCCCGATCGTTTGGTAAAGGGCACCTGTCCAAAATGCGCTTCAATCAACCAGTATGGCGATTCTTGCGATGTGTGTGGGTCCACCTATTCGCCGACTGAACTGAAGCAGCCGGGCTGTTCGTTGTGCGGTACTGCACCCATTTTGAAGGAAAGCGATCATATTTTTTTTCAACTGAATCACTTTCGTGATTTTTTAAGGGAATGGGTTCCTAACAGAACAAGCTCCGAAGTTTCTAAAAAATTAAACGAATGGTTACACGAAGATTTGCGCGACTGGGATATCTCCCGAGATGAGCCTTACTTTGGCTTCAAAATCCCTGGGTACGATGACAAGTATTTCTATGTCTGGGTGGACGCGCCCATTGGTTACATGGCCACCTCCAAGGAGTTTTTAAGCCCCGAAAAATTTGATTCCTTCTGGAAAAGTGAATCCACCGAACTTCATCATTTTATCGGCAAAGATATTATTTATTTTCATGCTTTGTTTTGGCCAGCCATGCTTAAAACTGCAGGTTATCGGACACCCACCCGCGTGCATGCCCATGGCTTTCTAACTGTTAACGGCGAAAAAATGAGTAAGTCCAAAGGGACATTTATCAATGCCGAAACTTACTTTAAGCAGTTAGATCCTAGCTATCTTCGCTATTATTACGCTTCAAAACTTTCCGACAGTGTGGACGATCTCGATCTTAGCCTGGAAGATTTTGTGTTGCGGGTGAATTCGGACTTGGTCGGCAAATACGTAAATCTTGGTTCGCGCTCGGCTCAAATGCTAATAAAAAATTTCGGTGGTGAGCTACCGTCTCTCACCTCCGCAGAGGCTCTTCCCGAAGTTCAACGGGTGATCAACATGCAAACCCAACTGCGCGATCTTTATGAGAACAAAGAGTTTTCCAAGGCGATGAATCTCATTCGCGAAGGTGTGGACTCCATCAATCAGTACTTTGATAAAGTGTCGCCGTGGAAATTATTAAAAGACAACCCACAAAGCCCTGCGGCGCTTGAGTGCCTGGGCATCACGCTGAATGCTTTTAGAATTCTGAGCATATATCTAACGCCCGTAATTCCGGCCATCACACAAAAAGTGGCGGATCTCTTCGGTGACACAGTCTTAACATGGCCGGTTCCAACAGCGGCGACACAAGCTTGGCTTGTGCAGAATATAAAACTCAATGCTTTTTCTCATCTTCTTCAAAGAGTCGAAGCGGAAAAGGTTCAATCCATGGTTGATAATTCTAAAACTTCGATGCCTAGTTCCCCTGTGGCGGCCCAGCCGGCTACTGAAAAGGCTGGGGCTCAAACCGCTACGACTATGGGGAAGGCTGCGGCGCCGACTGAAACCGGCGCTTTTATCGAAATTGATGATTTTAATAAAATTGATTTGCGCGTAGCTAAAGTAATTCATGCTGAAGACGTTAAAGATTCGGACAAGCTGTTGCGCTTAACAGTCTCTATCGGCACCGAGGAAAAAAATATTTTTGCTGGAATCAAAAAATCCTACACGCCAGAGCAGCTCATCGGAAAGCAAGTTCTTATTGTGGCCAATCTAAAGCCCCGTAAGATGAAATTCGGCCTTTCTGAAGGAATGGTTTTATGCGCGAGTGAAGGGGAACAACTTTTTGTTTTATCACCCGATGGCGCCCCGAGCACCGGGTCTAAGGTGAAGTAAGTAGTATCTTTGATTTGATCGGCTCTACCTTATTTTGCACCCAATTGGGCACCCGATGAGACGTTGTGCTTGGTCCGGAAAACTGATCGTTGTAGTATCCCATGATCGCCTTGCCTTTTCTCCTAACTGATTTTCGACAGTTCTCTGACAAGAGCCTGGCTTTTCTGGCCAAAAAGATTTGATACCCTAATGGCATGTACCTTGGCGATTTTCATCTTCATTCCACTTTCAGTGATGGTGAGCTCACCATTCCTCAGCTTGTCGATTTAATGGGAAAAAGTGGTATTGGGGCTATTGCCATCACCGACCATCTTTGCGAAGAAAACACTTTCCTTGGGAAAGCTGCCCACTGGCTTGACAAAAGCCTCACCAAAAAAACTTTTCCGCTTTATTTACAAACAATACGTTCTGAAGCTGAACGAGCTTGGAAACAGTACAAAATGTTGGTCATCCCCGGAGTTGAGATTACAAAAAATTCTTTCTCGCACAACAGCTCCGCGCATATTTTGGCTTTTGATGTTCACGAGTACATCAACCCTAATACACCCCTTAGGGACATCCTTTTGAATATCAAGTCTCAGGGTGGGTTGGCCATTGCCGCCCACCCCGTTCACACCGGAAAGTCCGAACATCAAACGCACCTGCTATGGAATCAACGAGAAGAATTAAAAGACGTTATCGATCTGTGGGAGATTGCAAGTGGCCCACGATTGTTTCCGCAAGTTCAGCGCAGTTCATTTAAAAAAATCGCCAACAGCGATCTCCATCGGGCCGAACAGGTTCGTTCGTGGAAAACTGCGTTCAATTGCGAAAAACACAAGGAAGCAATTAAGCACGCGCTTCTCGAGCAAAATATAGAATTTAAATATTTCGAGCCTGCAAAACGGACACATTCCTTTAATATCTTGGCGCAGAACATAACAAAACTCGCCTGAGCCCTCTGTATTTTTGAGTTCAACATAGAGTTACAATTCCTTTGCCTTTTAAGGTCGATGCTGAAATCATTTCCAATTGGGGGAGATCCAGGTGAAACCAGTACTTTCCACCTATGTTGATTTTCGGGACTATTTAAAAGACTATTTTGAATTCCGAAAAAAGCAAACCGAAGGGCAAATTCGTCCCTACTCTTACTCCGATTTTTCTGCAGCTGCCGACATCAAATCTCCTCATTATCTAAAAATGATTATTTCGGGGGATCGAAATCTTTCAGCAGACATGTGTAAAAAGTTTGGTCGCGCCATGAAGCTCGACAAGCACGAGCAGCTCGAATTTGACACCTTAGTTTTCTACGGCCAGGAAAAAGAACCCCTTCAGCGCAATCAATTTTTGAAACAGCTCTCAGAGATTCGCGCCCAGAATGCTTTAAAGGATGGCCAGTTTGACCAGGAAACATGGGATAAAGTGCCTGGCTGGCTTTCATGGGTTTTGTACTCAATGATCGATCAGGAAAATATCTCGTTTACTCCCGAAGATCTAAAGCGAGCTCTACGCCCACAAGTTTCCGAAAAGCAAATTGCCGAAGCGCTCGACAAACTTTTGCAATCAGGAGATTTGGAAATTGTGGGTGGCTACGCACGCAAAAAAAATAAAATGATTTCAAACGCCGATAAAATTCCCCCAGCTTTGATTCGCAAGCTGCAATCAGAGCTTATTTATCTTGGCCTTGAATCACTTTACAAAGACGATCCCAAGGACCGCGAAATCAGCGGCTTTACGATGGCAATGACAGCTGAAGAATATCAGTGGGTGCGCCACGAACTGCGCAAAGTTCGAAAAGAGTTGCAGACCAAACTGATGATGGCGCGAGAAAAAAAACAAGGTAAAAAAGTTTACCAAGTAAACATCCAACTTTTCCCCCTAACAAACGAAGAGGACGATGCCCCTTCTTTCTTCCAGCTTTAAAAAGAGTCCAGTCGTTCAATTATGCATCCGGCCAGATCACGGAACTTAACGCATGGTCTGTAATTAAATTCGATTTTGCGTTCACATAGATCGTGCATTTCATTAAGAGTTTTACTAAAAAGGAATGTATATGCGTGACGATAAAGTACCCGTAACACTAAAACTACTTGATCTCAGAACAGCCGAAGTTAAAGGCCAGATTACAACCCACCGTCTGGAAACGAAGGCCGAATTTGCCAAAGTGGAGGTCCGATTTATCGAGATAAGTCATCGCTTCGATGCCGCAGACAAAAGATTCGACGACATGGATAAAAGATTCAATGGAATGGATGCAAAGTTTGATGCCTTCGAACAAAGGTTTGATGCCTTCGAACAAAAGATCGATGCCAAGTTCGATGCCCACGCAGTAAAGTTCGATGCGAAATTTGAATCTTTGATCACGTTGAATATGAAAACCCTTGCCATTGTCGAAGAACAAAACGCCCGCAACAAGTTTGCCCTCGACGGCTACACGTTAGTTTACGAAAAGATGATCGAAACCGACGCCCGCCTCGCCCGCATAGAAAAATACATCTTCGGCGCTTAATTTTTCTGAAACAAAGTGCCGGTGTCTCACAATGCCCGATGAGGCAAGCTGGGCCTAGCAGTCGACTGTGCTCAGCTTGCCTCACTTCATATACTTAATTGCATCCAACACAAGATAAGAAGCGCCGAAGGGTGCCCGCCAGCGATCAGGCGAACGAAGCCAGCCCACGAAGAGATTCGAGCGTCACATCAAGTGAGTTTCAAACCCCTTAAAATCCCAAAGACTGAGGTGGCAAGGAGAAGGCGCGGAGCTGTACTTCCTGTACAGCGATCAGGCGAACGACGCCAGCCAACGAAGAGATTTGAGCCACACATCACACAGCAGGTTCAAAACCCTTAAAAGCTCAAAGATCGAGGCGGCAAGGAGGAAGCGCGGAGCTGTACTTCCTGTACAGCGAACAAGCGAACGACGCCAGCCAACGAAGAGATTTGAGCTTTTAAGGGTTTTGAAAAGAAAAAGGCTCTGAGAGCGCTAGCACCGGGGTAAAGACGATTAAATTTTGGGGGGGAGAATCATTTAAACGACCAGCCAGTGCCAGGCTTCAGAGTTAACAACAAACGTACAACTTCAACCAACGTACCGATCACCATAGAGCAAAGGGTATGCCATCAGCCTCCTGCGCTTTAGGGGGGGCCGAGCTCAGGAGGCACTGAAAATTTAACAAAAAATGGTACCAAGAACAGACTTGTTTGACCCATTTGCAGCTCTTCCGAACCCAATTTTAAAAAGTCCGGCGACGCATCAAATTGACCCTTGCACCGCCTGCAAAGGGTGCATACATTAAGGCCGCTGAGTCCCGTACAATAGAACTTTGTGAAACCCGCCAGGTCCGAAAGGGAGCAACGGTAATAAAGGGACATGTGTTACGGGGTGCTCGGCACTTTTTTTGCTGTCGTGGGGTTCATTTTTGAAAAATTACGAAGTCATCGCGCGAAAATGGCGGCCACAGTCTTTTCAAAACCTTGTAGGACAGTCGCATATCGCGCAAACTCTCTCAAACGCATTAAAATCCGGACGAATTCCGCACGCACTTCTTTTTACCGGCCCTCGCGGTACTGGCAAAACATCTTCTGCTCGTATTTTTGCAAAAGCCCTTCGCTGTCCCAACGCCGAAAATTTTGTTCCTTGCCAAGCATGTCCGGATTGTAAAGATATTGCGCAAGGGCGCCATATGGATGTTATCGAAATCGATGGAGCGTCCAACAATGGTGTGGATTCGATTCGTGAATTGCGTGAATCTGTGGCGTTTGCACCCACGTCTGGGAAATACAAAATCTATATCATCGACGAAGTGCATATGCTTTCGGCGAGTGCGTTTAATGCACTTTTAAAAACTCTCGAGGAACCGCCGCCCCATGTGGTTTTTATTTTAGCCACGACCGAAGTTCAAAAAATTCCAAATACGATTCTCTCACGCTGTCAGCGCTTTGACTTCCGCATGATTTCGCAAAAAGAAATTAGCGAGCATTTGATCAAGATTTGCAAACAGGAAAACATAGAGTACGACGAAAGTGCTTTGTGGCTGATCTCGCGCCAAGCTAAGGGCTCCATGCGCGATAGCCAAAGTTTACTGGAACAAATAATTACGTATGCTGATGGCAAAATTACCAAGGAAAATGTAACCGCCAGCCTGGGACTTGTTCAACGAGAGCTGGTCAACGAAGTGGTGCAGGCGGTTGTGGAAAAAAAGCTTCCGCAATTACAAACTGCAATTGCGCGCTTTAGCATTTCGGGTTGCGATCCCGCGCTATTTATCGAGGAGCTTTTAGAACAATGGCGAAACGGTTTGATGATCAAAATTCAGGCCCACAAAATGAATGTGCCTGTGGATCTGCCTGATTCTGAAATTCAGTGGCTTGAAAAAATTTCGGCCTCGATCAGCGAAGAAGATTTTCACTTGTTGTTTGATATCACTCTTAAGGGCAGTCAGCTTTTGGTGCGCGCCACGGAGCCACGCTTGGCTCTCGAGATGCTTCTTTTGAAACTGCTGTCCGCTCCTCGTGTAGTATTTTTGTCTTCGCTGATGAATCAAGGGTCTGTTCATTCTCCGTCTCATTCTCCGTCTCAAGCCCCGTCCCAGATGCAAGGTCAGGCTTCGGCGCCAGCAGCAAACATAGCTCCTGCTCCGATGAACGCCAATTCTAGAGTGGCCTTGCAAAGAACCACTCCGCAGGTCGCTTCTTTGGCCGCCTCGCCAGCTGCGCCGCAGGTTCCTGAAGATCTCACTCCTGATGCGCCCAAAGATCCCTGGCAGCGATTTATCGAGGGTGTGCGCAGTTCGAATGGACTTCTCGCAGCGCTTCTTGAGCACACATTTATTGTCGAACAAACTCCTAGCTTGTTGAAACTGGGACTTCCTGAAAAAATGGCTTTTTTAATGGATAAAATTAAAGCCTCAGAAAATATGCAGCGTCTCCACACATTTATCGAAAGTTTGTGGAAACAAAAATTGGCAGTGGAGGTCGTGATCGCAAAATCGCAAAGCACCTCCCCCTCCCTCACTCCCAAAGAAAAAGGAGTGAAAGCTGATTTAGAAAAATCTCAAAAAGAGCGTCAGATGATCGAAGATCATCCACTGATGAAAAAAACAAAAAGTTTATTTAAAACCGAAATTGTATCAATCAAAGAGGAGAAACCATCATGAAAGGTCAAAGACCTGGCGCCCATGGCATGCAAGCCATTATTAAACAGGCTAACCAGATGCAAACTAAAATGAAGAAACTGCAAGACGATCTCGCTGCAAAAGAATACATAGCCTCAAGCGGCGGCGATGCAGTGAAAGTGATCGTATGTAACGATAAGATTAAATCTGTAATCATCAGCCCAGCGGTTTTTAAAGAGGCCGATGCTGAAATGTTGCAAGAGATGATTCAAACAGCGGCCAACGATGCATTGACCACCGCTAAAAAAGAACACGACGAAGAGGTACAAAAGCTTTCCCAAGGTTTCAATATCCCTGGTCTTACATAGATGCTGCACATTGCTTCGCTGGAAAAATTGATTCACGAGTTAAGTCAGCTACCAGGAGTTGGGCCGAAAACGGCTCAACGGCTAACGAATTTTATTTTAAAAAAACCGCAGTTTTCTAAAAATCTGCGTACAGCGCTGACTTCAGTTGAAGAAACTATTCGTTTTTGCGCGCAGTGCTTTAGCTATACCGACACTCCATCGGGTCTTTGCCATTACTGCTCAAATAGCAAGCGCAATGACGAAATGATCTGCGTGGTAGAAGAGCCCGAATATATATCCCAAATCGAAGCCTCCGGAGCATTTGACGGGCGGTTTCACGTGCTTCACGGTGCCATCTCTCCTCTCGATGGCCTTTCGCCTGATGATTTAAAAATCAAAGAGCTGGTCGAAAGGATTGACCAACTGCTAACTCAACATCCACAATCAAAGGTGGAAGTTATTTTGGCTTTAGACTCTGACCTTGAGGGCGATACGACCATGCTCTATCTCGCTAAGGTTTTGGGAACGAGAGCGGGAGTGCAAGTGTCGCGATTGGCTCAAGGTGTACCGATAGGAAGTCATTTGGACTACGTCGACCACCGAACACTCAGTCGAGCGCTTGAAAATAGGGTGATATTGTAATGGCATTGATCAATCAAGAAACAAAAGAACTTCACTGCAAGATCGTTTACTACGGTCCTGCACTTGGCGGTAAAACCACCAACATCCGTTGGGTGTTTCAGGCAACGCAAAATGGCCAAGGCCGTTCTGACATGATTGATTTTGATATGGGAAGCCCCGAGCGTACGCGCTTTTTTGATTTCCTGCCCCTCGATGTGGGTCAGATCCGCGGTCTTAAAGTCCGCTTTCATTTATTCACGGTTCCAGGGCAAGTAATCTACGATGCCAGCCGACGTTTGATTTTGAAAAATCTCGATGGAATTATTTTTGTGGCCGATTCGCAGATTGATCGCATGGATGAAAATATAATTTCGTTAAAAAACCTGGAAAAAAATCTCGAGCTTGCAGGCTACGACATTAAAAAAATTCCTTTTGTCATGCAGTATAACAAGCGCGACCTTCCGAATTCGGCCTCCATCGCCGAACTTCGCACAGCCTTAAACCGATACAATGCACCCGACTTCGAAGCCGAAGCCGATAAAGGTGTGGGCGTGATGGACAGTCTCAAAACGATTTCTAAAACCATTGTAAGTACATTAAAAAGTGGAAACGTTTAGGTACCAGCACCAATGACTCCGGCACGGATTTATCCAATTGATTCGAAATTTTTTTCGAGCGTAAATCTTTTTTTACTGCAAAATGGAGAATCCGATTTACAGGCACAGCGGCTTGCTCTACGCCATCAGTTAGCGGACAGCTTAAAACGAGACCATCACTCTACTCAT
The DNA here is from genome assembly GCA_043757265.1 of Bdellovibrionales bacterium. Lineage (GTDB taxonomy): Bacteria > Bdellovibrionota > Bdellovibrionia > Bdellovibrionales > JAGQZY01 > JANPLN01. The sequence goes on along the minus strand of JAYUQP010000027.1, from coordinate 25,643 downwards.
CCTGAACTTTTGGACTTGCTGCAAATTCCGCAGCACCCAAACTTGTCCATCAGTCTTTCGCACACCAAGGCTTACAGTAGTTTTGCCTGGTGCCCTCAGCCTGCCGTGATCGGCGTTGATATCGAAGAGCTCACGCGCTTAAAAGAGACCACCACAGCTCGAATTTCCTCCCCCAGCGAAATATCCACGGTTCCGCGTTGGGAGTTGCTCTGGTCATGCAAGGAAGCCGTTTTCAAAGCTGTTCCTGCTGTGAATGTTCTAAGTTTTGTCGAAGTTTTTGAATTTGAACCGCTCCAAAATGAGGTCTGGCGGTTTAAGGCTCGCGAAACGAAGACCCAGACCCTTCTTCGGGGACATGGCGAAGTACGGATCATTTTGGGACACACCCTGGCTTATTTTATTTTTAACACTTAACTTTGGTCCGAGTTGTCCGATAGGTATTCAAGACCTAAGGAGAGTTCGTATGACCAACAATCGTGTTTCATCTCGTCACAGCATCCAGCCACTCGAAATTCATGGAATGATTTCCATAGCGAATCTCACTCCCATTTGCGATTTTGGCCACATTATCGAAGCATCGTCTTCGGGTTTTAAACTGATCATTAAGCGAGAAGATTTTTGCCAGTCAGAATACAAATCGACAATGAATTTAGACTCCCTCAACGGAACACAAATTTCACTCTACATTCCAATTATGGATTTAGACATTACCGGCCATGTTGCACGCACAAAATACGTGAGCAATAAAGAATTCGAAATCGGCATCGACTACTCATCCGATGCCCCCGAATACTGGCGCGAGTGCCTGTGCGATCTTTTACCGCGCGCGAGCTAAACTCCACCACCAACATTCTAAGCGAAACAAACGATCGCGCTCCGGGGAATGACCGTTTTACTGCACCTTTTTTACATTCCAATTTCGCAGGTTTCTACAGAGTAGACTCCGGTTGCATCTATCAACGAGTTATTTCTAACAACAACAAGAATACCTTCAGTTGGATCAGTGATTACCATAAATGTGACTGTTCCATTCTTATCTTCCATTTTTGCGGCATACGCGCCGGGAAAGGATTTCTCCTCTTCACCACGAACAGACAATTTTATATCAAACAGCTGGCCTTTTACATCTGCGGATTCTGTTGCAGTGATTTGCGTTCCATCTTCTGCTTTGCAAAACAAAGTAGACGCCGCAAACACATCACCGGTTCCTAAAACTAAAACAGCGATCACTAAAAGCAATTTCATTTTTTCTCCTTTGAAGAATTTGTGGGAGTATCTACCATAACTGGGATTGAATCTGAAAAATTGTATGCCGATTGAAAAACTTTTAGATGGCGTTGACACGCTTTCGTACGATTGTGCGCTAGCTAACTTTATGGGATTGAACCGACTGCACGCGCTTGCAAGCTGGCCCGTCATATACTTAACTTCACGCAGGCGACGAAAGTTCTTAACGAACCAGGACGAATCCGACAATCAAACGGGCGCACCACCGTCGTCCTGAGCGAAGCGAAGGATCTTCCTTTACACATCAAATCACATCAAATTTGCCTAATAGCGTAAGTTGTTACTTTTTGTTTCTAAGCAAATACTTGCTCAATCGCTTCATGGGGAAGCGTAGCTGAGGCGATGCCAAGGCGAAAAAAGATGCGGTGAGAAAACTGCCTAAGGCAATGGAGAAAATATGAAAATTGTTTTGATGAGTGTGTTGAGTCTTTTGGTTTCTGGTGCCTACGCCCAGGATGATCTGCAGTTCGCGCAAACAAATACGCCGCTAACAAAAGTTACCATCGCCGATGGAACAAACATTTTGGCGGATATGAATGGCCTAAGTATATACACTTTTGATGTAGATGTGGACTCCAACTCTACTTGCTACGATGCGTGTGAAAAGGCATGGCCACCGGTTTTATTTTCGCAAGAAATTGTGCTTGGTACTTCGGTGGGAACAACTATTCGCAAAGATGGATCGATGCAGCTTACACATAACGGCAAGCCAATTTACTACTACGTTGGTGACGGAGCTCCTGGTGAGATCAACGGCGATGGGTTGGGCGGCGTGTGGCACATCATCAGTGTGGCAAACTAAATTATGTGATGAACGAGGGAGGAGATCCTTCGCTTTGGTCAGGATGACGTAGGAGCTCTGCTCAGGACGGAAAGCAGGACAACTTACAAGGCCGCGCTCGATTTCGAGCGTGGCCAACCTTAGACATTTTGACGATTATTTAGGTGCAGGAGTGTCTGCCGGTTTTTGCGCTGGTACTACCGGCGGCACTACCATCGCTGATACGTTTGCAACCACGCGACGGTTCTTTTCACGGCCATCAGGTGTTGTGTTATCAGCTGCAGGCTGTGATGGGCCGAAGCCTTTTGCTGTCAGACGAGACTGATCCACTTTGAGTTGATCAACCAAATATTTTTTTACAGCGTCGGCTCTTTTTTGTGAGATGCGGATGTTCAGCTTTTCGCCACCGGTGTTATCGGTGTGGCCTTCAATCGCCGCTTTTGTTTCTGGGTATTTATTCATAAATTCTGCGAACTTTTCTAGATCAGCAGTGAATTTTGTGTTGATGTCCGTTTTGCCAGAGGCGAATTGCACATTCAACGCGATTTCAAGTTTTTCAGTTTGCGCACATCCGTAGGAAGTCACTTTTTGGCCAGCAGGTGTTCCAGGGCATTTGTCATCTACATCGATGATTCCATCGCCATCGGTGTCAGCAGGCGCCGTTGCGACGGGTGCCACCTCTTGAGGAGTCGTGTTTCCAAAATAATATGTAAGTGCAAACATCGGTGCCCAAACGCTCAAGTAATCCGGACCGCTGCTACCATAGTTCAGGCGATAGTAGTCTGTTTGCAATGCCACCATTAAGTCTGGAGTGAGCATGTATTCAAAACCGATACGCCCTTTGAGAGCAATGTCCTCGCGAGTGTCACCAGTATTTGCAGCATCGAAGTCTTTAAAGCGAACGTAACCCACGCCGGCTTGTAAGAGCACATGGTAAGCTTTTGTTGGAAACATGCGGTATGCTAAGCTTACATCAAAAATTTCGTTGTTGGGATCCAATTCATTCAATGGAGCCGCCGTGTTGACAAATTCGTAGGCCAAACGAGAGTAAGCAAACTCGATTCCCAAACGAGAAGTGAAGTGGTAGCGCGCCCAAAGGCTCGCGGCGAATTTACTATCAAGCTCCGTCGCTCCATTCATAAATGCGTCTGGACCATCGATGGATGACATACCTGCGCCCAAACCCAATCCCCATCGTCCTGTGAGATCATATTTGCTGTCGTCTGCAAAAGCCGTTGATGTCATTAATGCCGCTATCAAAGCCACCGTTATACCCATTAGCAATTTCATATTTACCTCTCGAAATGAGTTAAGTTTTCGGTATATTTACAGTGATATGAATGAATGTCCAAGAATGTTTTTTTCACTCACGATGGTTAACGAATAGTGTCGTGGGAAAAACCACGAAAAGGCTTCGAGAATTCCCGTCCACTCTATTTTTTGCGGGTTGCCGAGTGATTCGAGCGAAAACGTCAAATCCATGGGCCCCTCTGGCTTTTCAGACAACATCAAAACTTTAGGGCTTATGACGCCCTGTTGAAATAAAAATTCTTTAAATATTTTTCGTCGAGCTAAGGGCCAATATCCCTCTGACGGAGTACCAGCAAAAAGCTTTCCATCCTGTGCGAGCAGAATTTCTCCAGACGTTTGCATTTGCGATTCCGTTAAAAATTCGCCGCGATCCACATAGTTCCACAACATCCCAAAAGTGAAAACGTAATCAGGATTTTCTTTTTGCGGATTAACTACCAATCCAATTCCACGATCAGAAGCCCATTTTATCACATTTAAAAACGGTTCGGCCGCAGCACTCTCGGTCGACAGCATCAAGTAAGGAAAACCGTCGGGACCGGCTTGTGGATCTTCGCTGAGTAATAAAACTTTTTGATCTTGCGGATTGGAAAAGAGGTCCTGCATGCCCCCCTATGGAACATATTCCTGCAGAGCTTGCAATATTTTATCACACATCAGCGCATACCCTTTTGCATTCGGATGAACAGGATCCGACATGTATTGGAGCTTGTTCCAAAGTCCATCCATTCCATCGACGACAATAACCCCTCGGTTTTCAGCCATAAGGCTAATTAACGGCAGTCTATCTGAATCAGGGCGCGGTGGAGCCAAGCCCAAATAAACAACGACAATTCCTGGCTTCTGAAGACTATCGAAAATCAAATTCATGTTAATCAGAGAATTCTGCTCTGGAAACGAACCCGGCGAAAGAAGATTTCCAATCACGTCATTTCCGCCCATGCTGACAAATACCATTTGCGAGTTCGCGGCAGGCGTCCACGCTGAAAGTCCTTTTAAAAATTTGTCTGATTTTGTTCCCGGCACGGCTTCGTTTAAAACTTCGCTTTGCGGAAATCCTTTTTTAAGACAGTTGGTTGGCGACATCGCCAAATTCGATGCCCCGGTTCCGTAAGCCAGACTGTCCCCCATCACGTGAATCGTCCCTGTTACCTGTGCTCGTGCGTTGACCAATCCTAACGAAAATAAAAAAAATGCGATGAACTTCATGTTACACCCCCCACACACTATGATTCCGTAGTTTTTGCCTTTGTTAAAGGCACCAATTAATTTGCGCTTTGCGTAATCGTATTGACGGCCCAAGGGCATCCATGAAAACGTGTGCTCCTCTTGGGGAGGGGAAATCTATGAAAATAGTATTGGTTTTATTGAGTCTAGGATTGGGCTTTCAGGCGGAAGCGAATGAGGGATCTTTTCGAGTTCGTCAGGTTGCGGAAGGACCGCTTTCGGCAACAGAATTGGTCGACTTTGAAAAATCCATGCGTGAGCAATGTGTTGAGCGCGAAGGTTTCGATCTGCAGCAGCTGATCACTATAGGTAAAGAAATTTGGCAGATCGTAAAAGATGGGGCACCTACAGTCAATTTTACAAGTGAGGTGGCCACTGCGATACCAATGGGAGCCGAGTGTGCCTTTAAGATGTCCAACTGGAGTCCGCCGCGCTCAAAAACTTATGAAATGTCGTACAAAAATAAGTTTGGTGGAGAAATGATTTATTTTACGTACAAAATCATTTACTCATTCGGCGGAAAATACCAAGGAAAAGGCTCATACCTCGCAAATGTTTCTATTCATCCAGTGGATATTCGTTTGTTTTGGGGTCAGTCGTTTGATGCTTTTGTTAAAACATCAAAGGCCATTAACATCGGCACAGAAGAAGATCCAGTTGCCGGACTCGAGATTTCACTCGAATGGGAAATCAAAAACCCAATAATGGAAACTCAGTCACACCGCTCTTATTTTGTCGATGGCAACGGACAACTTTTAGCGCTTTAAAAAGAACTGAGGACGGTGAAAAAATCGTCGTCCACCAGTTGATCCTTGGGTGTGACCGTGCGCCGCTCCCAGGGAATTCTACCTAAAAACCACCACTTCCAAAACGTGAGACTGCCATTCGGATTTTCGCCAAATATCTGTTCGAAAGTTTTAATACTGCCCACTGTGATTCCGATATTTTGAAAAGCATCGTAGACCAGCTTTGAACAAAATAGCTGACCCGAATCGTAGTTGAAGCTGGTATCGTAAAAAATGCCCATGCGGCTATTTAAATACTCTTTTAAATCTTGGAGCTGTGCCTCTGTGAGCGCATTTTTCAATCGACGCACTTCAAATCGCTCGTCTTGTGTTCGGCTGAGAAATTTGCACAGCGGAGTTTTGCGCGACTTCAACAGGGCGCTTTCTGCCACATACCAACCCTCTTCATACACCACGACTCCCACGTGAGAAGTCCAGGTCTGAGTGGCCACTGCCACTTGTTCAAATATGACACTGTCGATATCTAAAAAAACCAAATCACCTTCTTTTAGATGACTTGCCACTTTCGTACATATTGAATTTGAACTCGCAAATATTTGTAAGGATAAAATAAAAATAGAAAAAAACATGAAACCTCCCCCAAAAAACAAAATGGAGCATCCTATGTTGCTCAACATTTGTAAATTTAATTCTGAACGCATTGATATAAAGCCGCGATAGATTTTACGTGTCGCGCGACGCTCACTACGAGATTATCGCATCTAACGTGCTTGGTTAAATATTTATTGCTTCTCACGAGAGCAGTGGATCACTTTTTTAACTGCAAAAGCGGTGCATAAGAAGTTCAGTTTACCAAAGCGCATCTGTGGACTTTATTTGTGTGTCGAAAGACACCTTAGAACTTTTAAGTTTTCAGAATTCTTGGTGCTGCTTATCTTATTTGGGCGCTCAGTTTGGTATTTCGCAATTCGAATCCATTTTCGCTTTTTGTTTCGATCCTAAACGCGCAGTGCAAACAATCTGGTTGGACTTCGCTTTTATGAAATCAACGATTGTTTCAGTCGACGTGACCGTCAGCTTCACCCAATGTGGCGAATGGTCAAAGTACCACGCCGTTTTTATATGAATTCCATCTGAAACGTAATCAACTGGTGAGTCCTTTCGCACTTCTTGTACCGCTCCGGATAAAACCACCGGCAGGTCGCCAAAGTGGATTAGACTCGCCAAGTGATCGTGCCCCACTAAAACGGCAGTGATTTTTGACCTATGTTTTTTAAAAATCTTTACCATCTCAATTTGAAAAGCTCGTTTTTCCGTCCAGTCGTGCACATTTGAAATTGTATAGGTGGGGTGATGATAAACGAGGAACACGTTATTCATGTTGGTGTTTTCTAGTTCTTGATCCAACCACGCCATTTGGGGCTTAATATTTTTAGTATTGTCCGAATTGAGAACTAAAAGGTCGGCGAATCCGATGGACTTTTTATAATACTCACCCGGCATTTGAAAATAGTTAATCTCGGACTCATACCCTGAATTGTGATTGCCAATCGCTACAACAGAAAAATCAAACTGATGATCGCGCCACGACTTCCAGACTTTTTCGTAGCTAGAGCTGTAAAGATTGTCTCCCGGTAAAACCAGCTGAGTAACCCCATGGTGGAGAATGGACTTCATCACTGATTCTGAATTTTTATTTATTCGACCGGCATCGCCAATGATTGCGAACTCATCTTGTGCAAAGGTTGGAAACGAAAACAACAAGCTGGCGAAAATAAGGTATTTTGTCATGTAACTCCCGAATGGTTCACTTAGATTGTGACTTGCTTCAGAAAATAGTCAAATGTGCGCCAGACATAAATATGTTGGAGGTTGGTTAGGATTCAATTAGGAGAAACTGCCTGTCTCATTTGCCGCCCATTGCCAAACGTAAAGAAATTAACATATTGTGCGTAGGGTAAGCCCTCACAGAGGAGTGAAAAATGTTGAAAGTTGCGCATTTAGCCGGAGGTTGCTTTTGGGGTGTTGAAGAGCTTTTTAGAAACCTCAATGGCGTTAAAGAAACTCGCGTTGGTTACATGGGCGGCAACGAGCAGTTTGCCTTTCCTGCGTACCGCGATATCACCACGGGCCGCACGGGACACGCCGAAGCCATTGAAGTGACTTATGACGCTGAAATTCTTTCGTACAAAGATTTGCTCAGATTCTTTTTTAAAATCCACGATCCCACCACCAAAAATCGACAGGGAAACGATGTGGGTACGCAATACCGCTCGGCTATTTTTTTCCAAAACGATGACGAAAAGAAAACGGCCGAAGACCTGATTCAAGATATCGATTCTAAAAAGGTCTTCCCGGGAAATATAACCACCACTCTCGAAGTATTTAAGGAATTTTATCTGGCCGAAGAGTACCACCAAGCTTATTTACAAAAAAATCCAGGTGGCTACAGCTGCCATTTTGTCCGAGGAATTGATATTTAAAGGAGTGCAAAATGAAGGTGCCGATAGAAAAAATGCCCATGAATGCAAAATGGAAACTTGTGCAGAAAGAAAAGCATAAACTCATTGTTGAAAGTGAAGGAAAAGTCGCGGCCTCCATGGACCTGTCGTTTGCCGACCAAACAGTTTTTTTAGACCACGCCTTTGTTGACCCGGCTTTTCGTGGCTCTGGCGTTGGCAATTTTTTAGTCAAAGAAGCCATTGTTTTGTTAAAGCGCGAGCATAAAACGCTTGTTCCCGTCTGCGGATATGTGCAAACCGTCGTCAAAAAGTACAATCTTCTCCCATAGTTCAGTTACACATTTTTTATTTAAAGCTTTATGTTCATTTTTTAGTAGACGTTTGCGCTCTATCACTTAACAATAAGTAAAATAATCACGGGGGCATCAATGTTACTAAGAATTTTTTTTGTTTTTTCTACTCTTATATCCGCAGTGGGCCACGCTCAATCGGACACTGATAGCGGATTTGGCGTCAACGTCGGAATTGGTCTTCCCTATTTAGGACAAGTCGGCGCAAATTACACCTTCTCAAGCCAGTTACGCCTTTCGGTCGTTTACAATATTTTAGACGTTGAAATAGACGACGCAAAAGCAAAACTTGTAATGCCCGAAATCTTCGTGACGTATCATCCGTTTTCGGGCTCGTTCTTTTTGGGAGCTGGACTTGGTAGAGAGAAGCTAGAGGTTACTGCCACGGAAGCATTTACCAGTAACCAGATCCGTGCAGAAGTCACAGCAACGACAGCTGTCGCTAAACTCGGCTGGATGTGGGGAGCGGATGATAAAGGTTTTTGGTTTGGCGTTGATTTGGCATACATAATCCCGATGAACGCTAAGAGCGAACTTACCGCGCCCGGCGTGCCAACCACCGACCCTAATTACCAAGATGTAGTTGATGCCATGGACAAATTTGGCGATACAGCCTACTTCAACATCACCATCGCACGACTGGGGTACATTTTTTAAGCTCTGTTTTTTAAGACAGCAGCTATCTTTTCTGAAAGCATTTCGCGCTTGATGGGCTTGGTTAAGTAGTCATTGAACCCTGCAGATTTTGCATTTTCAAGCTCGTCCTTCATCGCATGCGCGGTGAAGGCGATGATCGGTACTTTGTAACCCTTCGAGCGTAAAATTCGAGTTGTTTCCTATCCATCAAGAATAGGCATTTGTAAATCCATAAGAATCAGATCAAAGTAATGCTGCTGCTTTTCGTAAATTTCGATGGCCATTTGACCATTTTCTGCAATATCTACCTCAGCCCCCGCCCCTCTTAGAAATAATGCTGCAAGAATTTGGTTTTCTACAGAATCATCGACGAGAAGTATTTTTCTTCCGGTCAATAAGTCGACTTCTTTTTTTTCTTTCTCAGCGATAATTGCTGCTTCTTCCTTTACACCATTGAGCAATCCACAAGGAATGCGAAAGCGAAAGGTAGATCCCTTGTTTAATTCGGATTCCAAAAGTATTAATTCTCCCCCTAATTGTTCTGCCAAACTTTTAGAAAGTGACAGTCCAAGCCCCGATCCACCATGGTTACGATTTAGGGAACTGTCTAATTGCGAAAATGGTCTGAAAAGATACTCTACATTCTCCACCGAGATTCCAGGCCCCGTATCTGTAATATCATATTGCAAAATGACTCGAAGATCCGCCTGAGGAATCACTTGGACAGTCACAACGACTCCTCCCTTTGACGTAAACTTCACAGCATTTCCAATAAGATTTACGAGTATCTGTTTTATACGGAGCGGATCGCTGATAAGTTTTCGAGGAAGCATGTTTCGGCTTTCGAACTTGAATGCAAGGCCCTTATCAACTGCCTTTAACGTCATCATATTCTTTACCTCTTCGAGCAGCTCTTGAGGCGAAAATGCATGCTCCTCGATATCCATTTTTTCGGCTTCGATTTTCGAAAGGTCCAAGATATCGTTTACAATCTGCAAGAGCTGATTACCGCTTCGCTTAATAATTTCCAAGAAGCGCCGACGCTCCGACTCCTCGAGCTTTGCATCGAGAAGTAAATCGACAAAACCAATGATTGAATTCAGAGGCGTTCTTAACTCATGCGAAGTGTTTGCGACAAATCGGGATTTAGCGCGACTTGCCGTCATGGCTTCTTCACGGGCGCTATCCAAAAGCTCTGTACGCTTAGTTACAATGTCCTCAAGATTTTTATTGAGTAAAATCAGTTCGTCTTCGTTTTTTTCGGCGAAAAATTTTTCCAAAAGCAATAAAGTCACCAGGCTTAGTGATACAAGCATTGTATCCATCAAAAGAAGACCCAGCGGCTCGTTTGCCGAATTGAGGTGAGTCAGAGGCAGGATTTTTCGATAAGAAAAATAATCCGCCAAGGGTAGGCAAAGTAAGGACAATCCCAACATTACCCACCGGGACAATTTGTTTTTACTTGAGAATGCAGTAGCACTAAATACGATGGCCACGAAAAATACTTGGTAGCCGTTAAACGACTTTCCAAAAAAAAACATGGAATGCCAACCAGAGGAAATAAGAAGTAGTACTGTTAGCAATTTGGCAAATTGCTGTTTGCCGAAAAGATTAAAAATAATAATAGAAGCAGCGAGCGACGCTACGATGAGGTACACAATCCGAAAAACGCCTTCGACAGTAAATTTTTCCAATTGAAAGTAATAGATGATCCCGAATACTAGGCCAACCAGACCTACAACGTTGCTAACTATTGTAATGCGATTTTCACCACCAAAATGATGTTTGCCGACGGTACCCGCAAGCAATATATCCATTGATAAAATTTTAAGAAAGCGAATCACCATCTTATGCCCAGTAATATGTTTAGAACTCAGCATACTATAACATTCGTATTTGCGAGTGTGTGAAGTTTTCTTTAAGTTAAGAGCTCAGTAACCGGTAAATAGAAGCGGCTGGGACGAGGATGGTTTTTCGCAAAAGCTCAATAAAATCCAAACCTTTGCCCGTCCTGAGTGGCAAATGCGTACTCTTAAGTCCCCACCTCCGTACACAGGCATTCGCTGAACAGAATTTCCCACTTTTTGGTAAAATTCAAAATGATCAGGACTAATTCGAATCGCGCGATTGATTGCCGCTGGCGTATCGATAGGATACGCAGAGCGGAAAGTCTCTACGATATCCCTAACGACATCACTGCAGGCTCTACAACGTATTCCAATGCATGGGTTTGTGGACCAGATACAAGTGGAGACTACCAAGCTCAATTGGGTGGTGGATGCCAAGTTGTTGGTACAGGAGAAAATGTCGATGTCAGAGACTGGTCAGGAATTAATTCTTGCAGCATGGTAGCTACCGACGCGAATGGAATTCAATCAAATACATGTTCTGGCAGCACTTCGATCGAAGGTGTACCGACGAATGTGTCGTGTACAAATAAGTGGGCGGTGGTTAATGCTTCTTTTGTTGTGCAGTCTGGAGGAAATTTCAACTGGACCGAAATGAATGCGTCGCAAATTAGCTCTGCCGGCGGAACTACCCTTTGCTCTGCAATGCCTGGTGGCACCGAAAAAAATAATATCGCAAAACTTCAATGTTATGCTGAATACTACGAGCGTTCGGGCATGGGACATTCCGATAGCGTGTGTTTGCCAAGCGTAGAAATGGATTGGACGGCGACAACAGCTGCTAACTTTATAAACGTTGATCTCATTCGTCCTGAGGGATTAGTGTTTTTCGAACGTTTCAACCCGTTTCCTGATGGTTCAGGCGGCGCCATGAACACTCGCGAAGAGCACTTCGAAGGTGTGCAAGTGGGCAACAGCTGGGTAAACTGTCGGGTGATCGAAAGCGGTGGTTTTTCGATCAAAAAAATCAGCGATACAAAAATGCTCGCGACTTATACGTCGTCGACAATCACAACAAGCACTTCCAAACCCGCTTGCCTAGGTCGCTTCAACGGCTCGCGCGAAACCTTTATGTTTTATCTAAATAAATAAAAGGCAGCCCTTTCTTTCCAAGGTTGAAGCAAAAAGCCACCTATATTCGGGTGGCTTTTTTTATTCCCTCTGTTGTTTTTTCGTACTAAGTCTAAAAAAGAAATACAATTTCCATTGAAGATTGTAGATTTTTTTCTGCTCCAGGGTCGAAGCTTTTCGGCTTTTACTACGGTGTCGGCTGTTCTCACTTTGATGTTCCCGAGCTGATATGTTCATCAGTTAAATCCTCGCAATATTCAATAGCTTAAGATCGCATCCACGACTTAAGTCTACGAGCGTCTGCGTAGCAATCAGGACTCAATTTATTGCGTGAAAAATCCGAAGAAAATACACGTAGTTATTATAATTTTCAATAATCCAAGGAGTAAAAATGAAAACTGTCCAAGTGCACCTTCGAAAGAAATCTTTCAGTCAGGAAATGCTTAAACCCATCTTAGATTTACAGCCTACGGTCGTTATAGCTTTTGCCAACATCGAATGGGCCAGTGATGATCTTTTGTTGAAAGAATTAAAGCGTCACATGCCAGGAGTTGAAATAGTGGGATGTTCGACGGCGGGTGAAATCTCGAACGATGGATTGTTTGAAAAATCTATGGTTCTAACGGCGATTCGTTTTGAAGCAAACACCTCAAAAATTCGAATTATGATCGAGAAAGTAAGTCCCGACCAAAAGCAATCCGGGCGAAACTTAGGACAGAAATTGGCAGACAATAGCCTGCGAGGTTTATTTCTTTTTGCACCTGGTGTCACGGTTCAGGGATCAGCTTTACTCCATGGGGTAAAAGAAACCATTGGCCCCGATGCTTTGCTGCTTGGAGGCTTGGCAGGAGACAGTGGAAAATTTGTCAAGACAGCTGTTTTTTACAATGATCAAAGTTATTCCGATCATTGTGTTGGGCTTGGTTTTTATGGAGATCAAATTGATTTCCATCACAGTTCACAAGCCGGTTTTCGATCTTTCGGCGGAGTTCGGCAGATTACCAAGGCCGATGATCACATTGTCCATGAGATAGATGGTCAACCAGCGCTGAAAGTTTACAAAGAATCCTTAGGAAAACACGCCGAGGAGCTGCCCTCAACAGGATTGATGTTTCCTCTGGCACTACTGAACAACCAACTTTCAGAAACTGGATTGATCCGTGCAGTTCTTGGCGTTAACGATGCAGATCAATCTATTCATTTAGCGGGCGACGTGGCTTCAGGTACATTTTTTAAATTAATGAGAGCTGAAAACCAAAGCCTGATTGGTGGAGCTCAAGGTGCTGCAGAAAAATTAAACAAGAATGCGACCTCAAATTCCATAGGATTTCTGATTTCCTGCGTGGCTCGTCGTATGGTTATGGGTGATGCTGTTGAAGACGAAATTGATGCGGCCATCGCTGAGATAAAGGACTGTCAGAATATTTCAGGATTTTATGCTTACGGTGAGTTTGGACCATTTTTTTCGCTGGTTGATTGCCAACTTCACAATCAGACAATGACGGTGAATTTAATCAGCGAAAGAGTTGCGTGAAAAATCGAGTCCTCAAACGCCATTTGAAAAAGCTTTTGCAGATTCAAAGCGTTGAGGATCTTGATCATGTATTTTCATTTCTGACGGATTCCAAAAAAAATTCGTCCCTGACCCCATCTGCCGTTACTAATTTTATTGATGGCTTTCATGAATTTTTCGAATCACTCGATAACAGTTTCAATGAGTACGATCGCGTGCTGAAGGCACGCGAAACTTCAATTGAGATTAACGAAACGGAGTTAAATCGCGTCTATGGCGAGCTTAAAAACGAATTCTTATCGAGAGATCTCGCTTTACAAAAGTTACGGGTCATTTTGAGTTCGATGGAATCCGCGACAACCAATTTTGTTTCCGAAGAGCTCAATTCCTTGATAGCCAAGGTTGAAACTTTAGTAAGTAATCAATTAGAACGATCTCGTGATTTAGAATTCGTATTTAAAGAAAGTTTGAAACTATCTCGCAGTCGGGATTTTTCGGAACTCGGATACAGTTTGAAAAAATGCGCCAAATCTTTAGTCGGAGAAAAGGTTCAGGTAAGTGTTTATTTTAATGTTCAAAAGCTACAGTTAAAAAATGATTTCAGATTTGCTCTTTTATCAGAAGATCAAGGAATTGGTCTCGATACTCTTTTTACGCTGAACGAAGTGAACCAGCTTGGTAGTAAAGCGATCAATATACAACACGAAGCTGCCGACCAACCGACTATTATTCTTCTTTTTTCCCCTAAGGAGACCGTGCGCGAATTGAAAATTTCGCCAGCGATTCTGGAAACATTGAAAGCTTTAACAAGCTCAATCCTTTCAGCAAGCGAATCAATTCAACACACAATCCGAGAGCGAACCAAAGAGCGCATGGAGATGGAGCTCAACACTGCTCGACTGGTGCAACAGACTTTAGTTCCTTCAGAGTTGTTTGTTGTCGACCAACAATTGCAATTAGCTAGCTGGTATAAAACGTCCTCTGAGTGTGGTGGCGATTGGTGGGGAAACTACAAGCTGAAAGATGGACGTCATATCATTCTCATTGGGGATGTAACGGGTCATGGTATGGCAAGCGCTTTGTTAACAGCTGTCGTCAAAGGGTTTTGCGATAGCCTGGCGGGACGTGAGCATTTTGATTTTCGAAATTTTTTTGCAGAGCTTAATGAGCAGGTCTTCAGTGTAGAAATACATGGGAAGTGTATGTCGATGCTCGGCATAAGCTACGATCCAAAAACTCGAAATCTTGAAATTGTACCAGCTGGTCATCCCATGCCCTATCTAATGCGCACAAACGATTCAGATGGATCGGCAAGGCTCACTGAACTTGGGTTGGGCCCCAGTCATCTCCTTGGACTGAATACTAAGAAGCTAGAAGCCAAAGATTTTAAGGTCCTTAAAGTGGACATAAAACCAGGTGATAAATTGTTTCTTTATACAGATGGTTTAACGGAGATCTGTTCTCCAAAAGGAATTGAATTTTCCGAATCGCGATTAAGACGCGTTTTGAATTCGATCGCCCCTGATGCCAGTGCAGCATTTCTTCGTGACGAAGTTCGCAGACATTACGAAGAATTCCGAGGCGATGCTGAAATACTTGATGATGTTTCGATTGTGATCGCCGAGTTTCTTTAGACGTTATATTTTTTTTAATTTGCAGATATCAATCTGCCCTTTGCGCAATTCTGCCACTCGCTTTTTGCCTACAGCATGGAATATACAAACCATCGGTCATTCTGAGCGTAGCGAAAGACCTTATCGCTGAGATCCTTCGCTACGCTCAGGATGACAAGGTTGCCACGCGAGCTCCGAGGGGCGACAGGAGTGTACAAAAGGTACATGACCGAGACCGAGGGGCGAGTAACGAGAAGTTGTGAAACAGATTTGGGGACCAAATCTTTTAGCTGCGAGCAGATCGAGGCGCGAGTCCCGATGGGCGAAGGGAATGTACAAAAGGTACATGACCGAGACCGAGGGGCGAGTAACGAAGAGATGCGAAGTAGATAAAAGATTTGGTAGGGAATACCGGGCTCGAACCGATGACATCCACCTTGTAAGGGTGGCGCTCTACCAACTGAGCTAATTCCCTAATATAAAAGCCTTATCCGTATATGGGATAAGGCTTTTTTTGTCGAGATCAAATTTTAATTTCCGCGCCTATTCGGAGATTTTATAGAAAATATCTTCGTAGACTTTCTCTTTAAATGTCCCGTAATTATAAACGGTTATGCCCAAATACTGGCGGCCCAGTTCCTCGGCGCCTTTGTCCTTCCAAAGGCCAACAATTTCAACATACTGGCGCGTATTGTCAGAATCGTTCGACAAAATAAAGGTCACCTTGCGCGGAAAACTTGAACAAATAACGTCGATATCTTTTGACGAAACCTCGCCTGAATATGGATTCAGCGCCGTCACAGTTACAACATAGGGGCAGGATAAATTGTAATTGGCCTCTTGAACCTGAATTTTAAAGGCTTGTTGCGGACTGTTTAAATTCCAGCTCACCCAAAGACCTTGGAGGTCTTCGACAACCACTTCGCGCTGGTCTTCTTCTGGCCATGGAACTTCTGGGCCAGCAAATGCAAAGCTGCACATCAGCAACATCATCATAGCTATGCTTTTCATAATCTCTCCCTCATCTGCTCTTTAACTACAACACTTGATTCCTTATTGAAGTAGTATCCGCTTTTCGATCTAAAAATGTACTTTGGTTTTTCGATATCGGGCTCGATCAACTGTCGTAACCGCTTGATCGTCACATAAATTTTATTATCGTGCACGTCAGGATTGTATGATTGTTTCCAAATCAGTTTGACCAATTGTTCTTTGCTAAACGACTGCCCTGGGTGGGTTAGAAATAATTTCAGCAGATCAATCAAAATAAACTGGTTATTAAAATCGATTCGACCTTTTCCTTTTTCCACAACGGAATGGTCGGAATCATCAAAAATAATATCATAGCGTGGCTCTTCACCTGCTCCGATTTCTTTTGCTAACACCTCAACAAACGTGCCTAGACGTCTGAGATTGTTTTTATCGATGGACTGCTGAACAAGCTTTACGTAGTTTCGCGCTTCGCTAAGTTGGCCCGCTTCTTTGTAAGCCAGTGCCATTCCATAAAGTAACGAGAGCGAGATATGAAAGTTTTTTTGTTCTTTGAGTAGAGCATACCCGTCCCATAGCATCTCTACAGCCGCATCGTATTTTTTCATTTTACGATAAATGTGGGCCTTTAAAAGTTGCATAGAAATACGGATTTCAGGAAGTGGCAAAACATTCATGAAAACTTGCAGATTATAAATTTCCTTAAAGGCGTCGTCCAATCTGTCCAAGGAATAGTACGAAATAGCGAGTCCGAGGATTGCATAACAAACTGTTTCTTTATTTTCCTGTGCGAGCGAAAGAGTTAAAGATTTTTGGCAATACTCGATAGCTAAATCGTGTTCGTTTTTGTAGGAAGCGCACAGCGCTAAAATGTAATAGGTTTTACCGGTGACCGTGATTCCTTCTTTGCCAACGCGCTCGAGAAGAAGAGATTTATAAAATTCTATTTTTTCAAAATTTAAAAGTTCGGCATGACAGCGGAATAAAAGATGGACCACTTCTAAAAATTGGTCATCTTGCTCGATACTTAACAATCGCGCAGCTTCTGTTTCTAATACAGCTACGGCTTTGAGCATGTCTCCACGCTCATAGTATAATCGCCCGATTTCATGGGCCGTAATGGAAGTAGACTCCATTTTCCTCCCCCAAACGGCAAAATCAGTTTCACCGTTCGAACTCCTCTGTAGGTGCTCGGAAAATAAGTCTAGCGTGAGATTTGTATTTTACAAGCGCGGGTTTTAAACCCGCGCATTTGTCGAAACGTGTCAGTAATTATTCGACACTTATTCGACGGTAGTTCGCCTACCGTCTCGTCATGTCATCAGTGGTAAGAATGGCCCGTATATTGAGCTTTAAGGCCGAGGTTGGCATCTCGCGTTGACTTGAAAAGGTCCTTCGCGTTGCGAATCTCCAGTGCATGAACAAGCACCTGATCCACATGGTCTACCAGCACGATCTTAAGGTCTTTAATAACTTCTTCAGGAATATCACGTAGATCCTTTTCATTTTCCTTAGGCAGGATCACCGTCCGAATACCTCCGCGGTACGCAGAAAGGATTTTTTCCTTAACGCCCCCGATCGGCAAAACCCGTCCGCGGAGAGTAATCTCTCCCGTCATAGCCACCGTCCGCAACACCGGTGTTTTCGTCACGGCCGAAACTATACTCGTCGTGATGGCGCACCCTGCCGAAGGACCGTCTTTTGGAATCGCCCCCTCTGGGACGTGGATATGAACATCGATGTTGTAGAAAAAGTCCTTATCCAATCCAAACAGTGGACCCCGCGAACGCACATAGCTCATCGACGCTGAACACGATTCTTTCATTACATCGCCAAGTTGTCCGGTGACCGTAAATTTTCCTTTACCCGGAACTACCGTCACTTCGATAGGCAAAAGATCTCCGCCCACTTCTGTGTAAGCCATACCATTGGTAAGACCAATCTCGTTTGCCTCTTCGATTTTTCCATGTTTGTGCTTATGCGGCCCTAACATTTCAACAAGCTTTTTAGCAGTGATTGTGTACGTCTTCTTGATCCCCGCTTTACTTACGTGCGATCGAGTTGGCTTTTTTTGATTGCTCTTCATGTGACGCTCGATCTCTTCCTCGCGCACAATCTCTTTAGCAATCTTTCGGCAAACATTGGCAATCTGTCTTTCCAAGTTCCGCACTCCAGCTTCGCGCGTGTAGTACTGCACGATATCCTTGATCACCGGATCTGGAATTTGAACTTTGTAAGGTCCCAAACCATGAGCTTGCAGTTGTTTCGGCAAAAGATACTTCTTTGCAATGTGCAACTTTTCGCTATCGATGTAACCCTCGATTGAAATCACTTCCATACGATCCAAAAGTGGGCGCGGAATGTTATGCAAAGAGTTTGCGGTAGTAAAAAACATTACTTTAGAAAGATCGTACTCCACTTCGAGGTAGTGATCTTGAAATGTAGAATTTTGCTCAGGATCTAAAACTTCGAGCATTGCTGCTGATGGATCTCCGCGAAAGTCGTTACTCATCTTATCAATTTCGTCGAGGAGAATAAGTGGATTTCCATGTTCCACCTTGCGAAGTGATTGAATTATTTTTCCTGGCATAGCTCCGACATAGGTTTTTCGATGACCACGAATTTCAGCTTCATCACGCACTCCACCTAGCGAAATACGAGTAAAACTTCGATTCAAAGCTTTTGCTACAGACTTTGCAAGTGATGTCTTACCAACACCCGGCGGCCCCACTAGACATAGAATTGGCCCCTTGGTCTCGCTGCTTAGACAGTGAACCGCTATATGTTCAAGAATACGCTCTTTTACTTTTTCGAGACCCCAATGATCTTCGTTCAGAATGTTCTCAGCAAATGCGAGATCTTTCTTTTCCTCGGAATAGTTGAACCACGGTAACGTCAATAACCAGTCGATGTAATTGCGCACAACGGCTGCTTCTGCACTCATCGGCGACATCATTTTTAATTTCTTAAGCTCTTTAAAGACTTTCTCTTTGGCCTCTTTGCTCATTTTCTTGTCGCGAGCCTTTTCCTCAAGCTCCATCAGCTCAGCTTGATAGTCGTCTTTTTCACCAAGTTCTTTTTGAATCGCCTGCATTTGTTCGTTGAGGTAGTATTCCTTTTGCGACTTTTCCATCTGCTTCTTCACACGGCTGCGAATTTTCTTCTCGACTTCAAGAATCTCAATTTCGCTTGTCATCATATTGAGAAGTTCTTCAAGGCGCGTCGATGTGTTAATCTGCTCGAGAAGTTTTTGTTTGTCTTCGAGCTTAAGATTCAACTGAGCGACGATAATGTCGGCAAGTTCGCCTGCTGTTTCGATGCTCGAAACGCGCATTAAGATTTCAGGCGGAATGCGTTTATTTAATTTTACGTACTTTTCGAAAGTGATTTTTACGGAGCGAATAAGTGCTTTGAGTTCGACCTCGTCTCCGAGATCTTCCTCATAAACTCTCACTTTCACTTTAAAGAATTTATCGTTGTCGGTGAAGCTTTCGATTTTAACGCGCTTTTTACCTTCGATTAAAACTTTTACCGTTCCATCAGGAAGGCGCAGAAGTTGAATGATCGTTCCCAGTGTCCCTATTTGATAAACTTCGTCGGGATTAGGATTATTGGTTTTAGCATCTTTTTGCGCTGCCAATACAATATCGATCTGTTTGGCCATGGCCTCTTCGAGGGCGTTGATGCTCTTTTCTCGTCCCACAAACAACGGCATCATCATGTGCGGAAAAATGATTAAATCTCTTAGTGGCAATAGCGGTAATTCGAGAGTTTCCAATTGAGCCATTCCTTCCTCCTGCGTTAAGCGCTTACCGGTTAAGACGCTACCGGTTTAGACACGTCGAGGAAGGATTCGGTTAGCGAAGCATTAGGCGCTTTCGGCGCCAGAGGCTTTCGCCTTCTGAAGTTCTTCCTCAGTTTTATAGACCAAGACGGGATTCGCTTTTTTGCTAATCACGTCTTCGTTAATTGTACATTCCTTAACGTTGTCCATGGAAGGAATTTCGTACATGATGTCTAGCATTGCAGTTTCGATTACACCGCGCAGTCCGCGAGCCCCTGTTTTTCGTTCCATCGCTTGTTTGGCAATGGCTTTCAAAGCGGGATCGGTGAACTTCAGGTCCACATTTTCGTAAGAAAACAGCTTTTGATATTGCTTGATGAGAGCATTTTTTGGTTTGACGAGAATATCAATCAGTGCATGCTCATCGAGCTCTTCAAGAACTGCTACAACTGGAAGTCGACCAATAAATTCTGGAATCAAACCAAACTTTGCTAAATCGTCGGGCTCAAGATTTTTAAGTGTTTTTGTAAGGCCGAGAACATCTTTTTCTTTTTGAGTTTTGATGTCTGCGGTGATACCCAAAGTTTTTTGAGTCACGCGATTTTCTACAATCTTATCCAACCCAACAAATGCCCCACCACAAATAAATAATATATTTGTTGTGTCCACTTGAATAAATTCTTGTTGTGGATGCTTTCTTCCGCCCTTGGGAGGAAGATTAGCTACAGTCCCTTCAAGAATCTTAAGCAGCGCCTGCTGCACACCTTCACCACTCACATCGCGAGTGATCGAAGGATTTTCAGACTTGCGCGAAATTTTATCAATTTCATCTATGTATATGACACCACGCTGAGCTTTTTCGATATCGTAATCTGCGGATTGCAGAAGATTGAGAACAACGTTCTCGACGTCTTCACCAACATAGCCCGCTTCGGTCAATGCTGTCGCGTCGGCCATTGCAAATGGCACGTTCAAAATCTTAGCAATCGTTTGCGCAAGATACGTTTTTCCTGAACCCGTAGGTCCAATCAAAAGTATATTGCTTTTTGCGATTTCGATGTCATCTTTTTTGCGATTCTTCGTTAAATTATTTATACGCTTGTAATGGTTGTGAACGGCAACTGCAAGTGCCTTTTTGGCCGTGGTCTGACCAATTACATACTCGTCTAAAAATGCTTTAATTTCTGCAGGCTTTGGCACCTTGAATTGGTGCGATTGTTTTTCCTCGCGCCCTTTTTCTTCTTCAATAATGTCGGTACACAAATCAATGCATTCATCACAAATGTAAACGCCGGGACCAGCGATCAATTTTTTGACTTCGTTTTGGTTTTTTCCACAAAAACTACATCTCAGTAAACTGGCTCCATCACGTCGGCTCATTGGTTGTTGTCCTTTTTAGAAGTTTTGCGTGAGCTAACAACTGTATCGATAAGCCCAAAGGTTTTAGCCTCTGCGGCAGTCATGTAATAATCGCGATCCATTGCTTTTTCGAGAACATCAAATGGCTTGCTTGTATGATGCTGATAAATTTCGGTCAAAGTCTTTTTAGTTCTCAATAATTCTCTCGCATGAATTTCGATGTCACTCACCTGTCCACCAAGACCACCACCGCTAATTAGCGGTTGATGAATCATCACTCGCGCGTGTGGAAGACAGTAGCGTTTTCCGGGCGCGCCCGCAGTGAGCAAAAGTGAACCCATGCTTGCAGCCATACCAATGCATGTCGTAGCAACATCGCATTTTACAAATTGCATAATGTCGTAAATTCCCATTCCGGACGATACAACTCCTCCGGGCGAGTTGATATAAAGCTGAATGTCCTTTTCTGGATTGTCTGCCTCGAGGAACAGCATTTGTGCAATCACGTTGTTTGCAACGGCATCGTTGATGGCTGTGCCCAGCATAATGATACGGTCTTTAAGGAGACGCGAGTAAATGTCGTAACTTCGCTCGCCTCTTGATGTTTGCTCAATAACAATTGGTACTAGTGTGCTCATTTCATCCTTGCTCATAGAACTCCCGCTGTAAATATGTGCCTTTTTCTCCTATGACAAGGTCTCTTCGGGAAAAATACCTGTGATATTGAGCGGAAAAACCCTCTTCTCACTCAAACAGGACTATGGTAGTGTTTTGGTATCCAAGCAGAATTAAATAAGGAGATTTTTTATGAAATTGAACGTTGTAAGTCTATCTAGCAATTTCGTTGACGACTTGGTTGTCGTTTTTTGCGGTTCAAAAACGAACAAAGATAAGACCCAGACCTTTGTCGCTAGTGCGAAGGCGCCCGCGGCGGTCGACGATCTTCTTAAATCTTTACCTGAAGAGCGCTTTAATGGTGCAGAGGGCGATATACTTTTTTCAAGACAGCCCACAGCACCCCATTTTTTATTGCTCGGCATCGGCGAGACGGCAGCCACGAAGAGTGGTGGCTCTAACACAGGAGCTGCAAAGAGCAGCGACTTTAAGACCAGCTCTGCAAAGAGCAGCGACCATGGGCGATGGACGGCAGAGTCCGCTCGACGCTGGAGCGCTTTAATCCTCGGCTGCATGAAGACGGAAAAACTGAAGTCAGCATCAATTCTTTCGCCCGGCGGGATTTCGTCCCAAGATGCAACCACCGGATTTGGTGAAGGACTTGTCATTTCAAATTATAAGTTCACGGCTTTCAAGGAAGAACCAAAAACAAAATTCAATGTGGAAAAGGTCGACATATGTGTGGAAAAGCCCAGCGCATCTCTTAAGCAAACTCTTGAGAATGCACAAGCTGTTGGCGAGGCAGTTAACTTCGCTCGCTATCTAGGGGACTGCCCCGGCAACTATATGACTCCTACCCAACTTGGCAAGGAAGCTGAAAACATTGCTAAGGGCACATCTCTTAAAGTTCAAGTTTGGGACAAAAAACGAATTGAAAAAGAAAAAATGGAATCGTTTCTCGGAGTTTCGTATGGCAGCGATCAAGAACCAAAATTTATTTGCATGGAGTACAGAGGTGGGTCTGCCAAACAAAAGCCAATCTGCTTTGTTGGTAAAGGCCTGACGTTTGATAGCGGCGGCATTTCTATTAAACCAAGCGCCGGTATGGAAGAAATGAAATTTGATATGTGCGGAGGAGCTGCCGTCATTGCTGCGATGGGCGCCATCGCTAAGATGAAACTTAAGATCAACGCCATTGCCTATGTCCCCGCCACCGAAAATATGCCAGGACCCTCGGCCAACAAGCCGGGCGATATTCGCAAAGCGCGAAATGGAAAAACCATCGAAGTGAACAACACCGATGCCGAAGGCCGATTGATTTTAGCCGACGCTTTGGTTTACGCCTGCGAACAAAAACCGGCGTTGATTTTGGACACAGCAACGCTAACAGGCGCCATGATGGTTGCACTTGGCAATACACACACAGGATTTTTTACTCGCAACGGAACCCTTCGAAAGCAAGTGGAAGCGGCGGCTGATACGTGTGGCGAGCGCGTTTGGGCTATGCCTTTAGTGGACGACCACGTAAAAGATATGCGCGGAACTTACGCTGATCTTACAAACCTTGCTCCGTCGCGCAATGCAGGCAGTGCTACTGCAACAGCTTTCCTCGAGGCATTCGTTGATAAAGATATTCCGTGGGCGCACTTTGATATTGCTGGAACGGCTTGGAACGTAAGTAACCGTTTGCCCTACATCACAACCAAAGGGGCCTCTGGCGCTATCGTTAGAACATTTATCGAGATGGCTCGAAACCACAAGTAAGCCATGATCGAACATCAGATCGTTACCTTTTCACCGCGCTGGCTGGAAGACTTTTCCCGCCTTAACGTAGAGTGGATCGAAAAATATTTTAAAATCGAAGAAATGGACCGCGCGCAATTGTCGCGCGCGGAGGAACTTATCATTCAGCCAGGCGGCGAGATTTTTTTTATCATTCAAAACGATCACGCCATCGCAACATGCGCCATGGTCAAACACGGCGACGGCTACGAGCTTGCTAAAATGGCAGTGAGCCCACACGCCCAAGGACAAGGCCTGGGACACGTGTTGATGAAAACAGCCATCGATTGGGCGCGCAGTAAGAATGCCCACCACATTATGCTTCTTTCAAACACCATCCTTATCCCCGCCATCGAGCTGTATAAGAAACACGGTTTTGTCATCAAACATCTAGGACCACATCCCGACTACGAACGATCAAACATCGAAATGATGTTGGATTTAACTAATTAACTTCGTCGTTTTGCAAAGGAACCCCCAGACCGTCATCCTGAGCGCAGCAAAGGATCTCGTTGGCGTCCTTGTTTAGTGGGCAAATACAAAATCTCTTTTTTAGCACACGGCCATCGTGGCCTCAACTGCAAGGTCTTACACCGTCCAGGTGTTGCAGAGGTCCTAAAAAAGTAATTTTGCATTCGCCCACGAAACAAGAACGCACTATTTCTGGCAGCATTTGAGCTCAAGAGAATGAAACAATCTATGGAGCGTTTAAATAATGGCCAATACTTAGTAGAGAATTTTGCTGACAGTTACCGGAGTTATTTCGGAGGGCGGCTAGGTCATGATGCCTGTAAATTCATTCACACAAGCTGAAAATCCAACCAGTGGTTTGGTACATTATTTTTTGAAAACAATAAAATTTGCTTTCGATGTGTAACATGTGCTGCTGACCGAGGGAGTATCAACTGAAATAAATTGAATGGCCTCTGCGCCGCTTGCGCACGCGTTCTCTTTATTTTTAACTAAAGTTTCTTCCCACCCACAACCTACAGAAAAACCCATTTCTTGAACGGAAAAAGTACCTATCAAATCGAATTCTTTATCAATTTTTTGTCCTGGCATAAAAATTTCAAGTGGGCATTTTGCCGCTTTAGCTTGAACTTGTTTAATCGGAATGTAGCTACCTGTCGTAGTGCAACCAATTGTGGTACTCACAAGAAAAGCCAAAGAAAAAAATTGCTTAAGTAAAGCCATATATTTACTCCTACAAAACTATGAGCTACGAATACTTGAAATTAGAACTTCTGTCATTGTTCTAAAGCCCAACGTTTGCGGTGCGCCAGGTAGTCACAAACGCATTGAGTACACGACCAGACTTATCCTGAAATAACCCCGGAATCCAAGACCTCGCCGCTCTTTGAAGGAAGTGCCATTACCGCTTAGTTTTTACGCTGTGGCTGTAACATCCATTTCATTAATGAAATGGAGCACCTTCCCTATGTTTTCAAGAGTCGGATTAGCATCTGGGGCACACATTCGGTAAAGAGTGCTTTTTGAAAGGCCCGTTTTTTTTGTAATTTGAGAGTAGTCACACTTCTCTAGAAGAATCGCAATACAACCCTTGAAAGTATCGTAATCTGCTTCAAATAAAGCCTCAGTAATAGCTTCCTTAAGACCCGAGATAGACACATCTGATCCTGGCTTATAAGATTTAGCCAATGGTTTCTCTTTCAAGGATTTTACGAGCTTTTTGGATATCTTTTTTTTGTGCATTTTTTAATCCTCCTAGTAAAACTAATGTTAAAGCATCCTTAGCGATCAGGCTGTAATAAACTCGACGTCCACTCTTCCATCGTAATTCAAGAAGCTTTTCTCCTAGCGACTTGTGATCGCCGAAATAATTAAACAGCTCAATATTTTTTAGGCGAGCATCAATTTGTGCCTTAGCTTTTTCTGTTTGCTCATCAAACCATTCTATAAACTCAGGTGTGCGCTTAATTTCCACAAAATTTATGTTCCCATATATGGGAATTAAAGTCAAGCATTTACCTGATATAACCCCACAAGCTAACACCTAGTCGCTCTATTCAAGATGTTCCATTCTTTATAATTGGAATAATAGATGGAATTTTCGTCTTAATGATCTTACAGTCGTAACGCGAGATCCTTCGCTTCGCTCTTACTACTGGACACATCTTTTAATTTCCGAGGATAATCTCTGTAATTTGGGGGTTACTTATGGATTCAATGCAGTGGGCAGACGATGTTT
>JAYUQP010000026.1:0-15292 GCA_043757265.1 Bdellovibrionales bacterium | reverse complement strand
AGTGAAAATACAGAAAACTATAAAATTGGCCGGATGACGCCGATAGGTGGTCAGAATCGCTGAAAACTAATCCGGACAGGTTCCCTGAAAATTTTCATGTGAGATTATCTTTTTTTTATTATGTCTTTGAATGGAACACGTATTCACTTCGGTGTCTCATGGAACTCGAATTCGAATCGTCTAACAAAAGCTAAACGGCTAAAAATTAGAGTCTCGAGTTTGGCGCAAGTGAATAAGTGGCTGATTGATTCAATCGACACTACAGAATCCTAAATAAATTTTACAGCACTCCGCAAAGAAGTTTTAGTTACGGCAAATCCGACAGATCTAAACTTCTTTCTTAAAATATTCACAATGAATGTCATTTGGTAGCCAAAGCAAAACGGGGTAAAGCACCAGCACGGCCGCATAAACAATGGTGGCCGTAGGCACCGAAAATTGGCTGACGTATCTTATACGCTTCCACAAGCCTCTGACCGACAGAGCTGCTAAGGATACCTCGCCGACAGATAAAAACCCATGTTTGGCCAATAATTTTTTAAGCTGATGTGGATTAAAATAAAGCAGATGTGGTGAAGGAAGCCCCTTTTGCCACAAACGCTCGAGTGGTGTGACTATTCCAAAGTGCGCAAGAAGTGCTGAACACCTGTAAAAAAATCCTTTTGAATTTGGTAAATTGATAATTAAATATCCGCCAGCACTGAGATGTTGTTTGCAAGCTGCTAAAACCTTGTCGATTTGGGGCAAATGCTCAAATACGTCGTTAAATACAATCGCATCAAAGTTTTCTTTATCGCCACAGATCTCCGGAAAAAGACCAGATCGAATTTCGATGGAGCTAGCGCGCAGTGCGGGATCCATGTTGACCGACTGAGATGGCTCAATCCCCACACAGCTAAACCCTGCGACTTGAGCCTCGAGTAAAAACCACCCGTGACCCGAACCGACCTCCAGCAACCTTAGCTGCTGCATATTTTTTAGCTTGAACAATTGTTTCAGAAAAACGATCATTTTTTGAAAATTTTCCTGACGGATGGGTTTTAAAGCCTGCATGCGGACGGCCTCATCGATCATTTTGTCAGAGCTTTCGTCGACAGTGATGATATTTGCGACTAGCGTCGATGTCAGAAAGCCGCAGCCCTGGCAGCGCTGCATCCACGTGAACGGTGTAGGATTGATTGATGAATCACAGATAGGACATTGTTTATACGGCACGATAGCGTTCTGCGGGTTCCAGTGATGTCAGTCAAGCAGGCTGGGGTTTCTTTGCGCATAGAGTTAGGGGCGCTTGCGTAGTGTACAATTCCTTTATAGTTTTGGTTCTATGATAGACAACTGTAGAATTGGCATCGTCATTCCTTGCTACAAATGCCGTGATTTAATTTCTAACGTCCTAAAAAAAATTCCCCATTTTGTCGATTTTGTCTACGTGGTCGACGACGCTTGCCCGCAAAACACGGGTCAATTTGTAAAAGACAACTTTGATGATAAGCGGTTTATCGTAATCACCCACGAAAAAAATGGTGGAGTTGGTGCCGCAACAACCACGGGGTATCGGCGAGCCGTTCAGGATGCCATGGACATTTGCGTAAAGGTGGATGGCGATGATCAGATGGACTTATCGCTTCTGCCATCCATGCTTCAGCCAATTCTCACGAAAGAGGCTGACTACGTCAAAGGCAATCGATTTTACTACCCACGCACCCTGGTGCAAATGCCGCTGGGAAGACTGATAGGTAACGCCTGTTTAAGTATCTTGGCTAAAATTTCGACGGGGTACTATCACATCTTTGATCCGACAAATGGCTACACGGCCATTCACCGCACGGCTTTGTCATTGCTCGAGATCGATAAGTTGCACAAGCGATTCTTTTTCGAAACTGATATCTTGTTTCGTCTCAACATCATCCGCGCAGTCATCGTCGATGTTCCTATGAAGCCCATTTACAAAGGCGAAAAAAGCAATTTTATTTCGTTATTTGTCATCCCAAGTTTTCTTTATCAGCACGCAAAAAATTTTACAAAACGCTTGATCTATTCGCATGTTCTGCGAGGCTTTTCTACGGCGAGCATTTACTTTTTTACTGCGCTATCGTGTTCGCTTTTTGGTCTACTGTGGAGTCTGCACCATTGGCGGGAGTCCATTATAAGTACAATCCCGGCCACAACAGGTACGGTGATGATTGGTGTACTTGGTTTGCTGGTTGGATTTCACTCTTTGATTCACTTTTTTATTTTCGACATGGCCGAATCCCCACGACGGGCTCTACAGAAAGTTTTTAGCCAAAATGGTTATTGAAAAAAAACTTCTTTATTTGAATGCAGTTCTCCTTTTAACGTTGCTTGTTTCGACGTTATTAACTTTTCCCACGCAATGGGATTTTCTTGATTATCATTTGGTAGCCTCCCTCCAAAAGTTCAATGCCACAACTTTTACACCCAACCGCGAAACCATGGAGATCATCAAAGGCTTTCCACCGTTATCGCACATCGTGCAAGGTACTCTGATTCGTTTGACCGGCCACAGCCGTTTTGCCTCGCTCCTTGGTTTCGTTTCGTTTGTTCTTCTTTTGACGGTTTTTTGGTTCGAAACCCGAAGCTTAAAAAAATTGATTTGGGCGACCACCTTGTTTTTGAGCGTTCCTTTTTTATTTTTGCATTTGATGACGCCTTATATAGATCTTTGGACCGGCGTGTGGACCGGCCTTGCGATATATTATGCGTTTATATCTTTTCAGAAAGGTCTCGACACTCGACGGGGAATTTTTTTATGCGTGTCGATTTTAATGGCCAGTCTCTCAAAGATGCAGGCGTGGCCACTGCTCGGCGTTACGTTGTTTTACTTTTTCATTGTTTGGTGTTGGCGCTTGAGTCGTCGCGGCACCAAGTGCGATACAACGTCTCGAACTGTTTTTATTGCGACTCTTGTTGTTGCTTCGATTTGTCTTTTTTTGTGGCCGCTACGAAATCTTTTAAATCATTCAAACCCCACTTATCCCTGGCGACCACCCGTCGTCTCTGAGTATTTGCCGAAGAGTGATTTTAAATTTCCGATTGCCATAGACTCTACATTGCTGAGAGAACAATCGCCGGAATATTTGTTGGAACAGCCGCAACTTGTACGATACATTTTTTCGGTATTTGAAATTGGCAGATTTTGGGAGCCCTTTGTTTCTTACAACTCGGACATGTTCCGTGGAAAAACATCAGTTCATCACCGTATGGGCGGTTGGGGCATGTGGACCGTGCTTTTTTTAATCATTTGTTTTTACAAACGGGCTCGACAACAACGAGATTTTATTCCGGTAGCTGTTGGTCTTGGTTTTGTGTGTTTAATGACTGGCTTTATTCATCAGAGCCACGAACTCAGGTACTGGCTTGGTCTCCCGATTGCCGCTATTTTGTGTCTTGTGGATGATGTTGACCAAACCTTCATCACGCACCACCGCCGGTGGGTTTACCTTGTCCTTGTTTTGACCCTGGTTTCCGTCGCGGGTCGAGTGAAACTAAAATATAAATCCCTCGAAGACGCTATTCCTTTAGAGGCTCAGGAATTTTGGAAGTCCGCCAATTCAAACCAGATTCATGAAGTGCAAAATAAACCTCCATGGACTATATTTTGGGCGGGCCCCGACCTTAATACTTTCAAAGTTGTGGTGGAGGAATAAACGGCAAGCGAGATGCGCTACTCTCAACAGGAAAATGTGTAGGCATTTTATGAATCGTTTGAATGGTTTTTTGAAAGTCGATCCCAATCGTGCGACAGTACCACTGGATCGATTCCCAGCGAGGGTGATTGTCCAAATAACACAATTCCAATGCTTTATCTCGGTTCAACACACCTTCGCGAATTTGATTTGAGCGTAAAGTTTCATTTTCGGAAAACCCAGCAACCATGTAGTAAATGTAGTTGTAGAACGGCGTAGTCCCGTCGCCAATTCTCCAGGTTGATGATGCTTCTTTTGAGACTTCCCAGTCGTAGCCATTGATCAACGTTTCGGAAATTTGCGTCTCGTCCCAGGGAATGTACTCATAGAGTGACAAATAGCTTTTTGGAACAAAGTAGTAGCTGATGTATGCAAAAAAGGTGTCGAGCAACGAACTATTTAAATAAGCGGGATTTTTTAAAAAAGACATCCCGTAATATTGAAGAATGCGAAATTTGTTTATAAACGTAAGATCTCTGCCGATTTTATCGGAATCGCTTTGCGGATCCCATAAGTGCACACCAGTGAAATCATCTTTAAACGGCGTGTTTTCGAAGAGATTCATCGAAAACACATCCATGGAGATTCCGAGCTGCCGTTTGACCACATTCGCGTACCAAAAAAACTGCTTATCCCCCGCCATAAAAAGCGGAATCATGCCGAGGTGGGGTGACTTCAACCAGGCATGAACGTTTTTGCGAACGTTTTCACGTTTTTTCCGTATGTCTGCCGAAACAAGAATATGTTCTACCCCTAGACTGCTGCACATTCGTGAGATATTACGGCGGGCGATGTCGGTGACCATACCCCAGTCATACGTATAAGCTACCGCTCGAATGCCCAACTCCTTAACGATATAATGTAAGGCGTAGCAACTATCCCGACCTCCACTGAGAGCAACAATGCAATCGCCAGAAGGACTTTTTCCTCTAAAGGGTTCAAGATCAGCGATGAGAGCCTGAGCTCCGCGCAGTTTGATTTTTTTGTAACCTCGGCAATGATTACAGATCCCTTCGCTGTCGAAATGTATAAAAGGAACTGTCTCCGGTAAAACGCAGCGGTTGCAGCGACGGAGGCGGCGTATGGCTTCCTGCCGTGTTTGGAAATGTTTTTTAAACTCGGCCGGCAGGTGATAATCCGAGGGTTGCGGCATCGTAGACGGTTTACTTTTCGTAGGGCGTAGCTCACTCACGGAGCGACTGGCTCGAACGTCTTGACTGTCGCCAGCCGTGGCCACCTCGACTCCAATAGACTCTAGAAGGCTAAACTCTGTGGCTGTAAAGGGCTTTAAACTGATATTTAAACCGCGCTGGGCGGCCAGCTGCTTTACGGTAAACTGATTCTCCGGCTTTTCTGTTTCACTCAGAAATTTGTTTAAGATGTGGGCTTCTGAGGCAAAGTAGACTTTTGGCAAATGTGGGCTCTGCGCGAAGTAAAGCGATCCGTTGTTGGTGGCTAGCAGCACGGAATTTGTTTCGGGCAAGCTGATGGCTACCGAGGCAGTCCCGCGAATTTCGGAGAACGTTTTTTTAACGGCCCAAAGCGGCGATCTGCCTTCGCGCATATAATGCCGCATGAGAGCGGGTAAAATTTCGGAATCAACTTGAGCCATGCGCTGCAACTGAGGCTTGGCTTTCCACAACTCATCAACATTGACGATGATGCCGTTATGAACAACGATTGCCCCGCCAGAAACGACAGGTTGATTGTTCTCGTAGACTTCATCGGAGCCATTTGTGACCATACGACAGTGACCGATAACGGCGGCACCTCGCTGGTTTTCGGGGAGGTCATTAAAAGCCTGCGAAAATGCTTCTGTGTAAATTTTTGACTTCGAAAATTTCGACCCAGTGACGTTGTCTTTTAAAACCAGGGCATCGCGTTCCGAGTATGATGGAATTATAGCAAGTCCCGAGGCCTCTTTGCCCCGTGCTTCCGAGAGATGAAGCAGTCTATTGACCGCTTTTTGAACGTCTTTTTTATCGATGCCTGCAGCATCTCCTACCAGTAAACCAAATATTCCGCACATTGCCCGAAATTAACCCCAGAAAAGTTCCTTGGCACGGCACGTATTGTCGCGTCATCACAATAGACTTACTTATCCGGTATGACTTACTAATCCAGTATCAAGTGCAAACACTAATCCGTTATTATGTGAGGACAATGAAAATTAGCAAAGCGCGTTTATTTTGGCTGCTGAGATATCTCATCGGCGGTTGTCTTTTTTTTGTCGTGTTCAATGCAGCAAAAAGCTTTGACCTTGTAAGTATCCAACCGGTCTTAACGCCAGACACTCTCGTTGTTTTGCTCGGATTAAAGTTTTGTGCGTTCACCGCCATGGTTCTAAGATGGCAATATGTTCTTCGCCTTTTTGGCATTCAAATAGAATTTCGTTCGGCTTATATTTTTTCGCTTATGGGCCATGCAATGAATTACGTTGTACCGGGCAGCGTGTCTGGTGACGCCGCAAAAGCTGCACTTTTGCATGATAAAGGTCATTCGATGAAAAGAGCTGTAACATCGGTTCTACTTGATCGAGGTATGGGCTTTATGTGTATCATCGCGCTGTTAGCGATCTCTGGTATCGCATCTTACTTCCGCCGCCGCGACATGTTTAACGAACTTTTTGGACAGATAGCACCAAAAATCGCAGTGGGCGGCCTGATTTTTATGTTGAGCGCAGCGCTTATCGTTTTTCTTTTTCGGCGAAGTCGTTATTGGGCCACGGCGAAAGAAGATGTTAAAGAAGTGTGCTCAAAATGGAAAACCTTTCCAACGCTTTTTTTCTTATCCTTGGTCTCGCAAACATCGCTTATCGTTTTTTATTACTATGCATGTAAAGTAATGAATCTTTCGGAAGTTGATTTTTTTGCAATCATGTTCGTATTTTCGTTTTCGAGCCTGGCCATCATGCTCCCCATTACACCCGGGGGGCTTGGAGTGGGACAAGCCGTCTTTAATTTTCTATTCGGTCTCTATATCGGCCACGCAACCAATGTGGGCGCCTTGCTGTTTACGATGTATCAGGTGTTTGATTTAATCTTTATAATTCCCGGCGCACTTCTTTTGTTAAATTACCGCCACTCTGCTGAGAAGCATACAAAAGCAATCGCATAGAATCGAGCCGTGAGCTATTCACGCGATAAAGCCCTTTGGGTTTAGATGGCTTGATACGCACAGTCTGGATCGGCTATCGTAAACTGCGACGATGTGTTAAGTTTGCCTTGTAATTTAAAAATTCAACGGGAGTAAGTTTGAAGCAGCAGAGCACAATGAAAAACGACAACCTTAAAGACTTAAAGTTCTTAGCTGAAAGTTTAGATGCAAAATTCACCTTGCCCGGGGGATTTAAGATCGGATGGGACGGAATTTTAGGACTTTTACCCGGCATTGGTGACATCACTACAAGCTGCCTTTCATTTTACATCATTCTTCGCGCCGCGGCCTTGGGTTGTTCCCAATCAGTTATTTTGCAAATGGGATTGAATGTTCTGATCGAGAATTTTATTGGCGTAATTCCGATTTTAGGGAATGTATTTGATTTTTTTTGGAAGGCCAACTTGCGAAATCTTGAGCTTATCAATGCCCACCAAAAAAATCCACAAGCCACAGAAAGGTCTTCGTTTTGGAGCGTTGTCATCTGTATCGGCATCATCCTCGGGAGTCTACTTTTGACTTTTTTCCTCGCCGCTTTGATTCTCTACAAACTTTTATCGTGGATCCTGGTTACATTACAATGATGGCAGCGCGGCCCTCTTCAAGATGCAGCACTCAGACTTACAGATCTTTCTTATCAAATTAGTGACCCTCATTTTATCACCAAGCTGACTCATGTTTTTGAACAGACTATTTATAATGCAAAACCAGAAACTGACCCGAACTCGAACTGGTATGTATGGAAAGCTCAGTTTGAACTCCAGAATCCCCATGTATATTTTGTCCACGCCGACTGGGTCCGCCTGTGGAACATCCGCACCGCTCTCCATGATCAGTTTTCTGATAACTGGAATTCGCATCAACTTATGTGGATGACAGCCTGGCTTTCAAAAGTTGTAAGCAAAGATCATTTCCGATCCTCTGCCCCTCACCAAACGGTCCCAAACAATAAAGGTCCTTTGGTCATGCTACAAAATCCAGTTCTCCGGCAGGTTTTTGAAATTATTCTTTCTGATAGCCAGTTCAAAAAAGTTATTTCAGATATCATCAACAAACGCTATAAGCTCAATACGAGGCTAAGACAGCAATTATCAAAAGAAAATGTAGAGCTGAACACCAACATCGAATCTCAAATTCTCGTCAATTTCACATTTCAAATTTTGTACTCTCGTTATAGAGCATTTCTCGAAAATCATAATTATAATAACGATTCCTACCGTGGTTTATTTAAAGACACTATCTCCAACACTCCCAGCGTTCACTCTCAAAGCGCGCGCGCTTACTGAAAATGGCGCGAGGGTGCGTTGATGGAGACGCGCATTTTCTTCCGAATCAACTGTTTTTTGAAATTATCAATGTGCAAGTAATTAATCGGTAAACTATAGAAACAAATTTCTGCAAACCTAGCCTTTTGATGTAATTGGATTTTCTAAATTTTCTTAGTCAAAAAAATCAGTTAGCATTACATAATGAGTAGCGAAATCCAGACCAAAGTTGATCTCTTCAAACTCGCAAATTCCACGGTGTACACTGAAGATGGCCGTACAATGGTTATGAGGATGCTTTGGCAAAAGCAAACGGCAATTCTTATTTTTTTAAGGCATTTTGCGTGCATGGCTTGCCGCGCCCACGTAGATCAAGTTTGGAAAAATCGCGAACAGTATGAAAAGTCTGGCGGAAAAATCATTTTCGTTGGCAATGGATCGGCGTCATTCATTGAACAATTCAAAAAAGATATGAATATAGCAAATGCACTTGTGGTCACCGACCCCTCTCGGGAGATCTTTAAGGCGGCTGGATTTCGCAAAGGTTTTTCGTACTTTCTTAATGTCAAAGTCGTCGTTGCAGCCGTTAAAATCGCAAGGGCCGGTTTTAAGCAAGGCGAATATACAAAAGAAGCCGGCATCCATACCCAAATGGGTGGAGTGCTTGTTATCAATAAAAAAAGTGAGCTGATTTATCATTACATCAGCGAATTTTTCGGCGATTTTCCCGAAGAAAGTCATTTGGATGTGATTCAAACGGATGAGTCCATGAAGGTCGTTGCAAAAATTTAGTTTCGTAATAGGTATTAATGAACGGCATGCCGTTGGGTGCAACCTTGGCGGAGCAATTCAAAACCCTCTGCAGGTGGAAAAAGCGCGTGGCACCTTTTGCCAGAGAAATTGACTTGGAATACACACACTCAGAACATCCTTAATTGAACGCCAACCTGCACTGACTTAAACTAATAATTGAAGTCGACGATGATTTTAAATTTTTCTGAAAGCACTTCTATGATATGAATACCCTACAGCTTTTTCAAAAGTGGCATTAAATGAGAATAAACAGGTGGTGATTATGTCTGAAGATATGAAAACAGAATTAGAGAGACTAAGAGCAGAAAACGAAGCTCTTAAAAATAAAAAAGTAAACAATGGTACACTTTCTATGAAGGTCAGCGAAAAAGGCGCATTATCTGTTTATGGCATGGGTCGTTTTCCGGTAACTCTTTACAAAGAGCAATGGTTAAAATTACTAGGAATTTCCGAGGATTTGAAAAAATTTATTTCTGAAAACGACAGCCGCTTAAAAACAAAAGATTAGAAGTTTTTAATGCAAAAGGCGTGTGGCACTTTGTTTCTAAACACGGTTTTTTCAGCCCTTTGTTCTCCCCTGCCAGCCATTGATCTTGATTCATCCAGCAATCACCGCAATTGTTAAAGGAGTCGCCATGAAACCTAGAAAAAACAAATACCCCGCGGAGGGGATCACGCTGGAGATGATGGTCGTTAAACTTGTGGAAAATTATGGATGGGAACGACTGGGCGAGAAAATAAATATTCGTTGTTTTACTTACGAGCCTTCAGTGAAGTCGAGCCTCACCTTTTTAAGAAAAACTCCTTGGGCGCGCGAGAAAGTGGAGCAACTTTTTACCTGGAGAGACGAAACCGGCTGGGATCCTCGCGATAACGATAAATAAACTTATTTTTTATTACGCTCTAAAAATTCACGAACCCAAACATGATTGGATGGTCGAGAATAAAAACTGTAATTATCTCGTCCAGTGGTCGTAACGCCTACGACTCCACCGCCCGCCTCTACTGGAGCAAAAATGGGGCTTCCCGACATTCCCGGCTGAACGCGGACTCCTACCCTCGTTGGTTCCGCCGCAAATAGAACTCGGGGCCGTACTTTTTCTGCCGAGTCCACTTAGTTTATCAGATTAACGTCTCAGATTAACGTATGGGGGCATCTCCGCATCTCAATAATTCAAATTTGTGTTCGCCATTTTGCAGTTGTAGAGCGGCATCTCGCAAAGCCGTGCGCAATCCTTCTTCGATCACCGGATGATAAAATGGCAACTTCAACACCTCAAAAACGGTGAGCTTTAAAGAAATCGCCCAAGCGATAAGATGCGCTAAATGTTCGCCATCCGGGGACTGTAGCTCCGCTCCTAAAATTTTGCCGGTAGGAGCTTCAGCATAAATGTGGAGCAATCCCTGTTCTTTGAGCTTCACGATACTCCGCCCTTGGCCTTCGAACGAAACCTTGCCTGTCACAAATAGATCTTGATCGTTCTTGAGTTGTGAATAACGTTTGCCGACGACTGCAATATTAGGCTCCGAAAAGGTAATTGCCAAAGGCGTGCGGCGTTGAAAGCACTGTTCGCCATTCACAGCGTTGTAACCCGCAATGACACCCTCGTCCGCGGCCTCGTGCAAAATGGCTCGATCGGCATTGGCATCTCCGGGAAGAAATATATGTGGCGCCTGTTTCAGCTTCATTGTATTCTTATCAACCTCGGGCATGCCTTTTTTATCAAGCGCGATTCCTAAAGTCTGCAGACCTAATTTATCTACGTTAGCTCTACGCCCAACAGTTGCTATGATTTTATCAACTTCAAAAACCGTTCCATCGGCGTTCACTTGGATTTTCCCGGCAGATGTTTTCCCTACAAGCTCGGCACCATTAAAATAAACTGGCATCTCAGCGCTCAACTTACGCGCGACATAGTCTTGCAGATCTGGATCACTCAATCCACCAATCGCTTTACCAACCGTGACACCAATGACTTTAACTCCCAAGTTGTTGAGCGCTTGGCCAATCTCTACGCCAATCACACCTAAACCGATCACGGCCACTGTTTGAGGGAGTTCCGGGAGTTCGAAAAAAGAATCTGTATCGATTAAAAAATCCTGAAAGGGCAACCATTCGGCGGGGAGGATTGGTCGTGATCCTGTTGCGATAATAATTTTATCCGCTTTCACAAGCTCTCCACCAATTTCCAGCGTGTGAAGGTCTTTAAATTGCGCTCTTTTCGGTATCAACTTATCAGACCATTCGGCCATAGGAGATTTAACGCCTTTAACAAAACGGTCGCGCAAAGCGCGCACGTGATTCATGACAAGCGTGGAATCAACACTCAAGTGTTGGCCTCCCAAAATTCCCATCTGCGGCATCTTTTTTCTGCGATCGAAGTCATTGGCAACCTGGATGAGCACTTTGGATGGCATACAGCCCACTCGCGCGCAAGTTGTGCCGAGCGGGCCGTCATCGACGACGATATAGTTTTCCGTTTTTTTAGCCACTTCTTTGCGCGCCGATAAACCCGCAGTTCCAGCGCCAATAATGACAACATCGTAGTGTTTCATCAAGACCACTTAAGATAGCATTTTCTTAAGTTTATCAGCGCCACCAATTCGTTCGCCATTCATAAAAATTTGTGGAACTTGGGTGCCTCCACTAATCGCCATCAGCGTTTTAATGCTATAGTCCTTACCCAAAACATGCTCTGCAAACTGCATATTGTTTTTCTTAAGAAGCTCTTTCGCTTCAAAACAGTACTCGCAACCAGAGCGCGTGAAGATGGCGACGGATTTAGAAATGTCTGCTTTTAAATACTTCAGCATTGTTTCGGCCGTCGAGGCGTCGAAGGGATCTCCTGGGACTTCTTGCTCTAAAAACATTTTTTCGATGACACCATTGTTGACGAGCATCGAATAACGCCAAGTCCGCTTTCCAAAACCAATGGCACTTTTATCAACAAGCAAACCTAGTTTTTCAGAAAACTCGCCATTTCCGTCAGGCAACATCGTTAATTTGTCGGCGTGCTGGTCTTCTTTCCATGCATTCATCACAAACGTATCATTGACCGATAGACAAATGACGTCATCGACTCCCGCTTTTTTAAAGTCTTCATAAAGCTCGTTATACCGCGGTAAGTGCGTGGATGAACATGTTGGGGTGTACGCACCCGGCAGGCCAAATAACACGACTTTTTTGTTTTTAAAGTAATCATCGGTCGTTTTTTCAACCCATTGATATCCTACCCGTGTTTTGAACACGACATTCGGTACTTTTTGCCCAGTTTGATCTTTTATACTCATATTTATCTCCTCTGTAAGAAGTCCAATATCAGCCAACAGCGAGAGAGTTTCAAACACTTAATAACAATCTCTACGGGCGATAGTACTAGCGATATTACTAGCTACATTACCGTCGAGTACGGAGCACTTATGAGTCGCTTTGCGGCAAGACGTGAGAGGGCAGAAGCTGCCGTCCATAAAGAAGATCGCCTTATTTTTTCAACACCCAGGGCCTCAAAATTGTGTCCGTACTTATTTTACGACCTACTAGGTCACGGTCTAATCCACGACCTAAATTTCTCAAATGGATCTATTTATCCGAACATGCCGAGTCTTTTAGGAAGCCTCCGGTTTGATAACTACACCTGAGTCGGCTATCGACTTCTCTGAATTATAAATAATATCAAGTCAATTTGGAACATTAAAATTTTAGTGCTTGGTGCGATCAATAGCGCTTAAGGTATAGAGCTTTCTTCCGAAAATATGAAAGGAGGCACACTTGAAGTATCTAACATTTATTCTGGCCACAATTTTTTCTATCTCTGGCTGGGCACATAGCGGGGGAACAGATTCTAGCGGCTGTCACACAAACCGTAGAACGGGAGTGTACCACTGTCATAATTCTAAGGGACATTCTTCAAGCTCGACAACAAAATAGAAGCAAACCTTTAAAGTCGCGGCTAATGCTAAGATCAAAAAGTAATATCGCGACCAACGCATGTCGGAATTAGTGCAATCAAGACTTGCAAGCGAAGAAGCCAGAGTCAATTGTTCAGGATGAAACTGGGTACAGGTA
This sequence comes from Bdellovibrionales bacterium, assembly GCA_043757265.1. Taxonomy (GTDB): domain Bacteria; phylum Bdellovibrionota; class Bdellovibrionia; order Bdellovibrionales; family JAGQZY01; genus JANPLN01. The sequence goes on along the minus strand of JAYUQP010000026.1, from coordinate 2,285 downwards.
ACATGGTGATGCTTAAAAAAACAGATTAACAAATACTCAATCGCAATCATTCTTTAGCTTAATTTTGCGATGTCTATAAGTTCTGTTATGTTACACAAATTTTTTATAGAATTAACAGATATAGAATTAACAGAATTGTAAAATGGTAGTTTGAGACGATTCGATATTTGAACAGAAAATTTAATTGATCGCTTTTCAAAGGTCCCCGAATTAAATTCTTAACCTTTTCAAATATTCAAATCTTTTGAGAAGCAGCAATTAAATAGACTCTGCCACGTATAATCTCCATTAACTTTTTCCCGAATATTGCGTAGATAAGTGTCACAAAAAGTAGCACTACTACACTCCATCTAAATATCTTCTTTAACTTCACAGTCATGAGATCCTCCATCTGTAGCTGATGAAATGAATTTCTCCGCTTAGGTATTTTAACATCTCTCTCCATAGCAATCTTACGCAATTCTATGATGCTCACTACCAACCGGCTCTGAATCGCTAATTTTCAGATCTACTACTGCGAAAATCTACAATTTCAATAGGCTTGTTCTGCGAGGAGGGGCTGCACTTCTCGAAAATTAAAAAAAGAATAAGCATCGTAACTAACAGCATTAAAAAAAACTCTAATTTATTTTCCATAATATCCTCATTCAGTTCCCCTTAACAGGTCCTCCTGTTTTTGTTCGGAATTTCTTCTCCAGGTAGCGGTTTGAAAGTATCTGGTGTAGCAGGGCGGGGTTTGAAGGGCCCTTGTCTTGGTGGACTTTTTATTAGATCGTTGATGTCATTTTCTAGATCTTTTTTTCTTTTTTCAAGCGCACACGAGGGATCAAATCGACAAGCAATGTTGTCAAATAATAAGTAGGCACCGGAAGGTCCGGCTAAGATCCAAAACAAAGGGAAAACTGCCGCTTCTCCTCTTGGATCAACTAAATTCACAGGATCCTGCAGAACATATCCATACAGGTTCGTATCACCGCCATTAAACAAAATAGGATCTTTCGTCATCCATCTCCCAATAGTCCCATTGTATTCACGGGCGCCAAAACTGACAAGATTTGTATCAAAATCATACAGACCACCTGCAAAACCAAAAGGTTGGAATCCGGGGTTTGTGTCTGAAAGAACTTGTCCATACGTGGAATATGTCAATTGCTGCGCGATCACACCGCTACTGGAATTCACCACAGCAAGCACACTTCCAAGGTTGTCTTTCACGAGCTTGTACTTAACTCCTCCACGAATCATATAATCAGGGGCATTGACGGATTGAGCGTAAATGAATTCACTGACAAGTTGATTTGAGCCATCATACTCTGCAGCTATTTTTAAACCGTCCTGCCATAGGAATTGCTTAACTAAGCTGCCATTGACTCGTTTACCGACCCGTCGATTAAAAGCATCCAAAGGGTACGTGATCTGCGAGCCATTAGGTAAAGTAACGGATTTAAAATGCCCAAATACATTATAAGTAAAACTTGTGCCACCAGCTGGGAGGTTAGCACTATCGGTGATAGTGACGAGTTCGCCGTTTAAGTTGTGCGTAAACTGCAACGTACCCCACGTAAGGATTTGGTCTTTGGCGTCATAAGTGGCGTTAACAGTGCTGCCGTTTTCGGTAACTTGCGTGCGGTTGCTATTGGAATCAAAAACTTGACTGAGGATGGTGGAACCGTTTTTTTGCACAGATGTGAGGCGGCCCGCAGTGTCGTAAGTATAATTAAATGTGGACTGCGGTGTACCCTCGAGAGTTTCGAGTTTTTGCGAAATGCGACCAAGTCTATCTCGCGTATATTTATAGTCTTGGAAAATACGGGAACTTTGATAGCGATTTCTTAAAACAGTCAGTTCGCCAAAGGCGCTGTAGCTCTTGTTTACAAAAATTCGATTGAGTTGCGTGCGCGTGATGCGGCCGTTGGTGATACTTCTTGTGATGTTGAGATCACCTACTTGAATCAGATCACTGTCGTTATCATAAACATAATTGATGCTTGCGCCGTTTTGCACACCACTTGTCTCGGTTTCGAAATTGTTATTTAGTGTCCTTGACCACTGGATTGGGGTCGGTGCTTGCATTTGAATGGAGGTGAGTAGACCTGCTGTGTAGGAAAATGTTTCTTGCACATTATCTGGTGATGTTGCGCTATCGATTAATTTCCAGTCAGGGTTGTTGCTGATGAAGTAGGGTCTGAGATTATTCAATAATTATGTCCCTTTTATTATTCAATGATTCTGTCTCCTGGTCGATCATGCAGGTTTTTTCTTACAGTACAGTTCGTAGGTCTCGT
>JAYUQP010000025.1:0-15372 GCA_043757265.1 Bdellovibrionales bacterium | reverse complement strand
TCTACCAGTTCCTGCTGACTTGAGGAAATCACGCGCTGGCGATTGCCGGGCAGTTTTGTTTGCCCAAACCACAGGGTGCTTTTAATATCGTCGTCGTTTAATAATTTCCATCCCACGGTGGCATCGCGCAAAATATTTGGGTGGTTTGAATTTTCAAAATCCAAATCGCCTCGGGTGAATGAAAGTTGAACTCTGTAAAGAAAGCGTGGATCAAATGCCGTTCCATCAAATCGAAGTCGCATGCGACGGACCTGAAAGTCGGTAACATCTTGTTCAGCGCTCTGAGAATCAACGTCTTCGTACGTTGCACGAGTTTGTATACGGAAGCGAGTTTCCATCACAAAGTGGCTCGGAGCATGTTTTACGACGACACCGTTGTCGCCATGATCTAACGTCGCTGGTACAAGATCTTGGGCAGCAGCATTAAGTTGAGTGAATAATAGAATGAAAACTAAGCACGTTTTTCGCAACCACTGCTCCCGCATTTTTTCTTAACCAGAAACTGACACAAAACAAACAAAACGCTTAAATACCATGTAATTAACTGCTTGAGTCAATCAGTTTCTTGTTAATAATCTTTCCTAACATGTTCTTGATTTTACTTCCCTATCCGACCCAGAGATAAGTGCGGCACAAACGTCCCCAAAAGGGAACCACTTACCGCCTGAGGCCCAATCCCACAGGCAAAAACGAGGAGTTACTATGAAATTATTGAGCTTTGTAGCTGCAAGCCTTTTAGGTCTTGCGAGTGCTTTTGCGTGTCCAGCAGGAACAACTGCCACTAGCGAAACAATAAATGGAAAACCAATATGCATTCTTGGCGACAGCGAAGATGGTATCAAGAATTATCTTAACGCCGAAATGGTACTTACAGCAGATCATGCTTACGTATTAAAAGGCGAAGTGCGCATTGGTGGAGACAACAAAGACAATTCAACTTTGACGATTCAACCCGGAACCGTAGTTTACGGTGTAAATAAATCATTTTTGACAATCACACGCGGATCAAAAATCTTCGTTAATGGTTCTGAAAATCAACCTGTTGTTTTCACTTCTCGCAATGTTCAGTCTCCAACGACGGGCGACTGGGGTGGACTGGTTGTAATCGGTAATGCCGTTATTAACACTTGTACAGACAAAGGCTCTCTTGGCTATTGCCAAGCTGCCATCGAAGGTGTTTCGGCTGGCGAAGCATCACAATACGGTGGTTCTAATGATGACGACAACTCAGGATCAATTAAGTATCTCCGAGTTGAATATGCAGGATCTCAGTTTAGCGCAGATAATGAACTCAATTCGATTTCATTTTACAGTGTTGGTCGCGGAACGCTGGTTGAATATATCGAAGCTTACAAAGGTTTTGATGATGGAGTTGAAGTTTTTGGTGGAGCTGTAAATCTGAAGTATGTTGTTTCGATCGATAGCGGTGATGACGGCTTCGATTGGGATAATGGCTGGAGAGGCGCTGCCCAATTTGTTTATGTTCAAATGGAAAATGTAAATAGCAAAGATCCAAACGGAATCGAAGCTGATAACTTAAAAAAACCACAAGATGCATCTCCGCGTTCAAACCCAATTTTGAGCAACGTAACTATCGTGGCCAAAGGGAGCAACGCTCTTATGCTAAATGGCATTCAGCTTCGACGTGGAACAGGCGCTCAAATTTACAACACTCTGGTTAAAGGCACTTTTAAAAACTGTTTCAATATCGATGACAGCGAAACTTTCAAAAAAGGTGGAATTTCTGCAGGCGCTGTTCAAGAGGGCTTAGTTGTACAAAACAGTATCCTTCAGTGCGAAAGTGCAATTGAGGTGACTCCTGAAGACGTATGGTCAATCAGCGATTGGCTCAATGAGGTGATCGAATTTGACGGAACATCTCGTACCAAGAATTACGTAGTTGCAACTACAGAAAAAATTCTTGAGAACGACCTAATGCCACTTGTCGACAGTTTAGCAATGGATACAGGTATGCTTCCACCAGATATGGTATTCCCTGGTGACTTCGAATTCGAAGCCGTTGATTACATCGGCGCTTTCAGCCCAGATGCAAGCGATTGGACTGAAGGATGGACTGTTAAATAAATAAATGAATACATCTAAAGTATTCTTCTTAGCCAATGTTGTTACACTTTGGGCCTGCTTTGCAGGCCCATTTTTTGCTTTTGCCACGAGCCATGCCCAGAGCAACCAACAGGGCATTTCGCTAAGCAATGAAATAAAACTCGATGTAAAACAACAATTAAAAAAAGAAAAGAACGGCGATGTTCTTATTGTCGTTTTCAAAGACGGTCTTCCCGCTGAGGGAGTTGTTGTAAAAACACAGTCAGGTGTTTTTACAACAGATTCTTCTGGTGTAATTTCTGTTTCTTTGCCAGCTACACGTCAAAAAGTGGAAATTGCGTCGACCGGTCAAGAAGTCGACGTTACAGTTGTGGCCAACGAAGAAGTCCAGATGACAGTTCATCTGCTCGAGAGCCGTAAATCCGAGACGGAAGTGAATTCGCCTCAAGCTACCGCGGTCCAGGTTGAGAAGAATACGCCGCAAAAAGATTTAAAAATGCAAGTGATGAGTCGAGAGCAACGTCCCATCGCCGATGCGACGGTATTGTTCTCGGGTTTAGACAAGGTGTACAAGACGGACGCTGAAGGTCGGTTGAATGCTCGGTTGGCCGAAGGTCAATATTCGATGAGCGTATTTCATCCTAACTACCAAACAAAGACCATTGCTGATCTGAAGGTGAATAGCGAAATCGAGCCTTTAAGTGTAGAGCTAAAAGCCGCACAAAATGAACTTGAAGAAGTTGTGGTTCTTGCTCCAAAAATCAAAGGTAGTCTATCAGCACTCGTCGAAATTCGTAAACAAAGCTCGGCGGTGACTGATGTTCTCGGGGCTGAGCAGATGGCTCGCGCAGGGGACAGTGATGCGGCAGCGTCTCTCCGCCGGGTTACGGGATTAACACTGGTTGCAGGAAAATATGTATATGTGCGCGGCCTAGGAGAAAGATATTCAGGCGTGCAAATGAATGGATTTTCGTTACCAAGCCCCGAGCCTTCACGCCGTGTAGTCCCACTTGATTTATTTCCAACATCCATCATGGAGAGTATTGTTGTTCAGAAAAGCTATTCTCCAGATTTGCCGGGAGAATTCGGCGGCGGAATAATCCAACTTAAAACACGGAGTTTGCCAGAAAAATTCTTTTTTCGCGGCAATGTGGGTTTTGCGTACGAAAATGTTGGCAACCGTTTAGAGCATCAGGGCGGAAGCACAGATTGGTTAGGAATTGACGACGGAACACGAAAAATGTCTGCTGTTCTCAAAAATGCTCTCGAACAGGGTAAAGAAATCGCTCTTGCAAGCGAAAGCACTCCAACGGGAGTAACGCAAAACGAACTTATACAAATGGGAGCAAGTTTACCTAAGAATTATGATTTCTCTCGTGAAGACACGCCTTCGATGCCCAGCTTGTCGATTTCAATGGGCGACGGCTGGAAATTTGGCAAATACAAAATTGGAAACTCTGGAAGTGTGATGTATGGCCAAAATACAGATCAGCTACAGAGAGTTTCTAAAACCTATGGAATTGTGGGCGGCGTGTTTGTTCCGGATAGCACACGAGTGTCTGAAATTTCGGAGGTCGAAACGCGAGTAGCTGGAAGCTACGAAATTGGCCTTGATATCACCGAAAAGCATCGGCTGGTCGCAAATACTTTTTTATTGAGAAATACAACCAAACTGACCCAAATTGACAACACCACCTCTGTAGGCACCAATCCTGTAGAGACTTACACTGCTGACTTTACAGAACGCCAGTTATGGACACGTCACTTTAAGGGCGAACACGAACTGTTCAAGATTTTTGAAACACCCATCCAAGCTGATTGGCGTTTAGGATGGGCTGATGCGAAAAGAGACAGTCCAGGGCGACTTGCTCTTGCCTATAGTCAATCAGATCCCACTGAAAAAACTCTTTTAGGTGGAGCTGTGGGTAACTTGCGAACCTACAGTGAGCTTGTCGACGACAGTCAAGAAAGAGCGCTTAATTTTACAATACCTATTCAAAAGGCAGATAGTGATTTTCTCAAAATAAAGCTTGGTGTGTGGCAGATAGATAAAAAGCGCGTCTCCGACATCTATCGATTTTCTTTTCGCGGAAACTGCGTTGGAACGGCAAGCGAGTGTTTTAGCAACGATGAAATTCAAAAGGGTACGGTTTCCCTGCAAAATATAACGAACGCGGCGGATAATTACGTTGGTACGCAAACGATAGATGCTCAGTATTTAATGGCGGATTTTTCCCCACTTTCATCGATTTCGATAATTGCTGGCGTTCGGCGCGAAACCTCAGATCAAGTTGTGAACACCTTTAAATACTCAGACAGAGCCACACCATCTTCGTTTTCAACGATACAAATGAATGATGTTCTGCCGTCCTACGGCTTAGTTTGGAAGCCTACAGAAAAGATTCGCTCACGGATTACCTATAGTGAAACTTTGGCTCGGCCAGATTTTCGAGAGATGTCCGAAGTTGGTTTTGTAGACGACGAAACCGGCAACATAGTTCAAGGGAATTCAAATCTTAAAGGTACTGTAATAAAAAACATTGATCATCGTTGGGAATATTATTTTTCATCTGATGAATATGCTTCTATCGGATTTTTCTACAAAGAGTTTCAAAACCCAATCGAGGTTGTATTTTACCCTGGAGTAAATAACATACAAACGTTTGAAAATTCAAAGGCTGCGACGAATTTCGGAATAGAGTTCGAAGGTCGAGTAGGACTTCGTCATTTTTCAAGACCTCTAAGACGCTGGACTGTACTTTCAAATGTAACATTCATTGAATCTGAAATCGAACTGAGCGAGACAAGTCAGGGCATACAAACATCGAAATCGCGCCCCCTCCAAGGTCAATCACCTTACGTTGTAAACATGCAGTTGCAGTACGATCGCCCACAGTGGGGGCTTTCGACGACGCTTTTATACAATGTTGTAGGCAAAAGAATTACTGAGGTGGGTACAAATACAATTCCCGACACTTACGAACAGCCGTTTGGCCAATTAGATTTAGTTGCCACCCAAAGAGTGGACGAGCGTTGGACTGTGAGTTTGCGTGCGCGCAATTTGTTAAACCCCGAAGTCGAATCCACCCAAGGTGAAGAAATGGTCCGTTCATTTCGAAGAGGCAGAGTATTTGGCCTCGTGCTAGGGGCGGTGTTTTAGTATGGCAACATTATTAAGATTTATCTTTTTATTGAGTCTTTTAGGTTGTGGGAAGCATGAATCTACAAGCTATGGAGTTTCCAACAGTTCGAAAAATGAGCAAGGAACAAAGGCTGGTACAACCGAAGAATTGTTCCGTAAAGCCATTCTTGAGGGCAATCGCGAATTATTTATGCAATCTATAGACGCGGCGGTTGATATCAACGTTCGCTTCGCCGACGATAAAACTCCTTTGATTGAGAGTGTCGTTAACGATCAGGGGAAAGGACAACACGCATTTTTTGTTTTTTACCTCCTTCAAAAAGGTGCGGATGCTTCACTGAAAGATCGGTTTGATAAAACGGCGTTAGACTACGCGATTCAATTTTCACGAACGAGAATCGAATTGATGCTAAACTCTGAAAAATCTGTGGAATTGCAAGAAAAACTCTGGAAGTTTGTGAATAGTGGTTCTGCAAGTGATGTAACTAAACAATTAAATGCTGGAGCCATTCCAAATGTGCAAGATGGGGCTGGCGAGACACCTCTCACCCAGGCCATCAAACTCGCAAGTACAGCAACCGAAAAGAAAAAAGGTAAATTCGTGAATGTTGCTGAAACACTCATCAACTGGACAGATGTTGATTTTCAAGTGAGCACGACCGATGTGAACTTACCTAACAGCTTAGGTGAAAAGCCACTTACTCTAGTTTTGAATTCAACTTTAAAAGAATCGTTTAAAAATAGTTTACTGGAGGCCCTTTCAAAAAAAGGGGCCCAGGAATAGGGAGATCTTATGAAAGATAGAATTTTTGCCATTGCCCATTATGCCGACCAAGGGGTGCTCTATCTACTCATTGCACTTACTTTCGTTAGTTTGGGGCTGATCGTTGAGCGCTACCTCAAACTGAACAAGCTCGCAAAGCAGAGTGCTCAGCAACGCGAAATATTGGAAGAGGCGATGTCGGCGGTTAAGATATCCAACCTGGAAGACGTAAGACTTGATCCGACGTCGCTTGAGGGTCGCGTGATGAACTATGGGTTTGAGCATCTCAAGCAAAATGGGCTGAAAGGTTTGTCTGAAACATTTGATACCTTTATCAAGTTTCAACAGCCAAAATTAGAAAAGTCTCTGGCGTTCCTAGCGACCGTAGGATCAAACGCGCCCTACATTGGTTTGTTCGGTACCGTTTTAGGAATTATGAAGTCCTTTCACGATTTAGCCAACAGCACAAACGCTGGACAACAAACAGTGATGTCGGGAATTTCTGCTGCTCTTATTGCGACGGCTGCTGGCCTGCTTGTGGCGATTCCAAACATCGTCGCATTTAACTATTTTCAAAAGCAAGTTAAAGCCATCATCGGTAGCGTTGAGAGCTGCAAAGACATCATGATTGCTTACGGAAAGATGAAGGGTCACTAAGATGGGCGCAAAAGCAAGCGGGTCAGAAACGATCTGCGAAATCAACATGGTGCCATTGATTGATATCATCTTGGTGGTATTAATTATTTTTATGGTGACAGCTCCCGCGCTGATTAAACCCAGCGTGGATGTCAATTTACCAGAAGCTGCCTCCGGCGACGAAACCACGCCAAGTTTGTTAAATGTTGCCATCACTTCAGATGGTCAGGTGCAAATTAACAACGAGGACGCGGACGAAGAAGGCACAAAGCGGCTTTCTCGCGAAGAGGTGGAGCGAAATCCCGATGTACAGGCTGTAGTGATTGCCGACCGCGATCTTCCCTACGGCCAGGTAATTAAAGTTTTAGATTGGGTGAAGTCTGCGGGAGTTAAAAAGTTCGCAGTCACCACAGATAAACCGGTAAATCCATGAGGTGTATAATGTTAAAATTAACATGTTTTTTCCTGCTATTTAGTTTTTCTCTTTCGACCATGGCGTCAGCCAGTGCTGCGACTTGGGAAGCCTTTGTCGGAAAACTTATGCAGACGCGCACGGAAGTCGAAACTTTGAGCCAAGAGATCGATTCTCTGCAAAGAGAAAAACAGGCTTATCTTGAACAATGGACTCAGCGCAAAACTGACCTCGAATCGCAAGTGCAAAAAGAGCAACTACGGACGTTGCAGCTAGCTGAAAAAACCAAGCGTCTTGAGTCGCGAGTAAAGATCCAAGCCAAAACCGATCCGCTGGCGCAAAAAAAGTTATTGTCGTGGATTGAAAGATTCGAAGTTTTGGTAGCCTCGACCATTCCGTTTTTACAAGACACCCGTCAGGTACAAATTAAGAATCTAAAAATTCGTGTGCAAAAAGCCCAAGAGCCGCTTGAGTTTATTTTTTCAGACTTTTGGAGTTTTGTCGAAAACGAGATGAAGCTCGCTCAATCCAATGAGTACAAAGTTGTGGACATCACTTTGAATGGCCAACTTCGTAAGTGTGAAGTAGCACGCTTAGGCTTGCAAAGCCTGTTTGTGGTCACGCCAGATAAAAAAGTATTGAAGGCTTTTAAAGAAGCGGGTGTTTGGAAATGGAAAGATGTTGAGTCAAGCGCAGACCAAATATCAGTATTATCACTCGTACAGAATTTAAAAAATAAAAATGGTTCGGGTTATTATCAACTTCCCATCGATGCTCGTCAGCTAGGAGCTAGTTTATGAAAAAATGTTTTTTAATACTCATGACGCTATTGGCGACTTCGGTGTTTGCTGAAGAGGCTCCGTCTACGGAAACTGCTGAGGAAACTTTAAACAAATCATTCCAGCGCGAGTACGTTTACATGACCTCGCAAAAACAAGCTTTGCAAAAACAAAAGGCGACGATGCTGCAAAACTTTCAGGAGAGAATTGGTGCTGCAAAGTCTAAAACTCAAAGTTTACAAAAAGAGCTTGTGGCGCAATCCTCGCGCAACGATGAAGACCATGAACTTTTGCTAAGTCTGGACAAGCGCAAAAAAGATCTACAAAAAAAAGGCTCGTCTCTTGAGAATACTTTCAAAAAGGCAAATAACTCCGTAAAAGAATTCGAGCAAGGTCTGCGATTTGAGCCCCTTGCTAAATCCATCGAGGCTGAAGCTCCCGAAAATTTAAAGTTTGAGGACTTCGACAAGGTCATCGATAAAGCTGCAGACTTGTTGGCCTCGTCCACACAGGTTGAAGCTTTTCCAGGAAGTTTTCTAGATCTCGAAGGAAATCTCACCGAAGGGACAATCACACGAGTCGGCCGCGTAGCCGCTATCGGCTCAACAAAGGACGCGCATTTTGTTCTAGGACCCAATGGCGAAGGTTTATTAAAGGCTTTGGAAGCCACTGAGTCGCCAGTACGCGCGTCGCTGAATCTCTATATATTCGAATCCCTTAATAAGGCCGCGAAAATTCAGCGAGAGGCTGGAGTTTTAGAAAAATTAGCAGATTGGAGTCCGCTTTTATTTCTGGGCCTTATTTTGATGCTTGTGGCGGGATTATTTGGAGCACTGATTAAGGTATAAATGAAAACACAAAAGTTTTGGTTTACATTTGCAGGTTTGATTTTGGCTGGAGTGACGGTAGTTTCATTGGTTGCCAGCTTTATGGCGTGGAATCCTGAAGATCTCAAAACGCCGGTGGAAGAGGGCCCACCTCCCATAGCGATTCAAATGGCAGAGCCTGCAAAACAAGAGGAGCCCCCCGAGCCTCCGCCGAATCCCAAAGAGGCAAGCCTGCTTTCGACCCTGGCTCCTGATTCGTTTTCCGGCCCGCAAGATTTCGGTTCGGGTGTGGCATTTGGCTCTGGCGGTTTTGGTCCTGCCGTGGGCGGCGGCGGAGGTTTTGGAGCCGATGCCTCCACTCTGGTGCGGGACGGAGCCTCGGTTAATAGACCTCCGCGCTTGTTGATGAAGGGCGGCTTAGAATATCCACCAGATGCTCGCCAGCGAAGCATTTCGGGTTATGTGAACTTAAAAATTCTGGTGGCCACAAACGGCGCGGTGGATAATGTTGAAGTGGAAGAGAGCGAACCCAAGGGGTTCTTTGAACAAGCCGCAATGAAGTCCGTTAAAACATGGAAATTTGAACCCGCCATGCTTAAAGGACAAATTGTGGCCGCGTGGACCACCCAGAAAATAAAATTCGAGTTGAATTGATGATAAAAGTTTTTTGCCTCCTTATTTTGAGTTTTTCGGCTTACGGGTTTGTAAAGGATCCACTATACGATGACATGGACGGAGCGACGCTGATTCGCGCGCTTTTAAAAAATGGGAAATTAGATCTTGCCGTACCAGAAATCAAAACGCTTAGAAAAGTAGATGCTGCGCAGGCCACTGTACTTTTAGGCCAGTGGCATTACTTGAAGGGCGATTGGAAACAGGCAAACCAGGAGCTTGCAAAAGTTTCTTCAATGTCCGAGTTTTACAACGAGGCTCGCGTGTGGCAGGGACGATCATCCTTCCAAGCCAAGAAATTTAAACAGTGTGCAAGTTTTTACGCGTCCGTTTTTGAGAATAAGTCGGCGATAGAAAATGATGTTTTGTGGAAGTCGCAGTGCGAGCTAAAGTTAAACCAAATCGACAAAGCATGGAAAACTTTAGCGCAGGCCCGCAGCGCCTTCCCGACCTTTAACGTCGAGAGAGAGTGGATCACTCTATTGATTCAACTGAAGCTGGTTCACGAGGGACTCTTGGCGAGTCAGAACTGGCTTGCCATACACGCATCGCCAGCCACACACTATTTGAACGTGGCCGAAATCTTTCAAGCCGCTGGTGCAACAGGCTCGGCCTTTGCAATATTGGAAATGGCTCGAGCTCAGCATGCAACAAACCTCGATATCAATCTTGCGCTTTCGCAAGTGTACTTTCAAAAAGGGCTTATGATGGCAGCCGAAGAGGGCTTTCGGCGCGCAGCAATTACCGATAGCAAATATTTTTATCACACGGCCGAACTGAATCGGCAGACCCGGCGTTTTGAACGATCTTTGTACTTCAATGCCTCGGTGATGGACGAAAAAGAACGGCTCAAGCAGAAGATTGCAACCTACGTGGACGCCAACAAGTACTTCTTGATTGCGTCTCTCGATCCCGTCATTCAGCGCAGCGATTTGCAAAAAGATGACGAGATTCGCTATGCTTTGGCCTATTCGTTGGTTCGCACGGGGGATTTGGAAAAGCCGCTCAAATATCTGTCGCAAATTACCAAGCCTGAGCTGGTTGAAAAAACCACGGTGCTTCGCCAAACTCTTATCGACTGCAAAGAAAAAAAGAGCGTTTGTCGACTGTAATCAAAAATTACGATTTTTGATGATTGCGCTGGTAAATTTTCTTTCCAAGAATTGTTCCAACGATGAGAATACCAGGAAGAGAGTAAACAAAACCTGCTGCAATATAAAACGCCATAACAATCATATTATTTTTAGTCATTTCCCACGCAGGCTGTTTTTGGGCAACGTAAATGGTACTCAAAAGGCCCGTGGTAGCGCCGGTGAGTAAACTCACGAGCGATGCCGCAAAAATTGAATACAAAACAGATTGTCCAGGGGTTGCGGCTTTAGAGATTTTTGGACTGAACCATCGGCAGATTAAAAACGAAAACAGTACGAAAGGGATAAATAAAGCTCCAGCTAACTTGAAGGATGCAAGTTGGAATCTCATCATTGTAACCATCACTATGGTTGTTAATAGATATCCAGCGATAGAGCCCGAAAAAAGCACTTGTTGATCCGTATACCCGCTTAATTTTTTCATAGTGACCTCATTTTCATATCATGGAATTGACTTGGATTTTTTCTAAATTCTGTTGTTCATCAAAAACTAAAAACAATCGCTGGGCGCAATTTCCGACCCCATCAAGCTTATCAAACCACTCATCATCTTTGAACTTATTTTTTAATATGAAGTAATTCTGTTCTTTCAAGACTGAAAGCTGAAAAGTCTGGGCAGTACGGCTTACCGCTTCGTGCATAGCTTTCGAATCCTCCGCGCGACATGGCTTCCGCAAAACGTGAGAATGAGAGCGTAAACTCTTGACGGTTTACGCCTCGAGGACCAGTATAAGAGCATGCAAAGCATGACCGGTTTCGGCCGCGCCGACTCCTCGGCAAGCGGTGTTAGTGTGGATATTAGTGTAAAGTCTGTGAATGGACGCTATCTAGACGTGCGGACTCATCTGCCTAAAAAGTATATCTCGCTGGATAGTGAATTTCAAAAAATTGCAAAAAAGCACTTCTCTCGCGGCACTGTTGATATTTACGTGCAGCGCTCGACAAAAAATGCCATGGGCCTCGGCGGTGTGCGCTTTCACGCCCCGGCGGCGGCGCAATGGGTGCAGGAGCTTCGCAAGGTTTTAAAACCGCTTAAAATACTTGGTGATGTTACCGTTCATGATTTGTTAGCCCACGTTCCAAATTTTTTGATTGTAGATGAAGACTCGGAACTTTCTGACAAAGAAAAAAAGCAGGTGTTAAAAACTCTCCAACAAGCCCTAGTCAGTTGTGCCTCGGCACGCGAGAAAGAGGGACTGTTTCTAAAAAATTTGGGTTTGGGTTATGCCCAGGAACTCATTAAGTACCGCGATCAGTTGTTAAAGCTCCGCGACACATTGGTAGCTGAAGCTTCGCAAAAAATGCAGGATCGCATCGCAAAAATAATGGGAAAAGTGGAACTGGATCCGCAGAGAATTGCGCAAGAGGTGGCCCATCTCGTGGAGCGTTCGGACATCGAGGAGGAGCTGCAACGCTTTGGGGAGCACGTGAAAAACGTGTCCCTGCTTTTTAAAGAAGCCACTCCCCAGGGCAAGAAGCTCGACTTTTATGCCCAAGAATTGCTCCGCGAGATCAACACGATTGGATCTAAGAGCCAATCTGCTAAAATAACAGAAATTGTTGTGGGAACAAAAAATACCATCGAGCAGCTGCGCGAACAAATACAAAACATCGAATGAGTGTCGAAATGATAAAGCAACCGCAAAAAGCACAAATGATTATACTTTCCGCTCCGAGTGGCGCGGGTAAATCGAGCTTTATCGATCGCATTCTCAAAGAGTTTCCCCGAATCAAAGACACCATCACATACACAACTCGCGCTATGCGAACCGGCGAAAATGAAGGAAATCCCTATCATTTCGTGACCCGTGAACGATTTCTAGGTCTCAAAAATGAAGGTTTTTTCGTGGAACATGCTCAAGTGCACGACAATTTTTATGGCACTCCGCTCCATCAGATTCACGATGCCGTAAGTGAAGATCGCGTCCTTATTATGGATGTAGACGTGAAGGGGGCAGCCACCTTTAAGACAAAATTCCCCAGGGCTGTCAGCATTTTCATTCTACCCCCGTCGATGGAGGAGCTCATCAAGCGTATACAGGGCAGGGATAAAAAGTTGCCCGAGGATTTGGAGATTCGGCTGATCAACGCTCAAATGGAGATGTCGCTGGCCCATACCTTTGATTACCGCATCGTAAATGACCATTTTGAGGAATCATACCTCCAGTTTAAGAAAATTATTGAAGATCTGCTATAACTTAGGCTAGTTTGGCCTCCGGAGGATACTATGGCTCGTGTGACGGTAGAAGATTGTCTCGAAAAGGTGAACAACCGATTTGCTCTTGTTTTGTTGGTGACAAAAAGAGCCAAACAAATCCTCAAAGGCAGCGAGCCAGTTGTTGCTCGTAAAGAAAACAAATTTATAGTTACGGCTCTGCGTGAAGTGGCTGATGGTCTGGTTCGCTACGACGTAGAAACAAGTGTTCTCATTCAACAAGTGGAAGCGGATCTTAGCAAAAAATTGCTCGATTCATAGAGGACATGTCTTTAAAAGACAGGTCCTTGGAGGACTTGCCCTCCGCGCTTTAGCGGGGCGAATGTCTGGCTCTTTTCAATATGAGTTTCGAGAAATTGAAGTCTTCTTCCATTCAGTTTAGCATGGGAGTTTAGGGAATTTTTCGAACTATGCAGAATCCTGTGAATCTTTCAGAAATTGATAATCTCTGCAATAAAATCAAAGTCTATTATCCATCAGCTGATATCGATTTAGTACGCAAGGCTTATGAGTTTTCAAAGACTGCGCACGAGGGACAATTTCGCCGCAGCGGCGAAGCCTACATTTTCCATCCCATCGGGGTCGCCGAGATTTTGGCGGATCTCCGCTTAGATCTCGCAACAATTATCACTGGTCTCTTACACGACACCGTGGAAGACACCAAAGTTACTTTAGATCAAATCGAAAAAGAGTTTGGCAGTCCCATTCGACAGCTAGTGGATGGCGTTACTAAAATTTCGCAGATGTCTTTTAAAAACACTCATGAAAAGCAGGGCGAAAATGTTCGAAAGCTCATTGTGGCCATGGGAAAAGACGTTCGGGTAACATTGGTAAAATTGGCTGACCGTTTACACAATATGCGCACGCTCAATCACATGCCTTACGAAAAACAGATGCGAATCGGTCAGGAGACATTAGACATCTATGCGCCACTGGCGAGCCGTTTAGGAATCAACTCAGTAAAAATCGAATTGGAAGACTTAGCGTTTCGTTACTCAAATCCTGAGATGTATTATTCTCTGGCGCAAAAAGTAACGAAGAAAAAAGTTGAACGTGAAAAGTACATCGATGACGTTAAAAAAAGCTTAACTGACGATCTTGCCAAACACATCCAGTCCCCCTTTCGTGTGCAGGGTCGCCCGAAACATCTTTATTCGATTTATAAAAAAATGGCATTGTCGGGCGTAGATTACGAACACGTGTACGACGTTCTTGCATTTCGTGTGATTGTCGACACGGTTCCCCATTGTTACGAAGTATTGGGGCATGTTCACGCGAAGTGGAAGCCAATCCCCGGGCGCTTTAAAGACTACATCGCGATGCCAAAAGTAAATAGCTACCGAAGCTTGCACACATCTGTTGTCGGGCCGGGGGCCGAGCGCATCGAAATACAAATCCGAACGGAGGAAATGCATCTCATCGCCGAGCGCGGGATTGCGGCTCATTGGCAATACAAAGAGGGCGGAAATGTTTCCGAAGCCACCACACAACACATGGCCTGGCTGCAAGAACTGGTAAATCAAAATCATTCGTCGTCCAATTCGGGTGAGTTTTTAGAAAATATCAAAACTGGTCTCACTGAAGCGCAAATTTATGTTTTTACCCCAAAGGGAGATGTTCGCGAACTGCCAGATCGGGCAACGCCGGTGGATTTTGCTTATGCAATTCACACTGATGTGGGCTCACACACTGTGGCGGCTCGTGTGAATGGAAAAATGGTGCCCTTAAAAACGCCGCTAAAAAATGGCGACACTGTTGAAATTATGATTTCGAAAAGCCGGTCGCCTGCCAAAGATTGGTTAAAGTTCTGCGTCACTTCCAAGGCGAAGTCGCGGATTCGCGCTTTTATCCAAAACGAGGAGCGTAAAAAGGCTCTGGAATTAGGTCGCGAACTGTTAGAAAAAGAATTTCGTAAACACGGACATAATTTAGCAAAAACATTAAAGCCCGAAATGGTCATGCAGATTGAAGAGCTTAAAAAAACGGGAGCCAACGATTTAGACGACCTTTATGTACGCGTGGGCTATGGAAAAATGCTGCCACGCCAGGTTTTCAACGCCCTCGATCTCAACCAAACCACCGCTGAAGAAGAAAAACCAGATTCTTTTTTACAAAAAGTTTATAAAGCCGCTGTTCAAAAAGAGAAAAAGAAAAGTCGTTCGTTGATCTCCGTGGATGGGATGGATGATATCCTTGTTCGCTTTGGAAAGTGTTGCAGTCCTATACCAGGTGACCCAATTCGCGGATTTATCACGCGCGGGCGAGGGATCACGATCCACAAAGCCGACTGCCAAAAAGTTTTTACCTTCGACAAAGACCGCGAAGTCGAAGTGGGATGGAATGTTACATCCACGCCCGAAGGCGTGGAACGAACTGTGCGCATCCGGGTGATTAGTAATGACAGCCCCGGCTTGCTGCGGGCGATGAGCGATACATTTGCGAGCCTTGGAATGAATATCTTCAATGCACAGGTACGAGTGACCAAAGACATGAAAGCCATTTGTCTGTTTGATGTGTCAGTGCGCGATACGGCCCAGCTCAACTCGGCCATCCAAAATCTACAAAAAATCAAAGGCATTCTCGGCGTCACCCGCGTGACACAAATTTGATTTTGAAAATTTTCAGGGAACCTGTCCGGATTAGTTTTCAGCGATTCTGACCACCTATCGGCGTCATCCGGCTAATTTTATAGTTTTCTGTATTTTCACTAG
>JAYUQP010000024.1:0-5288 GCA_043757265.1 Bdellovibrionales bacterium | reverse complement strand
TCACTTAACGGCGAAGGCACTGCAGCCACACGCGCCACAGCTTTTGGAATCGCTACGCAACATTCACTCTGTCTCGAAGCTTTCACTGTCGGCACTGATGCCGACGTGTTTGAGGTGGCGGAAGCAATACGATTAAAAACTCCTCAAATTGTAGAACTTAAAGTGTGCAAACACGAAGCGATTATTGCTACCGCTTGGATTGAACCCGTTCGACAAGCGCTCATCGTGCCAATAGCAAGATCCGTCCAAGAGGAAGCCTTTGGCATCTTAGTTTTTGGAATTAATCCGCGGCGTAAGCTTGATGACAATTACCTTCACTTTTTTTCGCTTTTGGCCACGCAAATTTCAAATTCGCTTGCGGCTCTTGAGGCTGCCCGTTTAAAATCAGAATTCTTAGCCAACATGAGCCATGAAATTAGAACTCCGATTAATGGTGTCATTGGAATGACCGGGTTGATCTTGGACACCCCCTTAAACCCAGAACAAAAAGATTTTGCAGAGTCCATTAAGCGCTCCGCGGACTCGTTGCTCACCTTGGTCAACGATATTTTAGACTTTTCTAAAGTTGAGGCCGGAAAACTTGATTTCGAGGAAATCGATTTCGATTTGCATTCCACGATAAGACACACTGTAAAGGCCGTTAGCTTTCTCGCAGAAAAAAAAGGTCTTACGATGACTGCCAACGTGGCTAAAGATCTACCGCTACATTTAAGAGGAGATCCCGGTCGATTGGGTCAAGTGCTCAACAACTTGATTAGCAACGCGATTAAGTTTACTTCCTCTGGTCAGGTTTCACTACGATTAACTTGTGAGAGCCACACCGAAAATACAGTTCAGCTACGCTTTGAGGTTGAGGATTCTGGCATAGGAATTCCTGAAAAGGCTTTGGGTCGGATGTTTCAAGTTTTCTCCCAATTGGACTCATCGACTGCTCGCCGATTTGGCGGAAGTGGGCTTGGACTTTCGATATGTAAAAAACTTGTCGAGCTGATGGGTGGTAAAATAGGTGTGAACAGCACTGAAGGCAAAGGATCGACGTTCTGGTTTACTGCAAATTTTAGAATTGGGCAGGCACCGCTACTACTGGATACAGAGACAAAAGTGGAGCTTCGAGCTGCTGCACGCACGCATCTGAAAAGAATTCTTATAGCTGAAGACAATATCATCAATCAAAAAATCACCCAAGCCATGCTTACGAAAATGGGCTATCGCGCTGATGTGGTAGCCGATGGGCACGAGGTGTTAGAAGCACTCAAAACAATTCCCTATGATTTAATTCTTATGGATTGCCAAATGCCCAGAATGGACGGATACGATGCCACCCGATCAATTCGTCGGAGCGATTGCTTAAGTTACAAAAAATATTCTTATTCTTGCCATGACGGCAAATGCTATGAAGGAAGACTATGACCGCTGTATTCAAGCGGGTATGAATGGTTACATCTCGAAGCCTGTCGGCCTTGAAGAATTAGCCACCGTGCTTAGCAAATGGCTTTTTGAGCACGAACGCTCGGCTTAATCGTTATCCAGCGTTACAGGCTCAACGCTTTTTACCCTTCCAAGTGCCGCCGTATTGGTAGCCAAGCATATCGGCTGATTTTTCACAGCACGATTTGCAAACAAAGATCCAATCTTTGGTTTTCGACTGTCGGATGCGAAACGCAACGAAGATGACCTGCTGACACTGCTCGCAGATTTTCGCACGATCTTGTTTTTGTTTTAATTGAGTCATCTGCATGATGTAGTATCAAAAAACTTTAAAGTGGTCGACGGAAAATGAAGTATTTGGCTCCAATTTGCCCCACTCACCCATAAGACCCATCGCTTAATTTGTTCAGCGTGGGGGATTTTTCTGCGTGTGATACGAAATAAAAAAACTATGGCTCAAATAAGATAGGTAACAATCAAAACCGAGTAAACGTTTTTGTAACCTTTTTGACTACCAACCGTAGCTGAGGTAAGTTTGAGGCTCCTTTTTTATAAAACGGAGATAAAAATGTCGAACTTCCTATTTCCTATCAAAATAATTATCACGCTATTATTTCTATTAAACTCTGGAGTGGCCATGGCTGTGAGCGAACCGAAATATACCGTCGAGAGCAAGAGTGCCCACTACGAAATTCGCCTCTATGGACCAACCGTTGTCGCTGAAACAGTTGTCCAGACAGACTTTGACGATGCGGGAAATAAAGCATTTAAAATTTTGGCCGACTATATTTTTGGCAATAATAAATCTAAAGCAAAAATTGATATGACTGCGCCTGTCGCTCAACAAATCCAAAAAACCCAACAGACGACTTCGGAAAAGATTGCGATGACGGCTCCGGTGAGCCAAATCCCGACGTCGCGCGGATACTTGGTGCAGTTTATGATGCCGGACGGTTACACCTTGGATACACTTCCTGCGCCCAACGACTCTCGTGTGCAGCTGCGACAAATTGCTCCTCGTACAGTGGCCGTCTACAGCTACTCTGGATCGTGGTCACAGAGCCGATACAAATTGAAACTCGAAGAATTCAATTCCAACCTCTTGAAGGATAATATTAAAACCAAAGGCGAACCTATTTTCGCTCGATTCAATTCGCCATTTCAGCTGTGGTTTTTACGGCGCAATGAAATTTGGCTTGAAGTCGCACGGTGATTTAACCTGCTACCAAAATCGAAATGCTTGTCGAGCTATATCGTTTATAACATACACACGGGCAAACCATTTGCTGTCCGCGGGAATCACCGTCCAGGGGCTTACGGAACTTGAAGTTCGCTTCGTCATTTCTTTAAATGCAATTTGATAGGAATCCCATTTTTTGCGGTTTCGATAGTCCTCGTCAGTCATTTTCCAGGATTTGAGTGGGTTCTGTTCTCGATCTTTAAATCGATAGCCTTGCTCGTCGAACGAAATATCAAGCAGATATTTAACGATGAGAATCCCATCGTCATTCAGCATCTTTTCAATGCTATTGATTTCACTGTATGCTCTTTGCCACTGTTTTTTTTCCGCAAAACCTTCCACTCTTTCCGCCAGGACTCGCCCGTACCAACTGCGATCGAACACACAAATTTCACCCGCATTCGGTAGGCGTGCAAAAAAACGCTGTAAATAATATTGAGAAAGTTCGTCGGTTGTCGGTTTACCAATGCCATACACGTGAAAACTGCGAGGATCCAGGGCCTGCGACATTCTTCGAACGAGGCCACCCTTCCCCGCTGTATCGCAACCTTCTAAAATAATAATCAGTTTCCGTTTTTTTTGAGAAAGATTTTGTTGAACCGATAATAGATTAAGTTGGGCGTTTACGAGCTGACTCTCGTAGTCGTCCTTGTTGGAAAAAAAATTCCTCGCCCTTTTTTGAGCTGCTACCAAAGATTGACATTTTATTCTAGCCATACAAGCCAACCTTATTTCCTATTACTAAGTTTCGAGACCATATACTCAGCTGCCATCCGGCCTGATCGTAGAGCTCCATTGATGGATGGTGAGGCCCAACGATCACCGCAGTAAATGACGTTATCAATAATCGTAAATCCTTCTGCATTGCCCGAGACCACAGGTAACGCTTTTTCTACTCGAACTCGCTCAATCAGCTCAAGCTTAAGTGCAGTTTTGGCAATGTGATCCATTTCTCTACAGATTTGTTCCAACTCCAAATTTTTATTTCCAACAACACTTACACTTAAAAGAGGCTTACCATTTCCATAACTCTCGCTGACAGCACTTAATAAACAAAAATGGCTTATTCCCATTCCAAGCTTTTGCGGTACAAGAACCAGCCATTTACCCCACGGCATCTCTTTTAAATGCGGGCTGGTAAAATAAATCGTTTCTACAGAATGATATTCGTTTCTCTGAGCGTTTTTGGGTTGAAACGTACATACAATTTGTTTCGCAAGTAATTTTTCACCACCTGACAATATAACATGGTCCCCGCTCCACGTTTCTGCGGACTGACCTAGAAAAATAGAATCTTTGGGAAGTTGAGCCGCCATTTGAGCCGGCAACTCACACATTCCGTTTTGCGGAATGGAGACTTTTCCGGTGGCGAAACATCGAATTAGAAATTTAAAAAAATTTGCGCCAAGATTCAGCTCAGAATCCAAATAGACTCCGGCTAAAAATGGACGCCAAAAAAATTCAATAAATTTTTCGCTAAAGCCAAATTCGCGCAAGTAATTCATTGTCGAATTAGAACCCAAGGGAAAGTCGTCACGTTGGAGCTGCGAAACCGCGAGCAATTTTACAACCAGGGCCTTATCTTTTGTTGTTAAGGATTCCTTAAAAAAAGTCGACACCAATGTCTCGGGATGGACTAAAGGATTTCCTAAGAGATCCAGGGTGTCCCCGTTAAAGATCAAAGCACCTGAGTTGAATTTTTTCAAATTCAGCTTTGCGAGGTCGACAAATTTTTCAAGTTCGGGGTAGGAATTCAAAATGACCTGAAAGCCTTCGTCGAGCTTGAAACCTTCACGAGTCGTGCGGGTTTTTACCCTGCCACCAACCGCCGCACCAGGCTCGATGAGCAATGCTTTCACGTTGCTCTTTTGCAAAGTCAGCGCACATGCGAGCCCCGAAAGGCCGGCTCCAAGAATTATAACGTCGTGATTTGCCATTTAAACCCGTCGAGCGCTGAGTTTATTGATAGTCATTGAATTTTTTTTCAAATTCGATCCGAAAGAATACAACCGCACCGGAAAGAAATATGAAAAACACAAAAAGACCGAAGATCAAGATTGTAGTATTATCCACGGGTACCAGCCATCAAAAGCGTGCCCGCCGAAAGAATCGAGGGAACCCAAATTCCTACAAAAATCCCATTCTGAGTATCACCCGAATGAAAAAGATAGATGGAAAACAGCATAGACAGAAACGCAGCTAAAAAAATAAAGCTTTTGGCGATCCATTTTTTACGATTGATAATTTGTTCTGGTTTTAAATTTTTTTGATTCAAGACAACTCCTCAACAGGCTTGCAACGCGAAATATATTTTTAAGATTAATACTAAACGACCACCTATAGCAAGTCGGTTTTAGAGCCAGTATTCAAACCAATTGCCAAACAACCAGCCAAGCTGGCACCACAATCTATGACTTGCAGCATCTTGAATGCACTGGCGTCAGAAAGGAATAGAAACTTCAGCACGCTGGCACTCGCCAATTGTAATGCGATTGGGTTTGTACTGGATGAGGCCCCTCATTCCGCTTTTCCAATGAGTTGCATAATCACAGCTGTATTTGAGCTGGAAACAATTATTTTTTTTTGGTCCGTAAAAGTGAGCTTGGCCTGCAGAAGTAAT
>JAYUQP010000023.1:0-2080 GCA_043757265.1 Bdellovibrionales bacterium | reverse complement strand
GGATATCCGCGTGAGCTATTGGCTTCCTTTGTTGGGCTGGGACAATGGAAAATTGATAATAGACGAAATTTTTTTACAAAAATTTGGCGTCCCCTACCGAATTCGAATCGGTGTCTACTCCGTGAAAGGGAGTTGTCCTAGGCCTCTAGACGAAGGGGACTTAAAAACTTTTTAAAATATCCGATTTCTTCGTTGGCCGCGTCGCTCACTTCTTTCGATGTACAGGAAGTACACCTCAGTCGCTCGCTCCTTGCCGCCTCGAACTCGAAAATTTTAAAAAGTTTTTACACTTTCTTAAATTCCGATTTCTTCGTTGGCCGCGTCGTTCACTCCTTTCGATGTACAGGAAGTACACCTCAGTCGCTCGCTCCTTGCCGCCTCGAACTCGGAAATTTTAAAAAGTTTTTACACTTTCTTAAATTCCGATTTCTTCGTTGGCCGCGTCGCTCACTCCTTTCGATGTACAGGAAGTACACCTCAGTCGCTCGCTCCTTGCCGCCTCGAACTCGAAAATTTTAAAAAGTTTTTACACTTTTTAAAACCGCCGCTTTTCTCAAAAAAAAACCAACAATTGCTGGTTCTTCCGAAAAAAATGGTGACCCGTCATGGATTTGAACCATGGACCCTCTCCTTAAAAGGGAGATGCTCTACCGCTGAGCTAACGGGTCAAAAAATTGCGGAACCGAATATCTCTTATTTTATCGTTCTCTTGTCAATGACTTTAGGCGTGCGTGCTGCGATATTTCTGCAACCGAAGCAACGTGTAACCCCTTTAAATGCTTAAAAAATAGAGTCGAGACCGATGGTTTGGCTTCGATCTGCACCCACCGAGACGACGTCTACCGGAACACCAACCTGCGCCTGTATATAGTCTATGTATGCGCGCGCCGCGGCCGGCAGATCCTTAAGGGTTCTGCACCCACTGATGTCTGTGTTCCAGCCTTTAAACTCCTTATAAACGGGAGTGGCCTTGCCATTTTGGGCGAACAAAAAGTCATTCGATGCGTGCCCATCTGTTTGATAGCTGTGGCACACGTTGATCGAGTCGAATGTATTTAAAACATCAAGCTTTGTAAGCACGATGCTGTTGATACCGTTGATTTGCACCGAATACTTTAAGGCGACCAGATCAAGCCACCCACAGCGACGGGGACGACCGGTGGTGGCGCCAAATTCCGAACCTTCTGCACGAAGTTTTTCGCCAACAGCATCAGATAGCTCCGTTGGAAATGGGCCTTCGCCCACGCGGGTGCAATAGGCTTTTGTCACACCGACTACTTTTGAAATTCTTTGTGGGCCGATGCCCGAGCTCAAGCAGGCCGATGAGCTCACAGTGGAAGAGCTCGTTACAAATGGATATGACCCGTGAAAAATATCAAGAAGCGCACCCTGGGCGCCTTCGAATAAAAGTTTTTTATCTTTATCGAGCCATGTATTGAGAGTCTCGCTAAGGTTATCGATAAGATAAGGTTTAAAATACTCTGCCACCGATTGCAGCTGATCGAAAATCTGTGTAGCACTGATCGGCGGAATTTTATAAAGATGTTGGAAAAGGCAATTTTTTTCTTCGATGAGTAGCTCAAGCTTGCTCAATAATTGTGGCGAAAAAAGATCGCGGAATAAAATTGCCCGACGAGAGGAACGATCTTCGTACGCCGGACCGATACCGCGCTTGGTGGTTCCAATTTTGCTGCGATTCTCGCGAGCCGCATCGAGATCTTTATGAAATGGCAACACAAGGGTGGCTTGACCAGCAATGCGAAAACGCTCAGGACCAATGTTGTATCCGGCAGTTTTTACTTTTTCCATTTCGTCCTTAAGACCAAATAAATCCAGCACGACGCCACTACCAATAAAACATTGAGTGTGTGCGTGAAGAATTCCAGAGGGAACCAAGTGCAGAACCGTTTTTTTTCCGTTAACTATGAGCGTGTGGCCGGCGTTAGCACCACCCTGAAAGCGCACAACGCCGTCAGAATCTTGCGAAAAATAATCGACAAATTTACCTTTGCCTTCGTCGCCCCACTGCGCGCCGACAATAATCACTGCGGGCATAGCCCCTCCCTGTTAGAAGCGGCAT
>JAYUQP010000022.1:0-99557 GCA_043757265.1 Bdellovibrionales bacterium | reverse complement strand
GTCGAGCTCACTCACGAAGCGCTACCAGATCTCAATTTTTCGGATATCTCTCTAAAAACAAAAACTTTGGGCTTGGAAGTTGATTCTCCAATTTTCGTGTCCTCGATGACGCTAGGTCATTCAGCGGCGTTCACCGTGAACGAGGTTTTGGCGTTTGTGTGTCAGGAAAAAAATCTGCTGATGGGAGTTGGGTCGCAACGCCGTCAACTCGAAGATCTTGAAGCAAAAAATGAGTGTTTAAAATTGCGAAAAAAATTTCCTAAGCTCAAAGTGCTGGGCAACTTGGGTCTCGCGCAACTCATCGAAACTCCTATTGAACAAATACAAGGTCTGGTTGATTCGCTAGATGCACAGGCCATGATCATCCATACAAACCCTTTGCAAGAATGCATTCAGCCTGAGGGAACTCCACGGTTTCGTGGGGGACTAAAAGCTCTCGCAGCACTTTGCGCCAAGCTTTCCGTGCCTGTTGTTTTGAAGGAGACAGGTTGTGGTTTTTCGTTGCAGACTTTGCAGCGACTTAAAGAGACGGGTCTTGCCGCCATAGACGTAAGTGGTCGTGGGGGAACCCACTGGGGCCGTGTGGAATCGCAAAGGCTTACGAGTGAGCAAGTTCAATACTCGGCGGGACGCACGTTTGCCGACTGGGGAATTTCAACCATGGACGCTGTTCTTGCTGCGCGCAGCATACCACTGAAGGCCGAAGTTTGGGCGTCGGGCGGGGTGCGCACCGGGCTTGATGTTGCAAAACTGCTGGCACTGGGTGCGAGCATGGTGGGAATCGCGCAGCCGTTTTTAGCTGCAGCCCTTGAGGGCGAAGCCAAGCTTGTGCAGTTGATTGAACAATTAAATTATGAGTTGAAAGTGGCAATGTTTTGTACGGGAACAGCAAATGTGTTGGAGCTGCGAAGAGGTGACTTGTGGAAGCTGAAATAAAAGCGCTGTTTAAAGGTTTTTCAAAACTCAAACGCTCAGAGCGTTTTCAAAAATTACTTGAGATAGGCGCTCTCGACACAGCAGACGTTTCGTTTCTTACAAATGGTGGAATCAAAGATTTTGAAATGGCTGATAAATTTATTGAAAATAGCATCGGCTACTTTCAACTTCCTTTGGGTGTCGCGACAAATTTCAAAATTGACGGTGTGGACTACGTAATTCCCATGGCTGTTGAGGAAACATCCATCATTGCAGCCGCAAGTAAAACAGCACGATGGATCGGCGAATGCGGATCAATTACCACGGATGTCATCGGCCAAGATATAATTGGACAAGTACAGATTTCCAAAGTGAAAGACTTTGCCAAACTCCAGTCTGTTCTCGAAAGCAAAAAACAACAGTGGATCACGGAACTTAATCAAGTCGTTGCCCAGGGGATGTACGCCCGCGGTGGCGGAGTGCGCGACATGGTGCTTCGGCAAATCGTTCGACCCGACGGCGATGTGATGGCGATTCTACATATCCATTTAAACCCGTGCGATGCCATGGGCGCCAACATCATCAATCAGGTTTGCGAATACATAACGGGTCCCATCGAGGAAGCTACTGACGAAACTGTCACCATGCGAATCCTTTCAAATCTTGTAGATACAAAATTGACTAAAGCGCATGTAGAAATGCACGGGATCGACGCGAAGGTTGGCAAAGCTATCCAAGAGGCTTCTTTGTTTGGCGAAATCGATCCGTATCGTGCCGCCACCAACAACAAGGGCGTGCTCAATGGTATTGATCCAATTTTGATCGCCACGGGAAATGACTGGCGCGCGGTGGAGGCGGGTATTCATGCCTACGCGGCTCGTGATGGTCAGTATCGATCGATTACCAAGTGGCAGTACTCGAACAACACTCTAATCGGCGAATTCCTGGCACCACTCATAGTGGGCACCGTGGGTGGAGTCACCACGCTCCATCCGACTGCCAAAATTGCAATGAAAATGATGAAGATCCAAAACGCCAATCAGCTGTCGCGCATATGCGCCAGCGTAGGATTGGTGCAGAACTTGGGCGCACTGCGCGCACTGACGTCTGAAGGAATCATCGAAGGCCATATGAAGTTGCACATAAAAAATTTGGCCATGGGTGCAGGGGCGAGCGAGCAGGAATCACCCACACTTCATAAACTTCTCGAGCAAGTTCTTGCTGCGAAAAAAAGAATTTCTCTTTCCGATGCGATTCAAATGCTTAAAAAGATCCGCTCCGTGAAAGATGGAGCTAAGCATGTCCCAACTTCGTCTTAGTCTTCCGAGCAAAACTTTCTTGCTCGGTGAATACTTAGCCCTTTCAACAGGCCCTTCGGTGGTTGTGGCCACCGAACCGCGTTTCGAATTTAAATTTCTCGTTGGTGAATTTCTAAAAACGGTACATCCGCAAAGTCCCGCTGGCCTGTTTTACAAAAAGTGTCAAAAAGAAGTGGGCCCCATGCAAATGGAAATGACCAAACCCTTGAACAGCTTGGGAGGTTTCGGCGCTTCGACGGCTCAATATCTCGCATTATGGCACTACGCCAAAGCCGTCAAAAAAAAGCAACCTACGGATATGGATCCCCAATTTATCGAAGATTGCTGGCAGAACTACCGAGATTTGTTCTCGCAAACTCCCCCACCAAGCGGCGCCGACTTGATCAACCAACTTTGCGGCGGAGTTACTGTATGGGATCCCGTTAAACGGGATGTGCAAAAGTACGACTGGCCATTTCCTGATTTAAAATTGTACCTACTTAAAACATCCCACAAAATTAAAACCCACGAACACCTTGCTGCCATGGATATGTCATCGATCCCGGTTTCTGCACTCCGTGAGATTATGCAAATTGCGCTGAGTGCCCTGAAAGAAAAAAACTCTGTGCAGTTTTTGCGACAAACTATTTTGTACACCGAGGAGCTCTATCGCGCAGGCTTACAATCTCCAGAGACCATGGCTTTGATTGGCAAACTTGCTACTCGAGCCAATGTGCTTTGCGCCCGCGGATGTGGTGCCTTGGGTGCTGACGTGATTGCTGTCTATGGCTTACCCGGCGCCGAAATCGATTTTTCGGATCTCGCACTCACTCCCGTGGCCACCGTACCTGAAAATATCAGTTCAGGTCCGGTGTGGAGGTGGTGCTAATGTGGGAGGCGTCGGCACCATCCAACATCGCACTGATCAAGTACATGGGGAAGCGAGAGGACTCGAAGTCATCCGATGGTGCGACTCGAAATGTTGCTTTGAATCCGTCGTTGTCCTGGACCCTTAATCACTTACGCAGTTTTGTTCAATTAGAACTCATTGATTCCAAAGTAAAGCCGACAGTTGAATCGACATCTAATCCTACAGGCAATCATACTGACGTTTGGGAAATCCACCCTTTGTGGTTACTTGAGATGAGTCAGGCCGGGCAACAAAAATATCTTGGTCATTTAGTCCGCTTAAAAAAATTCTTCAACGGCGAAACCTATTTTTTTAAAGTTCGCTCAGGAAATAACTTTCCAGCAGATTGTGGGATTGCAAGTTCGGCCTCAAGTTTTGCGGCTCTGACCATGGTAGCTGCACAGGCACTTTGCGAGCTTACAAAAAAGCCGATGCCTTCGCCTGAACAGCTTGCAGATTTAAGTCGCCAAGGATCGGGCTCGTCCTGCCGTTCGTTTTTTTCGGGCTTTGTAGTGTGGGAGGAGGGGACTGTTCGCCGCTTGCCTACAACTACTGCGCTCTATCATCAGGTGGTGATCGTCAGTGGAGAAAAAAAACTCGTATCGTCGTCACAAGCCCATCAGCGCGTGCAAAGCAGCCTGCTGATGGCGCAGCGTGAAGAGCGGGTCCGCATTCGATTTTTGGCTCTCATCGAGCACTTGGAGAATTCCATTTCCGATTGGAAAAAGATGTACGAACTTACTTGGGCCGAATTTTGGGATATGCATGCACTCTTCGAAACAAGCGAGCCTTCGTTTGGCTATATGAATTCTACGTCTATAGAGGTCCTCACTGCCACGCGAGTTCTTTGGCAAGAAACAGGTGATGGCCCCCTTGTCACAATGGACGCCGGCCCCAACGTCCACCTACTGTGGCGGCAAGACCAAAAAATAGTGGCGCAGGAATTTTCCAAACTTCATGCGCAATGGAAATGGATCGAGGAAAGTTTATGAACTACATCCATCGCGTTTTTGGAAAATGGATTTTAGCCGGAGAGCACGCCGTACTTCGTGGCCATACGGCGTTGGTATTCCCAGTTACTTCTTGTTACTTCGAAGCTGAATTTAAAGTTTCGGATCAAAAACTTAATCTTATTTGTGATTCCGAACAGGGCGAACAAATGAAAATGGTTTTTATGGGCCTGCTCAATAAAGCGCTTGCAGATATCGGCAAAGAAAATATTGAACTCACTGGCGAGCTCAGTATCGTCAATCGCATCCCGCTTATTGGCGGTATGGGCGCCAGCGCTGCAATTTGTGTATCAGTAGTTAAGTTTTTAAATCACTTGGGCTTTGTGCCGGAGAGCAATATATTTACGTTCGCGAAGTCTTTGGAAGATTTATTCCACGGTGAAAGCAGTGGAGTGGATGTGGCTATCGCCCTTGAAGCACGCCCACTTATTTACAAAACTCCTGGCGAATTTATTCCCTTTGAACCGAAGTGGAAACCGCATCTTTATTTATCCCACTGTGGGAAACGCGGCGTGACTGCAGATTGCATCCGTCGAGTAAAAAAATTGTGGCAGACAAATGAGAGCTTAGGCCAAATGATCGATCTCGATATGCAGCGAAGCTCAGAGCTTGCTAAAAATGCCATGAGCACTCCGGGTGCCGTTCACGAACTTCAACAATCCATTTTACTTGCAAGATCTTGCTTTGAACGCTGGGGACTAGTGAGTGCTGAACTGAGCGAACATATGAATGAGCTTCACAAGCAGGGGGCCATTGCTACGAAACCGACCGGCAGTGGGGATGGTGGTTTTGTGCTCAGCCTCTGGGACAAAAAGCCAAACATTCAGGACATCGACCTGCTTGAGTGCTAGGAGTGCGCTAAAATTGAAATCCAAATTAATTTTTCTTACTTTTTAGGACACGATTGTCCATATCTCAGCTGTTGTCGCTGCGCGATCGCATCCAAGCCCCCACGCGCGAACCCCTAAGCGAGAGCTCGCGCTCTCGGGTAAGGGGTTCGCGCTCGTTCACGAGCCAAGCTCGTTCCGGGGGGCCGCTCAACAGAGGTCCTAAAAAATAAGAAAAATTAATTCGGCTTTCAATTTTAAGCCAGAATTTCCCACTAAAAAATGTCTAATAATAACAACTATTGGACCCCACTGCTTCTGCGAGAGCTCTTAATTGCGTTCGAGTCTAAAAAGCGTCGCTTTTAGGATCAGGCAATTTGAGGCGGCGGTTCACGATAGATTTGTCTTACGCGGGTAGGCCATGAGCTTGGGGCTGAATATGGATGCACTTTCTAGTTCTGGTTTTTTAGCCAATCTACTGTCAAGGGTGTCGATGGTATGTATACGACCTCGGGATAGAGCGTGTCTCTGATAATAGTTCCGTTTTCAATTGTGAAATCACGAAATTCTATACTCTTATCAAAATTTAAAAAGGTAATGGTCATAAAGCCGGTCACTTTTGCATTGGCTATCTGCTCGTTGTACTCTTTCGGGAAAGCAAAATTAAATTGCTTAGAGATCTCAACTGCATGCTGCTCGGTAAATTCTTTCGATAGAAAAGTGCCGCCGGCATCCAAATTTATAGAAACAGATTTTATATCCGCGATAACTCCCACGACATTCAGTCCGTCCGCACCCTTAAAAACAATTGTCGTAGGATTGAGGCAACGGTCAGCTCGAGCTCCGCACGGGAGAATTGGATTCGCGTTGTTTTCCTGAGAACTATTACACCCAATGAATAGAAATACGACTAACACCAATTTTTTCACTAAGTCCCCCTTGCGATGCTTATAAAATTGTTAATGATCGTGAAATTCAAAGCAAGTAATAAGCGAGGACGACCGGTCACCTGCGACTGCATGCATTGAAGAACTTGCCGCTCTGATGCTACTTACAGATTTCGTTGAGCGTGGTCTCGTTGAGGGTGGTGGTTGTTGTTGGGAGGGGTGTTGGCTCGATGGGGAGGCCTAGGGCGGTTTGGATTTGGATGTCGAGGGTGCGCATTCTGGCGAGTAGATCGACGAGGCCTGTGCATTCATCTGACAGTAAAGATTTTTGTTCTAGCATTTTTAACGAAAGCAAAGAGGCTCTTGCGATTAAAACCGATTCTTCGTTTACAAGTTCTTGTTTTTTTATCTGAAGATCCACACTGTTGGCGTTGGTTTCAACAATAAGGGCATTGAGGATCTGAATTGTGCCTTCTGACTCCGATAATTTCACAAGTGCTGTGGATCTATTTCCTAGGAGGGGATCCAGATTATTACTTGCGGTGAACTCTGTCATGGCTAATTGCAAATCGTTAAGTTCCTGTTCGATGGTCCCATTTTCACTTCTCTGCAGTTCGAGCATTTGTAGTATTTGTGACTGAAGCGTCGCGACGGAGGCTTCGAATTGAAACTTGGTATCGAAAATCAGCTCCACGGAGCTTTGACATTGGAGTGGGTTGAGAAGTGGAATGAGACACTGGCCGTACATGTTTTGGAAGAACTGTTCGTTTGTCGCATCTTCTTGCAAGATAGATATTTTTTGTGCAAAACTCTGCGACAAAGCATTGTACTCATTTTCGAAGGCTTTGAAGTTAGAATTGGATCCTTCAATCTCAGCTGTGATTCTCTGAACCCGCGTTTGAAGGTCCATTATCTGTGTTTCTAAGTCAACGAGCCGCCTTTTTTCGCAGTGGAATACATGATCGTAAAAGACCGAATTAAAAATAAAATTATCATCGGCGGTTGTAAGGTCAAGACCTTCGCAGGTTGACAATTCCTCAGGGGATCTTTGTTGAGATGACCATCGCCAAACGACCAGACGAATCAAAGTCCAATTCTGTAACAACTGCTCAAGCTCCGCATCTGAAATGGCAAGTTCCTGACTAATTCTTTCTGATAGAACTTCTGCCTTGCTTTGCGATGCCGTCCAGGGGTTTGCCACGTCACCTAAAAGCGAGTCAATCAAAACCGGAGGCAATGAAGCGATGATTTTCGTTCGTAATGAAGTATTTAAAATTTGATCAGGATTCAGGCAGGGGCTCGTTTTAAGTTGCGGGTCGAGGATGATGTTCGGGTCGCATATGAGATTTAGAAAGGTGAGATTTGTTGAATCCAGGAGCTCTTGTTTAAAGCTCACAAATTGCTCACTCAGCTTTTCAAATTTCTGCTGGTGAAAAAGAAACTCGTTATCGAAGTTTCGTTCGGCTGTTGGAATTGTTTCTTCCAGTCGCGTGTTAAGAATTACAAAGGAAATATCATCCAGATCTGCTAAATAAGGCAACTCGTTCATTTGACGAATTTCAGTTGTTTTGTTTTGCAGATCCGTTTCCGTTTGTCGTTTTTCGGAAACCAACCCTAAATACTGTGTCATGGCCGAGTCCTGTTGATGGGCGAAGTCGACAAGCGACTTTGAATCCTGGTAAATAAGATTGAGGTCACCTACAAGCTCGCTAATGCGATGGTATTCCGACTGCTGACTTGCTATCTCGCTGTTTTTTTGTTCGATAACTTCCAAACTCCAAGGTGGCGAAGTCTCAGATGTTCGGGAAGGGCTCGTGTTTTGCCCAACGATCGTCTTTTTTTCTTCGAGCATTTTATTTAAATTTTCTATAAGCGATAGAATCGCATTCGATTTTTCGCGTAGCTGTTGTTCGCGCTCGGTGAACTCATTGATTTGCGGGAGAAACGGACTGAGTGCTTGGCTGATGGTTTCAAGCTCTACCGTCAATGCAGCAATTTTTTCCGATTCGCTTACGATTCCGCTCTGGGCCGTTGTGATGGTTTGTTGGAGATTTATCATCTGTTGATTAAGTCTCGGAATGAGGCCGTCTGTTCGTTCGACCCCGCCTGATATCTCCTGAATTCGGTTAAAAATCTCGAGGTTTTCTTTTGTAAACTCGTCGAACGACGTGATGGAACTCACAAAATCGGTGGTGCGCAAAGCTTCAAACTGCATGAGCAAGATATTTTTTTGTCGGAGAAGCGGAGCCGCTGTATTAAAATTTTGAAATGTGATTGCCTGCGCCTGCTCGACGTCAGCGGAAGTGGGTAGTTGACTAGCGTAGTCTAACAATCCGT
The DNA here is from genome assembly GCA_043757265.1 of Bdellovibrionales bacterium. Lineage (GTDB taxonomy): Bacteria > Bdellovibrionota > Bdellovibrionia > Bdellovibrionales > JAGQZY01 > JANPLN01. The sequence continues at coordinate 91,373 of JAYUQP010000022.1, read as the reverse complement.
AGCCCGTGGAGACCGCGGTGCGCACAAAGATTCGGTCTCCGCTTTTTAGGGCCCCAGATGTTTCTAAATAGGTTGATGATCTATCTGGTTGGCAGGTGATTGCTAAATTCTTATAGGAGTTGTTCGTACCGGTTAAGCTTAAATTTGCCGACCATAGACCACCTGACTCGCTTTCTACAATCATATTTGCGTTTGTCTGCGAGAGAAATAGAGCTACCATGGCTTGTGCTTTTCGAACGTCTAAATCTTTTGTCTCAAAGACGATGGAGGCATCACTGGTTTGCACCGCAAAAAGCTCAATGGAAGCGCCTTCTAACGATGCGATCGTCGGCTGTATATCGGGTGAAAAGAGGGCGTCAGCTTCTCCTCCTTGGATGTTTTTCCACTGTAAAAAAACTTTTTGCGGTCGATGTTGAAAAAATTGGATTCTGAATAGGGGTACTAAATTTTGGTCAAATTTGAATGAAAAATTGACGTTGGATTCAAATTCATTTTCCGCAATTTTAAATGTCAGAGCTTCAGATTTTTCTACGGAGCATGTGGGCTCTACAAATTCAAATGCCAGCGCTTCTTGGGCACCTATGAAGACAAGCGCAGACAACAAGGAGGTTAAAAAAATAGACTTCATAAATACCTCGGTAAAATCGGTGCCACCGGTGGAAGATGTGGCGCGCCTTCCTTGACGATGTCCATGAAGATTGGCAGGGCAAGAGCGCCGCCTGTTGAACCAGTAGAAGCGGGGCTGTCATAGCCCACCCACACCGCAATCACGAAATTTCGACTGAAGCCAATAAACCAGTTGTCATGAAGATTTGAGCTCGTACCCGTTTTGCCACCAAAACAGATCTGCCCCGATACGCCTATCGCCGCGCCATCGCAGAAATCAAGTCCCAGGCCAGCGGCGGGAAATTCTCTCAACTTGCCTGCGGTACCAACATTGGCCACTTGTACAAGCATCCTTTGAATATCAAATACCGCCCGTCTGTTTTCAGAGAACGGAACAGATGTTGATTGGGCTCCGGTTGATGACTGTAGATCTTCACCACGCCCATTTCTAAAAGATTTAAAATAAACCGGCTTCACAATTTTTTCGCCGTTTGAAAAAAATGTGAACGAAGATGCAAGGTTCTCCACGGTGAGCTCTTGGGCTCCAAGAACGATGGATGGGCGGTATTGCACAGTGGACGCATTGTAAAGTTCGATCTCGACAAGAAAGTCCACAAACTCGCGCAAGTTTTCAAATCGGTCTTCACCAAAACCGAGGTTCGTTAAAAGTCCCACAGCGGGTTTGTTGATGGAGTCTACAAGGGCCTGCTCGATTGTCACATGCGAGGAATTTGCGCCGCCGTCATAGTTGTCAGGTACATAATTTGAGTCGTCGTTGATTCTAAATTGCGCTCCATTATTTTGAATGAAAGTATCTGGGCGAAAACCTTTAGTTAAAGCTAAGTAGTACATCCATGGCTTTAATGTGGACCCCACTGGTCTTTTTGAGATGTTTGATCGATCAAAAAAGCGCGATGTCTGTGGATCGTAACCACCGAACTGTGCAAGCACCTCGCCAGTGTTGCTATCCATAACAATGGCTGCGGCCTGCAATTTTGGAGATTGGAGTATAAACGTGTCTGTGTTCTCTTGCTTGGAAATCCAAACCATTTGTTCCGATGAAATCTCCTGGCCACGCATTTTAGACGAAAGAATCTCGCGATGCTCCTGCGTGAGCCTCACCTCTGATAATTGACCTTGCGAATCGGCCAGATTAGTTCGTACTAAAAGTTTTGTTTCCGAGCCATCTCGTGAGATAAAAGCAGGTAGCATATATTCACGCGGTGAGTTTTCTTGCATGGCCTGTAGTGCGTTTTCGATTAAAGCAGCTCGTACCAGCGAAGTTTGAACTTCTGGAATCTGATCAAGCTCTATGGGCTTGAAGCAAGGGCTCATCAGGCGCAGTATTTCGATAGGAGTTTGTAAAGCCTTTTGCGAGTCATCTACAGGAGGACTAAAAATATCTAGCAGCGATTGGCATTCCGGAGGATTTGTCCATACGGCTATTACTTCTCCAAGTGCGAAATCGCGATCCGATAGATTTTGAATACTTTCCAAATCCTCTGGCGTTTTCACGACCGTATTGCTTGAGTGAAAATAAAAACGGCTCGCATTTTGTGAGGTTAAAGAAATAACAAGATCAATTTTCCGACCCTCTTCACTAAGACGAGTCTGTAAGTCGGTTAGAGAGCTACTGAGTTTTGATGAAACGTCTGATGACTCAATTTGCGCAAAACGGCTGCGATCATTGCGTGCGGCTTCAATTCGGTCGCGTGTTAACCGCTCATTGTCGTAACTGTCCAGTCGATTGAGAACAGCTTTTCGGACGATTTCTTGCAAATTGATATCGATTGTCGAAACCAGCTCTGGCTCGATGATCTGCACTCCAATAGGGCCGCGATCTTCAGAGCCATCAAGGGCTGAGATATAGTTTTTTGCCATTAGCTCCAAATAAATGGCAGCGTCGGAGGTCGGAGTAAGACTGTTGTCCTGCTCCCACTGCGGAAGTGGAGTTTGTTCTGCAAGCAAAAAATCATTCTGAGTGATAGGCTCAAGCAAGCTATTTTCCCACGTCAGCAGGGTCATTTGTTCGAGCACGTAAAGTCGACGAGCTTGTGTGTAGGATTCATAATTGCTGGGCAATGCGTAGCGGTTAGGGCGTTTAAACAACGAAGCAATAAACGCTGACTCAGGAATATTAAGATCTCCGGCTTCTTTCTTAAAAAATACTTCCGAAGCCTGATCGATACCACGGATACCAGGCCCGTAATTCATCATGTTGAGATAGTACTCAAGAACAATTTTTTTACCCAACCCCGGTTCTTTAGCATCCCAGTAACTCTGGTAGGGCTTCGCCCAAAACCACTCCCGCAATTTGCGCAGCAAAGTTGATAAACTGCCATTTGTAAACTGAATGTCGCCCGCAGCGCTTCCCCCATCCAGAAAAAAGAAATTCTTCAGAAGTTGCATGGTGAGGGTTGAACCACCAGACATCTGACTCTCGCTGGTTGTGGATTTTAATTGGTAAGCCATACGAACCATAGATGTCATATCGACACCCTCGTGAATCCAAAACGATCTGTCCTCAGCGGCAATTAAGGCTTTGGTTACATTCGGAGAAATTTGCGAGTAGGCCAGCCAATTATCGGTCTGTGAAAAAAGATAATCTATAAATTGACCGTTGCGGTCGTAAAGACTGGTTTTGCCAAAATGGCGAAGGTTGCCTAAGCTTTCGAGATCAGCAGTTGAAAGTACAAGGAGTTCCTGCTGAATAAATGATTGCACGGCTTCGATTTCCTGCAACGTGAAGGATCTTGTTGTGAAATTTTCTGCGCAAATTCGGGAAAGCGTCGATTTAACGATGGCAGCGCTTGAGTCTTCGTCGACAAGATCGCTCGATTTCTCGTCGATCACCTGATAAAAGAAATTCAAAATTTCAGGTTCCGACATGTCCAGTTCCCGTTGCATATCTGCAAACAGCGCTCGACATGTTTGATTGGCCGCAGATAGCGAGATCACACCGTCAGTGGAAATTAGCTCGAGGGTCACGGGATCTACGGTGGTGTTGAAATACTTCTCGCGCATTTTTTCTGCCGGTACGTATTGATGCAGCGAAAAAAATGTCAAAACGATAAGTTTCGAAACTATATCCATAAATTTACTCGTCGTCCTCTGACGTCATCCAATCTGAAATGGAATTGCCTATTGAATCTATGGTGGATGTAGCAGCTGCTTCGGCGCCATTTGTTAAAACCCCAAGATAGTCACCTTCGGCCCGGGCATCTCTAGCCAATTGGATGTTCTCAGCCAGGGAGATGCAACGGTCGAGGCTATCGACGTCTTCAACGCAACTAGAGAGAAGCTTTTCGATGCACATACTTTGATTCTCTTCGACCATGCATTGACCAACGAGCCAAGGGGCAATTTTCGAAACCATGGAACTTACTTCTGCGAGTCTTGCGGCATCATTTGTTTGAAGTTGCGAAAAGTAAGCATCGTAGGTCGCGATGGCTTGGCTCGGTAAAATTAAGTTCGAAACCAGCGATACATTTACAATTTGTGGGTTCATGCTGATGCGCAGTGAAACTAAGGGGTCAATTCGTTTTTGTAGGTCTGCAAGTTCGGGAGAGGAGCTAAGTAAGGTTTTGATGAGTTCCAAATCTACCGTCAGAATTTGCGACCCGTCCTGTATCTCCACCAGAATCGCTTCTGCCATCACTCTTTTAAGAATCTCAACAGATAGCTCGCTCAGTGCTGAGCCGTTCGACGTGGTGCTGATGCTTGGTGCCGGTGCTCCGAAAGTTTGTCGCGGACGTTGTTGTTGGGGCTCGAGTTGCTCGATTAGTTGATTCATTTTATTTTTGAGTTCTACAAAATCAACGATCGGTGACGGGATAGAATTTCCTGCAGCAGTTTCGATGTTCTTAAAAAATAAGTCTTTGGAGAGAGTGAGGTCGAGTTTCATTTCCAAGGAAACAATCTCGGCGGAGGTTTTTTGGAACTGCAGACCAAGTGTGCCGATTAGATTTTCAGGGTTTTCCGATGACAAAATCTGCGTCGAAATGAGACCTTGGGTCATCTGACTGTCGGGCAGTATGTTCACAACTAAATTTTCGGGTGCCAACGGGGCTTTCCCGGCGAGAGCGCCGATCAGTGATGCCATCATAGCGCTAATGTTGCTGTCCATGGTAGTCTGCAACGACTGAGATTCCTGAGCACGGGTGGTGGGCGAGATAATACTCAAAGCAATGACGAACATAAATGAATGGCGCATGGGACCTCCGCTTGGTAAATAATACGACGCGTTTAATGCTTTGTATCATGTAATCTGGAAAGGTAAATTTTAAAACGCCTATCGTGAAAAAAGGTAAAAAAGCGAATTAAATTGGGTCTTTAAGACTATGTTAATGTTGAGATTCCACCACTTGCGTTTTCTGACGCTCAATGGTAACACATCGCATTAACAATAAAATGACGATGTGTGAGTGAGGACCAAATGATCAAAATCAAAGCCGCTTTCCTGTTATCTCTCGTGATCTTTACTGCAAACTGTAAAGAAAAAGGGAGTGCAGGGGAAAAACCTGCTGAAAAAGAAGAGGCCCAATTTCGCTACGGAAATGGAAACTCCGAACCCTCTTATGATGAGCCGGTGAGCACAGAGGACGGCCAAGATAATGGAAGCTATCCCGGTACCTTGGATGAAGGTCCAACTTGCAATAGTCAATTTGTTGAGGTCTACAATCGAGCTGTTGTGCTCTCGAGCCTTTTGAATAACTCAACACCATCCTCCGCTCAACTTGAAGACATAATTTATACCTGCGACGAATTGTACAACAGCTACGAAAACTACAGCTGTTTGGTCGGTGAGAACAATCGCGCCGTAAGAACAGATGATTTTGAATCAATATGTAATCAGGCTTACACACTGCTGATATCCGTGATCCCTGGTCTCAACGATGGAAATGGACCGATATTTATACCGGGTTCTGAAGTTGCGGAAGTTCCAAGTGAATCGCCTAGTTTCAATCCGGTTCCAGAACTTCCAAGAGTCGAAGAGCTTCCACGAGTTGAGGGACTTCCACAAGCTCCAGACGCTTCGGAAACGCCAGAACTTAGAGGAGACACTGTGTTTCCGGTGGTTCCAGAAGAAATTCCCGAAGTGCCTGCAGCCCCAAATGTGCTGGAAGTTGAAGAAGTTCCAGAGGTCCCTTTAACCCCCGAAGTTCCAGAGGTCACAGCAGCTCCCGAAGTTCCAGAGGTCACAGCAGCTCCCGAAGTTCCAGAGGTCACAGCAGCTCCCGAAGTTCCTGCACAGGTTCCTGAAGCGGCACAAGCTCCGGTGGTGATTGCGGAGGAGGATCTGCTACCTGCAAATTCACCGGCCGGTGAGGAACTTGTATCGTCCGTCTCTGGCGATAAAATAGCTTTGGTTATTCAAGATGCACAAAAGGTGAACCAGGCACTATCTCAGGTCACGTTATTTTTTGTCGATGGGCAAATGGGAACGGTCAATGAGCTGTCAGAAAAATTCAAAGAGATCGGAACGCTTTGCTTATTTTCGGCAGCCGACAGTGAGTCATCGAGCGTCGCGCAATCGGACGTTTTGAGAAGTTCTTCGAAAGAGCAAAAAGCAGATGCCAACGGTAACACCACACTGGAAATAAAATTTGACGGGAATAGCCTTAAACTGTTCTGCATCAAAAATAATGCTAGCGAGTTTACATTTGGAGATTTACGGCAAGTTCTTAACGGCGTAACCGAAGTTCGTGTGGCTCGGTAGATGAAGCTCCATCAGCGTGCTCTTTAGGTGGAGCTAAGTAAAAAGAATGAGACCCGCACGTCTCATGTCAGAACAATTTTTTGCCGGCGTTCGAATTTGGATAAAAGTAGATAAATCGATGGAACAACAACCAATGTGAATACGGTGGAAACAAAAATTCCACCCACGATAGTTAAACCCATTGGTGTTCGCGTTTCTTGTCCGATGCTGTTTCCATACACCAACGGTAGTGCCGCAGCAATCGTAGCAACAGAGGTCATGATGATTGGACGTAGCCGTACAGGGCATGCTTCGATGAGTGCCTCGCTAGCGCCCATGTTTTTTTCGTCGCGCAGCCGGTTTGTGAATTCCACAAGTAAAATAGAGTTTTTCTTCGCAATCCCCATAAGCACAATCACGCCAATAAAACTAAAAAGATTCAGCGAAACATCTCCTGCCCACAAAATAAGAAGCGCCCCAGTGATACTAAACGGGAGGGCTGCAAGAACGGAAATCGGCAAAATAAACGAATTAAATTGCACCGCCAGGATCATATAAGCCACTAGAATGCCGACAAATAAAGCGTAGGCCAAATTTTTAAAACTTTCATTCAGTCCCGCAGCTGTTCCCTCAAGAGAAAATCCATAACCCGGTGGAAGGCTTGTGCGTGCTATTTCGCCCGCGCGATCCAAAGCTTCAGCCTGACCAACGCCTTTTGCTAGGTTTCCAAAAACGCCCACGGTGCGCTGACGATTCAGGCGATTGATTGATTGAAAAGTCTTTTGATTCTCAAAATCAACAAAACGTTCGATGGGTATGGCCAAACCAAAATCGTTGCGCACTAAGATTTTTGAAATATCTTTGGAAGAACGTAAATTCTCATCTTCAAGTTTGATGCGAATATCATAGCGCCTACCGCCGGATGTAAACTGACTTTGGCGTGCCCCAGCCACAGCCGCGTTCAAAGCTGAAGCCACAGAGGAAATAGTCACTCCCGATTCGCCCATGCGTTTCCGTTCGGGTCGAATTAGAAGTTCGGGAAGACCCAACTTAAAGTCGGTGTCCAAATCAACTGCAATCTTTTCTTTGGAAAGCTGGGCTATAATCTCCTCGGCCTTTTGATTTAAAACCTGCAGATCGGGACCAGTGATATTAAAAGATAAAGGATTAAGCCGACCCGAGGTCAAACCGCGAGCTGATATATCGCGAAACGAAAAACGGACACCTTCAACACGTTTAAGCTCTTCGCGAAGCTCATCCATAACCTGAGTATGAGTTATAGAACGGTCTTCGCGGGCGGTGAGATTTATCGGAATAAAGATTTGATTAACGCTGCTTGCACCGGGTCCGCCACCAATAGACAGAAAAAAACTGACCACATTTTTGTTCGCTTTTAAGACCTTTTCGATATCTAGTGCTTTTGCGTAGCTTGCCTCAAGAGAAGAGCCTGGTTTCAGCTGTGAGTTCAACATGATGACATTCTGATCCTGCGAAGGAACAAACTCTTGGCGAATTCTTTTTACCAGGAACAACGAAAGCAAAAATAGAACGAAGGACGCCAAAACTATTTTTTTACTGTGGTTGAGAGATGTGCGCAAAATATTTTGGTAGGAGGTGTTGATTCGATCGAAAATATGATCAAGCTTCCTTTCGAATTTTGAAGTTTTTGGAGACTGGCCGAGAAACGCTGCCGCCCGCATGGGGGTGATTGTAACTGCCTCTAAAAGCGAAAGCAAAACGGCGACCGACATCGTGATACCGAATTGGAAAAAAAACTTGCCGATCACTCCCGACATAAACACCACCGGCAAAAACACAGCCACCACAGCCAGAGTGGCAGCGATGGCCGCAGGGAGAATTTCCACTGAGCCATCATAGGCTGCTTGGGTGGCCGATTTTCCCATACGATGGTGGCGAACAATATTTTCAAGCAACATAATGGCATCGTCGACGACAATAGAAATTGCAAGCGTGAGCGCCAGCAGCGAAAATAAATTGAGCGTAAAGCCCGCAAAATAAATCACAATAAAAGTGCCGACAATGGAGGTTGGAATAGAAAACAAAATGTTGATGGCCGCACCAAAGCTTCCCAGAAACAGGAAGCATACAAAAATTGTAATGATGGATGCAAAAATCAGTTTCTCTTGGGTGGTGGACACCACGGCTTGCGTCGCTTTAGTGAAATCGACATTCACCTGAAGTTTGTACTCTTTTGGAATCGACTTTTGCAAATCCTCAACCTTCTTGCGAACAACTGCCGAAAGGGCCACCTCATTTCCACCGCGCTGTTTTCGAATGGAAATGGACACAGCTTCACGACCATCGACACGAGCCGTGCGGCGCAAATCACTTAAGCCGTCTTCGACACGGGCCACGTCACCAATAGAGAGTTTTTGATCTTGAATGATCTGACCGCCGCGACGAAGAATGCGCAACCCAGCCACTTGTTCGGCCGTGGCCGCTTCGCCCAGCCAGCGCACACGATATTCATTTTTACCGTCTGAAAACTGACCCGCAGCGGATTCTAAATGCTGACTCTCCAAGGCGTCTGCGATGTCGCTGATTGTGAGCTCAAATTTTGATAACTTTTCAATATTAGGCCAAATACGCAGATTGCGCGCACTGTAGCCCGCAATTGAAACCTCACCAATCCCTGGTAAGAATCGAAACTGATCGAGCAAGAAAGAATCCACCCACTCCAGAGTCTCGCGAAGGGGTTTGTCCGAGGACACTCCAATAAACATAATCGGTGATTCTTCGGGATTGTTTTTTCGTATCACCGGTGGATCCACGCCAAGCGGCAGCCGCACAGAACTCAGTGCGGATTGCACCTCTTGCAAAGCAACGTTGATATCGCGAGAGATGTCAAACGTGAGGCTGATAGTTCCTTGTCCCGTTTGCACACTGGAGCGCATTTCCTGGATGCCCTCTACAGATAAGAGAGATTGCTCCATCGGGTCGATGAGCTCGGTCTCCACAACTTCTGGAGCTGCGCCTTCGTACTGAACGCTGATGCTGAGAACTGGGAAATCCACGTCGGGCATTTGGCTGATTCCCAGACGACCAAAACTGATTCCGCCAAAAATGATAAGCGCCGACATGAGTATCCAAGCGAACACCGGGCGCTGAATCGAAAGAGCGATGAGCGATTTCATTTTTGCAAAGTCTCCGTGGTGAAGAGGCGAGCCTGGCTCTCAACTTTGTGAAGCTCAGCAAAAAAAGTCAGCCTGCGAGCCGCGGCCTGGGCCGCCTCAATTTCGAAGGACACAAGTTGAAATAGAGTAGATCGACCAATCTTGTAGCGCCTGCGTTCTTCGGCCACTTTTTTATTTTGGAATTCTGAAAGGCGATTTGCTTCTTGGGTTTGCGATTGCAAAACTTTTTGTCGTCGCTCCAAATCGACCCAGCCAAATTCGGAATTGCGCATCTGATTTTTGGCCTCGAGCTGTCGCGCTTCTGCTTGCAGTTGTACGGCCTTCCATTGCTTGTTGGCGAGGCCCCGATGGAGGGGAACACTTAAATTCACACCGACCCGAGTTCCACTATAACGCGCATTACTGGCGTCAGACCAGGCTGTGTCGAAAGTGTTGGCGATTCCATTTTGTCCATAACCCACATACACATCAAACAAAGGTTTTAGCCTCTCTCGTACTTGCTTTGCTTCAGTCTCAGCTTGCTGTGCCAGCGCTCGCGAGGAAAGCATATCCCATCGCTGCGGAGGCGCCTCGGCGGTTCCATACACGAGACTTCGAAGAGGCCGTTCTTTGGTTAACGTTTCCGTGGATACTTTAAAATCTTCCATCTTCATTTGTGGAAGGGCCGACTGCAAAAGCGTTGTGAGACTCGCAATTTGGTTTTGCACAGTTATGAGATCAAGCTCCTGGCCGCTCACCAGAGCTTGAACCTGCAAGATGTCGGCTTTTTCAGCTGTGAGTTGATTTACCCGTTTTTGCATCCATTTTAAAAGTTCACGGCTGGTTTGTAGATTGCTCGTCCGAATCTGTTCCTCTTGCTGGAGAGTAATAAAATCCCAATACATAGATTCTAGATCTATGAGAACCAGCTGTTTTTCGTACATGAGTGCAGCACGACGGCTTTCTAACTCCTGCTCTTCTCCGCGACGTCGGAGTGTGGTGGCGCGGCCAAAGCTATCGCGCCAGAGCGACTGAGTTAGGCGCGTTTCCCAGACCGCGATTTGGAAAAGGCCTCTGCTGTCGATGATTGCACGTTCGTGCCCAGCGGTTGCCGTTATAAGTGTCCCGGTGGAAAATGGCTGTGTAAAAGTGAGATTGGCAAGTCGCGAGCGAGAACGCCGCGCGAAAGTAATTGCTTCTTGATCGTTATTAAAGTTTTCGGCGTTTAACGAAAGCACGGAGGAAAGAACAAAATCTCGCCCTTCGATTTCAAAGTTGAGAGATTCCATTCTCTTATCAATCGACAAAAGAATATCAGAGTGCTTTTTTGCCGCTTCGAGAAATTGATCAATAGAAGCAAAAAGACCTAAGGGATAGAGAACGAAGAATACGACAAGGATCTTCCAACCAGCAAACATCCTGAGAGTGTATCGGAGGCATTTTGGATGAGGTATCGAAAAAATGAATCTGAAAGAGTATTTTGCAACGAGTAAAACTTCTTATGCGTATTCATGGCACTATCATTAAGAAAACATCATGAGTCGCCACGCGAGGGACGATGTGCGGCGCTGCCTGAGCCCCTCCATAGAACTGTGGTGTAGGACCCATTTTTTGTCTTTTCCGATAACACTTCGATGTCCACCACAATTGCGGCGCCCATTTGTGCTGCCCGAAATGCCAATGACATTAATACGTCTTCCTCGTCGTCACAGTTATCTACCGTGAGCACCGGTTCAAGTCGAAGCATCAGACGCGTTTCTTTACCGTTTGTGCGTCGGAAAAAAACTTCTGTAATTTTCGCTTTTTCTACAATCTCGTCATATTTTTGCAAATGACCTGCGGTCTGCTTTTGGAAACACGCTGGGCACTGAGTGCCGAGATGCACTTTTTGTAAAAACAATGGAAGATAAGGGTAATTGGTTTCATCGATAAAATGGGCGCAGTCCTTACAAAGGCTCTCTGAGCAAAGTGAGCATGACAGTGGAGCCTTAGGTTTGAGACACGAAGAGCATGAAGACATGTTAACTTCCTTATGAGGTTAATATTCCCGCAAAACAAGCGGTGATAAACGACGACAGCGACCCGCCCAAAACAGCGAGCAAGCCAAAACGCGCGAGTTCTGATTTCTTGCTTGGGACCAAACTACCAATACCACCGATTTGGATTGCAATGGACGAAAAATTTGCAAAGCCACACAGGGCATAGGAGGCGATTAATACGCTTCGCGGTTGATAAAGCGCTCCTTGGTTGGCGAGATCAAGATACGCAACAAATTCGTTAAATACTGTCTTTTTACCTAAAATTGCAGAGATAGCACCCACATCTTGAATTGGTATTCCCATAAAAAACGAAACTGGCGAGAAAACCCAACTCATAAACCAAGCGAGTGACAACTGTGAATTTTCAGGAGAAAGGGACGGGGCCCACTCTTGAAACGAAATACTTTGTCCTAACGAGATCAGCAAGTAATCAAAAAGCGAAATCAATGCAATAAAAGCCATAAGCATTCCACCCACGTTGATCGCAAGCGACACGCCTTCGCTGGCGCCGCTAGCAGCCGCCTCCACAAGGTTGGTGTGTGGACTGTTCTTTTGTTCGGGAAGCTGTCCGAAAGTTTCTGGAACTTTGGTTTCTGGAACTAATATTTTTGCCACCATTAATGCCGCTGGAGCAGAAATTACGCTGGCGGTTAGGAGGTGGCCGCCAATATTCGGAACTAAATGTTTTAAAAATCCAACGTAAGCGGCCAGCACGCCGCCTGCCACATTGGCCATGCCACCGACCATGATTGAAAACAGTTCGGACGATGTGGAATTTGCAAGATAAGGTTTGATAACAAGCGGTGCCTCGGTCTGTCCCACAAAAATGTTGGCCGCCGAGGAGAGCGATTCGGCGCCGCTGACTTTGAGAGTCTTGTGCATAAGCCACGCAAAAAATTTGACGATCCATTGCATAAAGCCCACATGATAAAGCACCGACATCAACGACGACATAAATACGATCGTGGGAAGCACCGAAAAAGCAATGATGTATCCGTGTTTTTGCGTGTCGAGGAGAGAGCCAAACAAAAAGCGGCTGCCTTCGTCAGAGAAGTTTAAAATTTTAAGGATAACAACGTTGGCACCTTCGAAAATAAATGCCAGTGGGCCTTCAAATCCCAGAGCGGGAATCCCGAGCACAAGAAGTGCCAGTGAGAACTGTAAAATAAAAGCTTTCATCACGAGTTGCCAATCAATACGCCGACGGTTTTTTGAAAACAAAACCGCTACCCCGACAAACACCCCAATGCCGCATAAACTGATTAATTGATACACCCGTTTTGTTTATCCTAAAAGGCACCGGCCACCTAGCTAAAAGGTGCCACGAATCATTGCGGATGCAGTGCGCAGTCTAGAGTGTCCCCTCACACAGCCTAGATCGTTGCCCATTTTTGTCGCTTTACCGGATTTTTTTGAAGCGTTACTCATTGATTAGCGTTTACCTTGGCGCGAGATTTGATAGTGTTCTTTTGTAATGGAAGATATTTTACAAACACATTTTTCGATGCCGACGTTTCGAAAAGGGCAAAAAGAAATTATTCAGTCTGTGTTAAATGGAAAAGACACCATTGCCGTTTTACCTACAGGCGGCGGAAAATCGCTCTGTTATCAGTATCCGGCAGTTTTTAAAAACCAACTGGTCATTGTGGTGTCGCCCCTCATAGCGCTGATGAACGATCAAGTTGAAGGCTTAGCTCGAATGGGGATTCCGGCAGGGTGTGTCCATTCCGACCAAAGCACCCAGCAAAAACGCGAAATGTTTAGGCGCTTGCAAGCAGGGGGCGCTTTTGTTCTGTACGTTTCGCCAGAGCGAACCCAAAAAGAAGCTTTTCTAAATTGGGTGCAAAAAGTTCCTGTTGCTTTATTTGCAGTGGATGAAGCCCACTGCGTTTCTGTTTGGGGACACGACTTTCGCGAAGAATATGCGCTGTTAAAAAGACTCAAAGAGCTCAGGCCCGATGTGCCGATGCTAGCGCTGACGGCGTCGGCCACACCTTTTGTAATCAAAGACATTGCCAAACAATTGACCTTGGTAGCGCCGTCTCGACATGTGCATGGTTTTTATCGCAGCAATTTGTACTATCAAGTTGAAACGTGTGTCGACGATCACGAAAAGTTGGCATTATTGGAAAAAGCCCTTGCGCAAACGCCTGAGGGACGGGTGATTGTGTATTGCGGCACGCGCAGCAAAACAGAAGAGCTTGCAAGTGTTCTCGCGCGCCAGATTTCGGGCGTTGATTTTTATCATGCAGGATTGGGCGGAGAATTTCGCCAAAAAAAGCAGGATGATTTTTCTCGAGGGCACACGCGAATTCTCCTTGCCACAAATGCCTTTGGAATGGGGATTGATCATCCCGACGTGCGTTTGGTAGTGCATTACCAAATGCCCGCAAATATTGATTCTCTGTACCAAGAAATGGGGCGTGCTGGGCGTGACGGGCAAATGTCCACGTGTTTGCTCCTCTATGCAAAAAAGGACAAAGGACTGCAGTCGTTTTTTATTCAAAACTCAAAAGCGCCAGCGTCGGTACAAAGCTCTCGCTGGCGAGCCCTCGATAATCTAGTGGGCTATGCCGAGGGTGGTGAATGTCGCCATGCGGAGATTCTTACGTACTATCAGGACTCACAACGTATTGAACGCTGCGGACATTGCGACGTTTGTGCACCAACCGCGCCTTTGCGCATTCAAAAGCCGCTGATGGCTGTGACCACGCGTTTGCGATCGGCGCCAAAAACGAAAAGCCGATCCTCCAGATCCACGGACGATGGTGCTGTGTTGACCGCCGATCAAACGCGCACCTTTGAAATCCTTAAGCTGTGGCGAAAAGACAAAGCCAAAGAACTCGACACTCCAGCTTTCATCATTTTTAGCGACAAGACTTTGCGCGATCTAGCGCGCAAACATCCGGTGCAAATGGAACAGTTCCAAAGCGTTTACGGCATGGGTGAATTTAAAATCGAAAAGTTCGGCAAAGAGCTTTTAAGCGGACCGCTGTCGTAGTACAAAAAACTATAAACAGGATCTAGCTAATTCGATAATTCGCTTGAAATCCTCTGCAGTCATTTTTTTATAACTAGGCAAATCTTCGCCAGTCGCATCGCCATAGGAGAGCATTTGGACCTGTTGCCCATCACGGTCTGTAACATGCGACATTGACTGAACATCCAAAGTTTGCGAGGCCTCTCCATATTTCAGAGTGATTTCTACTCGCAATGGCAGTCCCTGAAGTTCTGGATGCGTTATAGCAATTGATGCTTTTGCGTCCTCCTCGATATCCTGAGTGATTTCTGGGAGCAAGAAGGACACAGTACCATTACCGTTCACGCTACCTATGTGCAGCAGGGCACCCGATGAGTTTTTATACATATCCGACGATATCGACAGTTTTCCATCCGCGCTGACGTCCATGGCCTCAATACTAAAAATGCGGATCTGGTTTTCATCTTCCATAAGGAAGAGGCTCAAGCTGGCACAATCTAGATCTGGCTTCGTGAGTAGAGTAAATTCAGCTGAATCTACCCACAGCCCAACAATATTTTCCGGCGGAGTAGGGGATTGCGAATTCGAATCCGAATCATTGCACGCGACGAGCGCGAGACACATTGTTATTGCTAGGATAGATGCGATTTTCATAATTTCTTCCTTGGTTTGTGTTTAATGTTCGAAGTGGGTCAGAGTTTAGCATCGCCTGCCGCAAACTTCGAATTTGCTTTACTCACATTGAAAGGTATTCATGAATGTCAAAATTTTAGCCATGCTCATTTCCAAAAAATTGAAGGATTTTAAAGACGTTGTCTTTTACGCTACTCCTTGTGCCATCTACCTCATCAGCAAAAAAACTTGATGAACTCTTGACGAACTCCACAGACCCTTTTAATTTTGTCCGCATGCAAACCAAACTTCGAACTGCCGTCCCCTCCGATATTCCTTTTATTTTACAAATGATTCGCGCGCTTGCCGAGTATGAAAAAGAACCGCAAGAAGTCACCATCACCACCGAAGAACTTCTGCGCGATGGGTTTGGCGGAACGCCGCTTTTTTCCTGTATGATTCTAGAATTGGAGGGCGCTCCGGTGGGATTTGCTCTGTATTACAATCGGTACTCAACGTGGAAGGGTAAAACGCTTTTTTTGGAGGATCTGTTTGTTGTGCCAGAAGCTCGAGGGCATGGTCTTGGCAAAAAGGCCATGGTTGAGCTTGCGCGCATTGCCTGTGATTCCGGATGTGTTCGTTTTGAATGGCAAGTGTTGGATTGGAATCAGCCGGCCATTGATTTCTACAAATCTTTTGGCACTTCCCTGCACCCGCAGTGGGTGAACTGTCGTTTAGATAAGCACGGGCTGGCCAATTTGGCCCGCGGCTGAGGCAGCAGAATTCTCAAATTGATTTTTCCGGCGACTCACGAGTGTGAACCACGCAGTTTAAACTTCCAGGCCCCCTCGGTTCACTTCTTGCGAAGAGTGATATACAAACTGAATGGTGGACATTGAAAATTTTCTGCCTCTTCGTCATCCTGAGTGGACGCGAAGGATCTCGCTTGGGATCATCTTCGCGTTTTAATTTTCGATCAATTACTCGATGACGATGTAGTCTTGCATGTATTGGAATTGTTCGGGAAGTCGTTCAACTGTTCCTAGCACATTGCTATCGGCGTTTTGTATTATGGCTTCAAGCGTAGGTGATTCGCTCAATTCTTGCGCGTAAGTTACGGCCCATTGCTTTAAGTTTTCGATTTCTGCTTGTGTCACTAACAACTTGATGTTTTCAAATTGATGCGATTTTTCAAGATCTGCAGAAATCGCATGCTTTACATAAAGAAAGAAAAAAATCTTGTATACGAGTTCATGTCCAGGAATAAAATAATCTTTTGAGCGGTACTTTGCGCACATCGCCAATTCGATCCCACCGCTATATTGCGATATCATTTCTACGCCTGCATTTTCAAGAAAACCCAGGGTGCCTCTCATTTGTGATGAGCAATCAGAAACGAAAAAACTCACGATGTCTTGGTGAATCGGCTTGCAACTCGTGGAGGGAATATCGAATGCGAAAAGATTTTTTTCGCTTTCGCATTTGCAGCTATCAACGATCACATTTCCGCTTGCATCAATACTGCATTGAGCTGTTGGCTGGGACGGCTTGTAACCCTCTGCTTGATTAATTTGATCTGTGTACATGGTGATTTGGTTTTTGATGCTTTCCACGGTCAGCGCCATGCCCATGTCGAAATCTACTTTTTGTGAGATGGTTTTAGTGTCGCGTTCGGGAACGCACAGATACTGGCCAGAAACTGATTTGAGCTCCAAGCGATAAGCTGGCATTCCAGCTACCTGACCAAGTTGCTCGCAGTTGCTTGAAATCAGCAGGCCACCTTGGATGACCACGTCCGCTTGTACGGATTCGATCTTCTCGCTTTTTTCAAGAACCACTGTAATTTTTGTGTTTTCTTGGGCGTTTGCCAAAGTCAAAAGGGCATTTAAAAAAACTAGCATGATTGATGTCATTAGATACTCCTCAGGATTATTCACTCGAGTCGTAGCACAGAATTCTTAGAGTTTTTTTATCGATGCGAATCTCTGCAAAAAATTCAGGAGTCTTTGTAAAATGCTTGTGACCGTCAACTACCTAGACAGCTCATAAAAGAGAATGCTTGCGGCGATGGTGGCATTGAGCGATTCGACGTTGCCTGGGTACGGTATTGAAACTTTCTCGCAGCGAAGTGAGCTTGGTATACCTTGCCCTTCTTCGCCTAGCAAAATCCGCCAGGGTTGCGAAAAATCAGCTTCGCGCACGCTGGGAGCCGCGAGATCCATGGCCAGGAGGCGTTGCACATCGCCAAGATTTTTTATGGAAGGACCCTTAGAATAACTCAATCCAAAGCAAGCGCCTGAAGCTGCTTTGATAGCTTTTGGATGAAACGGGTGGCAACTCTCCTCGAGCAACACGACGTTTTGAATGCCGAATGCTTTGGCGCTCCGAAGCAGGGCGCCCAGGTTGTTGGGGTCACCTAAGGCACATAGAAGTTCGTGGGATTCGGGCATGGATTGATGTTTCCAAAGTCCTATTTCGGGTGTCGGTAAACACGCTAAAGGCTTGTCGCTACCGACGACGTCGAGGGTGCGAAACAAGTCTTTCGGCAAAATTACAGATTGAAGATCGGGCTGCATTTCAAAAAGCGGGTGTGCTTCGGAATAAAAAACCCAGAATGCATCTTTTGGGGCATTGAGAGAAATTTGTTCGGCAATGATTTTTTCGCCGCTGACGAGGCAGAGTTTTTCTTCGCGAACACCTTTGCTTTTGGTGAGCGAAAGCAGTTTTTTATAGAGAAGGTTGGAAGAGCTTTCGATCTTCTTAACTTTCATTGCCGTCCTCAGCCAGTTCGTCATTGTCGTTTGAATCTTGATCGTCAGACACTTGGATTGCGGCGGTCTCTAATTCTTTATTGCGAATCTTGCGAAACACAACCAGGCGGCGCTCATGCTGCGTGTGAGGAAGAGAGTAGGCGATGTTTTTTTCTAACTCGTAGTAGTGTCCCCAGTCTTGGAGAGCTAGATCGATCTCTGGCTGAACATTTGGACCCTTCATCAAAAATACTTTTCCGTGGGGCTGTAAGCAGTGAATAACGTTGGCTAGAGTGTTTCGGCAGTCTTCCACGGCGCGCGTAATCACTCCACCCACCGGGTAAACGAAATCTTTGTTGATATTTTTTCCGAGGATATCCAAATTTTCGAGCTGCAGTTTTTCGCGAGCCTTTTTTAAAAACTCCACGCGCTTTTGCACACCCTCGGCAAGCAAGATGCGTTTGTCGTTGGGAATCACGAGTCGCAGCGGAATTCCAGGGAAGCCCGGGCCCGTTCCCACATCAAGCAGCGGATAGGTGAGCTCCACCAGGCGCGGCACGATAAGGCAATCGATAAAATGTTTTATAGCGATGTCGCGAAAGTTAAGAAGGCGAGTGAAGTTTTCTTTGTTTTGCTGCTCCATCAACAGAAGATAGAATTTAACAAGCTGAGTTCGAACTTCGTGCGAAATATCGCCAAAATCGTGATTGCGAAAGATATCAAAAAGACGATCTTCGGCTTCGTTTTGCGGCAAGATCACGTAGGGTTTTTTGTGCTTACCGGCTCGAAGATGAGCCCCTTTATGATGTCCCATTGGACTGATATTTGTTCGGTTTTTGTGCGCCATGTTAGGCGGCAATATGATTGATAAAAACCCGTGAGGCAATCATATTTTGTTCATGTCAAAACAAAAGCTCCAAGATATTAATAAAAGTGCAGAAATTGAGCTGCAAAAGGCTCTCACGTCCGACGAACTCTACCAAATTAAAGTGAAATATTTTGGCAAGCAGGGTGAGCTCACGCTGATCATGAAAGATATGGGGGACCTCCCCAAAGAAGAACGTCCGACGTTTGGTAAAGAGGTAAATTTAGTACGTGACGCTTTAACCAAGCTGCACGATGCGCGACTTGTTGAGCTTTCACAAAAAGAAATGCTCGCAAAGCTTGCCAAAGACTCCTTGGATTTGACGCTTCCCGGGCCGCAAATGTCGGTGGGGGCAAAGCACCTGATTCCGGTGGTGATTGACGAGATCGTGGATATTTTATCGCGCATTGGTTTTTCAGTACGAACAGGTCCGTTTATCGAAGATGATTTTCATAATTTCTCGGCGTTAAACATCCCGGCCGATCATCCCTCGCGTGATATGCAGGATACGTTTTACATCGACGAAACCCATGTGCTTCGCACACACACCAGTCCCATTCAGATTCGCACCATGGAAACGGAGAAACCGCCCATTCGCATTTTAGCGCCGGGCGGAGTTTTTCGCCACGACTACGATGCTTCGCACTCGCCGCACTTCCACCAAATCGAAGCGTTGCTCGTGGATAAAAATGTTTCCATGGCAGATCTCAAAGGAACCATTTCGTATTTTATCAAAGAGTTTTTTGGCAAAAACATTAAAACTCGATTTCGCCCCAGTTTTTTTCCATTTACTGAGCCATCAGCCGAAGTGGACTGTTCGTGTCCATTGTGCGAAGCCAAAGGTTGCAAGATGTGCAAGCACACTGGATGGATTGAAATTGGTGGGAGTGGTCTTGTACATCCTCATGTGTTGAAAGCTGTGGGTATCAATCCCGATGAGTGGCAGGGTTTTGCTTTTGGATTTGGAATTGAACGCATGGCAATTATTAAATACGGCGTGAGTGATATTCGTTTGTTTATGGAAAATGACGTGCGTTTCTTGGAGCAGTTCCGATGAAGATTTCGTTTAAATGGCTCAATGATTATATCGACCTTTCAGATTATCAAAATAAAATTGAAGAGCTCGGCAAAATTCTCACCCAGGCCGGACTGGAAGTGGAAGCCATCACCGATCAAAAAGCACAATTTGATCACGTCGTTGTGGGAAAACTTTTGTCCGTAGACAAACACCCCGACGCCGATAAATTAACTCTGTGTCAGTTAGACACTGGCGATGGATCACCAAGACAAATTGTTTGTGGAGCTAAAAACCATAAAGCCGGCGACTATGTGATCGCCGCCCTGCCTGGCGCCGTCTTGCCAGGAGATTTTGCAATAAAAAAATCCAAAATCAGAGGCGTGGACTCTTTGGGAATGCTCTGTTCGCAAAAAGAATTGGGGCTAAGTGCTGAGGGCGAAGGAATTATCACCATGCAATCTGGAAAACCCGGCCAGCCGATGAGCGAGCTGTATGGTTTTGATGATGTGGTTATCGAAATCAACGTTACGCCCAATCGCGCAGATTGCCTGAGTCATCTAGGTTTGGCTTTTGAAGTGGGCGCCCTGTTAGATCGTCCGCTTAAGCAGAAAAAGGCAGAATTTAAAATTGGAAACTTTAAAACCACAGACTCTTCGAAAGTGACACTGCGCGATCCGCAGCGCTGTCCTCGCTATGCGGGGCGAATGATTCGTGGAGTGAAAATTGGGTCATCACCAACGTGGCTCAAAAAACGTTTAGAGAGCGTGGGTTTGCGTTCGGTCAACAACGTGGTCGATGTCACAAACTATGTTATGTTTGATTACGGACAGCCTTTGCACGCCTTTGATTGGACACAAATCAACGGCGGCGAAATTATCGTTCGCGGTTCTGACAAAGGTGAAAAGTTTCAAACTCTCGACGGAACCGAATTGATTTTGACAGGTGAAGAGCTTGTCATTGCCGATCAAAAAAGAGTCGTGGCGCTGGCGGGCGTGGTCGGCGGACTCAGCTCCGGCGTAACAGATGAAACAAAAGACCTCTTTCTAGAGGCTGCTTTTTTTAATTCGCAAACGGTGCGCCGCACTTCTCGTTGCTTAGGAATTGATACAGACTCGTGCTATCGATTTTCGCGCGGAGTAAATCCTGAGCAAACAGTTTTGGCACTGGAGCGCGCCTGTGAATTGATCCAACAGGTGGCGGGCGGCGAAGTTGCGAGCGATTTTTACGATGTGTATCCAAAGCCGCTGACCAAGACTGCCATATCGGTGGATGTGCGCAAAGTGGAAGCACGCTTAGGGTACGCCGTGAAAGACGCAGATTTTTCGGCTGTGATGAAACGCTTGGGCTGCGCAGTGAGCGGAGCTGGGAATGTGCCGGATCTTGTTACAATTACGCCACCCATGCACCGCTGGGACCTATCTATTCCTGAGGATCTCATCGAAGAATACGCGCGCGTTTACGGCTACGAGCATTTGCTTGAGAAGTTGCCGAAACTTGTGGAAGAGCCAACTAAGCACAATCCTGAATATTTAAATCACCGTAAGCTTTCATCGTACTTATCTGCTCAGGGTTTTTATCAGGCAGTGAACTATGCCTTCGTGAACAAGTCGTTGCAGAATGCCGTGCTAGGTCTGCCTGGAGAGCGCGCTGCGCTTGGCTTACTCGATACAGAAGAAATAGCAGTGCGAAATCCCATCAGCGAGGATTTCGCAGTGATGAGGATGTCAACGCTTACAAGCCTTGTGCAAAATGTTTCGCATAATCTTCGACATGGAAATTTGCACGGACAGCTTTTTGAAGTGGGCAAAGGGCATTTTCGTCTCAACGGAAACTACGCCGAAGATCAACGCCTGGGTTTTGCCATGTGGGGCGCGCCGCAGGCTTTGTGGGCGCAAAAAGTTCCGGCTGTCTATCGTTTGAAATCGTTCATTGAGAACTTACTTGAGGTTTTTGTTCCTGGAGGAAAGTGGCAGTGGCGAGGGTTAGAGGTTCCGCTTGCGCTTATTCATCCAGGCCAAATGGTGCAGTTGGTTTTACAGGGGCAACCCGTTGGTTTTATTGGGTCAGTGCACCCACAAAAAGCCAAAGAGTGGAAGTGGCGTGAAGACGTGGCTTTTGCAGAGTTTAATCTTTCTGCTTTATTCACAAGCCCGAAAGTTCCACGCTACCGGGAGATGTCCGCGTATCCAGCAGTAGAGAAAGATCTTGCGTTTGTGGTTCCAAAAACACTGCGTGCGCACGACATCCAAAAAGAAATTATAAAAACCGGCGGTGTTCTTTTGACCGACGTAAATGTAGTGGATCTTTACGAGGGCGAATCTTTAGGAGCTGATCAACGATCGCTGGCCTTCCGTCTTAAATTTCAAAGCAACGACCGCACTCTGGCCGATGAAGACGTTCTGAAGCTTATGCAGCAAGTTATTGACTCAGTAAGTCATAAACTGGGGATACAGCTTAGATAAAAGTTGAAAGTTTTCAAGTACTTGCTAGCATTTAAAGGTAGGGACTCTTGTGCCCTCAGGAGGGTGCCATGGCTGGTAAAAACGTTTCGAACTCGACGGTCACTAAAGCAGATATCGTCGATCGGGTTTATGAGAAAATTGGCTTCTCAAAAAAGGAAGCCTCCGATCTTGTTGAAATCGTGTTTGATGCTCTTCGCGGCACTCTTGTAAACGGTGAAAAAGTCAAAATTTCTGGCTTTGGTAAATTCGAAGTGAAACAAAAAAAGGAACGCGTCGGAAGAAACCCACAGACGGGCGATCGCATCACCATCTCGGCACGCCGAGTTCTCAACTTCAGTCCGAGTCAGGTGCTCAAGGCCATGCTCAACGGTAAGGATGCTGGTGTAGCGGGTGGCGATGAGTTTGACGATGAGTAGTCCGACGAGTAGTCCGACGAGTAGTCCGACAAATAATCAGACGAATAATCAGACGAGTAACCAATCTGTTCAATCGACTCCCGCGCAGGCTGCGCAAAGCGAGCTGAAAGAGCGAATCAGTTCTATTCCAAATAAAATGGGTTTTAAAATCGGCGAAGTGGCAAAATATGTTGGCGTAAAGCAGTACGTACTTCGCTACTGGGAAACTGAATTCGAGGCCCTACATCCTAAAAAATCCAACAACGGTCAGCGTTTTTACACCCGAAAAGACATCGAGATGGCACTAACCATCCGCAAACTTTTACATGAAGACCGATTTTCTATCGAAGGCGCGCGCGCGGTTCTGAAGAAAATGAAATCGCAAAAATCACAAGTGCAGCCCATCGCCGCGGGCACCACACAAGAGCAAGTGGTGGAAGCGCATCAACCAGCCGCTGAAGTGGTCTTCAATAAATCAGCATCGTTACCAACGGCCGATCAGCTACAAAAGGCCGTTGCACAGCGCGAGCGCGAATTGCACCAGTACTGGTCGTCATCGGTGGATTATCTCATCGAAGAGATTCGACAGGCCAAAAAACGCCTTGCCCGCGCCATCTAACAAAAAGGTACGCCGATCCTTTTTGCGACTGCATGCAAAATAACGCAGTTTTGAGTAATGGTTGCATTCTGCAGGCAGTCGCAAATAGTATCGGCGTACCTTTAAGAATGTTCTTTCTGCCTGTGGCGCAGCTTGGTAGCGCGCAACCTTGGGGTGGTTGAGGTCGTAGGTTCAAATCCTATCAGGCAGACCAATTAGAAATTAAGCCAAGATTATCAAGTAAGCATGAAAAAGTAGGTTCATTAAAATCGCAGGAAGCGATTTTAACTCTGGCGAAGCCACCCCGCAGGGGCGAGGGCAGGAGCCCGAAGTGAAATCCTATCAGGCAGACCAAATCGCGTACGCAAAGATTCTCAGGTAAGCATAAAACAGTAGGTTTATTAAAATCGCAGGAAGCGCTACTCACCATTGCGGAGACTGCGATGAAGTTATTTTTTTTCTTCTTACTCACGAGCTTTTACCTTACGACGTATGTGGCCTTGCGTGAGTCGATAAATCGTAATTGGGTCAGTTGCAATCAGCTTACAGACCGTTTGACTGACTACTTGCGTGCGGAACTATTCCTTACCTCAAAGCAACGGTAAAATGTTTCCAGCGATCTTTATTGGATCGGTGTACTTGTAATAGCGCCTTTGCATGGTGGCGTCGTTGTCAGCGGCAAATTCACCGTAGGTTGTGGTCGCTGGGTCGTAGCCAGCTGGAAGTATTCCAAGGTTCGACATATTATATGCACTGGGAGGAAGCCCCATCAGTTGCATGATTGTAACCAAAAGTTGATTTTGTAATAAGCCATTGGCATAAATTCCAGTGTTCAGGTTAACGGGATTTTGCATTCGGTAGTCAATGTACTGATTGGTCTTTATTCGCCCACCAGCACTGCCAAATAAAACGCAAGGGTGGGACATTCCAATGTGGGCTGCAGGACCAGTAGCTGCTGCATAATGGAGAATCGAATTATCTAGCATTGTTCTCCCATTGCTTTCTGTAACTGAATCTAGTTTTCGAACCATGTCGTAGACCGCAAGATCAGACGCCACTTTTTGACGAGTATGAAGGTCGTCGTAACCAACGGATCCAGCATGTCGATGGAGGCTAGTGCCGTTATCTACAGTATTGAAAACGGACAATTGAAAACTTGCTAGACGGGTGATTCCGCAACGAAAGGCAGCAAAAATAATGTCATTGATGATGGGGATGCGCCTCGTAAGATCGTTGGGATCAGTGGAATCACTAAAACCAGGCATGCTCGCAGGAGCCTGAGGTAAGGTGCAAGAAAGTGTAGGCGGCGGAGTGGTAAGTTTTTGTTCCAACTGAGCAAGCAAGTCGATATGCGTGTCGAGCAAAAGTCTGTCGCTACTCGAAATAGCTCGCCCGTTGCGTAGACTTCTATAATCTGCAAGCACTTCGTCAACAATGGGAGTGCTCGTGGTCGGAGCCGGACCAGTAGGTGGTGCAAACCCACTAAAAATGTAATTAAAAAGGTTTAACGGATTTTCATAGTAAATTGAATCAACAGGAGTTACGGCACCGGAACGTTGCAAGGCATTTTGAAAACCATGCGACATATAATTGTACTTGATTGGCGCAAACTCATTTTTAGTTTGAAACCCAGTTAAAATTTGTCGAGCAAAGCCATTGCCACCATTTGGATAAAATCCCGGAGCATAAGCCATAATATGATCTATTGTTGGCATAGCCTTATACTGTGAGTTACTAGCGTGAGCTCCGTTTAAATTGCCAATCACCCCTGAGGCCCAGTGGTGCCCTCCTAGAGTGGGAGTATCAAGACCCTGCAGGAATGTCATTTTTGCTCGGTACGCATGAAACTTTTGATCAAATAGGTAGGACATCCCGGTTGTTGCGTTTGATGAAATTGGACCAGCGGCGATTTCGTAAATTGGCGACTGCCCATTCGCAGGGAACAAAACTTGCTTGTTAAGCGTCGATCGATCGGCTGGGTACCAATAATCTTTCACCGGCCCATGGGTAAGAAACATGAACATATACCTTGGGGGAATATTTAATGCTTGTGCCTGAGCAATGCGCGGTAATAGTGATGGCAAAAGCGGAATTGCCAGCATCGATTTTCCACATCCATTTAGAAACATTCTTCGCGTTGATTTGTCGTATTTCATTGCCGCATCCTCTATCCTAATTGATTCTTCGAATTAGGAAGCTTGGGTCTGAGCCTCCCGATTGAAACATATTTTTTAGCCCGCCACCGGCCTTTATGAGCTCTTGATAATTACGTTCTATCTGACAATCATCCGTTGCTGGGTTTTCTTGGCGGCGATTTGTAAACCTAAAAAAGTTACGGGCAAAACAAGCATGAACTTTACCGCTCGCACTCATTTTCTCGTTCAGTTCGACGGCACCACTCACAGAAACTGTTTGCGTTGAAAAAATTCTAGCATCTGTCTGTGAGTTGATTGGCAGGGAGTTGATGATAGTTCCGCTGTTATCAAATTTATATTCGAGTTTGTTCGCCCGAAAGCCGCCGAGGGAATCATAAGCCTCTATCGCAAATCCATAAGGGTTGATATAGCTGTGGCACGATATACAGGCAGACTGCGATGTCATTGTATGGACTATTTCACGCTCAGTCTGCGCCACCTGATTGATGTTAGTAAGTCGTGTTGGATCGTCGATAATGGATTGTAAGGGATCTGGAATGGAATCACAAAGAGTGTTACGGATCGTATTAACTCCATAAATAATCGGTGAAGTTTTTTCTGTTCCAGAATAGAGAGTCCCGGCTCGCGTGTAAAGTCCGGATCTTTCGCTTCCTGCAAAAAAGATATTAGGCAGCCCAGGGGACCATTTTGGAATGTTGTAAAGAGCCGCCAGGCGATCCGTTTTTGCAAAAGAAATATTGGAAGTTAGCACTTCGCTAAATTGTCCATCAGGTTTGGTCCACGTGTAATGCGAAACCAAATCTATGAGTTCCTGTAACATTTCTGCTTTCAACTGAGCGTCAGGTATGCCAACGCCTGGGCGCAAAGTTGCAAGAGATCGAATAGCTGGATTTGATGAAAAATCGGGTTTGTTTTTAAAATCTAACCACTCTGAAATATATTTATCAAGCACTGCTTTAACCTGAGTTTGATTTTGTTGAAAAAGATTATTGATGACAACCTTGATGTCGGAAATTGCACTCAGTTTTCCAGCTGCTGCAGCATCAAGTAAAAGTTGATTGGGCATAGTGGCCAGATAAAGATAGGACAACCGAGACGCCATTTCGTAGTTAGTTAATTTATACGTATCAGCTGAAATTGCTTGGCCGCGATTTTCAACATGGTAAAGAAAATAGGGCGACATTAATAATCGAGCTACCAGATCCACAGTCTTCGTTGTTCCGCGATTGCTGTAGAAAATAAAAAGGCTATCAATTTCTGCCTGATCTAATGGACGCCGGTAAGCCTTCAAGCCAAAATCAGAAATAAACGTTCGCACGCAAGCTTGAGTCGGCGTGGTTGCCGACATGCAAGAGCCAAAAAAAACAGATCGATTGGTCGCGGAGTTTACGGAGTTGGCGAAAGAGTATGCAATTTTGTATTGGCTAGAAATATGGATGTCGCTCACACGCGTGTCCATTTTTTCGTACTGTCCTGTGGTGTCGTCGGGTAAGTTCGCGAGCTCAACTCTGATTTTATTTATGGTGGACGTTTTTTCCGCTGCGGTCAGTGGTGCTAAGAGGTCCTGTAAAGTATTTGCATATTCAAATTTGGACAGGCGATGCATATTCGTGATGGGTTCGCTTTGGTTTGGGCGGCACTTAAAAAGAGCTTCCGAACTCGTGGCAAGCGCGCTTTCAGATGTGGTCACATGGCTGGGACTGCATGCTTGATACAGAAATACAATTCCGCTTACCGATAGCAATGATAAATACTTTAAAAAAATTTTAAACATGATCCCCCGACGTCCCCAGGTGGTTTTCACACATGGCTTCTTCGGCTTTAGTTTATCAAAAATCATGCAAAAAATTGATTTAACTTAATAAGTTCATCAAAATGAGATGGGAGAGATAAAGTATTAGATGTGAAAACCATTTCTCATTTTGAAGCATTAGCTGCGGAGAATTTATTCGTTATTGACGTTTTAGAACCAGAACAAATTGTCTGGGGAGTTCAAAAAGTTGGTCTCTACGAAAGCCCAGAACTTTTAACTCTTCCTCGATTTGTGGAGGCTGAAAGCGATATTTTATCGGCGGTCCCACGGGAGATGAGGGCAAAAAATCGACGATGACAATTCTTGCTTGCTGCTTTAGCTGCGAAAGAATATTTCGGAAATATTTTTCGCGGTCGGGAAGATGATGATAGGTGTCGACAATGAGAAGCAGATCTAAAGGACTCTCGACGGTGAAACCGTCATTTTGCGAGAGCACCGGGATAAGATTTGTTAGCTTTTCCTTACCCGCGCGTTTTCGCAAAAAAACGGTCATGTCTTTTTCATTATCGATGGCGTAGACGGTGGCTTTTGGAAACTGTTTTGCCAAACGAACACTAAAGTAACCCGTTCCCGCACCGAGATCACCAACGACTTCACTTTCGGAAATCTTAAGCGCGTTAATCAGCTCCTGAGGTTTTTGCCACTCGTCGCGCGATGGATGATCAAAATTTTTCGTCCACTTTTCTGCATTTTTAAAAGCCATATCATGGTGGTGGTGACCTTGATGAGCGGCCTTAGAAGATGGCTGCGATTGCGCATGAGATAGACAAACCAAAAACAGGAGGGAGGTTAAAATTTGCATTATTCAATTCCTTTTTTGTATGATTTTGAGCCACACTTTCGTCCGTCTCAGTATTAGAAAGAACGCGACAATTTCGGCTCTTAAACCTGAAAATATGATTCAATAGAAGTTATAGGTATTTGAGGGGGAAGTCCAATGCGTAGAATCAGAAAAAAAAGCTTTATCATCATCTTAGTTCTGGTTTGTTTTTTACCCTTCCAAAACTGCGGTCAAGGCTATGAGACTTTCACAAGTTCTTCAGAGAGCCAGAACAGCTGCGAGGGTGAAACATGCATGCCTGTCATTACCGAGCCGGTAATCAAGGAGCCAACCGTACTGCAATGCTTATTCAATGGGTCGGTGTTGGCAGACGGTGCATCGGTCGAGGCGTACCAGGTAAGCGTTTCCGCTAGCTGTGCGCAAAAAGAAACTCGCACCTGCTCTGGTGGAGTTCTCTCTGGCTCTTTTGGCTTCGCAAGCTGCAGCACCCTTCCAGAAAGTAAAAATTCCTGTCTATTCAACACAAGAACAATTGCACATGATGCAACTGTGGGTGCGTATCTCTCGAGCCGAGTGGTCTACGGGCAGGTCTGCATGCAAGAGCAAAGACGTTGCAATGATGGAATTCTCAGTGGCACTTATACCAGATCTAGCTGCTCCGTAGATGCACCCCTTGCCTGTACATTCAATGGGCAAACGGTTGCGCACAATTCCTCAGTTGTAGCCTATGCCAGTGGCACAGTCAGTTTTGGCGCTACTTGTGTTAGCAGCAATCGCACTTGCACAAACGGAGTTCTCGGTGGGAATACGGCCCATTCTTTTGCAGCCTGTACGGTCCTCCCGCAGCAGCCTCTACCGCCGATAACTCCTCCGCCTCCGCCCACGTCCTCAAGTTGCGATCGTTACCCGCATGATCGAAAAATTGTCATCTCGAATGTTGCAGATTTACGGGCGCTCCCAACACGTGCAGTGGCTGGAGATTTATTTGTCCTTGCTGCAGGAACTTATCTTCTAGATTCGGTGGTGTTCGAAAATCTGCGCGGCACAAGTACAAAAATGATCACCTTGTGTGGTGATGGCGCTGCAAAAATCGTAGGTCCCGGTGCGACTTCTGGAAAAAGAATTTTAACTTTAAAAAATAGTCAGTACGTTCGTGTTTCACAAATTGATTTTTCGCTAGGGATGAAAGGTCTCATGGCCGAGGGGACAAACTTCAGCCGCTTCGAACGCCTCGTGGTCCACGATGTGGGACACGAAGCTCTCCATCTTATGCTGTGGAGTCACCATAACGTGATCGAAAATAGCCGGTTTTACAACACCGGACTTGAACGGGGTGCGGAAGGTATTGGCGAGGGAGTTTACATCGGATCTTCTCTCAACAAAGGCATCGAAGACGCCAGTGATTACAATCAGATTTTAAATAATCAATTTGGACCGGGAATCACAGCTGAGCACATCGACATCAAAGAGTTTACGTCGCGAGGTCTTATCGAAGGCAATCAGTTTGATGGGCGTGGTATCTCGCAAGTAAACTCTGCCGAGTCGTGGGTCAATATCAAAGGCAACTATTGGGTTATTAAAAACAACATGGGTCGAAACACTCCTGTGCGGGGTTTTAAGCAGATCGTTTTAACTCCGGGGCAGGGAAATTTTAATATTTTCGACAATAATACTGGCGAGCTCAACAACACCAGTCCTGATCGAATGCTGATTTACCTTCATCGTGAATCGACCGATGCGCCAAACAATCAGGTGTACTGCAATAACCGAGTTCTGGATCAACCCATGCAATATCTGACCAATGCGCGGCGATGTGTGCAGCCGTAGGATTCGCCAGCGCCGACAGCGAACGAATTTGTAAATAAGTATTTAGAATTTCTTGATCCTCGTTACCTGATGTAAAAGATTCAGTCAAAACGCTATAAGTAATCTCCATGTGGATTACTATTCATAGCACTTCGAAAAAAATGGCATATAAAGAGACGTTGAAAGCAGATTCACAAAAGGGGTCCTATGCGCGTTTTACGTCTATCTCTCATAATCAGTTTTTTCTTAGGATGCACTACGGACAATTCGTCAAAAAGTGCCACTGGAGGTGCCAGTTGGTACGAAACCATGCACCGGTTATCGGTGAATCATTCGGCGCTCACTCCAATCTTAGCGGATCCCAAAGAATTTTATGATCCCAAAAACCTTTCCTTTATTCGCGAAAAAACCAACGAAATGATGAAGGCCTCCGTTGAAATGACCAAAGACACCACCGCACCAAACGCCGATCCAATAATTGCATTTACAGCAGAGGAGTTTTCAAACGAGTTAAAAGCTGCGAGTCAATCTCTGGATAGCGCTAAACTGCGGCCGGCCCATTATACGCTTTCGCATCTTGGTAACTATTGCATCAGTTGCCATAGCCGTGCCGACCGTGGGAGCAAAAATTTTCCTTTGCCGTGGGCAAGCAACCTTTCGCACCTCAACTCCACGCAAAAAATTACTTACTACCTTGCCAATCGTCAGTACGAAACGGCTCACTTAGAAACAGAAAAAATTATCCAAAATGATTCTATACTTTTAGCCGATCCCAACATGTGGATGTTATCACTTCAAAAAGATCTCGCAGTGATGGTCCGCGTGCAACAGGATCTTCCGCGGGCGCAAAAATTAGTAAGCTTAGCTCTATCAGCGAAGAACCTTCCAGCGTATCTCATGGTTGATATGAAGGCGTGGCTTACGAGTCTAAAAGATTGGCAGATGGAAGATAAACAATCCGTTAAGAGCCCGAAAAAATTAGAGTTTGTTAAAAGATTATTAGACCAAGCAAGGTCCCCAAAGTATGCCCAAAATCAATCGGGATTTATGATTTACTTACGGGCATCCGGAATCTTGCACGAGTTGCTTGAAAGTTCTCGAGAGGGGGCTGGATATTCGTCGGCTTTGTATTTTGCGGGAGTCACGGCCGAAGCGCTTAAGACTGTGGATGTATGGAAACTTGGAGAACATTATTTAGAAACTTGTATCGAGAACTCTCCGCATTCGCCCGTGGCGATCAAGTGCTATGCACAACTTGAGCACTTGGCCCTTTCGTCCCATCCCGATATACAACTTATTCCGGATATGGCAGAGCGTGTAAAAGCGAGTCTTGCAAAATTCAAGGATCTTTCGCAGTTACAAAACGCATCGCCGAAGCGGCCTGGAAGTTCTAATACGGGTCCACGGTACTAATAACCATCCGACTAACCATCCGACTAACTGTCCGACTCAATTCAACGTCCTGACCAATGATCGTCTTAGAGAGTTAAATTTTTGCTGTATTGAGAAGTTTGTGATTTTCCCTTATGCTGGAAAAAAAGGTGATGTCATGAATCTCGCGCAGTACAAAATAAACCGGGCTAACTTGCTTTTACAGCAGCCCAAACACCGTGAGCGATGTGAAACCTGCACGCAGCCAGTTTTTTGTTGTTACTGTGCGCAAATATCTACCTTCGATCCGCGTATTAGTTTTGTCGTACTTATCCATCCCATTGAAGTGAAACGGCGAATCGCTACGGGGAGAATGTCACACCTTACGCTGCAAAACTCTTTTTTGATCAAAGGCCAGAACTACTCCGACGACCCGATCGTAAATAAGCTTATCGACGACAAAGATTATCACTCCGTTGTGTTATACCCAGGGCCCACGTCGCAAAATTTTTCGCTGTTGCAAGAAGAACAGAAAGCACAAATGTTTCCAAAAAACAAAAAGTTGCGTGTGTTTGTGGTGGATGGAACTTGGGCAACCGCGCGGAAGATGGTGCGCCTAAGTGAAAATCTAAAATATCTGCCGCGAGTTTGTTTTTCGCCAACGAAACCCTCCAACTTCCGCGTGCGTAAACAGCCCCATCCCCAATGCTACTCAACGATTGAGGCCATTCATCACACTATAGAGCTTGTGGGCGAATCGCGGGGCTTTGATGTAAAAAGCCGCCTTCATGATCGACTTTTGACTGCCTTTGAGTATATGGTCGAACGGCAACTGCACTTTATCATAGAATCGAATGCGAAGTCCGAAACGGGCCAGTACCGTCGAGAACAAATGAAGTGCTCCTAAAGACTTAACTGTTCGCCGAAGATTAATTTAAGGATTTATTATATGAGCTTTAAAAACTTTAATTCGCTCCCGCTGTCACCAGCCCTTCTAAAACTGATTGCCGAAATGGGCTTTTCGGAAATGACACCCATTCAGGCTGCAAGTTTGCCGCTGCTGCTTGCGGGAAAAGATCTTGTGGGGCAGTCGCAAACTGGAAGCGGAAAAACTGCCGCATTTATAATTCCAATTCTTGAAAAAATCCAAGTGAACCAGATGCACGCACAGGCGCTAATTCTTTGCCCCACGCGAGAGCTGAGCGATCAGGTGTTGCGGGAGTGCCGGAAGTTTTCAAAAGCCTTTCCGGGGCTGCAAACCGTGGCCCTCGTGGGTGGACAACCTTACCCTCCACAAACTCAAGCTCTGGAGCGAGGTGCGCAGTTGATTGTAGGAACTCCTGGTCGAACTCTAGAGCACCTCAAAGAGCGAAATGCTCAGGTGGATCGGCTAAAAATATTCGTATTGGACGAAGCCGATCGCATGTTGGAAGAAGGCTTCACCGACGAGCTCACGGCCATTATCGAACTGCTACCTGTGGATCGACAAACCGTATTTTTTTCGGCGACCTTTCCTGAAGGTGTGGAGGTTTTATCGGACCGCTATCAAAAAAACGCCGAACGAATTACGATTGAGACAAATCTAAAAACCTCTCCGCAGATCGAACAGTATTTATATGCAAGCGAAAATCCGCAAAAAGAACAAACACTTTTGCAAATTCTCAAAAACCACCCCTCGCAGTGCACTTTGATCTTCTGCCGGATGAAAACAACGGTGGCGCAAATCGGACAGCAATTGGCTAAGCACAAGGTGAGCTGCGGAGTTCTACATGGGGATCTTGAGCAGTTTGATCGCGATAAAGTAACCACGCTGTTTCGAAATGGAAGTTTACGAGTTCTTGTGGCCACCGACGTGGCAGCTCGCGGACTGGATATCGATACGTTGGAGCTTGTGATCAATATGGATATGCCATCAAGCACCGAGATCTATGTGCATCGCATTGGTCGCACGGGACGCGCAGGTCGAAAAGGCACGGCAGTCTCCATCGCCACGGACTACGAGATCCCAATGGTTGCTGACATCGAAGAAACAACTGGCGTCAAAATGATCCGTCCCATGCTTGAAGTGCAAGGCGATGTGGCGTTTTCTTCCGAAATGCAAAAATCAGTGAATCGCACGCTGCATATTTCAGGTGGTAAAAGCCACAAACTGCGCCCTGGTGATATTTTGGGGACACTGACGTCAGAGCCTGACGCCTTAGAGGGATCCGACGTGGGTAAGATTGAAGTCCATGAACGGTTTAGCTATGTTGCGATCAAATCCTCTGAGGTAGAAAAAGCACTTAAGAAATTAGGTTCTTCTAAAATCAAAGGTTCTAAATTGAAAGTCTTGCTTGTCTGAGCAGTATTAGCAATGGCATCGATTGTTTGGAACACGCGAGCCATCAGCGGTTGACGAAGTGCCTCAGTTTCCAATTAAAATCGAAAAAATGAGTTTGTGTCATTGTGAGTGTCCCGATCTGAGAAAATTGTAGTCCATTTATTTCCTGATATGTCCTCATCATATTCATTCACGTCGCATGCCATATTCAATTTATTTTGATTCATTCTCTTGATTTCCCCAGCGGAATCTCCGATTAGTGCGCTAGGGTTTGAGGAGTCAAAATGCATAAGAAAAACATACTTGTCATGCTGATGGCTGGTTTCAGCTTCGTTTTTTTTCCGCTCTTTAACAATTGTGGGAGAGATGCGACGACTTCGTCGATTGCTGGTTCGATGGGCCTTGCAGAGCAACAAATAGGAACGACTCTTGTCGGCGACGATATGTACATCTTTGATGAAAACCAAACTGGCCTCGATGGTAAAGCAAAACTCGCCACAGCACCAAGGTGGCCTAACGGCGAAGTACGAATGTGGATTCACAGTGAGTTTACTTCAGCTGAGCGAACGACGATTATTGCCGCCTGTAATGCATGGGCTAAGTGGGCCAATTTAAAATGTATCGTGTCAGCAGGATGGCAGAGCTCTGAACCAACACCGATCGTATACATTTTTCGTGAAACCGGTCGTTGCAGTTCGACCTATGGGTTTAAAACGACAACAAACGTTGCGTACATAAATTTAGATCCGGCCCGTTGTTTTACGGCACCTAATGGTGGCATCATCCAACACGAATTCGGCCATTTACTTGGCCTTATTCACGAACATGCAAGACCAGACCGCAATAGCTATATTCGAGTTGAATTCAACAATGTTCGAACCGAGTCGATTGCGGCATTCGACATTTATAGCGCTATAGAAATAACTCGGTCGGGCCCCTACGATTATTATTCAATTATGCATTACACTAAAAACAGTGGCTCTAAACCGGGCTTGCAAACGATATTTACTCCCAGTGGCCAATACGATGATATTATCGGAACAGCGGTTACAGTGAGAGGAGCATTAAGTTCTGAGGACAAACGATACGTCTATCAAATGTACGGACCTAAGCCTTACCAAATAGCCGGCGCTGCTCCCACAGGTCAAAGAAACATCCGAAAGTTTCAAAACCCGGCTTCAAAATTTTATCTGTTTTTGCCTGACGGAGCGGCGACTCCTGTCCTTTATGTAGCAGAGACTATAAGCTTTCGAGCTTACAACCAGGCGCTACCGCAAAATTCGACGGCTCTTTTTAACTGTCAAATAAATACAACTAAAAATACTCGGATTGCAACGGGCTGTAATTCAACGACGGAAACGGCAAGCTTGATCGGATACGCATCCACCGTTGCCACTTTGTTCGCGACTAAACCCTTGTACAGATGTTGGAATCCGACGACAAATCGCTTTATGGCTTCAATTTATGTCACGGCATGCACTGATTTAGGTTACACCACGAGAAACACCATAGCTTACGTACCTTAAGGCAACAAAGAATTGTGTGTTTTCGCACCCCTTGTTCCAATGTCGTTGAGTCGTACCGTCCTCAAGGTAGCAACGGTGCCATTTTTTATTTAGCTCATTTTGGATGATGAGCTAGGCGCAACGTAAAACACACAAACTCAGAAAATGTTTTTACAAGAAAGCGCCGCTGTTGATTTTTGGGTGACTGATCTTTGAATGTCTTCGATGGTCTCTTCCGAAACCATTAAATCTTGTTTTAAGATTTCAAAGCGAGCTAAATCAGTGACGGGACGAGTTTCGCGAAGGCGCTCTTCTTTGATGATTTCATCAATGTTGGCAACAGATTCTGGCATCCAGTATTCGCCGGCGATGCGTGCATCACGACTCAAATCAGATATTTTGTTTCCAAGGTAAGAGGCCGCAACAGTTTTTTGAAGCTCCGTCAATTTATCCCAGGGAGGAAAAAAGTACGTACGGACTTTTTCAAATAAACCTGCTTTCCTCGACGCTTTCATTACTAGGTTAAAGGCCTCGTGGGCGTTATCAACGCTGTAGGCTCTTGTGCGGAATTTGTTTTCAAGAACCGATCCTACGTTAGCCCCGCTCTGCTCAATAAGTGCGATGACTTTGCGCACTTCATCTAATTTGCCGGCAAAGTCTACTGTTCTTTCAGTGACCGGAGAAAATCGATCGTGAATTTCAGAAATTGCTTTTTGATCTAGGAAACCTTTTTCCGAAAGACGCTTGCCGAGAACCACAAAAAGTCGATCCATGTTCACATATAAAGCTTCGCGTGCAAATTGCTCAGCGTAGCTCATCCAACGATCTGTGATGTGATTGAGTTTGGCTTTTTCCTCGGGAGAAAGTTCTTGATCAATGTAGTCGCCAGTTTTTACGTTGTCTGGAATGGACCTTTTCCCCCACTCGTCCGAGAGTCCATCGCGAAGAATGGCATTTTGAATAAGTCGTGTGGCACGATGGAAATCATTCTTTTTCCCAGAGTCATGACGACCTCCTATCGTAACCAGCTGCTGGGCCACATAGCCACCATACAAAACAGCAGCTTCGCGAAGAACAACCTGTTTTGTGCGCGGACCGGCGGAAAGGGGTTGCCCGACGCGGATTCCTGCGTAGTGGACAAAGGAAGCTCCAATAAGAGTCACGCCTTCGATGATCGAAATATATTTCGGGCGTACGCGATCACCAAAATAAACTTCTGAAACAATCTCATGGCCCACTTCGTGATAGGCCGTTAAAATTCGATCCACGTCGCTAACCGCCATCGAAGTCGTTCTTTTCGAAATTGGGATTTCGACGATAAATTCTTGACCAGCTTCGGTGATAATTTTCATGTGTCTAAAGGAATTTGAAACGTCGCGGTCGGACCGTACGATAGATTCTTTCGCAACTTCAATCATGACATCTTGTCCATTAGCGACATTTTCACTCAGCAGTTTGGCTTTGATTTTATCAATGATGGAAAGCCGAACAAAGGAGTCGATCGAGGCGCCCTGGTGGGCACTGTTAAACCCTTCTTTTTCGATAAGGTCGAAGAGGTCTAAAATATCGGACTCTTTAGCAAAGACCATATTCCAGCCACGCTCACTGTTTTTAGGCTTTAGTCCTTCAAGTCCCTTGAGGAGTTTCAACTGCGCCACTTGCCGCTTGCCTGAGTCTTTCAAGGGGCCGAAATGATAAACATTATTTCCCAGACGCGCAATGAACGCGTCTGGGAAAGTCTCTGCTAAAATTCGTTGCTGGAGGTCGGCGTTATTCAGGAAAATTCGAAAGACCTCGCGCATGGCGCGTTCGTAAACATCGGTTGGAAGATCTTTTGGAATCAAGTTGTAGATTTGTTCACCGGCATTGCCCGTCAAAATAATAGTTACATTTTTCATGGGACGTGGCTTTCCGTCAGAAAAACCAGAAACAACCGGTTCTCGCAAAATCTCATACAGACCTTTTAACAACTCCCTTGGTGAATTTGCGGCCTCATCAAAGATAAATGCAATATTTCCATCGGGAGCACGGTCGTAGGCCTTCATGAAATCTGAGGCGATAGGATTATTTCGCGCATCAAAGGTGCCAAGAATTCTTGCGTTCATCGCTTGGAGATCGCGGATCCCATTGAAGTCGATTGTTTCAAGCCGTTCGTGAGTTCCATAGCGAGCTTTTACGTACTGTTTTGCGGTCTCTGTTTTTCCAGTGGAAGTTTTACCTAAAAAAGCCATCACCGTGGCAGGCCTTTTTGACTCACCGGCATTGCGTGATTCGCTTTCGGAAACAATCGCGGCCTCAATTAGCTTATCGACGATGTGTTCAACACCGAACACATTATCGAGAATTTGTTGACGCATTTTTAAAATTGCCTCTATGCGGTCTCGTGACAAGGGTTCCTGGGGAACATCTTTGAGGGTTTGATCGATAACGCTCCAAAACTCATAAGAGGTTGGATTTGAATCAGTGATTTTAAAATGAGCGGAGCGTGAGCCATCCGGATTGAGTTGAATGTCGACGTAAATATCTTGGACAAGCGAAGATGGTTTAATTTCTTTGCTTTCAATGGCCTGAAAAATTTCATCAAAGACAAAACTTTTCAGTCGAGCCTTGATCGGACGAGAGTTTTCAGAAGGAATAGAATCATATTGAGTGATAAAGCGAATGGCTTCCTCTGACAATGTGACGGTGTATTGTCCAAGGCGTCCGCTCGCATTTTTAAGTTTGTTACTTTCAGCTTTAATTAATATTTCAGCGATCCGCTGGAGGTTTTCTGGGCTGAGTGGACGTAACAGGTGAACGCGATGGTCAGGGAAACGATTGAGAAACTCTTCTGAGGTTCCTGGTTGATCCGGATGATTTGGATTATTGAGCTCGCCATTGCCCTTCATGATTGCTTGTTTCAGGCGTTCTTTATCTTTAAAGACGCGTTCATAATTTTCAAGCAAACGATCAAAGGATAAAGGTTTACCAAGGCGCGCTCCGTTTTTTTCGCGCGGTTCGAGCAGATCAATTCCCTCGTTGGATGCGAAGATAAAAGTTACGGGCAGTTGAATTTGCGAAACAGCGTTGGGAGTGGAGCCTGGATTGGTGATTGGAAAAATACCACGTTCGATGGCTTGTTTGAGAATATTGTCCTTTACTGCACGAGGGATATTGTGAGCTTCGTTTACAAAAATAACAGCCTTATGGGACGGGGCTCTTAAAGTGAATTCGTCAGCCTTCCATGTCGTATTTTTTTCGACAATAGTTCGGGTCCCTTGAGGTGTCGCCTCGCTGCCCAATATGTATTTACCGCCCGAGTGCTCAACCAAGAACTTTAAGAAACTGGGGAGGTCAGCTGAGCCGACGTATCCCTTGCTAGAACCAAATAAACTCCACGCTTCTTCTTTAGTGCGAATGTTGATGCGATACATATGCGAAACGTGAGCGTCTCGCATATTCCAAAGAGCATCAATATAGGCCTCGGCGATGGTGTCTTTGCCATTCCCAGGAAGACCCATCAGATAAAAAACTTCTGGCTCAATACGGCGACCTCCGCTAATAAGGTCACTGATGTAAAGGGAGCGGAAGGATTTAAGAATATCATCTTGTCCAACAACGCGATCTTTCATGCTCCGGTAAAAGCGCTCAATTTCAATCAATGCGGATTGGTGTGCATCACTGATTTTTTGT
Source organism: Bdellovibrionales bacterium (assembly GCA_043757265.1). Taxonomy (GTDB): domain Bacteria; phylum Bdellovibrionota; class Bdellovibrionia; order Bdellovibrionales; family JAGQZY01; genus JANPLN01. The sequence continues at coordinate 52,792 of JAYUQP010000022.1, read as the reverse complement.
GGACTTGGTCCTGCAAGGCGAAGTGTGGTCGGGGAAGGGCGTATTCCGCTTGAGGGGTATAGGGTATTCATCGAAACAAGCTTGCGTGCCGAGCTTATATTTTTGAGGTAAATAGCAGTTTGAATTATCTTTTGCTGCACAACTTCTTCGAGGTGGGAAAGATCTGCCCATCGATTGAGATCGGCAAGGAGTTCGATGTCTACGGAAGAGGCATGTTTTTCAAAAGCCTCCAGAAGAATCATAATCGTATTTTCTGGATTGAAAGCTTTCTCGAAGTCGCCGTTATTGTGTCGGTCGGGAAGATGTGCCAGGGTCTGTTTTAGGATTTCGAAAGATTCGTTGGTTGGTACAAGATCTTTCGTCGCCTCGTACATTTCGGCAGGATTAAGGCTGTTTTCTATCACTCGCAGCCGTTCTTTGTAGGTTTTTAGCGCCGACGATTCATTGATATCGGCAAATGATTGGGCAAACAAAAATAAGAAAAGAAATTGCGAACAGGCTGCAAAGCGTATTTTTTGAACTTTCATGATAATTCCCCAACATAAAAAAAGCCGTAATCAAACCCCGAACATTGACTTATTTTAGATAAGTTAATGCGTTACCAACCCTCTGCAAATGATTCAAAACTATGCGGAGAATTGAAAATATTTTAATGTTTTTAGAATTGACTACAATCTGAAGAAACTGAGGGGAATTGGCTTTTCAGCTCGAAAATTCTGTGTGTTTAGCTCGGCAATTCTACGCGATGGGTTATATAGTACTTTCGCCGTTTGGCTCTGTGGTTAACAAAAGTATCTCTCAATTGAAACCAGACGAAAACCAACTTTAAAGTACAGCGCACTCTCTAATACGAGTTTTGCGCCATCTCGACGGCGGTTCTCAAATACACGTCGAAGCCGCGGGATTTGGCTAACTCCAAATACTTCTGCGGAAAGGTCGAAGGATGTAGTGCATAGGTAATTTGCAATGAATCAAACAGACTCATGTACTGAACAAGAACATCAACCCGAAAGTATTCCTTGCCTGTGGCATAGCCGAAATTAAACAGCACACGGTTGGGGCAAGCGGCGTTGTAGGCCTCGTTGTCGAACGTGTAACCTGCATATTCAGCAAATGTCGCGAAAGCTGCGCCCTCAGCCCATGCTGATACTTCGATAAGTTCGGCAAACGTGTGAGGAGGTACATAGGGTTCTGCTTTAAGATTGTGCTTCTCGAAACTTTTGGCGAAGCCCACAAGTTTTTCGTGGTCAAACTTTTGTTCGCCTTCCCATTTTAGGAGCAAGTTGATTTGCAAGGTGGTGAGCTCATACCCGTCCGTCCAGTGCGCGTTGGTTGTTTGTGCGCCCGTGCCGTGCGCGTCGGTCATATGCGCGTCGATTCCGTTCGCTCCAGTCCCTTGCGAATTCGTCCCGATCCCGTCGGCCGCAAAACTTTGAGTGCACAACAATGATAACGATAAAAAGAGTGATGAAAATTGTAGCAAAACAGCCCCCTGTTTTAGATACCTTAATTTTTAGAATCCCCGATGCTTCTTTGGCCCAAAACGGATGTACCATAGTCTTAAGAAAAATAATTAGAAATCCGCGTTTTTAGGTATCCAGAGAAAATAATTCAATTTATAGGTCTGGGGATTAACGGAGGTTTCGTGTGAACAACAAACTATTTGTGATTTATATCGGTGGGAAGACTACCCAATCTTTGATCGAGCTTCACGATATGCGCTTTGTCGTCGCAACGCGGATTGAGGAAACTTACGGCGAGTTAAAAAAAACGTGGTGGGGAACACCTGAGAGTCTGCACTTGGACTGCTGGGGGGCGCTCGAGTACGCCGACGGTCACAAGCTTGAATTCGTCGAAGCCCCTGCAGCTGATTCCAAAAAATTATACTTTGTAAATTTAGGCGCCTATTCGCCGCAAGAATTCACCGAAATCCACCGCAATGTTTTTGTGGTGGCAGACAGCGAAGCGGAGGCCAAGAAGAGGGCCGTGGCATCTATTAGAGACTTGAAGCAGGGCCACAAAGACCACCTGTATGACGTGGAGTCGGCACTATGTTTAACCGAGGCGATTAAAGGCAAAGTTTTGCACCTACGGTTGACTCCGGTAGAGCAAGCGCCAGAATTTTCATTTGAGTTTGGGTACGTTCCAATTGGCAAATAGACAAATTCGGATAGCTGATATCTTGATACCGGTTACCAGATAACTGGTTTACGGTTTTCTGACATCGGAAACGGTTAGCGGAATGAGCGCGGAGCGTGAGTTTTTCGGCTACTTGTCTAAGCGGGTGAAATGTGACTTTTTGATTTGTAAAGAAAGTAAAGATGTTGTCGGTGCGAAAAATTTTAAGAGGTAAACCATAATATACAAGCCAGTTTGAAAATCCTGCTATGCGCCCACTTTTTCACTGATCAAGTTATTGGGAAGAAGGCGCTACGCGCGCGACTGTCCGAACTGATAAATGCGCCAATTAATAACCCCTTTGATTTTTTTTAAACTTCTGCTACGCTTACGTTTCGGTAACCTATTCGATTATAGGTTCTATCGCCGCTCAAAGGTTGGAGCGTTTAACATCAAGGAGTTGATAATGAAAAGTCTCATGATCCTAGTTCTCACTGTTCTCGTACCAAGTGCCTCTGCAAACACCAATTGCGATTCAGACGCGAACTACCCAGAAGTTACTAAAGCTGAATTGCAAAAAATGATCGATGACAAAACTGCAGTCATTTTAGATGTTAACCCAAAAACATCGTTCGACAAACAACGTATTCCCGGTGCTGTTCATTTTGAGTCGCAAAAAAATATTGCCGAGGTTCTGCCGAAGAGCAAAGACGGTGTGATCGTTGCTTATTGCGGTGGAACAATGTGCACAGCTTGGAAAAAAGCGGCCGTAGCAGCCTGTAAATTGAATTACAAAAACATTAAGCATTTTAAACCCGGCATAAAAGGCTGGACGCAGAAAGACGCTTAAGCATGATGAAGCGTCTTTTGCTTTATTTTGCGGTGGTTTTGTTGATCGTTGTGGCGGCAACATCCTTTAATCGGTTCGTGATCGATAAGAAGAAGACAGTCGGCGAAGTTATCGTCGAAACCTCAGACTACTTTAAAACAAATGAGTCTGAAGAAAACGAGTCAGCACAAATACAGCAAAAGTCGAATTTAGATCGGAGCCCTGCAAATTTGAATGATGCCGGGGTGGGTGCAAAATTTAATGGGTGGTTTCGCGAAGAGATCAAGCAGATGAGTTCAATCCATCTTGATGTTAATTTAAAGGAGGCTGAGCTTCGTCAGGCAGCAAAGGTTTTTACGGCGCCACAGATTGAGTTTTTGAAAAGAGCAGTAACAAATTCTTCGGCGTCCCATAACGAAAGGATTCTTGCGACCTACTTGCTATCGCTCGGCGGAGACGCAACATTTGGTAGCTTGAGCGAAGTGGCCTCGCGACCGGTGAATGGCGAGCCTGCAGAACCACATTCGATTCAAGAATTACAAAATAATCAAGAGCGCGCTAAAGCCATCATCGCCATTGATGCCATTGCCGAAAGCGATCGTCCGTTGAGCTTGCGAATTGATGAGCTTCGCAAAATTATCAATCGACAAGACGACATGACAGTGAAAAACTACGCGCAGCGTAAGCAGTCCGAATTGCAATCAGAACTCTGAAGTAGAGCCTCTGGCTGATTCAAATTGAATTGCTCAAATAAAATACTCCTTGTCCTATGCCGTGTTTTCTGTAACCCTTATTTAAAGTCTTCTATGGATAGAAGAGGGGGATTAAATGGATTTTTCAAAACGCGTCCTATTCGGACTATTCTTTAGTGTTCAAATATTAACAGCAAGTGTTCAAGCAGCCGAGTGCATATCTGCAGCTGATATGAGCGAGATTGCCAAAAAATTTACCCAGTTTCAAAATTTAGCGGGTAAAGAATATTGCTATGACAATACAGACATTTCACGCTTGATGGCTGGAATTATGTTTATGCGCGATACAAAATTCGACGCATCAATGCCAGTGAGCAAAGATCAAATGTTCTCCGGAAAATTTGCCACAAACTGGTGGACCTATTTTACCGGTAGAATTAACAAGTTCAATATCCAGGCGAACTGCCCTAAAGGCGCCGGTGCTTTTGTAATGCCGACCTTTGGTAGTAAGACTATGTATGTGTGTCCGCTGATGCTGTCGGATGCGTTTTCGGCATTAGATAGTGCAAGCGTTTATATGCACGAGGCGCGACACATCGATGGATTTCCGCACACTACGTGTACGAACGGTCCTCGAAAAGGAATCCAAGGGGCGTGTGACACGCGCATTACTGACTCGGGTTCATATGCCGTAACGGTGGAAACCTACGCACAGATCGCGCGATACTCGCAAAACGTGCATCCAGCGATGAAGGCCTACTCAAAAGCTTCCGCGTTGGTGTATGCATTTGAGGCTTTTGAATTTCCAGTGAGCATTAGTTTTTCGCCAGACTTTTTGGTTTTGAATAAAGACCTAGGATTTCATAAATTAGTCTTCGATCAAGCCACTCCGAAAATCACCAGGCAGGGTTCTTCGCCGCATCTTGGACAGATCGCGATTCGTCGTGATTATTATGTGCTCTTTCCAGATGATAAAACTCTTCCTGCGACCTACGTTTTTACCAAAGACGAAGGGCAGTTAAACCAACCGGCTGGAGCCGATGCTGTTGAGTACAATAACCAAACTCCCGAGGAAAAAGCTAAGCTTGTTGGCATTCACTACGGTGGTTTATGGTCGGCGAAAGTCACCCTGGATAAGGTGCGGTTTGTTTGCGATCCGTACGGCAGCGGAACAAAAGTAGAACAAAGCATCACTTCGGGCACTCCGACTTCGATCATTTACCCGAATGGGTACGACAAATTGAGCCTCGTGGGCTATATGCAGATGGATAACGGGTCTATCGTCGAGTTCGGTTGCGACGCCAAGAAGAACCCCTACATGAAAACTTCAAGCCTTCAGTATGACCAGGCCTTTAAACGCATTTATAAATCTGGTAGCGTAACACTAGGGCTGACAGAAGATGGCTATCTTTTTCAGTTACAGAATGGCGTATCGACGCCGCTTGCGACACCGTTTGATGGGCAAATTCACGAGTTGATTGCGAATAAAACGTATACGTTTTTTGACATTTAATAACGGCCGTGAGCGAAAGCTTGAAGTGGCACGATAGGGAGCAAAAATGATTAAGGCAATTTTAGTAACGATGATTTTTTTAAGCCAAACGGTGGCGTCGGCAGCGCCGATTCAAGCCATGGGTCTGAAGGATTTTACAATCACCAGTATCAACAATAAAATGACCGAGCTTGTTTACAAAGGCGAAACCCTCACCGTCGAAAGAGTTGGTAGCACTCATTTTAAGTTGAACGGCAAAGATGTGATCTTTAAAAACACCGACACTCTTGAGTCTGTGTACGACAAGACACAGATGGCTTACAGAGCCGGTGGGAAAAAATCGGCTGCCTTGGAAGCGATCTTTATTCCGCGCGCCCACGCCGTACCACCACCTCTCTTTTTATTACTTTTTGGCGGCATGATTGGCGGAGCCATCGGTCAAGCCGCTGGTCAAAGACAGTGTGAACGCGAAAACGGCGGAACCACAACAACGACTGCACCTGCATCGGGTGGAGCAGCCTTAGACGAACCGGTCACAATCGGCCGGTAATCGGTATTCAGGGAAATCCGGTGCCAGGTCCTGTTTATTCCGGCACCAACTCCTCTTTACGCACAACCAGTAATCGCGTCCTGAAAAAGTGCGCCGTAACTTCTGCTCGAACACAAAAAGTACGAAGTACCTTTTGCTATATTAGATTCGAAGTACTTTTTGCTTTATTGATCTTGAACGGGGCCGATCTCTTTGTGCAGGCGTAGATCAAAGCTTCTGTCGTTGATGGTGTTGAGGATATGTTCCACCTGTTTGTAGAGGTGGGACATGCCAGCCGAGTGGCTTACAATTTCGATTGTGGGTGTGTCTTTCGCACCAATCGTTAATGTCGCTTCTACAAGATCTCGAACTTGATTCTGCGGAAGCAAGGTCAGAACGAAGCCTGCGCCCACATCTTGAAACAACGCATTCTTCCGCAGGGAACTAAATGCCTTTACTGCCACTTCAACTGTGGTCCCTGGCGTAAATATCAGGGTGAGGCGACGAGCAATAACGGCTGTGTCTTTTTTAAAACGTTCAAAGCCGGTTTTTGAATCATCGTGTGTGCCGCCATCCGTTGTGGAAAGATGATTCTTATATGGGTAACGAGTGATGTAATTTTGTAAAAGTCGTTTCAGCTGATCTTCGGAAAAGTTTTGCTGGCGCAGCAACGTCACCGTGCGGGCGTCAAAAATCATTTCGATTTTGGAATAGGCCAACTGTTTTGTATTTGTGTACTGTGTCCAGTCGATGTTGGAAAAAAACTGCGGATACTGATATTCAAGGTCTTTCCGGTACGTGCGAATTTCGTTGATCAGCGTGCCTTTTCCTAAAAACTTCTTATCCTTGAACGAGCGAGTCAGTACAAGATCTGAGAGCGCCACTGGTTTGAGCGAGAGGGGATTTTTTTCGTCGAGCCGCTGAGCACGAAACAGAGTGTTCACCTCGAGGGCATGCTCCTCGTCGAAGAGTCCAAAGAGAAAATTAAATTCCTGAAATTGCTGAGTTCGCAGGTAAAAATAATCTTCGATTTGATTATTATCGTTCACCGAACGGACACCGGATGTTCCATGATACACTTCGCGGTCCACATCCCAAAGTTTAAAGCATCCAGAGCCCACCGAAATTTTACGAAAATCTGTGAGCGTCCGACCGATAAATTCCCTCTGTACAATTCGATACTGTGGTGCCGCTACGAGTTTTTCCTTCTCGTAAGCATTGTTGATAACCTGCGCATAGTTCCAAACCGAATTGTGAAATTGTTCGGGTGTTTGAAAAAGTCGGAGGTGATTAACCACATCCATATTCAAAATTTGGGCAAAAAATTGATTATAACTGTCGGCGCCAAGTGGGGCATCTAGATAAAGCACATAGTCCACCATCATGCTGTCCACCGGAAGTTTATTGGTGGCTGTTTTTTCGCCTTCGATCGAGATGAGGTCGCAGCGAAAAAGTTGATTTAAAATAGTGTCGACAAAACCCGAACCGAAATTGAGCGAAGTCAAAGGCGTCACGCTGGTTTTTGCGCCGAGCGTACCCATGTTGCGGGTGGCGACCATGCGAAGACGCACGCGGTACTGATCCAAGCGATAAACATCGATGATGTAACGCGTGCCCCGGCGAACGGCCGCGCTGAACTGTGCGGGGAACACACCGAGACCGGTGTTTGCGATGTGAGAAAAGCTTGCGCCAATATGCCCGTCGGTTGCTAATTCGAGGCGGGCGGCCGAGCCGCGCTCGAGGCTTTGCAAAGCCGTCTCGGCGGTGAATGGAAAACTGCGAGGGGACACGGGAGCGGCGAACAGTGCTTGGTTTTTTCGATTGAACAACCGCGAAAAGGAAATTTGAGCCTCAGCCGATCTTCCGACTCCGAGAGCATCGCCAATATGAGCGCCCAGCTTGATTGCATAGGCGTCGACGCGTTGATGGCGATCTTGAACATAGGCGGGCGAAACAGAAAACGTATAGCCAATCTGGCCGGTAAGAGAAGATAGACTGCCCACATTCCAGCCGGTTTTTAGAGTGGGGTGAGCCTTGAGGGTTGAGTTTTCCCACTCGTCTTGGATTTGGTCCGTGATTCCTTGTAAAACATCTGCGAACGCGGATCCTGCCGAAACCGTAAAAGCTAAGAACAACAAAACTCGCATGGGGCCCCCAAATTAGGTTTGAAGGGGGCACACTACTTGAACCATCCTCGTTTCACAAGGGGGTGTAAAGAGCTTACATAGTTGTATGCTTATTGTAGGTGTGGATGATTTTCCAAAAGGCTGCCAATCGTTGGACTTCTTCGGGGTTGTACTTAACAACGAGCTTGTCGTTTTCGACAGTTTTGTCTTTAATGACCCCTTTTTTCACCAATGAATCCACACTGTCAGCTTTAAACTCTATATCAATGTCATCGAAAGCATTTTCCTCTGCTTGTTTTAAGGGAAGGGTTACAAGTCCGTTTTTAGCAGGAAGCTCTCCGCCATAATGAGCAAGAACTTCGAGTGGCGATAATTCTTTTTCGTCGATTTGCACCTGATCGCTTTGGCTGGTCGAGATAAAGGTGTTGTACCAAACGGTAAAAGCAGCAAGGAGATCGGGCTCCATCAAAGTTACCTTTTGAGCGCCCTCGGTTTCGTCAACTTTGATGATCTCGAGCTTTTGCAAAACCTTCACGCAACGGATAATTTTAGGAGTGGTTTGATGAAACACCTGATTGCAATAAAAATGCAATTCCTTGTATGGAAATTCAAAGCCGTCGTCGGTCTCTTCGGCTTTGTGCCTGAGAAGATCGATGATAGCACACACGCGAAGCAGAATGTGCGGACCCAACTTGTCTTTGGTATCGGAGGTTATGTTTTCGAGATTTTTGATGCGCGTATTTGCATCTCGAACTTGTCCCACTGTGGTTTTCATCAAAACTTTTATCCACATTGGAAACAAATTAAATTGTTCTTGTAAGGATGCAAACGGCAATTCGATCAGCTCGCAAACACTCAGTCCTTGGGCACCTGCCGAGCGGGGTTTGCTGTCAAAAAATGCCATCTCGCCGATGAGCTCCCCGTTGATTTTTTCAGCGAGGACGATTTCGTCGCCCTCGTTGAAAGTTTTTTTTGTAATTGCCATGCGACCCGATTTTATCAGGTACATGCAATCACTCGGATCACCTTCGCGAAAAAGGTAATCGCCCTTAGCCAATTTGATCATTTTATTTGCTGTCGCCATAAGAACATTATATCCAGGCTCGGCGGGGAATCCAATTGTTCTCGCGTAAAGAACCTCGCCAGAGGTCCTGACTTTTACCGTTATTCCAGATCTAGAACGTTATTTTTTTTGTCGGTGATTTTGCGTTGTAAATTTTCTGGTAAGTTTTCAAAAATTGATAGAGCTAGGGCTGAGATAAGGTCTGTTTTCCATTGAGTCTTATAATAAACTAAACTTATTTCGCGGGTTGGTACGGGATTGGTGAAAGGGCGAATATGTTTGCGAACTTCGTCGGCGGAGAGAGTCTTCACCAAAGAAGAAGGCAAAATTGTGTAGCCGCCGTTGTTTTTTACAAGCAGCCGAAGTGTGTCGAGATTGCCACTTTGAAAAAAGATATTTTTAAAAACTGGAGCTTCCTTATTTAAGGTGCAGAGCTTAACAATTTGATTTCGAAAGCAATGTCCATCTTCAAGAAGCCACAGATCGCTTCCGTCAAGATCATGTTCATTAACGATTTTCTTTTTGCTCAGCGGGTGTGAGGCATTTATGTAAACCATAAAATCTTCGTAGTAGATTGGTTTCTCGATGAGTTGCGGTTCCTTTAACGGAGTTGCTAAAAGCCCTACATCGAGCTCATTGTTTTTTAATGCACGTAAAATATTTTCGGTTTTTAACTCTTCAATTTGCAATTGAATTTTAGGATATTTTTTGGCGAAATGACCAAGAAAATATGGAGTTATGTATGGGCTTACGGTAGGAATAATTCCTAAACTGATAGGGCCCATCAATTCGGTTTGTGAATGTTTTGAGATCGTTAGCAGTTTGGTATGCTCGCGCAGGACGGTTTTTGCCTGCTCGATAAAACTCACTCCACGGCTGGTGACGGCTATGGGCTTTTTATTGCGGTCGAAAATGGGAAAGCCAATCTCCTCTTCGACTTTATGGATCTGTGCACTGAGGCTGGGTTGCGAAACATGACAGGCCTCGGCAGCCTTGCCAAAATGTTTGAGTCGCTCGACCGTGACGATGTAGTGAATTTGGGTGATAGTTGCCATTTGCTAAAAATAGCTTATTTTCTCGCCAAATGATAGTTTTTTCCTATCGCTCTATCGAAAGGTTGTCTTGGCCATAGTCCGCAAGATCAAGTAATTTGCTGCTAAGTCATGAGAGTCAATCAGCACAAAGGAGATATTAATGTTAAGTGTAGGAAAGAAATTACCCCCATTCCAACTTAAGGCAGTGGTTTCAAACGACGCCAAAACTGCATTTTTGGACATCAATCAAGACACGTTCAAGGGAAAGTGGTTAGTATTGTTTTTTTACCCCAAGGATTTTACATTTGTATGCCCCACTGAAATTAAAGGTTTTGGGGACCTTAACGGTCAATTTCGTGATCGTGATGCGCAAGTGTTAACCGCAAGTGTAGATTCGGAATTCGTGCATTTGGCGTGGCGACAAAACCACAAGGATTTAAACAACCTTCCATTCCCAATGTTGTCGGATATCAAACGAGAGCTTTCAACAGCCCTCGGTATCATTGACGAAAACGAGGGAGTCGCACAGAGAGCCACTTTCATCGTGGATCCACAGGGAATAATTCGTTTTGTTTACGTGACCGATTTGAGCGTGGGACGTAACCCAAAAGAGGTGCTGCGTATTTTAGATGGTCTACAAACGGATGAGCTTTGTCCATGCAACTGGGAAAAGGGTCAAGAGACTATCAACGCATAGATAGCCATATAGAGTGGTCGTTCTTTTATCGTTTAGTCAGTAAACGCAAATTTTTAAACGTTTGTACTTAAATGGTTTGATCGGTGACACCGATCAAACTTAATTTTTTAAATAAAGGACCAATATGAATTTAGAAAATTTAAAATCGCAAATAAAAGATTACGCTAAAGATGTAAGGTTGAATCTGGACAGTGTGTTATCCGAAGAAGGAGCCCCTGGCTTATCGGAGATGCAAATCACAGCCCTTGCTTTGGCTAGCGCTTATGCAATCTGCTCGAAGACGACGAAGCTGCGGCGGCTGAGTTTTCAAAAATGCCCGCGCGATTACGTATGAATTTTATTGGCAAACCTGGAATTGCAAAAGTTGACTTTGAATTGTTATCGCTGGCGATTTCGGCCATCGAAGGATGTGGAAAGTGTATCGTGGCCCACGTTCATGAGTTGAGAAAAGCCGGTGCGACCTCGGAGACTATCCAGTCGTCGATTCGCATAGCAGCCGTAGTAAATTCCGCCGCACAAGCCTTCGTCATTGGGTAGCCGAGGCGGCGTTCATTGGTAAAACCGAAGGTAAAAGGCGTCAGCTAGATTAGCCGAGGAGAAGGCCGACGGTAAAAGGCGTCAGCTAGATTAACCGGCAGCTTACGCTTTGCGAAGACTGTGTACAAAGGCCGAGCCTATGATTAAAAGGCCGGCCCCACCAGTGATGACTTCGGACACGTGTACGTGAATACCAATAAACATCATGGCGGCTAATAAGCCAATGGCCCAAAAGGCACCATGTTCGAGATATTTATAAGCCTGAAGCGTTCCTTGTTTTACCATAAGAATAATAAAGCTCCGCATGAACAGCGCCCCAGTCCCAAGACCAATTGCAATTAAAAACGGATTTGTGGTGATGGCGAAAGCCGCGATCACTCCATCGAAACTGAAAGAAGCGTCGAGCACCTCAACGTACAAAAATAGCCCCAAGCTGTGACGTTCAAGATTCACTTGGTTACCTTCTGGAACACTTAAGATATCGCCGATCAATTTTACACCTAAAAATGTAAGTACGCCCGCAACGCCGGCTTTAAAAACAGGGAATCCCTCTTCGACCGGGAGCGTTCCCGAAAACCACCATAAAAATAGCAAAATGAGACCCACTTCGGTGGACTTGAGTGCACCCAGTCGACTTAAAAATTTCTCCACTGGAGCCACCCAGTGAGTGTCCTTCTCGTGGTTTATGAAATAACTAAGACTGACTAAAGCAAGGAAGGTTCCACCAAAAGCCGCCACCTGGTGATGAATGGACTGCATGATCTGCGCGTACTGCTTTTGCTCGAAGATCGCCAGCTTTATTGCCTCCCAGGGAGTCACCATAGCCGCGACGGATACAATGATGATAGGGAACACAAGTCGCATTCCAAACACCGCGATAAATATTCCCCAAGTAAGGAAGCGTTTTTGCCACAGGGGAGTCATCTGCTTTACGATGGATGCGTCGATGACAGCGTTATCAAAAGAAATGGTAATTTCGAGAATAGCCAAAACGCCGGCAATGAGCATAAAATGCAATGCATTTGTATAACTGTGGCCTTCCAAGAATCCCAAGTATCCGGCAAGGAGCAAACCGAGAAAACTCAAAAAGAACGTAAAGCCAAAAGCCTGCATAAAAGTCGTTTTATTGTTCGTCATTATATTATTCATAGGTGAGTACGCTTCCGTTTTTAAGAGTAAATGAATCGAGAACTTGTCCCATTTTATTGATCGCTTGAAAACTTAATTTTTTCGGTGACGCGTTTATTCGCCAAAGATGCTTTTCAACCTTTACAATCTGCAAGTACCAGCGATCTGGCGCGGCGGGGCGAGGGGCCACACCCCATGCGCCATCGCCCACGTAGATTGTACCATCTTTTGAAACCACTTTATTGCCTTTTAGGAGCTGACTGCGCTTTAGAGCATGATCATGATTTTCCAGAGCAACATCGAGATGAAACTTATCAAAATGCGAAAGCCAGGCCTTTCGACCTTTTACCGATCGTTTGTCGTCATAGGGACGGAACGATGGATAGAGTGGAACGTGATAAAGACCAATTAAGTGCGGCTTGTTCACTTCCTTTTGCAGTTCGGTTTTAAGCCATTCTTCCTGTTGTTTATCATGCTCAGCAAAATGTCCGGAATCCAATGTCAGAAGTGTGGTGTGTTTCCCAAAATTTCGTTGAAAGTAGGTGAGTTTTTCGTTTTGTTCAAAAAATAAATAATAAAACGGCGCTTTTTCTTCAAGATTAACAGTCTTCAAATTATTAGTTTCATGATTGCCAATCGCTACCACCAGAGGAACTAATCGCCCATCGGGTGAGAGCATTGCTTGATTGAGGTAATCCCAAAGTTTTAACCATAATTCGAAGCGCTTAATATTGCCGTCCTCGTAGGCTAAATCACCACCTAAAAAAAGAGCCATTGTATTCGTTGTTATAGCCTGCTTAGCGATCGTTGCCACATCTTCGTGCGGGCTTAAGTCACCGCCGCTTACAAATTCAATGGGCGTGTTGTCATTGGGCAGCGTTTTAAATTTGTAAGGCGTTTTTACTGACTGCCCGTCGATTAAGATTTCAAATGCATAAAGCGTTTGGGGTGCTAAGTTTTTGAGTTCGAAAGTGTAGAGATGAAATGGTGTCCCTTTGAGATCTTTGTGACGAGGTTGTTTTTCGATTTTGTCAGCCAAATGGTCAGCCAATCGGTCGTCCAATCGGTCGTCCAATCGGTCGTCCAATTTGTCAGCCAATTTGTCAGCCAATTTAATTTCGACAGATGTGGCCTTTTGCAACGTAAGTACGTTGATTGCTATATGAGAGGATGTATCGGGCGAGTTCCACGTTAGATAAACCGATTTCATCTCGGGCTTCAGGGGAACAACCGGTGGTGCTGCAACACAAGAAACTGTGAACCATATGGGGAGGAAAAAATAGAAGATCATAGATGCCGAAACTATAAGGGATCTGACACCTTATTTCAAAACAAAAGTGTAGCTGCTGATTTTTTTAAGAGGCGTCGCCACTGCTAATTTTGCAAAGATTTCTATTCGTGCCAAGGTTGCTTTTTGCGAGCTTTGGCAGTCGGGAATCAAGATGTGATTGTTGGTGTTTTTGACACGGGCAGTTCTTCGCGGGCAAAGTACATTCTGGTTTTGATCGTAAATACGAATCTCAACATCGATCTCCTCACCTGGAACGTCCACATAAACCACGCTTGCAACAAACTGATACTTCCATATTCCGTTATCTTCGAAGGCGGTAGTAAGTTGAATATTTTCAAAAAATTCTGGTTTTTGTTCATAGTAGGGATAAATACTACTCAAACTAACCTTTTCTCCTGATGTTATTGAATGCTTAGATCCCGAACAGTTTTGGAAAAAAAGAATCGCCGAAAGCGCGCAAATGAGAATTACAAGAGGTATAAATTTTTTCATTCTACAGCTCCTCATTAATATATTTAACGAGGTCATTCAGCTGTTTGTCACCGAACAGATTATTAAATTTGGTCATCGAAACAATAGGGTTCCCTTGATCATCATTTACCCGTCCAGCAAAGAGGTTTTTTAAATGGGTTACTGTTGTGGTCTCAACCATTCGATTGGAAGAATTGTGGCAACTAGCGCAGTTTGTGTTGTACAAAGTCTTCCCTGGAGAATCCGGCTCTTTTGGTTTATCGGGGTCTGGAGTGGAGCTCAAAATGGCAAGTTTTTGAATGTTAAATTCGGGTGTTTTAAATATTTGAAGTTGGCCGCGATCACGAACGTTTAAAGAAAAAGAGCTCAAAGTTTGTTCTGTGCAGTAAAAAAGAGCGATGTGCGCGCGATGCGGGTCCACCATGGCGTAGCAGGGACTTGCGGCACTGACGGATTCGATCACCACCGGTTCGTTATTGAGATTTAAAATCTGAAATGGCAAAAATCTTTCGGTGAGAAGTGCGTCTTTTTGATAAAGCGAGATGATTTTGTAAGGCGAGGTTTGCCCGTGAGCTATCGCAGTGAAAAAGCAACTCAATAGAAGTATCAGCATCAAAGCACCTGCCAGTGAGGGCTCAAACAAAGAGTTAGAAGAATATCTCGCCACTGCTCAATTGTCGCACTCTCATCTTGCGCGATAATGCGAAGAGAGTCGGTGACCGCTCCGGGGGGGGTTATTTTTCCGATGTAAAACAGTGAAAAAGCTTTGTTGACCGTCACTGCCGTAACTTGCGGGGTCGCAGTTGATTGATTCGTATTTATTTTCTGAAATGCTGCTCGAAGTGCATCTGTTCTTTTAGTGATCTCATGACAGGCTTGTAAGCGCCAGCCCTCGCGCCGAATATTGAGCCCCACATTTGAGGATGTTTGTAAAGCGAGGGGAGTGGATGTGCTGCACACAACGCCAGGAGCGCTATTGGTGGTGCAATCTGCTTTTATATTCCGATCGTAAATCGAATTTGCGGCTCCAAAATCAGCCGTGTTGTTAGAAATATAAGTCATGATAATATTTTTTGCAGTGGGACCAAACACCGAGAGCAAGATATTCGATGTCAGAACTTTGTTGGCATTTTGCGCTGAAACTTCGGCTTTCTCCACTTTATTTGGTGGGTCTACGGGATCCTCTTCGTCGGGGAGGTCTAGGCTCCCTTGATTCATGGTGCCAAAACCAGAGCTTGGCGGTGCGCAGTTCTGAAAGATGAAAAGACTTGCCGAAAAGCTAAAAATTATCGAGAAAAATATCCATTTTTTAGGCCACATTTTTTTTCTCCTTAACTAACAAAGACACAACGCCATTGTCATTTTTAACGAGCGACTGACCTTTGGTTCCTATTTTAGGAACTTGCATGATTTCGCAAATCGTACTCACGATATCATCATTAATAATGCGACGTGATTTTCCATCGTTGAATTTTGTTGGCGCGCTTTTTCCCCACGTTCCAGGATAGAGGCTTTTTTCGTTGGCATTGTCTGACTCTTTATGAATGTTACCCACTAAGCCGGCGCCGGCAGGTGTGATTCGACCACTGATGAACGAGGTTGAGGCAGAGTTGAAGCCGTGGTCGCTACCGGCCATATCTTTTTGCGGAGTACGACTGAACTCCGATGAGAAATGAAAGAGTGTTTTGTCGTACATATTTTTTGCTTTCAAAGCTTTGCGCAGCTCTAACATGCAGGCAAGAATACAACGATAAAATGTGTTGGTGAAAACGATTGAGGCCACTGCTCCGGCATAATGCTGATCGCAGGGCATAGCCACGCCATCAACATTCATATAAGTTGTGGTGCCGAGGTCCAAAGTGAGCGACGATGTTAATTTTTCGGAAAGTGCAAACTCACAAAACGCAAATGCTGATGCAATTTGCGTTGGTGCACTGCCGGCCTCATAGATCGATTTAAAATTTGAGCCATTGAGCCTTTTGGAAGGAGCTGTTCCGAATACGGCTTCTCCTGCAGGCTTTATGGTATTAAGTAAACTTCTATCGCTGACATTAGGAATTTCAAGTGCGGTTTCTTGGGTGAGTATGGTTTTATACTTATTAAAAATAGCCGTGTAGTTGCTTTGATAACTTGCCAAGTTTCTTTCAAACATATCGTATGTTTTATTCAGATTGTTCTCTGCGCCGATTGAAGGAAGATTGTTATTTTTTGCGTATTTATCCATTTCGGAAAGAGCTTGTTTGATTGAATAATTAAGATCGTCTTGCTTAACAACTTTGCTAACATTGAAGGGAGTGGTAATTCCAGGGATCGGATTCCCAGGAGCTACTGCAATCCCGGCTGCAGAACCTACTCCGCGGAAGACCTCTGTTGTACGAGAAGTGGTAAAGCCAATGGAGGGTGTTGGTGCTGAAGATGCATTTCCTACGAGTCCAGAAATACTAGCTGAGGTTGAAAATGGGCGCACGGTGCGCTCTTGATTGAGAAAGTGTGAATTGATTTCCATATCGACACCCCGAACCATGATCATTTCTTTAAGCAGTGAAGAAAAGTTTTCACCAGCCGCAGATTTTAAATTCCATACCGGCGGCAGATAAACGTCTCCGGCGCCAAAGCGTTGTTTATAGTTTTTGTAATCAGGTAGCCACAGGTTTCCTGATTTTTTAATTTCCGTACCAAAACTACCCGGAATAAAGTTAGCACTCTGGTTGTCGGGATTTAATGGTTGATCAAAGTACCATCTTGGCGGAGCTGAAGGCGTCATCAAACTAACGTAGTTGTAGTCGTAGGTATTGGAGTCAGCAGCGCGCGCGTAAGCTTGTTGAAACAGAATTTGTAAAAGGCTTTCTAGCCCATAAAATCCAGTTGTGGCGACAGAGAATTTACCAGCATCATTAAAAAATTTTCTGCGAGATTTATTTTTCAAACTCATAAGGAATCTCCTACAACGGCCGGGTTTTTAGCTCGAAAGGCGTTAGATTTAATAATTTCACGGACTAGATTGCGTAAATTCCACGGCTTGCCCTCAACGTCAGTCCCTTTTTTGAGCGTAGCGCCTAAGCTCACAATTTTTTGGCGGTGATAAAATATAAAATTATTGGATGGGTCTTTAGGCTTTTTAGTAATTGTATCTAAAGGGATTGGATCGAGTGGGATACTTACCCCGGTTAGGAAATTGTAGTATCGCTTGGCGGCGCACATATAAATGTCGTCTTGCGCGGCAACAGCTGCGCCCATAGCAGATAAGCCGCGCACATCTTGATTTACAAGATTGCCAGCGTAATTGCGATAAATGAGGCGGCCGTCTGGTTGTCGACGGTGGTAGAGGGTATCTTTATCGATTGGGTCAACCAGTGCCGCCTTCACAGGTGGATAGTGGTGAACCATCTCCAAATTTGTTGGAGCGACAAGGCCAGCATCCGCTAGTTGTCGACGAAATGTAGGATTGAGACCTCTTGTTGAGATGATATTACGGCCGGTATGAGCAAAGTTATCGAGTGTTAGGTGACAGGCAACACAGGTTGCGCTCTTCCGAAAAGGGATATCAGATTTAGCAAACTTACTGAGTTCTGCAACCACTTGTGGATCGGAGTCTTTAAATGTCGGCAGTTTAGAGCACATAAAGTCGTAAAAGAAGTTATTAGAAAGCCGTCGATGAACATACAAGCCACCATCTGGCATTGATACACTTTCGCGGGCATTGAGAAACGTTGTGCTACTGCCGATGACTCCGCCACCTGGATGTGAACTGATATCGTACGTGGTGGCAGGAAGTCGGCGTGAAGGCAGCGTTGCTTCAGTCAATGGTATGTCAGAGCGATGGGAGAGTGGAAGCTGATAGACGAGCGACGGTGTATCTTGCACGCCAATAAGAGGACCAACGGAAACCCGTGTCCCTTTGATTTCATAGTAATTTTTCAAAGGGTCAGGCTCGGTAACGGTGGTTTTCATAGGACCGACGACAAGTTGCCGGTTGGTGAAGTTGATATTATTTAGCATGTAAGTGTCTGGATTCGAGGTTTCGCGCACACCACGAAGCGATTGGTTAGCTGTAACTATGTATTTGTAATGTCGATTCATAAATAAGGCTTCAGTGATGTAAAGGGCCGGCTCATCGTTATCAAGCAGAGAAAAGATTGAAGCGTCGATGTTTTGACTAAATGGAATCGTTAACCAGCTGAGATGAAAGCGATGAAAGTTTTGTACAATGGCTTTGGCGATAGGATCGTTAGCATCCCTAAGTCGTCGGCTTGAAGGGCTGAACATGGCTTTATCGAAAACGCTCATGCAGGCGTCCACTGGAGTCAAAGTGCCTTGCAGGACTTGCATGTAAAGATTGGAAGTTGGATCGGCTGGGTGGTCGGTGAGTTTTGCGTAGCATTTTGCAAAATGCTCGGTGTTAGTTAAATATTGAACATCTTCGGCGAGAATATTCTGCGTGATAAAGATTCCAACTATGAAGACCTTAAAACCAGCGTACATACATCAGCCCCCTGATAATTTCTTATCGGAAATCTCATTCCAAGACCTTAGTAGAAATAACGAAATAATTGTATCCTTAATTGGAAGTTAAAAAAGTAAGAAATTTGGTGTTTCAAAACGAGACATTGGTTTTTTTCGTTTGCATTTACTATCGGATCTGACCTAGCGAACAGATTAAAAAATGTCGTTTTTTAGCGAACTATCTTTTTTCATTTTACCTGTCCGAAGAGCTTCCGAGAAAATCAAACCAAAAAAAAGTCGGTAAAAAATCAATAATTGCCCAATCAAAATATTGCCGTTTAATGCGTAACTTTTTGACGGAAATAATTGTTGGAAAAACGAAAAACTTTCGGGCAGTCATTATGGATCTTATTTCGCATTCATACAGAACACTTTGTGATTTATTTTGAATGTCCATGGAGTATTCAAACATTTTCTTCCATACTATCTTAAAGAAAGAGGTGTGTATGGATGCACTCAATATAAACAAGAAGTTTTTAGGCCTTTGTCTGTTTGCTGTTTCCGCATGTTCTAACGGCGGTTCGGAAATTGATGCCACAGCTAAAAGAGAGTTGCTTTCGAACACAGTAATACTCGCGAGCGTCAAGCAACAATGTTTGCCACTCGCAATTGTGGACGAAGAAGACATTCCTCTTTTAGATCGTCAAGGATACACAGTGTCTCCGAACAACGAGTACTGTTTGCCACCTATAGATACAGATGATGGGGATAGCACTGTATCCAATTGCATACGCGAAATTTTTGTTGATGACACCGACCTTGCCTATTTGATCTCAGTTGGTTATGTGCCCAATGCAAACGGCGACTACTGTTTAGTTATTGGCGGCGGGTCGGGTGGAAGCACCACTGGAGCAACCACGACAGGTGGATCAACCACAGGAAGCGAAACTGGTGGAAGCACAACTGCGGGAGCAACTTCCGGCAGTGACACTGGTGGAACGACTTCTGGTGGGTCGACTACGGGAAGCGAAACTGGTGGAAGCACAACTGCGGGAGCGACTTCCGGCAGTGACACTGGCGGAACGACTTCTGGTGGATCAACCACAGGAAGCGAAACTGGTGGAAGCACAACTGCGGGAGCAACTTCCGGCAGTGACACTGGCGGAACGACCTCTGGTGGGTCGACTACGGGAAGCGATACTGGCGGTAGCACAACTGCGGGAGCAACCTCTGGCAGTGATACTGGTGGTACAATATCAGGTGGGTCTACGTCAGGTGGATCGACTACCGGAAGCGATACTGGCGGTAGCACAACTGCGGGAGCAACTTCTGGCAGTGATACTGGTGGTACAATATCAGGTGGAACGACCTCTGGTGGATCAACCACAGGAAGCGATACTGGCGGCTCCACTTCAGGTGGGTCTACCACTGGTGGGTCGACTACTGGAGGTTCAACTGGTGGATCGACGTCGGGTGGTTCAACCGGTGGCGAATGCAAAAAGGGCAACAATGGTCATGGAAATGATAGGGATGGAAATGATTCTTCGAATCCAGGACGCTCGAATAATGGTGATGGAACAGATGATGACGGTGTTCCTGGTCAAAAGTGTCCACCTGACGATTGCGAAATGAATTTGATTCCAGGTCTGCAGAAGGAAGCGCAATTTAAAAAGTGCGCACCTTGGAATGTTCCAGTCGACAGAGTTTGTTCAAGAATTCGCACAAGCAGCGGTCGCTTTAAACTAAATGACCGTCTAGAGCTTGTTATGCGAGTTGTTAAACGCGTAGAAACTGTCCAAGAGGTTGAAGTTTGTAAGGCGCAACGCACTGGCTGGATAAGATCGGGCGATGACGACGATGATGATAATGACTCGCACACGCACAAAGCGAGTTGCAAACACGAGCACAAAAAAGTCGTTTGCAAAATGGAAAAGAAAAAAGTTGTTTCCATGGTACCAATTTGTGAGTCACGCAACACCGATAAAATTAAAAACGATGTGATTAATAAAAAACGCTTAGATCTTTCCGATTGTGATATTTCTGGCCATAAAAAGTCGGAACTTTACGTGACACTGTTCTCGCCAGTGGTGGGTGGAGACTTGCCGGTTAAAAGTAGCGAGTACGAAAACGTTCGCCTCTTTGCTAAGGACTCAGACAAGCGCGGCAAGGAAGAGATCAGCTTTATCATGTATGGATCTCGCGATGTACGCTTTGCTAGGTTGTCGGAAAAAATTCAGGTGATCATCGACGATAATCCTGATTTTAATTCGAAGGTGGATAAGAAAAAATGCGATATGAAGGCATCGCCATTGATCGTCCACGTGAATCCGAAGCACGATGTGGCACGCTACGTAGAATTGTCCTCGATTGCCGATGGCATTCAATTTAACATCCTAGGATTTAATGCGGAGCCACGAAAGAATGCTCGGCACCAGATCAGTTGGTTGAACACGGATCAGTATATGTTCCTTGTAAAGCCGAATAAAAAAGGACGCGTTGAAGGTGTTGACGAAATGTTCGGTGACAACACTCGCGGTCCAGACAAAGACTTTTCGGCTAATGGCTTCTTAGCTCTTGCCAAATTTGATAGCAATGGAGATGGGCTTATCAATAGTAAGGATTCCGTTTTTAAGTCGCTACGACTGTGGAAAGATAAAAACTTTGATGGTATCGGAACTCGGAATGAACTCGTGTCCCTTGATCAAATGAGTGTGAAGAATATCGATTTAAATTACGATCCGGGCTTTTATGAGCGTGATGCTCATGGCAATGAAACCGTTTATAAATCGGTCATTCAGTACCAGGACGGTTCGTTGGATCTGATTTTCGATCTTTGGTTTAATTACAAAAAGTAATATGAAAGCAGGTTTGGCGGGGAAATTGACGGCTGACTCTAAAAAGTCAGCCGTTTTTTTTTATGGTTAGCTCATCACAAAACTAGCCTCGGCGTTTTTTACGAAACGCCGATGTATGAAAGTTATCCACAATTCCTTAAGAGGTGTTTATGTTTTTAGGTCGAGCAAACAATCCGTTTCTTTTTGCATTTCTAGCATTTGCACTGTCGGCGTGCGGCGGTTCTTTTGAATCTCCGGTCGATTTAAACGAAAAAATGGTCCCAGTTGATTCCGGTTCGGCCTCTTTCGATAGCCACGAACCAGGTGGTGAAATGTTTGTGGAAGCCGACGAAAGTCCTGTCGTTTCAAGTCAGGGGACTATGCCACAAGGCCCAGACAATACAAACCCAACTCAAATGATGAGCCTTCGCGACAAGGTGTTGATGGCCTCAGGGGTGCCGCAGAGGGCTCTTGATAAAGCCTTCGCCTTCTATAATAAAAAGCAAAGTTTTATCCGCAACAAAAAATATATGAGTATCTTTGATATAGGACAGCACTCCGGTCAACGGCGCTTATTTTTGATTGATCTTAATTCAGGGGCTGTGCAATCGATGCACGTGGCCCACGGAAATGGCTCTGATGCGAATCACGATGGCGTGGCAAACGGGTTTTCAAATACCAACGGATCGAATATGTCGTCATTGGGTTTTATGCTCACCGCAGAAACTTACTTTGGTAAACATGGCGAATCTTTTAAACTAGATGGCCTCGAAAGCCGCAATAGCAACGTGCGAGATCGGGCCATTGTTGTGCATGGCGCCTCGTACGTCGATCCAGGGCTAAGCAAAATGGGTCGAAGCCAGGGTTGTCCCGCTGTATCTAAAGGAAATATAAAAAGTTTTATGGCCAAGACAAAAAATGGCTCTCTTTATTACATCTATCACGCCTCTTATGAGTAGGAATGTGAGTGTTGACTGGGAACTCCCTTCAGCGATAGAGAGTTTGAATGGAATTTGGAAAACTTGAAGCCTTCGAGCACGTTGATTGGACTTTGCCTGCTGTCTCAGAGAAAACAATACACTATTTAAATCAGCAGCCCTCAAGCCCAATGTTTAACCTGCGCATTGGCACGCCCGCTTGGGCGCATCGCGAATGGGTGGGGAAGCTCTATCCTCAAGGAAGCAAACCACCCGAATTCCTTCATCACTATTCACGGCAATATGGCACCTTAGAATTTAATTCATCTCACTATCAAATTCCCACTCTTCAACAAACAACAAAATGGCTCGAAAAAATTCCTGCCGATTTTTTGTTCTGTCCCAAGGTTTACCAAGGAATTTCCCACGGCTCAAATGGACTGCAGGATGATGTGCTCCTGAAATCCTGGCTGTCTTTTCTCGAGCGTCTAGGCACAAATTGCGGTCCATGTTTTTTGCAATTGCCTCCATCTTTTGATTACAAAAAGAAATCTGAGCTGCACCAGTTTCTTAAGCAGTGGCCTCGGGAGTTCAAACTCGCTTTAGAGTTTCGTCATTCAACCTGGTTCGAAAACGGTTCTGTTTTGCCACTGTTGAGTGAGTATCTTTTTCAGCGGGGAGTTGGAACTGTGATTACGGATGTGGCAGGCCGCCGCGATGTGCTGCATTCGACAGTGACCAGCGATTTCACCATGATTCGTTTTATCGGCAACAGCCTGCATTTAAGTGACACCTTGCGAATGCAGCTGTGGGCAGATCAGATTAAACAATTGCAGCAGCACGGTTTGCGTCGGGTGTTCCTGTTTATTCACGAGCCCGATGATGTTTTGTGCCCCGATATGACAAACATCGCTGTCGATATCCTGAACCAAAAGTTGGGACTGGGTCTTCAGTTCGTAGGTGTAAAACCGGCAACGGATCTATTTTTTGATATTTGAAGGGCGCAATCAGGAAATCTTGAAAGCTAAATCGTGTAACTCGGACGCATCTTCTGAGCGAGAATTACTTACGAGTTTTTGGGCATTTTTCAATGACCAGCTCGAATTCTCATCGAACATTAACTGAGCCAACAATTTTGGCTCAAGCCCAATGGCTTCCCAATCAAGAATGGGAAATTCCAAGTGCTTCGACTGTTGAAGAAACGTTTTTGTATCGAGCGGATTTTCGGAGCCAGGGATGTCCGCCGATCGAAGTCGAGCGATAATTTGCTTTGCAAAAAATCCATGCTGCATGTTCGTGCCGTCGTAAGAAATGCGAATTTGGGGAAAAATTCTGCCTTTCGGTGTTGCGCGGACTTGCGAACTAATAACCTGACCTAAAACTTTACGGTTGTTTTGATCCATCCAAACTGAGTTGATAGAATTGCAATGTAAGTAGGTGTCGTGGCCATCAGCAATGTTTTGTTGAACAATTTTTCCCAAAAGCTGCGGGACGATATCTAAATTGCAGCTGATCTTTCGCTTGTCATAAAATAGTTGAGCTTTGCTAATTTCGTTTGCTTGAAAGCTCGTATGCATGCAAAGAAGTTGAGTGAGGCAGCTATTAGGGTTTTTGAGAAGAGACTGAACTTTTGAGAAAGTAGCTCTGTAATCCTTCTCAGAGGCATAAAAGACGTTCTTCAATGGTCTATAAGAAGGTACCACATTCACAAGTTGTGAACCCAAGCAAAACGCGCTTGAAAGTAAAAAATTTCTTCGCATACTCAAGTATTGATAGGATTGAGCAATTTGGTCAATGCGACGTCAACGAACACGACCCGCGACCCCAGACTTTCGTTGCGGCCAATTCCAAATATCTAAGGAACAGTAGGTTAACTACGGCAATCGGCACCTTAATTAAATGCGACTTATACTTTGCCAGACGCTACAGCCGAGCCG
Organism: Bdellovibrionales bacterium; assembly: GCA_043757265.1. Taxonomy (GTDB): domain Bacteria; phylum Bdellovibrionota; class Bdellovibrionia; order Bdellovibrionales; family JAGQZY01; genus JANPLN01. The sequence continues at coordinate 28,654 of JAYUQP010000022.1, read as the reverse complement.
AGAATGAGCCTGTTTGTAGTTAACTCAGGGGCACATTGACACCAGTCGCAACATTGCTGATATTAGCCACTTGAGAAACTTCGGAGGAGGCTGTAATGGCGCAACCTACAAATCCTAAAGCACAGCACAAGAACCCGGTAGACGCTCCCAATTTTTTAAAACAAATTATTGAAACAGACGTTGCGGCAGTAAAGAACGGGGGAAAGGTAGTTACGCGCTTTCCTCCCGAGCCTAACGGGTATCTTCATCTTGGACATGCAAAATCAATTTGCTTAAACTTTGGGCTGGCAAAGGATTACCATGGTAAATGTCATTTACGATTCGATGACACCAATCCGGAGACAGAAGAGACTGAATACGTCGAGTCGATCAAAGCAGATGTGAAATGGTTGGGCTTTGACTGGAACGAACACCTCTATTTTGCCTCCGATTATTTTCAGCAGCTATACGATTGGGCTGAGTATTTGATCAATGACGGCAAAGCCTATGTCTGCAGTCTTAACGAAGATGAACTTCGCGAGTATCGCGGTGACTTTAAACGACCGGGTAAAGACAGTCCGTTTCGTCAGCGCACTATAGCGGAAAGTCTAAAGCTTTTTCGTGGTATGAAAGCGGGCGAGTTTGAAGAAGGGCAGCATGTGCTCCGCGCAAAAATTGACATGCAGTCACCAAACATGAATATGCGCGATCCTCTTTTGTACCGCATTCGAAAAGTGAAGCATCACCGCACCGGCAACGAGTGGAACATTTATCCGATGTACGATTACGCTCATCCGCTTTCAGACGCCATCGAACAAGTCACCCATTCTATATGCACTCTCGAATTTCAGGATCATCGGCCATTTTACGACTGGTGCATCGAAAACCTCCCGACGCCTGGAAAACCACGACAGTACGAATTTGCACGCATGAACATGACATTCCTGGTGATGAGCAAGCGGAAGCTTTTGCAGTTGGTTAAAGAAGGCTTGGTTAGCGGGTGGGATGATCCACGAATGCCGACCATTTCGGGAATTCGTCGTCGTGGCTACACACCAGAATCTATCCGATTATTTGCAAAACGAATCGGAGTTTCCAAAGCGGAGGGCGTGATCGAATACGACATCTTAGAAAATTGTGTGCGTGAGGATCTTGATGCTGTTGCTCATAGAGCTATGGCTGTTCTTGATCCAATCAAAGTAGTTATCGAAAACTATCCCGAAAATAGCGAAGAGGAAATCGACTCACCCGTGCACCCAAAAAACGCGGAGATGGGAACTCGTAAATTATATTTCAGTCGAGAGGTTCTCATCGATCGTGCAGACTTTATGGAAAATCCCGATGCCGATTTTTTTCGACTGGCTCCTGGCAAAGAAGTACGATTGCGAAATGCGTATGTGGTTAAATGTAAAGAAATCATAAAAGATGCGACCGGCAATATAACTGAACTTCGCTGTGATTACGATATCGCTACGCTGGGTGGAAAGCCCACCTCCGACGGACGTAAAGTCAAAGGTGTTATTCATTGGGTATCGGCGACTAAATCCATTCCTGCGCAGGTTCGTATCTACGGAAGGCTGTTTAGCGTTGCGGATCCAGAAAATGTTCCCACCGGAAAAGATTTTAAAGACAACCTCAATCATGAGTCGCTTAAGGTCATAAAAACAGCTCGATTAGAGTGGAGCTTGAAAGACATGAAGCCCGACCTTCGATATCAATTTGAGCGCGTTGGCTATTTTTGCCTTGATCAGGACTCGCGACCCGATTTTCCTGTTTTAAATCGCATTGTAGATCTTGCATCGGGACGTTGAATCCTCCTGAGATGATCAAGATAATGAACGTGTGCGAACGGTGTGGACGACCCTTTGAATGCGGAATGGAATCAGCCGATAAATCTTGCTGGTGTTTTGATATGCCAACGCTATCATCCATTCCTTCTCGGTACGTAGACTGTCTTTGCCCGCCATGTTTAAATTCTTTTCGCAAAGTCGACTCTAAAGAAGGCATTTCAACAGAACTGGTCGAGGGTGAAAATTTTTACTTCGAAAAAAATCTGATGGTTTTTACAAAAAGCTACCTTCAGAAACGCGGACACTGCTGCCTTAGCGGATGTCGTCATTGTCCCTGGGCTGACTCCGACCCTAAAAGCAGCAGGGAGAACGCCTAAACCGATTGGAGACGCTTTTCATCGCAAAAAAGATTTATTAATTAGCAGCTAAGTACCTTCGTACGCAATTCGTACTTTCTTCGCTAACAATCACATTTAAGACAAGCAGTACAGCATCGTCTCGAAAAGAAAAGAGAGCATGATCTATTTTTGTATTCATAAAATAAAGCTGATGTTCATTGAGTTGAATTCTTTGCTGATTGTATAGAAAACAAAACGAATTTGAGCTGCAATTATTTAAGGGGCTTATAAGACGAAATGTGCCGGCACCAAAAGCTTGGCTGTCACGGTGAAATGGGAAATATCCACCTTCGTTGAGGCGGATCAAATGAGAACGCCCTAAGTATGGAAGAAACGGTTCAATGTGGCTTCTCAGTGCTCCGCATTGCTTTAAGACTTCGGTCGCCGTTGTGAAAGATTCTTCGTTTAACAAAGTGTCGTTCTTCTTATTATATTCTGTTATTGAATCTAAATCTGGGTAACCGGAGAGTCCACCGTCCAAAGATGTAAGACTCAAGCCAAATCTCGGGATGTGGCTTTTACGTGGGTTGTACTGTTTCCAATCAGTTTCAAATGGACGTAACTGCTCGTTGATTGCCTGCCAATCGAAATAAATATCGAGCCCGTAAAAATTTCCGAGTGTGACTAGAGAATTGTACTGAAGTTCAAGATTAATTTTGTGGAGGTCTGGGGAATTCACTAAAGAAGGATGTTCAAGGGCCCACTTTTTGTCAAGTAAGCTTTCCGACCTGCACCGAAAAACCACCAGTGCTGTGCAGCAGTGACGTCGTCACTTTTGTCGGAAATAATAGGACTGTAAAAATGAAAAATATAAAAACAGCACCGTTTTTTTTACCGCGCGATTGGTTTCTCTGCCTTTGGTTGCCTGTAATTGGGATCATCGGAGCCGCTATAGAAATTCTTTTTTTCCGGAATCTTCTTGAAGGGCTAGAGCCAAGCAAGCTGCGATTCGTATATAATCTGGTTTTTCTAAACGCGACACATTTAATTTTTCCATTTGTTTTGTTATCGACTGTGCCCGAGTTTCGACAGCTGCTCGCATCCAAAATGCGGGGTAAACATTCAACGAGAAATAGACTCATTTTATTTTCAATTTTGTCTTTGATATTGCTGATGCTGGTTATTGAAAAGGGTTGGATTTTTTCATTTGCTCAAAAAAACACAAAATCCATATTTTTTTGGGTTTGGATTCTTTTACCAACCATACACGGGTTGAGACAAAGTGGAGGTCTAGGAATTCTCTATAGTAGAGCCATTTACACCAACGTTTCGACGGAAGACCAAAGAGAACTTACTAAGTTTACTCAGAAGGAGCGGAAAATTCTTTTGTTTCTCTATATTTCGACATTAGTTGCCCTCGTAGTACAAGGAATTCAGGAACTGGAATTTCACATCCCCAGTTTATTAATTCCAATACTTTTTACGATTCCAGCAGTGTGTGCTTTTTGCCTATTTTTCGAAGTTAAAAAAGCCCGGGCATTTGACGGAACAGATAAACTCCAATTTTCGGCAAGAATGCTTTTTTGGCCCATGGCTGGGTATTCCTGGGTGGCTAAACTGATGATCGGTATCGTTCACGGACATGAGTACATCGCTCTTATTCATAAAATGATGTTCCGCTCTCATCCCAATGTATACTGTCGTCTTTTGCGCGTTGCCTCAGCGTATTTGGCTTTTATATTATTCTACAACATTATCGAGCTGATGAGTGCAAACACAGGCGAGCAAGTGGAAAAATTTCTTTCTTTTTATCCGCCACTTTTATTAATAACTTTGCTAATTCCCATCTTATCTATATCTCATTATTTGGTGGACGGACTCATCTATCGCAGCGGCGATGATGATGTGAGCAAAAATATACTACCTCTAATACAAGGCCCCATTAAGCAATCAGATCCAAGGTTCTAAAAAATTCATTTGCTTCAGTCCAATTGGGTGAATTCATTTCCCATTTAACGATGATTTTTTCTTTTCCCGAAAAATTATAGCCGCAGTGAAGAATATTGCTTCTGAAAAGGTAGGGTGATTTTTCCGAAGAGTGCATCGATTGACTATGGCAAACTTTAAGCCCCTCTGCATTTTTTAGAAAATAATTGTTTTTTACAAACTCAAATTCATGGGTTTTTGTCTCAAACCATTTTGTGGGAGACCGTTCGTCGCATCCGTACAAAGGCCAGATGATACTTGCAGCATTATTCTTATCAGCATGTCCATCAATATGAATCGGTAAAGCATGAAATTCAGCTGGCATGTGGATCACAAAAATACGGGTTTTGAGGTTAAATTGGTTGGCTATTTCCGAGTAAATTGGATGTAATCCGATGTCTATGCCTTTCGCAACTCCAAAAGAATACGACACACTTGCAGACAGGGACAGGTCTAGTAAATTTTCTGCTAGAGACCAAGGTATGATGGAGTTGTGTTTTAGCTGAACTAAGAATTCGGCTTTGTTAGGCGGGCTTATAGTCTCAAACAGATCCACATTTCTACGGTAGATTGGAATTGATCTCAAGTCTATTTGATTTTTCTTGGAGTTTCCCATTTTCACCGCCTATAATTAACCATGCAATCAAAGCGTAGAAGGTTGATTCAGGGACTGTTGTTTTTTACACCTTCTTTTGCGCTTTTGAATCAGAAAGAATCACCGTCTAATTATCCTGTTCAATTCGTTTGGCATTATCCACCATCGGTGGGCCCCAGTCAGGCGGCAACCTTAGAACACAGTCTGATGGATATGAATCGTCTTGTTGACCTCAATAAAAAGTTCGTAAAAAAAGGCTGGATTAAGAATATAAAATACACTTACTTGAGTGATAAAGCTGTTTACACGTATGAATTTAGTTCGCTTATCATATTTGCATATTGGACTTTACAAAAAGATCTTCTAAAGATTTTTAACCGAAGAGCGCTTACTAGCTCTTATAAGATTGAGACTCGAGCTTTAAAATAGCTGTAGGCTCTCGGGTTTTTTGCTTTTTCTCATCCCTATTGAATAAACGAATGAGAATTCCAGATGGGTCGATTTCCCAATACTTTCGTCCAAAGTACGGGTTCTGAGGATCGGAGTGATGGTTGTTATGCCAGCCTTCCCCAAAGTTAAACAAAGCCACCCACCACAAATTGGTGCTGTTGTCCTTCGTGCGAAAATTTCGGTACCCTAGCAGGTGACAGAAAGTATTAACAAAGCTTGCGCCATGCCAGCTGAGAACGGCGGGAAAAAGGTATAGCGAAACCACTGCGAAAGGGCCAATTATGATAAAAAGAGAGCCAGCGTAAAACAAATTCACAGTCCAATATCTCCTGTGTAACCATTGCTGGAACAAATCAAATCTGTAATCCAAGATGTATCGGAGTTTAGGCTCGTGGTACATGCTTAAAAAATGAGCACGCAAAACGTTTCCATGCGGTGGATGGGGGTCCTTGCTTGAATCAGAAAATCGATGATGTTCCCTGTGCATGGCGGCCCAGGCCAATGGACTGCCTTGCAGGCACAGCGCACCTAAGCAAGAGCCAACAAGCTCGAAAAACTTGGGAGGGGTCCATGATTTGTGCGAGACCAGTCGGTGGTATGTCATGCTAATTCCAAAACAAAAAAACAATGAGTAGATAATCGCCGAAAACATGTAATCTTTTGCGCCTGCGTAGAAGAACATTGGCACGATTGAAAGATGAGCGACAGTTTGGGCTGCAAACAACAAGTTTTGTTCGGAACGCACTGTCTTCTTCATATTCAGTGTGTTATCCCATGGTCGTGACAGAAAGAAAGTTTTATCTAACCCATCTTGCAGGGCATTACAGCGGTGTTGCTGTCATAACAGAGGATTACTTTTTAAAAGTAAAAGAAAACTTTCCGGAATCGTATGGCATCCTTGCATATAAACCATTTTCTTCAACGAAAACGTTTACTCAACTTAATTCAATTTTACCTGTCCATGTGGAATCTATGCAACCATTAGAATTTGTGGATTTATCGGACTTCGAAAAAGGTATTTACGAATTTCACAATTTGATTGTTCAGTTTTACCGCGAAAATCAGCTGCCGACCGAACCATGGTGGCAGACCTTAGCAAAATACACTTTTGAAGGTTTAGCTCTTGCCGAAGCTATCGTTGAATTTCAAATGACAAAACGGTGGCCTTTATTTTTGGGTTTCAAGCAAGGTGCTGTGGTTCGTTACAGGCCAACGTTCTTGCCGATTCTTCAAGACTACTTCCGAGACGATCCGCCTCCTAATAACCGTGACGCTCAAAAAATCAGGTTGAATTGTTACGACGGCAAGCAGGGCGAACTTTTCCTTTGGCTTGATGAAACCTGCAAAATCGGAGCCATGGCGTCGGTTATTTTAACGATCGAAAATGGGTGTAAAGTCGCCAAAATTTATGGACGGCTTCACCTAAAGAAGGGCGTTCCACACTCAACCATTGATCGGTTTTTTGAACCGGCTCTTTTTGACTGGTGCGAAAGACAGAATGTGGAACGGATCTATCTGACTGTAAATGAGGGAGATTTGCGCACGCTAGAGTGGACGGTTCGTCGCATTGGCGAAAGGCGTCATCTTTTCAGAAAAAATCAGTACGCGCCCGGTATTGGAGCGCATTTTCGAAAAAGCCTCGTACCTTACGAAAAAATGATTTTTGAAAGGGGGGTTTGGCAGTATGTTATTATAAGCTCACCAGACGGACAGTTTTTTCTCGATCGGCCATGCAAGCCAATCGACCCTGAGGCAAAAGCAATTCTTCGGAAAGAATATGAAAAGTACACACAAAATTGGTGTTGATTACTCAGAAATTATAAAGCAGCGAAAGAGCAAAAGAGAACTTCCGCTTGTAGGTCGAATAGCAGCCAAGGTAGACCTTGACCGGGTGCAATCACAAGTTGCCGAGCTTTTAGTGACCCATCAGCGCAAGATTGACGCGCAAAATTTTTCGCTAGACCCAGCCTCCACCGAACACAGCTACAATTTACGAAATACGAAGGGCGAGCTGTTCGTAAAAAATTACGAAGAAGTGTATCGAAAGTACAGTGTTATTGGGCTGCAAGAACTGAGTAAAGAGGCAAAAATATACGCGCAAAATCTTCCTTATAAGGTTTCGGATTTGACCCCGCTTCAACGCTTGCACGGTATGGCTAACACCGCCTACAAAATGTATCATCCGTTTTACGACGAAAGAAATTACTCGCAAATGACGGAGTACTGCAAAGGGTATGTTCAGGAAATCTTGCAGATGTTTAAAAGCGAATCTTGTCGTTCAGCTTTGGTTGTTCTGTATCCCGAAGAGTATTTATCTCCCCATTTTGATGTTGGTGCCGAATACATCACGCGGCTGCAGATTCCAGTATTTACAAATACTAATGCTCGAATTGGAGTGAAGGGCCCAGAGGGTTGGGAGGAATTTCATCTTCCAGCCGATGGTGGCATATATTTTATCAATGCAGGATATGAACACTACGCCATTAATTTTGGAAAAGATCCACGATTTCAGATTCGGGTCTGCGTGAACGGTCAAGACGATTTAAAGGAAATGGTTCCGGTGCAGCCATTGCGCAAGCTTTCTCACGCCGACATTGCGACCATGCCTTTTTCGGAAATCAAATTGAACGACAGCAGCGTGGATCGGAAAGCATTGGACGAATTTAATCTTTGATAATTATAGCAAGGTGATGCTTCGATGATTTTTTCTTTATATTTGCTTTTTTACTCGCTTAATATGACTCAAGGATCTTCTGAGCTTTCCGAAATAAATGCTTTGACCATCTCCGGATCCAGGATGCCGCTCAACCGCCTTGTCGGAGAGCAGGGGCTCGTTCTTCTGGCTAGAGAAAGTGGCTGTCCCATATCCGAAAAGTTGGGCCCGCGGTTAAAAAAAATGGAGACTAAATTCAGTTCACTTGGATTCTCTTTTGTTTACCTTTATGTGGGACAAATAAACTCAATACAAAATGCAATTGCTGACAAAACGAAGTACGGATTTGGTGGAGCCTATCTGACTGACCCAAAACTCGAAGTGGCAAAAAGTCTTGGCTTAAAAACGACGACCGAAGCAGTGGTCTTCAATAAGCATGGCAAAATTTTGTATCGCGGGGCTGTCGACGATCAGTTTGAAATCGGCGTACAAAAGTACCAAGCTTCAAACGACTTTTTAGAGCAAAAATTGCAAGAGATAGCGGGTGGAAAAATCCAACGATATTCCGAGACTACGGCCCATGGCTGTATAATAGCATACCCGAAAAAAGAGGAGGCGAACATTGCTACCATCAATTACGAGGAGCATATCTCGCCCATTTTTCAAAGGAAGTGTTTGCCCTGCCACACTTCGCAAACCGGGGTGATGGATTTATCAACCTACGATAGCGTAAAAGCGCGTGCAAAAACCATCAAATATGTGATCGAAAAAAATATAATGCCCCCGTGGAATGTAAAAACGGGAGGTCCGTGGCTTGACGATTTTTCTCTGACCGACGCGGAAAAAAAATTGATCCTTCCGTGGCTAAAATCTGTTCCCAAACAAAGCGGGATGCTTCAACCGAGTCCTACCGTAGCTTATGATTCTTGGTCCGTGGGCGAACCAAGTAAAGTCATCAAAATTCCGCGGCCGGTAAAAATTCTCGCTGACGGGCCAATGGAGTATCAACATTTTATTATCGAAAATCCATTTACCGAAGATGTTTGGATTCGGGGTTTTGAGTTTAAGACTTTACCGAAGGTCGTTCACCACGCGGTCGTACATGTTTTAAAAGATAGCTACGAGTTGCGACCAGAAAAATTTCCAGTCAACTTTATCTCACGGTTTGGATGGGCTCCCGGGGCGCGTGCACAATTCTTTCCACCCAATGTGGGTGCGCTTATTCCAAAAAAGTCTAAACTTGCGTTAACTCTGCACTATGCTGCGAACGGGGAAGCGACAATCGACGATAAGACCCGTATCGGACTTTATACCTTTTCGAAGAAACCTTTGCACGTCCGGGAGGAATGGACCTTATTGGATGAAAAAGTGATGATACCACCGCACGCCGTAAATTTCGTAAACAGGATCGAAAAGAGCATTCCCTATGACGCGTATGTTATGGCTATGAATACTCATATGCATTTGCGAGGGAAGCGTTCGCGAATTTTGCTTGAGACGTCGAAGGATAAAACCGAAACTCTGTTTGAAGTAGATCCTTATCTTTTTGAATTTCAGTTTACTTATGAAAGACGAAATGTTTTTTTGGTAAAAAAAGGTCAAAAAATCATTTGTGAGAATACTTTCGACAACTCCTCATCCAATAAATCCAACCCAGATCCGAACCGGGCTGTGGCTTGGGGTGAGGACACCACTGACGAAATGAGCATGTGTAATTTATTTGTTTACCCGGCAAAAGGTGCGGATGATCCAGCCAGAAAGATCAAACTCCAATAAAGTTGCCCCGGCGGTGGAATGGGAGTTTGGGTGAATATGATGGTTGAGGTGGAGAGCGTCGCCCAGGCCGAAAAAATTCAGCCAGTAGATATTTCTGACTGCTGGTGCATGGCCTAGCACATTGACAGCTCCCGCAAGATGAAAACCATAAATGCACGGAAAAGAAAAAATAAAAGGAAAGTAAGTGGGGCACAAAATGATGGCAGGCGTCCACATTGCGACATGGAGATGAAAATAATACTTATGAATGAAGCGGTGGAAGGAATCTCTTGAAAGATCTGTGATCAATTTCTGTGGAACGATAAATGGTTTCCAATAAGTCATCCATACGTGGAGAGGTGGCTGAAACCGGGGGCTATGCGGATCACCGTCCTGGTCTTCGTGACGATGGTGCAAGCGGTGCGTGGCTGCCCAAGAAAGTGGAGAGCCCAAACCCGCCCCGATGGAAAGGACAGCAAAGCCTCTATCCATTAAATATGTGGTCTTAAAAGATTTATGCGCAAAATACCTGTGCAAAGCAATCTCTCCCCCAATTTTTCCAAAAAGAAGGTAGCTCACCAAAGCCACTGCCATGTGAGTCACATCAAGATACAAAAGGCCCATAATCAGAAATAAATGATGGCTGAAGACTAAAATTTTGATTTTTCGAGCAGTACTCAACGTAGGCGCCATTAAAGTTAAATATGCGTGTGGCGATTAATAGTCAAGAGAGGCGGCCCGTTTCCTAAATAGCATAAAGGCACCAACGTTTTTTCGTGGGTAAGAGGGCTCGTGAGGGCGCGATACGCTTTTTAAGAATTCGAATTCGGATAAAAACGAAGCATATTCGGCAGGCGATCGGCTTATTGTTCCAAACTCGCCAGGTTTGAAATTATCCTTAAAAAAGCCGTCTGTCTCCTCGCACAATAAAAGATATCCATGAGGTTTTAAAACTCGAGTGGCTTCGATAAGAACTGGATCGAGCTCCTCATTGGAATGATGCTGAAGACACGTAAAGGTCATAAGCAAATCGAAAAAGTCTGTTTTTGCGGGCAGTTTGGAGAGGCTTTCTACTTGAACAAAATGGAGTTGAGGAGAAAGCCTCGTGCCAATTTTGACCAATTGCATCTCCCGTTCATAGGCAAAAACATTCTGCGAGAATTCTTTGAGTACAAGAGTCATGCGTCCGTAACCCGCTCCGAGCTCGGCCGTGTTATTCAGATTTTCAGGTAGACCCTTAAGGATACTCCGCAAGGCTTCGTGCTCTAAATACGTCCTTACAAGTAAGTCTGGACCGTAAACATCAGATATATAATCGAGGTTAAATTCAAAACGAGAACTTTCGTTCATAAAAACTCCGTTAGAATCACTAGGCACAACAAAAGAAATAAAATCCTGAGCTTCTTCGCTCTCATCCCTATGATGAAGCCAATAATTACAGGAGTCCATAATGAAAAGGAACTAGAGTCCACTCACTTGCTGTGATGTGGGCTCCTTGATCGTTATAGTTCCAGCGGGAACATTATTCATTAAAGTTTTTTCTCCAGAAGGCCAATGTATTTCTAATGTTTCTGCTTTTTTTGCGTCGCCAAGTCCCACGTGGATGGTTTTTTCGCTCTGAGCTGCGCCGTTGTTCCCTATGGCTTCGTAGCTTTGCTTTTGCCCTTTAATTTTTGCGATGATTTTTGAAGCAATGCCGTCACGGTTTGATCTTCGGCCTTGCAATGTGATCAATATACTTTTTTTCGACGAAACACCTTTATTCAAAAACAGTTGCACTGGTGAAAACAAGTAGTCTTTAGTACCTGGGTCGGCATTTCTCAAAATAAGGTCCATAAATCCATCTTTGTTCAGGTCTGCTTTGGCAACAACGTAGCCGTCGGCCAACGAGTCAACCCCAGCTATATATCCAATCTCAGAAAACGTACCATCCCGGTTGTTGTGAAATAACCGGTTTCTTTGAAATCCACCCATGGATAAGCGCATTGGGACGACTGCATTTCCACTTTTGTCGAGGGGACCATTATGATCCGAGAGAATGCTCATAAAATGCGATCTCCCATAATCTAGATCGGGGCGGTCCCAAGCCATGGTTGTGAATACCGCCCTAACAAAATAGCTTGAAAGGTCTTGAGTTGGGGTAGTCCCTGACCACAGACCGTTGACGACGTAGATATCCTGCCAACCGTCATTGTCGAAATCAATAAATTCGGCGCCGCCGGCGCCTTCTCCAATCCATGAAAGATTCGCAGCGCGGGTGTCGTTAACAAATTGTCCTTTGCCCGTGTTTTTGTAGATTGTGAGTCCTTGACTAAAATTGACGGCGGCATCGATATCATGATTTTGCCGACAGCTATTATAAAGTCGATGAGCGGCGGTAAAGTCGACGTTTGTCATTATTATGTCTTGTGCGCCGTCGTTGTTGTAGTCAGCTACAGCTACGCCCATTCCATACCCATGGTTGGAAACCCCAATTTTCTCAGCAACCTGTTCAAATTTTCCATTTCCGATATTCTTAAAAACTGGACTTATACCTCCGCGATCATCCATTACTATGATGTCTTGGTGCCCATCGTTGTCATAATCGACCGCAATAGCGGAATGCGGAAAGACTGCTGCGCGAGCCTCTTGCGAGCTGAGTCTTGCGTCGTTGGTTTTTTTCTTAAAATCCCAAACCGCGGGTAAAAACTCGCCACGTTTGTTGTTGAAATAAATCCCTTCAGGGCTCTTTGTAGTTGGTATTGTCGCCTTGGCACTGTACTTAAAATCAAGATTTGTGAAGTCTTTTACACCTGGAAATCCCACATACATGTCGATAAAACCATCCGCATCAAAATCTCCAATGGCTGCAGGCATTGGGTAGTCGGGAGGATTCTTTTCGGGATTATTTTTTGATTTAACAAAATGTCCGTTTGTGTTCCGGTAGAGTGAGATTGTGTTTAATTTATCGTAGACGAAATGAACAAGCACAAGATCTTGCCACCCGTCGTTATCCAAGTCGGTAAACATCGCAGTTTTAACAGATTTTTCTGTAGAAAAATCGTTATCAGTATCAAGGGCAAAAGTGCCATCGGCACGACCTTTTAATAAATAACTGCTTTTTTCAGTTCCAACAAATAGATCAACGATCAAATCGTTATTGAAGTCTGCGACTGAGAGAGCAAATCCTCCCCGCCGAATGGCCTCCGTTCTCACAAGTGTAGGGATAGAATCCAGCTTTGCATTGAGCGTATTTTCCTCAAAAAGTTTTCTGTTTGCAGCAATCGTTTGACCCGCAGTGACTTCAATCTCTTGAATTTTCCATTCCGTACTATTACGAAAAATATTTACTAAAAAGGTTCCTGTATCGTTTCTACGGCTTTGGTCCATTGCAATTCCGCGAATATCAAAACGCACAAGCAGCTTTGCTTTGGCGAAATTGGTCCCATTTTTCGTGCGTGAACTTACAGGAATTTCCATGTCGACAAAATCAAGCTGTACGGACTCGATCGTGAAGAATTCTTTTAAAAATGAGGTGACAGGTGCCAGAGTTGAGACTTTAGCTCCCACGGTCCAGCTAGTTGAGTCGTAGAGTGGAGAAACGCTCTTCGCTTTTTTAATTTTCCAATCTGTTATGAGGCTGTTTTCTCCCAACAGAGAGCCAAAAGCCGCAATATTTTTATCTTTCCAAGACGCAGCCCACGAGTGTATAAGTCTTTGCTCAATTTCCAGGGCAACAGCCTCATCAAACAAGCATTTTTTTTTGTCTAAGTAAGTGTTTGGAATCTTTGCAAACGGACTTTGAACTTTATCGATTCTTGCAACATGATCGGCGCTGAAGCTTTTAACAAGCCAATCGAGCTTCGCGTCCGACGGTGATTTGCCAAGTGTATTTTTAGAGATAATCAGAATGGATACGAAGATAAAGAAAACTCTCATAGCAGCCCCCTAGATAGAACCAGTATATCTAGTAATGACTTTGCTGCAATTAGATTTATGCCTACCAGCTAGACAAAAAGTTTGCATTGTTGTGCAATGTAATTGAACGGGTTCCTTACAGGTCGGTAAAATATGAAAAGCTTTATTTCTCTTTTGGCAGTTGTTGTAGGTTCTTCATTTCTCGTAAGCCCTGTAAACCATATCTTGGCGGCAAATATGAATTGCGATGAAGTGGGTCTCCCTCACATTGAGGCCTGTCTGACAAAAAACTCACCACTTTCACTTAGTCCTCTGGATGTTTCTCAAACTCTCAAAACATTGCTCCAATCTCTCCAACAAGGTAACTCAGCGAACGTAGATAAAATTTTGTTGCAATTAAAGCATCAGGAGGCAAAGCTTAGCGGCCACGAAGCTCCCATTTTTGCGCAGCTGGATGCAGTCCTAGTGAAAGTTTCTTTAGAAAAGCCAGCGAGAGCTGATTGGCTTAAAGAAATCCTATTAATTTCTAATTCATGGATTAAGAATGATCAGAGACCAGAAGCTTGGAACCAGAACTGGTTTAACCAAGCAACGCGTCTAGCGCCCGCATTTGCACAAAACGGGATTTTTTTGGAGAGGGTACGTCGGCTGCCTTTGGAAAAGGTATCGAAAGACAATCCGGAAGTGGCGTTGTGGATAACCAAGGTCGCATGCTTTTCACTGCGTCTTCAGAACAAAATCCAAGAATGCGACCGTTATCTGGATATTCTTTCAAAAAGCTATAATTCGGACTCCATATTATGCCAATTGGTGGCTCTAGAAAAAGCAAAGAATTTGCGCGATGCTGGAAATCTTAAAAAAGCTTCAGATTTGTTCGAAAATGCTCATAAAAAATTATTAAAACTGGCAGACCCAGGGCTCATTCAATGGATCGAGCTGTATGTTGCGGAAATGACTCTCTCGACAGGCAATTTGGTGAAGGCTGAGGAGGCTCTCGGCAAACACGAAGTGAAAATGCGTCTGCAAACAAGCTCTTTCCCCTGGGAACGACTTTATGGAAAAACGTTGCGCTTGCAGTTGCTAAGAAAAAAAAACAACTTTCAAGAAGCAGTTAGCTACGGAGAGGAAGTCAAAAGAGAGTATGGATCCTTGATGGTTGGCAATCTGCAAGCTTGGATCTGGTTTGATCTTGAAAGACTTTATATTTACGCTCTCATTGGCGACAAAGAAAATACGTCGGATATTGCCAAAAACTTGTTGCTGCAATTGGAAAAATTACCATCGCTATCTTTTCTTAAAGAAATCCCCGCTGCGTTCGCGAGCCTCTCATCGAGCTTCAAGGTCCCTCCGCTTTTGACATTGAAGAAGAGCCTTGGAGCAAAACACCACGTGTATGTGGAAGCCCAAAACTTCGTCACTTCATTGGAAAGATTAAGAAAATGAGCCTTCCAATTCTTGTTTTCCTAGCCTGCCTTGTATCTCTCACTGGCTGCAAAACAGGTAACAAGTTTCTTGTCACCGAATGTCTCATCTACGACTACGGCGGTAAAATCATTCGGCAGTACGACGGCAGGCAATGTCTCTTCCTAAAAGATGGTAGTTGGGTAGGACGTGATCGTAAGACGCGGGAGCTCTTTTTAAAAGACGCGCAGTTCAATGAGCGGTGGCGGATCAAAGGCCACTTCCACCATACATTGAACCAACTTTCTGACGGAACCTTTTTAGCCCTTGCAAGTACGGTGCACAATTACAAAGGTAAAATGACTCGTTTTGATTTGGTGGTAAAAATTGGTATCGATGGAAAAATAGTCTCAAGCTTTGATTTTTTTGAAAAAATAACAGAGATAAAACGAAAAATGAAACCACCCATCACCGATGGCTTTGCCCTGACATGGGAGAACGACTTCTACCCCAATGTGAAATACGAATTTTCGCATGCAAATTCAGCCTATGAAATTCCAGAAAATGCATTTGCTAAAAAGAACTCTGCCTTTCAGACAGGGAATATTATCGTGCATGCAGGAGGTCTCGATAATTTTTTTATTTTAGACAAGAATTTACAAAACATTCTGTGGACCGGACGGTATTTTCCCAAATACGGGAAAACAATTGCTTTTAACCATGATGCTCAGGTTTTGAAGAATGGAAATATAGCTCTGTATGTAAATCAAATAAAGGACCGGAATGAATCTTTTTCGGCGTTAGTTGAATTAGATCCGCAAAGCTTAAGAACAGTGTGGCGATACCAAGCAAACCCAAAAAAAAATTTTTCCTCGGAAGTTTGCGGGGGGTTAGAAGTTTTAAGTGACGGAAATGTGCTCTTTACGGACACGACGACAAAAAATAAAATCAAGCGTATCGCCCGCAATGGGAAAGAGGTGATGTCTTTTCCGATTTTGGATCTAGGGTATAAAATTCTCAATGTGAGGGAGGTCAATCTTGAGCAATTTTTTCAAAATAATTCGGGTTTATAAGTTGAGGCAGTTCATTCTACTCGCCTTCTTCACACTCATTATATCTTGTAAAAAAGATTCTTCAAATTCGAAACAAGTTCTTAATAGTGCGTTCCTCGACAAAATGGAAATTGTTCGCGAAGAAAGAACTCAAAAAACGACGCGTTTTTCTTTAGTGAATCTTGATGGGTCTGCTCACATGGAAAGGACTTCCACAGACGATAAAGAAGCCAGTCGCCTGTGGACACAAAAGTTTGAGCAATTGGTGGGCCTGTATAAGGATCACCCAGCTCCTTATGGCGGAGGTATTACTCAAAATGTGTCGTGTCCCGCGAGATACCGGCCGCAGGAGCTTGCTGCGATACAAAATGAAATGTTGTGGAAAAAGGGAGTCTTATTATATAGCAACGAGCGAAAATCGGTTGGGGTTTGCGACTACCAAAGTTTTAAGCTGCGTTTAATCTATGCCGGCATTTACTGCAAAAAAACTGAAGCCTTTTTTATTTTAAAATTTTTTGTGAACGATATCCAAGTGCCTACCGCCTCACTCATTAAAATGTATGAGGAGATTGTCTGTAAAACCGAGACCTCGCAAACTCAATGATTTTTTCATATGGCATAAAAACAAGATAACTAAGCATAAAGAATCGAAAATTTATACTCATCATAAAATAGATCGATACGTGCATCATGAATCCAGATAGGGCTACGGCTGGTGCGAGCCGAGAAGGGATAAGTACAGTCCAAAAAGTGCCTTCGGCAACGAGTGTTACACAGCTTAGGAAGAAGCAGATCCAAAGATTTTCCGCAAGCCATCCAGCTAGAATATTTCCGGTCATAAGATGTCGTTCCAGCAAGTAGCCTTGCAGAGTTGTTCCGCTAGCCCAAAACAAACCATTTCCGTTAACCATCTTTGATACGAAGGCTGAAAAGTAGACAAGTGCTAAATTTAGTTTTAACGCTTGGAGAGTCCAGTAGGGCGAAGAGCTCAGGGCGAGCACAAGAAGGTTAAAGAAAACTATATTTGAATCATAGGGGTTTAAGTGGGCTTCGGTTGGCTGGCTCACCAAAAGAAAAATGATGGTAGCCGCAGTGAGGTTCCAGCGGGGACGGTAATTAACTGCCGCCAAAAGGAGACACACGCCCAACGTTATGTTGAGTGAAATAAATAGAGGGATTATTACGTTTAAAGGCATTCCGGTAGGGGCAAAAAGAATTCCTCTATGAAGGCCAAGATCGGAGTTGAAAAAAAAAAATAATGCTCTGTTCGGGAGCATGCAAGCCAGAAAAGAGCAGTACAAAAACCTAAAAACGCGAAGGTTGACATCCGACGATTCTGCGTCAAATACCTTGAGCATTTTATAGCTCTATTGAGTAAATAAGTTTGCGCTCTTGGATGAATTTGTCGGCGTTTTGGCTTTTGCTTACGTTAGTAAAAAAGAGTTGCAGCTGTTTATGGTCGTCTCCAGATCGCCCAACTTTTTCTCGATAGCTCTTATAGTTATCCTTCATGATCTTTTCTGCCTTTAATTTTTCAGCCTCGCCATTAACGTCGGTTTCGAGCCGATTCAACACGAACCATGTTTGTTTGTGTCCTTCCATGGGAACCTGCTCAAGGATACCGTTACCTTTTGTCACAAAGAGTTGATACGCCCCAGTCGTCGGAACGGTTTTGGAATTGGAAAACATAGGATAGCAAGAAAAAGGCCAAAAATCGATCCGAAAGGCAATGACAATGAGTTGGGTGATCGTTAGTATTGACAGCAAAAGCACAACAGATTTTTTCTTTGTAAGACGGTTGTTCATAAGATAATTAGATGACGCATTCGACACCTTGTCAATTGGTGTCTCAATACGAGTCGGGATGGAATGAAATACTTAACTTTGCTGTACGCATTTTTATTAGTTACACAGAACGCCCAGGCACAAAGCAATTCTTTTGGAGAATTTTTAGAGCGCCTCCGGCAAAAAAACGAACCGAAAAAAGAGGTCAAAATTATCGAACGCCGTCTCAATATCGAGATGACCTTAAAAAAGCAGACTAGTGTCTCCAACGTTACACTCGGACTTCGACGGCTAGCTCAGCTGGACAAAATTCAATACGACATTTTTATCAAAAAAATTCCCAATGCTGCCCTTTTCAAGGGTGCTGATGCGGCCTCTCAAAAACTTTTTTCGGACTTGCTCGATGAAGTTGCGTCAAAACAGTCAGCAGCAGACGCGCTTCAAATAATAATGGCAGGGTCGAATGCCCAGCAGGAAATATATTTGGTTTCTTTTGTCTCAAAGATAGTTTCATCAGGGCGGATTAAAGATTATATGGTTTTTTTCGATGCAAATGAAGAAAGTCTGGCAAAGTTACCCAATTTGAAATTCAGGTCTTTGCTCGAGTACTATTGCGAAATTCGATATCTGAATGAAAATCGACGTTGTATAGAAAAACTCGATAAATACTCTGTTAAATTTATGAACCCTCAATGGATATCTTTTGTGAAAGCTGTCGTTTACTTAGGTGATGGGGATGTGGAGAAGTCACTGGGGCTGCTAAAGCAAATCAATTCTGCAGAAATCGAAAAGTGCACAACTGAAGTGAAGGATGTGCCATGGTTTCATTTTTTAGCGGCACAGGCCTTACGCTTGAGGGGTGAGACTGACAAAAGTAAAAAATGTTTGCAAAAGTTCAAGGAGATCGTAACGTACGATTTGGCGATCTTTTTTCATGCCCTTGAGTCAGCCAGGCTTGAGCGACAAACAGGTGAAATGGTTAAGGCGAACCAGTTCTTGAAAAGTGCTGCACAGTATATCACTCAAAATAGAAACTTGGTTCACCAGTTGTTATATGATCTTGAGTTCCTCAAAAATAGTGCTGCCAGTAAAGAGAAAATCTTTTTCTTTGAAAACGTGACGTCTTTCAGAAAAAGAGTGAATGATCATGGTTTAATTTATTTTTCGCCTGTCATTGGAGTTATGGAAAAGGCGTTTGTTGTAGATGTAAAAAGTATGGCAGTTCCTAAAGACAACTTTGAAACATTAGATTTTAAAACACAGTCAAAATTAACCAAGCAAGAAGTGAAAACGAAATAAGCATGGCACTTAATTACGCTGAGGCCTTCACCAATGTTCAAATTTAAAGGCTTGAATAGAAGGCTTCGAACTATTACTAGGTTTCAAGAACCAATTCACCTGCGCCTACAAAAGATTTTAGATCAAAAGAACTGGCGCAAAGAACAGTTGAAGTCTGGTGCGCGATTGCTTTGTAGAGTCGTTGAAATATGAGATGTTCAAACTTTTGGAAGCACGCATGCATCCGTCCGGGTAAAGAATTAGTACCTTGTTGCAACTTTACCGCTTATGAGCCTATAACGCTCATAAATCTTAGTGATACAGTCTCATTTACTAATAGTTTAAACGATCAAAAATTAGTAAAGCTGCGCCGGGACTCTTTCGAAGGCAAAAAGATTGCAGGTTGTGTAAAGTGTGAAACATTAGAATCGGTAAGCCTTCCAAGTCTTCGAACAGTTTCTAATTTGAAGAATGCTCCACCTGAATTGCCTTCTGAAATAGTTAAGGTTAACGATATTGAATCGTTAGAATTTTTTTTAGGAGATCAGTGTAATCTCCGGTGTCTAATGTGTGACCCCCAATCAAGTACAGCCATTCAGAACGAATTTAGAAAGTTAAACAAATCATATCAGGTTAAAGAGACGATGAGTCTGACTGACTCTATTGAACTTTTCCAGAGCCTACCAATGTTGTCAGAAGTCAAATTCGTGGGCGGAGAACCGTTCTTGTCAAAAGTTCACCTTGAAATATTAAAATTTCTAAATCAGAGAAAGACCTCTGATATTGAATTAACATACTATACGAATGTCACGGTCTGGCCTGCGGAAAAGATTCTCGATTCATGGCGCTCATACAAAAAGATTTATCTTTGGCTGAGTATTGATGGTCTGCGAGGATTAAATGAATATATTCGGTTTCCTTCAAAGTGGAATGTTGTCGAAAAGAACGCAAGGAATTTTTTCAAGCTAGCAGAGGATTACAAAAATATTGATATTCGAGTGAACAGTACCATCAGTATTTATAATATATTTTCAGTAAACCAATTGGAATTATGGTTCAACGATCTTGCCTCTCAATTCAATGTAAACTCTTTTCTTTTATTAAATCCCCTTAGCGATCCAGATTTCTTGTCTTTCAGTATTTTATCAGAGAAGCTAAAAAATCTAGCTCGGGATCGACTGAATCCTATGTCGCATCAGCAATTGAGCCTCTCTGCAATTCTTTGTGGCCCATCTAAAAATGATCTCCGAAAAAAATTTTTCGATTACACGGAGGAATTAGATAGAAACCGTCAAAAAAGTATTCGAAAAGAGGTTCCAGAATTAACATGCT
This sequence comes from Bdellovibrionales bacterium, assembly GCA_043757265.1. Taxonomy (GTDB): domain Bacteria; phylum Bdellovibrionota; class Bdellovibrionia; order Bdellovibrionales; family JAGQZY01; genus JANPLN01. Next base: position 8,363 of record JAYUQP010000022.1, on the reverse strand, counting down.
GGTCTTGACCCAATTTTCGAGGTAACTTTATAGGTGAGCGTTAAACTTTTATAATAAATATTTCTTTCCGCGTTCTTTTTGATAGAGACCGGGTTTGAAGTATCTGGCGTTGCCAGGTAATATTTCGGAAGAAGCGGTTGCTAAGAAACCTGAGTGATAATGGCTGTTATTCTTTAATTAATTCTGTGACTAACGATAATTTTGCGTATAATGATCGAAGTGCATAATTTACTACATGCTCTTTTCCGAATGCTCTAGTAAAGGATTCAATCGTGGCACAAACCAAAGTCGTTTTTTTATCCTGTGACAACCTCGATGGGTTCATCATCGACGACAATTTGGCGCTGCCGGCTCTATTAAAGGCGGGGTTCAATGTGGAAACAAAATCCTGGAACGCCGTTTGTGATTGGTCGCAGTACCGGGCGGCCATTGTTCGCACCACCTGGGATTACACGCAAAAATTAGATGAATTTTTAGTGGCGCTTAAAAATATTTCATCTCAAACCCAGCTGGTCAACGACCACGAAACCATCCGGTGGAATGCTCAAAAAACATATCTGCGCGATCTCAAGAACTGGGGGCTAAGCATTATCCCCACTGAATTTTCCTGGCCGCAAAATTGGACCTCGCTCTTCACCATGTGGCAAACCGATACTCTGATGGTTAAACCGCAAATTGGTGCAAGTTCCGTAAATACGTTTAAAATCACTCGCGAAACTATTCCGGCTGGGCCTTTGTTTGTGGGAAAGCCCTTGATTCAACCTTTTCGCAAAAGAATTTTTTCAGAGGGAGAATTTTCATTTCACTTTTTTTATGGAGAATTTAGCCATGCCATTCAAAAAATTCCCAAACAAGGCGATTACCGCGTGCAGGAAGAGTACGGTGGGAATATAATTTCAATTGCACCTTCGCCACAAGATCTCGCATTAGCAACTTCGATATATAAAATTGTTGAGTCAAAACTACAAACGCCAACTCTGTTTCATCGCGTGGATCTTGTGCGGAATGACAACGGAGAATTGGAAATCATGGAGCTCGAGCTTGTCGAGCCGTCGCTGTACTTTCGCACAAATAATGCAGCTGGCCCCAACTTTGCGAATGCCATGAAACGCCTATTCTCCACCAATGGAATGAAATAAGCTGGACGAAACTTTTAATATCGAGTTTAACGAGGGCTTCCGGGGGGATCACTGCAACATTTGATATTCGTTTTACTTTTAATTGAAGCTTCGCCAAGGATTTACACTATTGTTTAAGTGGTCTTTTGAAGCGTTTGAATAAAAAATATATCCCAGCAGAACACGCAAATGCCAGCAGCCCTGTGAGGTACACCAGTCGCTCAAAGTGAAAAAGAAAAGCAAAGCACAGGGCTATACCAAGAGCTGGAAATAACGGAACATTTCCGATAGACACGGGCACTCGAAAAGGACGCACGCGCCAGGCTTCGGTAAAGCGCAAGCGAATCACAGAAATATTCACCGCGATAAAGACCATCATGATCGAGAAAGATGCGATGCTTGCCAAAGTTTCTACTCTGCCGAACAAAAGTAAAAAAGCCGAAGACACCATGCAAGTAACCGCTGCTACCCAGGGCGTCTTTTGTTTTTTGAGAGTTTTCGCAAATACAGTGGGCAACGATTTATCTTTCGATACACCATAGAGGATTCGACTCGCAGTGACCAGAGCTATCAGAACTGTATTGGCCGTAGAAAAAAGCGCGATACCTCCCAAAAATTTGGCGATATTTTTAGAACTTTTCATCGACGCGTCGAGAATTGCCGAATCAGTCAGAGCCAATTGCTCAGGCGGCATCAGCGCAACCGCAGCAAGCCCGACGAGAATATATAAAAGCGTCGATATAAAAAGACTCAAGAGTATGGCACGAGGAATATTTTTTTCAGGGTTCTTTGTTTCTTCGGACAAGCTCACAATATTTTCAAAGCCGATAAAGGCAAAAATCATGAGAGCCGCGCTAGAAACAGTGGCAAACGTCGGCACTGTTAAAAGCGCATTACCAAAATCAGGGTGCTGCCAACCGAGCCAAATAAAAAGGAACAGGCCAAACACTTCGATTGCGGTAAAGATAGCGTTTGTCCAGCTTGATTGCTCAATGCCAGCAATGTTGACGCCAGTAAAAATAATCAAAATCAAATAGGCGACGATAATTCTCGGCAAAAAAATAAAATGTTGTAAGTAGCTCGCAAAGGCCAGAGCTACAGTTGCCGCCGAGGCGCATCCGGCAAAGATCACAATTATTCCAATCGTTGCAGCTAGCCAGCGTTGGGTAGAAAACGCTTTACGCAAATAAATATATTCGGCACCGGCATTGGGATACATTGCCGCAAGCTCCGCGTACGACAGAGCTGTAAAAAGCGCTGCAATGCCGGCAAGGAGGAATCCTTGCCAAAGACTGTAACCTGCAATTCCGGCAGCGCGCCCGATAATGGAATAGATTCCTGCGCCAAGGATTAGACCGGTCCCGTAAAAAGTAAGCATCGGAACGCCAAGAGTGCGCTTTAGTGCCATGAATTATGTGTAGTATGCCGGTTGAATAAAATCACACTGCCTTGTTTGCAAAAAAGAATCCATTGCTGATTTAGTTGTACGGCAAACTAATGATAAATGAACAGATGCGGGCCCAAAAATTGTTCAACAAAGTGGACTTTCTCCCCTTCGTATTTGCCGACAGGGATTCAGTCATTGATCGAGGTCGGCTACAGGAATTTACGTATACCGGTTAACGGGTAAACAGGGATTCAGGAATTGGATTATTGAAAATGGGGAGATCGACGGGGCTCGTCTGTTAGTTGGGTCGTTAGCACTCCCTGGGTCGTTAGCAATCCCTGGGTCGTTAGCACTCCCTCATCTCAAATCGAAATGTTATTCCAGATGGATCGTTTTGTAACACTTTCCGCGCAAAACGCTGAGAAAAGAAACCTGAATAATCATCAGTACTGGGCGGGACTGACAGTCATGCTCTACGGGACTCTGTTTAACAACTCCACATATTCTGACTGGGGCATCCTCCAATACAGATTGGGAGTAGACTCCATACGGGCGGATGGAGTTTTGTTGACGGAACTCAATAGAGGTTCGCAAGGATTTATTTATCATCAATTTGCTCTACAGCCTCTGGTTATGATAGCCGAAATTCAAACTCTTCGCGGAAATAACCTTTATAACTATCGTAACAACGGGCTTTCGCAGCTCGCAAACTTCGTCGCCAGTTCGTTTGGCGACTTTAGTATTTTCATGACAAAAACCTCCACTCCGCAGGCTCATAATCCCAGTTTTATGATATCTAATTTGCCTTATTATTTAGACTGGATGGAAATATGGCACTCGCGTTTTAATCGAACTGACTTGGTACCTCATATTAGGTCGGCTCGCGCCAACAGTCCCAATGGTCGCTTAACCGATCGCCGCTTCGGAGGCGATATGACTGTTGTTTGGGGAGTGGGAACCTGCGAGCTGTAAGTTTTCATAATATCAAATGGACACATTGAGGTGGTCAAAGTCCCTTGAACGACCGCGCTTGTCTGTAAGTTGGATCGTTGCACTGCAAGTTGGATCGTTGCACTCCGTGTGTTCGAGCCCCATCACTCACCCCATAAGCGAAGCGAACAATGTTAACCAATTTGTAAACGGGAAGTGCTTGCACGAACGCAGAAACGCAATCCAAGGCATTTAGCTGAGAATACTACTGAGAATACTACTGAGACGAGTTCTCAATCGGGAATTTGGTTCACTGGCAACTTCAACCAGGATTGAAGCGCCACACGATAGTACTGGCGGTTTTCGACTGAATTAAAGTTAGGATCTAGACTTCCTATCTTGCTCCAAACCAATTCGACAAAGACCGAATCAACTACAATGTGATTCGTAAAAGCAGAATTTATAGCAGCCGCAACCGAGATGTCATCGGGGCTGATTTCTTTGAAGAGAAGCCTAAGTCGGAATGCAGCCTCGGCAACTTGGTCCGCCGAAAAATTGTTGTCACTTGTCGAGTAAGCACGTTGTGCTTCGTAGAAGTTTTGTTTTACGGAAACAATAAACTGACTGATGATGTTACGGCTCATCTGCGCATTGAGGCTGTAGTTTTCTTGCGTTCGAAGCCAGGTCGCTTCGAGCTGCGGATTTAAGCCGACTGTATCCAGCGATGAATCTTTACCAATGCCAAATGCCATTTGTCGAAATCGAGAAGAAATTGGCTCCCATATCGGCGCACCGACCACGTAGACTCCCAGTGTGGAAACTTGAGCGAGGAAGATGGACAAAAACTGAAGATCGGAACTGAGATGAGATCCAAGGTAAGTTGTTAGGGCCGCGCTTCCGACCATTGAGCCGATGAGGATGGCGTAACCGCGTTTCTGCGGTCCGAACATTCCTTTTTTAGCAAGATCGACATCAGCGAGCAAACTAACTTCGTGACTCATCTTTTGCGCGACGATTTGACGATTCGCGAATTCAGCTTGGTTGAACTCGCTATCGAAAATCTCAGCACAGCGTAAGTTGGTAGCAGCATATACCTGAAAGTAAGAGATAAAAAATAGAGATAGAGCAAGAAACTTAATTGAAAAGCGCAAAAGCATTCTGATTCCTCATAACGTGTGAGATGCAGCGTTCGAGGGGATCGGACTTATCGGTTAAAAACCGCTTACCGTTGCACGACAGTTCCAGACTCTCACTGGATTCACGTCCTCAAAGTCCGCAGCAGGTAATCACAGCCGCTTAGAGAAATCTAGAGAGTTTAATAACTATTCGCGCAACATCCGAATCACGCTGAAGGATACCCAATTCAGTATCGAAGAATTCCGGAAAACAAGGAATTCGGGTGTACTCGTAAACGGGTATACTTGAATTCAGGTATAGGGAAATTCTAATTGGGATGATCAAAAGGGCTCGTCTGCTGTTGGTGGAATCGTGGACTAATCCGAAATCCAGTCTACCGTTAACCGTATCCCGGATTCTGAATTTTAATGGGGTGATCGACGGGGTTTGAACCCGCGACAACTGGAATCACAATCCAGTGCTCTACCAACTGAGCTACGACCACCATGACAGGCTTGGAACCCTCTTTATAAAAGCGGACGATGAGTTTATCAATATCTAATATAGGAACCCGCATCTAATTAGAGCGGGTATGCGAATACCAAAGAAAAAAAACGACTAATCTTCGGGAGTCGTTTCGTCTTCTTCATCGCCCGAGGTTTCATCCTCTTTCGGCGAATTGTCGATTACGTCAAGATCCGACGATTTTCCCTCTACTGCATCCTTCGAAGATCCGGAACTTTTCTGTGACTCGCCGCCCAAACTAGCTGTCGATTTCTCAAAATTGAATGGATAGATCACCTCTAGCGACTTGCCTGTAGGAAACTGCCAAGAATGAACAACTTTTTTCAAACATGCGTTCAGCAACTTGCTGTACAGCGTGGAGCGTTTTTTCAGGTAGATTGTTTTGTAAGCTTTGCCGTCGTCGTTGATTAAGAACTTCAGCTCAACAGTTCCATTTCCCAAATCTGGTTGTTTTTTAGCTACTTTTTCGTAACACGATTCTATCTGCGCTTTGTTTTCCGAAAATGGAGCTTTAAGGTCTCCAGTCGCTACATCAGACGATGTTGAACATCCAGAAATTATTAAAACTGTCAGCAGAGCCACATACCATTTGTTCATGAACTTCCCCTTTAATATCTATACAAACAATTTAGGATTAATCGAGCTTGTTGACAACATCATTCAGCGCTTTGAGGATGTCGGGATCATATTTGTCTTTGATTTTGGTAGTGATAAAAAGAAGCGCATCTTTTGGAGTCATGGGCTGGTTGTAAGAACGCTGAGTTGTGAGAGCGTCAAAAGTGTCGGCAATCGCCACGATCCGCGCCATGGGATGTATCGACTGCCCCTCGAGTCTTTGCGGATAGCCATTTCCTAAAAAGCTTTCGTGGTGTTCAAAGCAGCACGCTCTAATAGCTTCCGAAACATCATACTCGCTCAAAATCTTCAGGCCGTACTCTGGGTGTCTTTGCATCTGTGCCCATTCGCCCTCGTCGAGCGCGCCTTTTTTGCATATAATTTCGGCAGCTACCCATTTTTTCCCAATATCATGAAACAGCGAACCGCGCCCCAGTTCGGCAAGCATCTCGTCGCTGTAGCCGACGAGTTTGCCAATTCCTAATGCGTAAACACTCACATCTAGCGAGTGATTAAAGGTGTAAAAATCGTGCGTTGAAAGTTGAATCAGATGATCAATGCTTTCCGGAGATTCGTTGAGAAGTTTCACAAAATGTCCAACAATCTCTTTGGAATCATTTAAAGCTTCGCTAATGTCTTTTTTCTCGTAAATTTCTTCGACAAGCGAAATTGAAGTGTCGCGCAAGATTTTTGCTTTTTCGGCAACGGACACTCCGTCGTTATTCAGTGACGCAGATACGAAGTTTTTAAACGCCTGTCTTTGCGGCAGAGGAACAAAAAATTGCTCGGACCCTTTGAGCTTCGACACTCTTTCCTGCGAAATTTGTCCGCCAGCCGGAAGATAATGAATGTACTTCTTGTTTACGAGCACATAGAGATCAAACGGCAAAGCTGCGTTCGGAAGGAGAGTTCCCACTCGTATTTGAAAGTACGTATCGTTTTCCACTCGAATAGTTTGCCAGGTTCTATGAATCTGTCTATAAAAACAAAATGGCATTCAGTGTCGATACTCCTGTTCAGTACGTAAAGGGAGTGGGGCCCAAGCTAGGGGTCCTGCTCAAAAAGAAGGGTATCGAAACTCTTCGCGACCTTTTGGAGTTTTATCCGCGAGCCTACGAGGATCGTCGAGCCGCTCGTAGCATAGCCTCACTCAACGATGGCGACTTCGTTGGTCTCCAGGCCGAAGTCGCAAGAGCCACGGCCATGCCCATGGGCCGCACGGGACGCAAAATTTACGACATTAGTATTCGCGATTCCAGTGGAACGATTCACTGCAAATTTTTTCGAATTCCCTTTCGTGGATATTTTGAAAAGTTTCAACCAGGATTAAAAGTTCGGGTGGTGGGCAAGGTGATTTTGTACCGCAACCAACTCGAGTTTCACCACCCCGAGCTGCACGAATGGACCGAGGAGGAAGACCGTGAAGTAAAAGATGAGCTTTTGCCCATTTACTCGGAGACCGACGGTCTTTCATCTAAAAAACTTCAGGCCATCATTCGTGCAGGACTTTCGGCGTTAGAGCTTCCAAAAAACTTAAGCCTCGATGTCGAACAAGATCCAGAGTGGCTTCGCCGAAAATACAATCTTGCATCCTATGCCGAATCCATTTACCGCATCCACGTGCCCGAGGCAGGAATGGGGCAAAGTTATTTGGACCGGCAGACGCCTTACCACCGGCGTTTAATTTTTGACGAGTTTTTTATGCTCGAGCTTATTTTGGCTTCGCGAAAAAAAGGCATGCAAGACGAAAACGCTCCTCCCATTCTAAGCAACCCTGCCATCGAGGCCAAATTTTTAAAATCTTTGCCGTTCGAACTGACGAACGCGCAAAAAAAAGTAATTATAGAAATTCAAAAAGATATGGCGCTCGCGCGCCCAATGAGCCGGCTTGTTCAAGGAGATGTGGGAAGCGGAAAAACCATAGTCGCGCTTATCACAGCACTATCGGCCATTGCCAATGGCTATCAAGTTGCGATGATGGCCCCCACCGAAATCCTCGCGCAACAGCATGCGCTCAATTCGGAAAAATTTTTAAAACCCTTGGGCATCAACGTGGGTTTTTTAAGCGGCCAGCTGAAAGGCAAAGACAAAGCGCAAGCACTCGCGGATCTAGCCTGTGGAAAAACGCAGTTCATCGTGGGAACTCACGCACTGATTCAAGACGGCGTGGAGTTTCAAAACCTTGGCTACGTGGTTGTCGACGAACAACACCGCTTTGGGGTGCAACAGCGGAGTATGTTAAAAGGCAAGGGCCAAGAAAGCGGCCTATCGCCGCATTTTTTACTTATGACAGCAACTCCCATTCCACGCAGCTTAGCGATGACGGTGTACGGCGATCTCGATGTTTCTATCATTAACGAACTTCCCAAAGGGCGCCAAGCCATCGTCACGCGCGCGACTTATCAAAGCAAACGGCCGCAGGTGATTGATTTTTTAAAAGAGCAGCTCGATCAAGGGCGCCAAGCGTACATTGTTTTTCCTCTTGTCGAAGAGAGCGAAAAAATGGATCTCAAATCAGCCACCAACGAATACGAAAAATTAAAGATTGAGTTACCAAAGTATCGATTGGGATTGCTGCACGGAAAAATGAAAGCCGACGAAAAAGATAAAATTATGGAGTCTTTCCGTAAACACGAAATAGATATCCTAGTTTCAACCACCGTCATCGAAGT
>JAYUQP010000021.1:0-15935 GCA_043757265.1 Bdellovibrionales bacterium | reverse complement strand
TTGCGGTGAGTTCATCCGTTTTTAGTTCAAGCACATTCACTTTGATCCCAGTTTTCTTGAGGAAATCATCGGCCACAACTTGCATGCGAGCCGCGGGGCGATCGGTGTAGAGGTTTAAATCTGCGTTTGCAGTGAAAAAACAAAATAGAACTGTTAACAACGTCGATAGCTGCATTTTTTCTCCTTTAAGAACATTTGCTCTTTTGGATGTAACCTTGAAGCTTCAAGTAAGCAAAGAATCGAGATAAAATAAATTAGATGAAAATGAATATAAATTTTAATGAAATCTTATTGAGAAATGAGTGTGTTTTTGAGGGTTTGTCGATGGTTTCGCAGACCAAAGCGAAGTTTTCCGGTCACGTCTCGCGACCGCACAAGCGAACCCATCAGGCTGTCCCAAACCGTGAGCGAAACCCCAAAATTCTTATTGTAGTGAACTGGATTTGCCGAGTGGTGAATCTGATGTTGTTTAGGGCTGATAAACACCCACTCAAGCACACCAAAACTTAGGGGAATATGGCTGTGGCGTAAATTGCTGCCAAGGAGATTAAATAAGAACCCAAACAGGTTGATACCGAAAACAGTAATAATACTAAATTGACTATCAAACAGGAAAATAAAAAGGCCAATTGCGAGACCAGTGCTCAAGCTGTTCCTGAGAGTAGACATGGCGGATTCGAGAGGATGAATACGGTAGAGACTGATGGGAGTGAGAATCTTTGCCGAATGATGAGTTCGATGGAGCTTCCACAAAAATGGAATTTTATGCATCAGGTAGTGGTGAAGAAAACGTAAAAAGTCATCTAGCACAAAAACAAGTATCGAGAACATCAAAAGGTTTAGGTAACTCGTATTCAAAGAAAGAGTTCGATGATGATTGCTGGCAAGAAGTCCAGAAAGTGTGGCTTTTGAAATCCGAAAGGAAAAATCAAGGTACGGAATTAACAAGAAAATCTTAAGAGCGCTATTTAAAAAGTAAATTTGGTAGTCAATTTTTGTCGATCTGTTCCACCAATATTTTCTACGAAAAACGGAAGTTGTAAATTGGTTTACGAAAACGCCGAGACGCCCTTTAGATCCTTTTTGTAATGTACTGGATTGCGAAAAAATAATCCAAGCCGAGATTAATCCCAATGACATTAAAATATTTAAATGGAACAGCCGTGATCCCGGATCATCGATTGGAACTAAGAAACGGTCCACCCAGTCTTTGAGTATTTGAGTATTCACTTCTGTTTATATATTCCACTTCATGGAGTTTGAGTAGAAGTGACCTCAAATGTGCAGATTGGACACCTTAAGTGAAAAACAAATGAGACTTCGTTAATGCCGCAACTATAGCCCTATTAAAAAACATACTGACTCCGATCTGATAATATCAAACGTGAGCGATCCTATCGCATTTTACTGAACCAGGCAGGACCCTCTCGCCGTCCTGAGCGCAGCGAAGAATCTCGTAGAAAGTTTAGGTCCTTCGTGTAGAGCATTATCAGCCTTGCGGATTTAATTTGATCAGTCTTTTTTTGTAAAATACATCATAGCTTAAAACTTCATCGAAAATTCAAGCACGGATGCAGGAATTTCGCGCGTTCCAGTGAGACCATCCCAAAAGCGCAAAATAATTCGATTTGAGAAAATACGAATCATGATCGGACTTGCCATCCCATACCATGTTTCTGTTTGGGCAAGAGTTTCCGAAATCTCAGGCCTTCCATTAGCGACCGTCCTTGTCATTGAGTTGACCGAAAAAAGTTCTCCGGGTTCTTGAACAGAATTCAAAATTTGCCGCACAGCACCTTCTGCGGCGATGACGGAGTCCGAAAGGAGAACAGCTTCGTTTGCGAAAAAAGTAGCTGACGAAACAGGTTCGATTGACGGGGTTTGGCTAACAAGATCGTAATAAACTTGATCAATGCGGGGAGAAAAAATCATATCAACGTCTGATGTTTTAAGGTTGGCCGTGAGATTTGGAAAACTTCCAAATACATCGACAAAGTCGTCTCCACTCAAAAGTGGAGTGAAGTGAGTCTGTATGGCTTTGGCAACAGCGAAAACAGTTTCGAATGTGTAAGACGTTTCATGGCGGTTTAATCTTTGTATGGCGAATTGGACCTCTCGCAAGTCCCTTGCTTCGACAGTTGGTGGAAGCTTACTAAGAGCTGCAAAAACTTGGTTGCGAATTAGAATCTGCTGCACAAATTGCCACTCGCGCGAGGGCGCTTTGATAAGATTTTGCTCTCCAGGGTCTAAATTTTGCGAGCGGTACTGGGAGTCCACCACGAGCAATGATTGGCCGATCGTGCTGAGCAACTCGTTTTGCGTTGGTGCTGGGACGTTTGCAAGCGAAGTGACAAGAGTCATATTGAGTTGTGCACCATGATTCAAATAATCGTCCATTAAAAAAAGTTTGGCTTCGATCCATCCATTTAGAACAAGTTTCGCGTAATTTGGATTTTCCCAAACATTGAAGCCTTCCAGTATAGGAGTCCACGGTAAATGGCTGGTTTCAAATAGATCCTCTAATGTTTGATTGAGAGTTTCTATGTCGTCTTTCGTAAAATCCTCTGGCTTCTTGCTTCGGATGGCGGCGAGGAAATCAACCTGTCTCCAGGCGTCCAAGTACTGGTCGCTTACGAAACCGGTTTTTTCGATGGCGCGAAGAAACTTTGAAAAATCATGTAGGTTTTGTGCCGAGTTCATAAACTCTTGCAGTCGTTGTTTGTACCAAGCGATGGCCTCGATGCGAGAGATACTTTGAGAATCGTTCCGATATTTTTTGCCAAACTGGACAACGTCGTGTGTAAATGCCGTTTGGAATTGCTCATCTAAGTTTGTTCGGCGCTCGGTAGGAAACAGCAACTGACACTGCTCATTGGCGCGGGCAGGTGCCATAATTCCTAAATGGACGCCTAAAATGAGTAGAGCACTTAAACAGAAGCGAGAAACGAAGGCTGAATGACGAAAGCGAAGAATAAGCGCCATATTAGAAACTCGTCCCTGATCTGATAGGAAAGCCTTCTGCATTCAAATAAAGTTCAGAGCTCCATATGATCGGTGCTATGCCGTCTACTTTATCGCCCTTTTGCTCGAAAGAAACCTTAGCGGCCAGCGGATACCCCGAAGGCTTTAAAATGATCGTCAGATATGTTTCAAGGTGGTTTTTACCGTGCCCCTGGAGCCAAATATGATTCCAAATTTCATCCTTCATTATTGAAAATGATCTTTGGCGAATCAATTTGGCGTAGTCTCTTTGCGCTTTATGCACGATAGATTTAATTTCTCCCACCGTGACGTAGGTGATTTCGACATTTACGCCGTGCCGATTGACTGCGTAGATGGACCACTCAGCGTTCATACCTTTGTGCTCTGGATAAACTGACACCTTTTCGGCAAGATCTAACAAATTTATCTGAAGGTCTTGAGCAAGCGCATAGAAGCGCGAATCTTGTTTAAAGATATCGGTGCAAGAGCGCGCGAAAATAAATTCCACTGGAGCCATCGCTAAGAGGACTGCAAAAATAAACTTACACATAATTCACCTGTGAATCAGTATTGATACACGTGGGCACAAAGAACTTCAAAGTAAGCCGTAAACGAAGAAGTTATTACATTAGTTGTTCATTTAGTAGACAGCTTGCCGGCTGCGATCCCGAGCAGCAGTCATTCTGAGCATGCGAGATCCTTCGCTCGGCTCAGGATGACGGAGGGTGATGACGTCTGTTCAGGGCGACGAAAGGGAACGCCATCAATTCGAGGACGCCGCGGAAAAATGACGACAGGTGGGAATTATTGCGGTGAGCGTCCCTGACTCTCGTTCATCAACTCTCTGAGATATTTTATTAAATCTTCGCGCTGTTGAGCTGTTGGCTGGGTTTGCGGGGGCATTTGCTCGTCAGACGTTGCATGAACACCCACTCTGTACAAAATTTCTTCAAACAAACGGCCGCGTTTAAATCCCCCTCGGTGCAGCTCTTGTTGCAGTGCCAGTTTGTCATCAAAAGGGATGGGCGGAATCGTTAAGTCATCCGGCGCTGCATGACAACGAATACAGCGATTGATAAGAGGCGCGTTTTTTACGCTTTCAATGCGTTCTTTAAAGCGGCTTCGGGCACTCTGCACGGCAAGCGCCGTTTGGATGTTTGCATATTTTTTGAGGCGGTTTACAAATTTAGGCTGGCAACTCAAAGTTTTTAACTCGGCATACTCCCTCGACTTCAATGCTACGACTTCCGACATCTCATGCTCCGGGCGCCCAGGGGTTCCAAATCGATTCGAAAAAGCAAAACGGGCGTTGGTTTTAAAGTCCATGGACCAGTCATCCGTGTCGTAATAAAAAGGCTCGAAAATCAATTTAATTTTATCTCCGAGGTTCAAGTTTAATAAATTCTGACCTTCATTGAGCGACGAATGTTTTTGCAACCAGCTTAAAAATTCCGGGGGAAAATAGCGCGTTCCGCAGTGGAGAATCACAACGAGGGCTTCTTTCAAAAAGTCAAAAGTCTCTTTGTCATCTGTCATGAGCCGGGCAACCCGGCGAAAATTGATCTGCGCCACTCTTTGCGTAAACATAACGGTTTTTAGCTCTCGCGAAGCGTGGGTTCCGTAAAGGTTTGAATCTTGAGCAGATACATCCTCGTCGAAAGGATCGAGCTGCGAATAGCGGCCGTCAAGTGGTGCAATGTGGCTCCAAAAATCGGTATACCATTCCTCTTCGTGGTTTGTTTCGTTGATGATGATGGTATCCAAAATTGGATCCAGTCGGTCTCGTTCGGTATCTGTTAAATGTTTTTCAGATTTTAAAGTTGAACCGTCGGTCATGCCGAAAAACCCTGGCCACATAAAGTACGGCTCCCAGTTGGGACGTGGGTCGACGTCTGTGCGGGATGTCGACTGGTGGCACTCGAGGCATTTTTTCGGGTTGGCTGCGGATAGAGTGGGGCGGTTTTTTAAATCAAAGGAAAGCTCGCGAAATTCGAAGTGCTCTGTGGAGTGATCAAATCGAATAATTTCGATATTCCGCGATCCGCGCAAAGCAGAATGGCTATTAAAACTTGCCATAAAGTCAGCTGCCGGGGAAAATAAAATAGCTCGTGGGCTTTGCGGCGTGGAGCTTTGCAAACTTCGACTTCGGAAGGCCAATAAATAAAAACGGAAAACGACAGGGTCCGTTTTTTTCCAATCACCTAAAAAATCCTCCACGGTAACTGCTGAGGTTGTTTTCACCACTCGCATAAAGTTTTCGAAACTTTGTGATTCAGTGGCACCCTCAGGAAGATCGTAAAGTGCAGCCAAAGTTGGCATAGCTGTCGCGGCGATGCTGATAAAAAAGATGAGTTGTTTGAGCACTGTATTCCCCCCGGAACTGACCCAGCTGTTTTATACAAAAAATATGAGCTACAAACCATATGTAATAAAGTTAGCTGCGGCTAGATAACAACGAGTAATCTCTGCAAAGCAAACTAGACCCTAGGTTCCTCAAGAGAACCCGACTTTTGATTGATAAGTGTGCATTCAGCACAAAATGTATTTTGTTAAATGACACGTGTAGAACGAGCGGATACTATTAGGACTTGTGGGGGACTGATGCGATATTTCTTTTTTCTTATAGCAGTGTTGATGGTGTCGTGTGGCCCAAAAAAATCACTGATTGCGAATCCGCGTGAGCCGGCCTTCTACGATTCGCTCGTAAACCCCGCGGCCACATCTTCCAACGTACAAACAAAACTCGCGACGGTTAAAATTATTCAATCGGGTAGCGAATTTCCAATGCGCTTCGTTCTCTTTGATAACAACACTTTTTACTATCAAGTGGATCGCCTAGGAAATGGAAACGGCACGTGGTCACACCATGAAGGCGGTCTCGAAATGCTTGCGAATCGCCCAATTTTTGACCTGAAGCTTTATTTATCGGCAGCGAATGGCAAAGGCGATGCGCTTGTTTTTCGATTTTTAGATCGTTTTGGATTTAATACAGTCTCCGCAGCACTGCTGGCCCCTGTGGATAGCAATCCACCACTTCCCGAATTTACGACGTCTGATCAGGGAATTTAGAATTGGTTCTGCTCTGTGATTAGCGCAAAAATATCGAGACTATCGAGCTGCTTTGCAAGCGGCGGTGAGATACGCAGAATATTATAGCCTTCAGAACGCAATATTCGATCCCGTGCTTGGTCGGCAGGGCGTAAAACCAGATCGGTCTGGCCTTCATTCACGATTCCGCTTTGTGAAATTCTTCGGAAGTAATGGTGGGCACCATCCCACTCGACAACAAGGCGAGGTTCTACGATCAGTAGATCCACAGGGTCGTAAAAGCCTGGTTTGTTCGGATCCAAGTACTCGTGGCGAAATTTAGCACCGGGAAATAACATTTTTAATTCCATTGCTAGCGTTAGGTAGCGCGCATCTGAGGAGATTGTAATAGAGTGGAGGGACCCACTTGTTCCACCATCTGCCAGACCAAAACCGTACTCTTGCAGTTTCAAATCAAGTTGCTCTACAAGATTTTTAATTTCGGTTTTGAGCTGACAGTGCTCCGAAGCGGTTAAAAAAGACAAACCTCGAAACGTTTCTTTAAGCGGTTTAATTCGCAAGGTCTCCGCACTGCCTTGCAAACTCACGGTAAGAGTCTGAATTAAAAATTTAAGGTCGTCGGCGCTCCAATTGTGCCCATGATACAGCTCAGCCGAAAATGTTTCGAGCTGTGTATTAGCGTCCATCTGCGCAAACGTTTCGCGCAGTTTGAGCAAATACAAGTTCAGCAATGGCGCGGGGAGTTTTAAGGGAGTCAATTTTCTTTGCAAAGCAAACGATAAAAATTCCTGCGATCTCCACAAAACGATCTGACTTTGGATTGTATCTAAAAGCGTGTCATTCCATTTTTGCGGTGGCAAAAGACGCCACTGCGCAAACAGCGAAAGATATTCAAGTGCAGCCTTCGGGGGCAGAGTTTCGTACAAGCTCAAAGGTTGAGCTAGAACTCTGGTAAAAAATTCGCGAACATGTGTAGGAATCGTCTTCTCTCGAACGCCGTTACGACTTTGTTTAAGCATCTCACGCACTTCGGTTTGCGAGACGGGTTGATGAGACGAGTGAATAAAAACGTCCCGGCACGAAAGAGAGGCGTCAGACGCTGCACTGCAGGCCATTAAAAACAGGATAAAAACCGTTTTGATCATTAAAAACCTTATAGCACGAGTCGTAGGAAATTCGGGAGGTTGCATACTGTTTTGAAAAAAAGGAATGCCCATGGGAACGTCTGTCTAATTCTTATACGAGTTCAGGTAACCCCTATTCAAAGTGGAGGTATTTGACTCAAGCCTGGCAATCTATTTTTTCGAACTTTTTTGTCCCTTTATCGCGAAACTGTGCTATATGTACTGCCTGGTTATTGCTAGTTCTCGTGATTAATGTGCATGGTGTTCATTCCTCCGAAATAGCGGCTCAAAGTACTTAGGAGGTAATATGAGTAAAAAATTATACGTGGGTAATCTACCCTATTCTGCAACTGATCAAACTCTAGCTGATGCATTCGCTGAGTGCGGAACTGTTGAAAGCGCAAAAGTTATCATGGATCGCGATTCTGGTCGCAGCAAAGGTTTTGCTTTTGTCGAAATGTCTTCTGATTCAGAAGCTTCTAATTCGATCCAACGTTTCAATGGATCACAATTAGACGGTCGCGCAATTAGCGTGAGCGAAGCCAAGCCTCAAGCTCCACGCACTGGCGGCGGCGGTGGTGGTGGCGGCGGATTCAAGTCTCGCCGTTATTAATTCATAATTACTGATCTCAAGCTGCTAGTGAACAACTAGCGGTTTGTAGAAAAAGTTTTGTTTCAAAACATTCCGAAAAACCGATCTTATAGGTCGGTTTTTTATTTTCACGAAGGGAATTTCAGTCATGGATATTCAAGTTATTTCATTCAACTGTTTGTTAAAAAACAAAGCCGGGCAATTGATCAGCACGACATTTAATCGTGATGTTCTCAATGTTCAGAGCGAAACTAGTTTAGTACTTGCCGGGTTGACCAAAGGTTTACAAAACCTAACAAAAGGCGAAAAACGAAGAATTGAGCTCACAGCCAATGAAGCCTATGGTCTTTACGATCCCGAAAAAATAAAACTATTTCCAAAAAGTAACATCCCTAAAAATTTAAAAATTGGCGATGCGGTCACGCTTATACATCGCGATGGCTCGCACAATCTCTACAAAATCGTTCAGTTTTTTGGTCCAATGGTAAGCTTAGATGGCAATCATCCACTCTCCGGACAGGATCTGGTCTTCGAAATCGAAGCAATCAATGTGCGCGATGCCACGCGTGCGGAAATTGACCAGTCTGAAAATAATTTCAAAGTAAAACTTCTTCATTAAGGCTTTTATTTTTTGCGACCGATGAGCAGATAATACGGCACTTGCGAGAACGGGAGATAGGGAAGCTCGTGGACGTCCTGTTCGTAAAAAACGAGGTCGAGACGAGATTTAAGGTAGTTCACATGATCCCGTGAAAAGTGAACACCGTCCCACGAAAACCACGACGGCCAAAAACAATTTTCGAAAAATTTTTGTAAGCCCGTCGAATCCTCGTTTTCTTGGGTGGGGATATGAAAATCTGCCACCGCTAATATTCCACCAGGGTTCAAAAGTTCAATGGCCTTGTCGATCGCCGCAAACCAATCGGGGATCATGGTGAGCGAGTAGGAGAAGGTGACTAAGTCTACCTTCCTTTGCAGCTCAAAGTGCTTAATATCCTGTTGAACGAAATGTATTTGTTTACTAGGAAATTTATTTGAACGCTTGCGCGCTATTTCGAGCAGGGACGGCGAAACGTCCACAAGATAAATATCGGTAAAAAATTGTAAATCAATGCATTCCACATTTGACCCAGTTCCAGCGCCAACGTCCACCCAGACAGGCCCCGGTTGCCATTTTTCAATCATCTTAAAAAGGTCTTCGCGAGCAGGTAGAAGTTTACTTCGAAAATGATCGTAATCTTCCGCCTGTTCCTTATAAAAAGATTCCATCTGGTTTGCATGGTCGGCTTTGTCAGCTGCCTTGCGAGGACGAACGAGTTGATAGATTGTTTTAAAATCGCGAACCCATTCCGTCATTGGACAACCTGAGCAATGTAAAAGCTGCCATAGGTATGGACCCGATCAAGCTTGTGCAGCTTTTGCGCTTTAAGGCTATCATATTTTAAATGATCGCCAACGTATCCCCACCGATTATTCACCTTAACAGGAAGAGGATCGACGAAATCGACCTGAGGGCTGGCACTTCGCCAGATAATTTTTGTTTCAGATGTGGATGCCTGGAGTAGCTCCTGCCACTGTTCGCGGAGCACACCAGAATGTTTTTGATAGAGCCAGTCCATATGATCAAGAAGCGAAACTTTGTGAATGGGTTCCTGATTTTTCTTCAAAAAAGAAAGCAGCGAACTTGTGTGGAGTTCGATCCGGTCGACATTTTCTTGAAGCGTGGCAAACGAAGATTCTTTTAAATAACTTGGACTGCACGCTTCAGTATAATTTCCGAGCAAATACAAATGCCAAAAGTAGTTTTCGTTTAAATGCAGATGAGCAAATACCGCCTCAAGACAGTCTTCGATAAACTTTGCCATTCCCCCGCGATAAAATCTTTCGATTTGTAAAAACTGCGAGCGCGGAACCCCGAGGGCCGACATCGTAGCTCCGCGACGCGATACCCAGCGCACGGCTTCGTTCCAAAAAACCGGTTTAAGGTGGTTAAAATAAATTTCTTTTTGTTCCTGCAAAGAATCAGTGCGGAAAGCCTGTTGGATAAGTTCTTTCATCCCTTTAATGGATAAATAGTGGGTCATGAGGCGCGCTATAAGGCCCGAGCTTCCACGGTAGTAAAAAGTGGGGCGCCAACCTCTATTTGAGAAAAAACTAATGTGACGGTCCCAATAGGCCCGAGCATAGTCGGGCAGCGCCAGCCGTAGCTTTTGAGCGTACAGGGTCTCGATTTTTGGATGATGACCCTGCGAAAAAAGCTGAAAAAAATCAGCATAATCTAAATTCTTAATTGCCGAAATTTTTAGTGCCAACAGAGCATTCTGTCGGGGGTTCATATCCACTGCGTAGATTTTTTTTGGAGTTTTTAAAAGATAATCAAGAGCGTTGCAGCCGGCAGAAGTTATCATCAGCACATTGTCGGTTTTTTTAAACTGTAGAGCTTGGTGATCGAGCCGCGGATCTTCCCAGCATTGGTTGTAAACAAGGTTGTTTGAATGCACAAAATTGAAAAACTTTTGTCGAGTCCATGAAAACATAGTCTTAGGCTAAGGATAAATAGAAGCCTTGGCAAATTTCGGTTTCGTTAAGGAACTGTTCGGAATTTGACAAGAGGAAGGTGGCTACCTATCTACACGCAAACTCTTTCCAACTAATTTTGTGATTGCAGCGGCAAGCAACTGACTATCCACGGGCTTCGACAAGTGGACCTGAAACCCCGCAGACAAGGATTGCTGAATGTCGTTTTCACCGGCATTGGCGGTGATTGCAAGAGCAGGAGTCTTGCCGCCCTCGACTGGTCCTAGCGCTCTGATTTTTTTAATAAGACTGTATCCGTCTTCGCCAGGCATCGAGATATCACTTACAAGAACGTCGGGTTTGAATTCGCCAAAAAGACTAAATCCTTCTTTTGCTGAACTCGCACCCTTAACGTCGGCTCCCACCAGTCCAAGCAGAGCACAATACGCCTCGCGCACGTTGTCCTCATCGTCGACGATAAGAACTCGTATGCCATCGAGTCTTACCGCCGGGTTCTTCGTTGCAGTGGTTTTCGTATCGGGTGGATTGAATTTACCAAGATAACTGGATGACGTGTAATCCTGTTTGATTGGAATAATAATCGTAAAACAGGCACCGCGATTTTCACCCTGGCTTTCCGCGGTGATGGTGCCCCCATGGAGTTCAACCAGGTCTCGCACAATCGCAAGCCCCAGGCCCAAGCCGCCGTGAACTCGAATCGCTGAGCTATCTTCTTGGCTAAAGCGATCGAAAATCTGTGGTAAAAAGGCGGAGTCAATGCCTTTGCCAGAATCTTCAACTTTAATCATCGCTCCGGCTTGTTTCCCAGGAGATGCGGCCACCTGATCAATTTTTATAGATATTTTTGATTCGGCATTTGAAAACTTAATTGCATTGGTCAAAAGATTCCAAAAGACTTGCTGCAGTCTGACCGGATCAGCTAAAATATTTCCTACTTTCGGAGCAAAAGAAGTTTCAATTTGAATCGACTTCGCCGCGGCCGTGGGACTAACGGCCTCGAGGGCGGTCATCATAATCGAAGCCGCAGAGACTTCGCGAGTCTCGAGGACAATTTTTCCAGCAACGATTCGCGATACATCAAGTAAATCGTTGATCAACTGCGCCTGGGTTTTGCAGCTTTCCTCGATGATATCTAAAGCTTGACGAGACTTTTCCGCATTCAACTTTCCCGAACGAAGTAACTGAGTCCACGATAAAATCGCAGTCAAAGGAGTTCGAAGTTCGTGAGAAAGTGTTGCTAAAAAAAGATCCTTGGCACGATTGGCTCGAACAGCCTCACCTTTTGCAGCTTGGACCTCGATAAGGCTCTGCCGAAGACTGTTGATGTCTACGAGCGTAAGTACGGCCCCATCTATTTTGTTTGTTGTGGTTTTGTAAGGTCGAACCTGTAAACGAAACCACTGGCCCAGGCGATTTTGCACTTCCACTTCCTGAGTGAGCAAAGTTTCGATGGTGGCCGAGACCATTTTTTCTAAATCAATATCACTGTGTGGTGATGTAAAATTGAGTTTTAAATCGCTCAGTGGCCGTCCAATGTCGGTCATAAGAAGGTTTAGCGCTTTGCCAGCAAGCGGAGTAAAGCGGCGAATTTTGTGATCACCACCAAGCATTACAATGGGAATCTCGACGCTGCCTAATAAGTTTATTAAATCGTTGTTGGTCTGGAATTCCACAACACTTCGTGTCTGTAATTCGTCGTTGACCGTGGTGAGTTCCTCATTGCCGCTTTGCAACTCTTCTTTTGCGGTTTCCAATTCTTCGTTGGTGCTTTGTAGTTCTTCATTGGCACTTTGCAGCTCTTCATTGGCGGAGCTCAGATCGGCTTGCGAAGACTAAACATTCTCGGCCAGAGCGCGCTGGTACTCCTGAAGATCTATCAGCTCCTGTTCTAATTTGAGCGTGTATGAATCTTTTCCGCCGACCAACTGGGAGCTTTTTTTTGCAGAGACGGCCAAACTCTTGGTTTTTTTTGAGTGCGGTTTTTGCGATTTTTCAAAAAGAATCAGGTAGAGCCATTCTTTTTGGTGTTGTGGATTTTTAATTGGAATAACATTCAAATTAAATGTTTTAAGACCTCGGCCATCACCAATGCTTAAATTTTCTTTGCGCACAGAGCCCTTTGATTTTTCGGCCTCTCGAATGGACGTTCGTAAAAAACGCAGCAACTCTGGACGAGCCATTTTGAGAAGGTGAAAGCTTGGCGAACCCGGAACAAGTTCTACGAACGGCGCTGTGCGACCGCGAATCTGCAAAATTTCCATATCTCCATTAACTAAAACACCAGGGTATTCGTTTTGAAAAGTTAAATCGGCTATTTTTTGTACATCGAGTGGAACTTTCGCAAAAGCCTTTGGTAGCGGCGCGATCTCTTGAATGCCTTGAACATAGGTGTTCGAGGGAAACCGACGGTTGAGCGCAATCGGAGCCTCTTTTCGAGAGAATAGTTTATTCCCCTTATCAATGGGCAAAAATAGGTCAGACGAGCTTCCGATAGATTCGGATTTGCCGAGCCACAGAAACCCGTGTGATTGCAGGGCGTAATGGAAAATAGGAATCACGTGTTTTTGCAAAGCTGGTTTAAAATAAATCAGTAAATTGCGGCATGAAATCAGGTCGATACGTGCAAAAGGAGGATCGGTCGTAACGTCGTGCCTTGAGAAAACGCAAATGTCTCGGATCGATTTTGCAATTTTGTAGCCGCCGCCATCAAGCTTGATAAAAAACTGATTGAGCCGTTCGTCGGACACATTTTCCACAAAACTTTCCGAATACTCGGCAAGGCGGGCTTTTTGAATCGCTTGTTCACTTATATCTGAACCAAATAATTGAATGGGAAAGTGCGAAGCTTTTTCGCCTAAAAATTCAATCAAACAAATTGCGATGGAGTAAACTTCTTCACCGGTTGAACATCCAGGAACCCAAATTCGAATGGGAACTCCGGGTGAACGGTTTTCCATGAGTTTTGGAAACAACTGAGTTGTCAGCGCTTCGAAGGCAGCGGGATCTCTAAAAAATTCTGTCACGTGAATGAGAATGTCAGCGTAAAGTGCTTTTACTTCGGCGGTGTTTTCGACAAGGAATTCGGCGTAGCCTTTTAAACCATCAACTTTTAGCAGCACCATCCGGCGCTCAATGCGACGTCGCACAGTGTTTGATTTGTAAAGACTAAAATCCATATGACAGTGCTTGCGCAACAAAAGAAAAATCTGACCTAGACTGTCCTCAGGATTCAATGGCGTGCTTTCAACGAGTTCCTCAGCAGCTTCATCAGACGAATTATTCATCAGCGAGACATAGGGGTGGCGCGCAATTCGGGCAAGCTCGCGCGCGATGTCTTCAGGAGTTAAAACAAGATCCACGCTTCCAGATGCAATTGCACTCTGGGGCATGTTCGCAAACTTTGCCGACTTTGGAATTTGGGCAAAAGTGATTCCTCCGCTCGCCTTTATAGCCTTCAGGCCCAAAGTTCCATCGGCTCCTGATCCCGACAAGACGATTCCTATCCCTAAATTCTGTTGATCACTCGCTAGGGATTTAAAAAACGTATTGATCACAAGGTGCGGCTCGTGGCCATGCGGACGTGGTTTAAGATTTAAGACGCCATTTAAAATTTCCATACTAAAGCCTGGAGGGATAATGTAAACACAATTTGATTGCACAGGGGTGCCGTTTTTGACTTCCACCACGCTCATTTTTGTGGTGCGCGAAAGTATCTCCGCGGACATGCTTTCATGATCGGGATGCAAATGCTGTAATAATACAAAAGCCATTCCCGTATTGACGGGAAGGTGAGAAAGAAGCCTTGAAAAAGCATCGAGTCCCCCAGCTGAGGCGCCGATCCCAACAACCGGAACGCTACCGACTTTAGAGCTTAAGTTTCTTTGTGGAATTTGCGACGTGGGCTTAGTGGCGGAAACAATTTTCGATTTTCTGGCTTTCACCATACGGACTCCTCAAAAAAATAGAGGCATGTTGGATAAACATTGCTGCACAGACTGCCTTGGTGTTTGCGCTTAATGTTTATACTGGTGCTGCGAAATTGCCGTGTCAATAAAACGATGGACCGTTGTCACAAACGTGTTGATACAGGCGATGGGCTTTCTAATAAAGCCTGCAGCTTTGCTAGGTGGGATTTCGTCCATTGCGGTTAAAAAAACAATGGGAACGCCGTTTAAAATGTTGGGGTGTTTTGCCTCGATCAAATTTAAAACTTCCGGGCCAGACATTCCGTGCATCTGCAAATCAAGAAGTATCAAATCAGGAGGAATGATTTGAGACAGTATTGCGAGCGCTTCGCTCCCGCCCTGCGCGGTGAGAACCTTGAAGCCATCGAGTTCAAGAATAGTTCGACTTAAAAGTAACATGTCATCTGTATCGTCGATAACCAGAACAACTTTGCCATTTGCTGATGAGCGCTTTTCCGGAATTGTCCGTTCTACAATATGCATAAATGTTACCTCTTCTTGATTCAATTTATAGCGGATATAGAAGCGCCGTGTAGAGGAGAATTCTTGACATAATTAAAACTGTGGTTCCTTAACGGGTACTTTAATGTGATGTTGCAAATTTTTCTGTGACACAATGAGAAAAAGTTAATTACGTGAGCGTGGAACTCTTGATATTTCGGTGCTTTGCTTCGGTGGGGCTGTCGAGGTGTTGTCGCGAGATTCGTTATTTGTTGCGTGCTTTGCTAATGACGAAGAGTGTGCAGATGTTCCCACGTCAACAACAGGTCTCTTGTTGCAGCTCAAGCATCTTATCGGCCCATTCTGATTGCGCTTTTATTTAATTTTTCAAAAATCTCCCGTTTTAAGCAAAATCGGGGCAGCGCGAGAAAAATCGAATATCGTTGTCGCTTTTGTACCGTATTTATTGTCATAACAATTTGTGCGGATTTGTTTGTAAACATCAGGTTTAGTTTTAGTCCCACCAAAGGGTAACTTTGTTCAACGAACCAAAAAGTCGTATCACGCTCGTCGTAGCGGGAGTATTTATTTTTGCGGGCTTTGTTTTTTATCTGAGATTTAAGGGCGGGATTAAGGTTTCTGAAAAGTTGGAATGCGGTCTGGGAGGTTGGCATTGGAATTGAGCTATTAGTTTTTATTCACATTCATTGCATTTTTTAAGTTCGAAATGTTCGATTTGGTCTTTTTGATTCGAAATTCTGTATTCGATACGTGAATCCATGAATACTCGCATACATGGATTCTTGAATTGGCAGTTCGTACTTATTTATGAGATCCGCCTTCTCGCCTGCGGCTCGGGCGCTTGTCTTGCGAGATGAATCTCGCGCGGGTCGCGCATGCTCCGCACTAAAAATCGCCACTGGCGTTTTTTAGCGCGGGCACAACTTCGGGTTATGAGCGGGGCTTCTACAAGAACTCGAAGGTCGTAGGTTCAAATCCTGCCCCCGCCGTTTTGCGAAGATTTGGTTTTTTATTGTCTATTCTTTATTATCCATTGTCTCCAGTTTCTGAAGGAAATTGGTCATCTCGCCTGCGGCTCGGGCGCTTGCCTTGCGAGATGAATCTCGCGCGGGTCGCGCATGCTCCGCACTAAAAATCGCCACTGGCGTTTTTTAGCGCGGGCACAACTTCGGGCTATGAGCGGAGCTTCTACAAGAACTCGAAGGTCGTAGGTTCAAATCCTGC
>JAYUQP010000020.1:0-5479 GCA_043757265.1 Bdellovibrionales bacterium | reverse complement strand
TTTCGCCAGAGCACCAAACATTTTTCAGTTTCGATTACCAGCTGAGCAAACACCAATCACTAACCCTTCAACAAACATTATGGAGCTCGATCTGGGATTACATGAGCCCTACCCAAGACATCCGCCTCCCAGCCTGGTCGAGCACCGACATCCTTTTCTCACAAAAGATCAACAAACTCTCCTCTGTCCAACTGGGCGTATACAATGTGTTCAATCAAAAAAGAGAAATGACATTCGGCTACCCCGAACCCCAAAGACGCGCAGCCCTCGCCCTCGAAATGAGCTTCTAACTTTCAAATAAGAAGTTTTGCCCAACGTTTTGTATAGACGGTCTCAGCAGAGCACATAGTGCTCGCGAAGCCATAGCAACAGAAAGTAGGAAATTTAAAGAGATGGAGAGTACATCAAGAAAGTTACCACCGGGGCTCACTTAAGTCTCGACGCTGCAAAACGGGCAAAGTCGAGGCGACAAGCGTGAGGCGCGGAGGCGTGCTACAGGCACGCCGCACAAGCCGAGCGCGCGGGCAACGAAGGCCCTAATAAATGGGCGGCCCCGTTTTCCAGTGTCGAGCTATTTGTCGCCGAAGAGTTCGGCTTGTGTCTGCGTCGTCCCCTGATTGCGGTTTTTTGCTTTACGCTTCTTGCCTTTAGTGGCGAGTTTTTTATTGCGGATTTTCTTAGTTCTATGTGTCGCTGAAGCCATAAAGTCTCCTTAAGTGTGTTGCAGTGAGCTATCAAAAGTCGAACCACATGTCAACCGAGTGGGCATCTCCCAATCCTTTTCTCTCTTCTTTTTGGAAAGCGTAAGCCACCTTCAATCGTGGGCCGTCCCAGCCAGCCCCTAAACTCCAGCGGTTTTCTCCCAAGCGGTCGTCTTGGCTAAAGCCGGTTCGCAATGCGAGCATAAAATCGTAGCGCACCTCGCCACCTACCTGGTGCCGAAATCTTTTTTCTCCGTTTTGCTCTAAAAAATAATTCACATCATATCGAATTTTGAACATCTCAAAAAACCGATACTCCGCCCCGGTTCCAGCCATGGGAATCACCTGTGATAACGGCCAGGCAGTGGTTTCCGAACCCATCAATCCACGAAAAACGCCACCAACAGCCAATCCCGGAAGTGCTAACCAGTACGTTCCAATATCGACGTTGTATTGATTGTAATCATCACCGTTCATTAAATCTGTTTTAATTTTATAACCCGAGATTCCAGCTGCCAATTTTTCAGTGAGTGCTGCCGCGCCCGAAATTTGCAAATGTTGTTCGCGAACTTTTTGATCGAGAAAAAGATTTGTTCGGTTGCGGTAAAAAATGGTGCCCGGAAATACTGTCGACGCCCCAGCATCTGTAAAGAAAAATGAATACTGTTTTTGTTCAAGCGCGGGGCCCAAATCCGCTGAACGTTGTTGCAAACCAAAGTGCTGAGTTTTAAATTCCACAAGCGCTGCTGGATTCAAAATAGCAGACTCGTAAGGATGTGCTCCCGCAATGCCCGCGCCACCCATGGCATCCGCTACCGATCCAACCTGTGCAGAAGAAAAAAAGACGAGAATGGAAAACAAAATCATGCCTAAGGTTTAAGGCAGATACTCACAAAATGCAAGCAGGCGGGGTTGATCGCAGGATTGCAAACATTGGTTGTTCTCGACTGAGTGAAATCATATCTTGGAGAGCGAGTTGTATTTGTTCCTACATCGACTCCGTAACAACTCCCCTTGGTGTAGAATTTGGGAACGGCACATCTGCGTGCCCAATTTATTTTCCAATGTGCAACAGGCAATGAGCGCCGTGCGATTTGAAAGTTTGCCAGATCGGTCGCGCTTGTTGGATCCGCAGCATCTGGACAAAGCGTACGCGCTGTCGAAAATGGATATGGATCAGCAATGTCTTTGTCGTCAGGAAATATGATTCGCAATTGCAAGGCGGTCGGGCACGACCATGTGGCCTTTACTTGCTGAGGAGCCGAAAGATCGTACTCATACGCAGTTGCGAGAACTCTTTTCGGCAAATTTGGTTGCGGCGTATTATTAAGACCGGACTGGGTGTATCCCCAGTTTGATGGGTTCGGCTGCTTAAATGTGAGTTTTAGTCCCACACCGTAGGCTTCGCTAGCCGGTACAATATCATCGTCGGCGTCGTTACTAATGCCATCACCGTCATCGTCTTGGTTTGATGAATACGAGGCTCTGGTGAGCAATGTCGCAGGGTCTACTGGACTGGCGTAGCCGAGGGTGAGCAATCCCCCATTTCTTTCCAAAAAATCCCGCGTTTCTTGGGCCACCGACTCCGCAGAATTAAACACCATCGTGCCCTGCATGTAGGCATCTGACTCAATCCCGCCCGGAGCCCAATAGTTCAAATAAGCATCTGTTTCTAAACTTACAAGCGACGCCGACATGGCGCTTGATCCTAAATCGCCAAAAACAAAATCATAATCCTGCTCTTCAATGCCGATGCTGCTGCCGTCATTCATGTAGCTCACGTTTAAATCTGATTGCTGACGAATCGAAAACATCAAGCGGCGATTCATGCTAACGAATTCTTCGCTCAGTTTTAAGGCGCGCGAGCTGCTGCTGTCCCGACGAGTTTCATAGAGGAAGTCATCGCTCAAGCGGAGTCCCGAGGTGTCTGTGTAAGCCCCGGCACGAAAACTAAAAAAGACGTCAGGCTCGTTGGGCACTCCCTCTTGCTCAGCACACGACATGTAGGCAATTTGATCGATTGAGGCTTCATACGGAAGTTTATAGGCTTGCTTCACATCAAACATACTTTGTGAAGGCTCAACACCGCAATTCTGATAGGAGAAAAGCACCGCACCGGTGATTAAAAGAATCATCACAATGGATCTTGCTCGACTCACGTTTCCCCTCAAAAATCCCCCAACACACGCACAGGTAATCTAAGAATAGCTGGATTCATTGCTTTGTGCATTAGTTATAGCCTCGCATGTCCCATTTTGATACCTTTGTACCTCTACTTTTAGACCATCTCTGAGAACGTCGGCCGTTCGAATGAGCAAAAGGAGTTCCATGAAGCGTGTTCGCAAAGCCATCATACCAACGGCGGGATTGGGCACTCGTTTTTTGCCCATCACTAATTCGGTCCCCAAGGAGATGCTCCCCATCGTCGACGAGCCCCTTTTACTTCATGTTGTGCGCGAAGTGGCCCTCGCTGGAATCGAAGATGTCATTTTAATATCTGGCCGGCGAAAAAATGCCATCGAGGACTTTTTTGATCGGCATGTTGAGCTCGAAGAGACCCTCGCGCGAACGGGAAAACACGAATTGTTAAAGCAGCTCAACGACATTCGCAACATGGTCAACATCATCAGCATTCGGCAGAAACAGGCGTTGGGCCTGGGCCATGCAGTTTACGTAGGCCGCCCCATCGTGGGCGACGAACCGTTCGCAGTGCTCCTGGGAGATGAGTTGATGATCCCACCAACTCCCGAAACACCGTCAGCAATTAAGCAACTTTCCAATACGTTTGACGAAACTGGTTTGTCCACCGTTGCCATCATGGAGGTGGCACCAGAGGACGTTACTAAATACGGAATCATCAGCGGCAAAAAAGAAAAGGACTGGGTTCGTGTCGACGACGTGGTGGAAAAACCGGCGGCCGACAAAGCTCCGAGTTGTTGGGCCCTACCGGGACGTTATATTTTTACAGCAGATATTTTTACTCATCTCGAAAATCTTGCCCCCGGCAAAAACGGCGAGGTGCAACTCACCGATGCCATGTGCAAGTTAGCAAAAAACGAAGGTCTACTTGCCCGCTTCGTTGAGGGTATTCGTTATGATGCTGGCGACAAACTTGGATATGTAATTGCAAATATCGAAATGGGACTCAAACACCCGCAAATTGGCGCCGATTTAAAAAAATATCTTCAACAACTCACTCGGAGCTTAAAATGATTCAGTTTGTTCTTTTAATTTTTTGCCTTGGTTTCTCTGCCAACGCCTACGTTCCAAAGCTCAGCACTGTTCTTGGCAAAATGGTAAGCACCACAGGTGGCAAAAAAGGTTTTATTCTCAAGCGCACAATCACGCTCAAAGACGACAACGTTATTGCCAACGAAACGTGGTACATCTCGCATGCTGATTTAATGAAATTGGATGTGGACGGTACAAACGCCGACGGCACTTCGTGGAAATTCGAAATTCTGTACAAAAGCGGCAAAAGAATGACGACGTCGGTGGAAGGGAAAACTCAAAGTTTCCCGCTCAGCCCCGAATTTTTCGAACCCTTGCTGCACTATCGCAGTTCACGGGCGCTGCAAAGCCGGCTTTTTGCAATGCAGATAATTCCCAGCACCAACGCGGCAGACAGTTCCTCTGCAAATTTTATGAATCTCGATCGTTACAAAGGTGCCGTAGCTTATGTTTTAGGAGCCTCGGATTCTAAAAATACGCTGCAACCGCCGCGTTTGTGGGTGGAACAAGATAGTTTTCTTATTCGCAAGCTTCGCATGGGTTCGCAAATCGAGGTGGAGTTTGATGCGTTTAAGGATTTCGAAGAGGGAAAAGTAAAACAAGCAGAGCTACAAACTCTTTTCTGGAAAAGCTCAACCGTCATCATGCAAAACACCTCCACACAATTTGTGGAACAAAAAAAGCTCGAGGCCTCGATGAAAATCCAAAAAGAAAGCAAAGCACTTTTGCCGCAAAACGCAAATCTTAAAGAATTTTACTCGCGCTTTCGTTAGGACGTATTTGTTGACCGAGAATTCCTTCCTTCCGCTTTGGAAAATCGCTGTGGATGCGCCACTCCCGCAGCTTTTAACTTACTCATCACCTATTCCTTTAACTGCAGGGCAATTGGTAGAAGTTCCCCTTGGAAAGAGATCCATCCGCGGCCTCGTTGTTCGCGCTGAAACGACGATGAGCGAGAAGTTTAAAATTAAACCCGTTTCGTCGATCCTTGAAGAATATCCACAGTTGAGCAAGGCGCAAATGGACTGGGCTCTTTGGGTTGCCCAATACTATCACTATCCGCCGGGAGAGGTGTTTTCGCTGTTTTTTCCGCAACTCGCAAAAAAAGGGCGGAGGGCTTCGGAAAAAAGTCTTTTTTCAGACACGCTTCCCGACAATCAAGTAAAACTCAATCCCGAGCAGCAAAAAATTGTAGATGATGTTGCGGCTTTCGATGGATTTTCCGCGCATCTTCTTTGGGGGGTTACAGGTTCGGGAAAAACCGAAGTGTATATCGACCTCATAAAAAAGCAGCTAGATAGAGGAAACAGTGCCATGGTGCTTGTTCCCGAAATAGCACTTACACCGCAGCTCATTTCACGTTTTCGCCAGCGCCTCGGTGAAAACATAGCCGTGTTGCATTCCAACCTTACCGATCGCGAACGTACCAATCAGTGGTGGAGTGTCATCGAAAAAAAGAACCGTGTTCTCATTGGTGTGCGTTCGGCGCTGTTTTGTCCCGTGCCCGATTTGGGTTTGATTGTTGTCGACGAGGAACACGAAGGCTC
>JAYUQP010000019.1:0-16072 GCA_043757265.1 Bdellovibrionales bacterium | reverse complement strand
TGTTGTGGTAAACTTAGAGCGTAACTTGGAATGCCCGAGATGACTTTACTTGGTGGGTTATCAACACTAAACCCACGATTCTTAGAAAGAACCCGGTAGAGTGAGCTAACTTGTTAAGACAGATTAAAGCGTCTCACAATGAGACGTTTCAAAGATTATTTTAGGATTAAACTAGAGACATTTTACCAGTTCGACAAGTTCAAGGCCTACTACCTTTGGTTCTCCAAAGCGCGGGTCCTCTGGAAAGGGATAAGAAACTCCGGTGCGTACATAGCCAAACCTTTCATACCATGCGATCAATTCGGAGCGGGTATGGATGACCGTGATTTGAGCTCTACGCAAACTCCAGCTTCTAATTTTCTCTTCACAAAAAATCAGAAGTTTTTTACCAAGACCTTGGTTTTGTACCAAGGTGCTCACCGCAACCATCCCAATGTATCCGAGCGTTGGTTCCTTTTTTAAATGCACCGATGCCAAAAGAGTTTTCCGGTCCTGGTCGATCACATAAAAAAAGTTATCTGGGCTCAACATCATCTGCTGAATCATTGCGGCATCTGTGCGCTGACCATCTAAAATATCGGATTCACTCGTCCAGCCTTGAGCAGCTGATTCTCCGCGATAAACGGATTCAACAAGTGCCACAATTTTTAAAATATCTTTTTTATTTGCTAAGCGAGTAGATGACATATCTGAGTATGTATCATATTTATTTGCCATGCCAAACTTGTTTCTTATCCGCCACGCCATTGCTGAGGATCGTGAAGTCTTCAAAAAAACAGGACAGCCCGATGACAACCGACCGCTCACCAAGGACGGACAGCTCAAAATGGAAAAGATCGCTAGAAAACTTTTTTCATTAGAGCCCGGTATCAAAGTGTTTTACCAAAGTCCGTTGACGAGATCGCAACAAACAGTGGATGTTTTAAGAAAGCAGTACATCACTTCGAAGGTGAAAACTCTGAGTTCGCTAAGTCCAGATAGTTCGATGGATGCTCTTTTGGTAGAACTGCAGCAAAATTTGCAATTTGAAAGCGCCCTTGTCGGTCACGAAAACCATATCTCACAAAGCTTAAATTATTTACTCACCGGGAAAAGTTTGCCCAGTCCTTTTGCATTCAAAAAAGGTGGTATTGCATGTTTAGAATTTAAAAAAGTGGAAGCCGGAGCTTTCAAACTCAAGTGGATCGTGACACCAAAAATATTTTTAAGTGACATGTAGAGCCGCCCGCTCACGGGATGTGGTGTGCATATTTCCATGAGTAAGCACTACTTCACCGTCAGCCTAAGCAAATATTCCCACGTCATCCTCTTAGCACACTTTCTGTGCTTTGACTGTCCACCAAGCGGAGGGAGGGTCATGATGCGGGATCCTTCGCTGCGCTCAGGATGACAATGCAGCGCTCAGGAAAACGGGTTTCTGTCGCGACGACGGTGGTGCGCTTATGGAGATGTTTTATTGAGGGCGGAATGATTTCGCCATTCGAAAACTTGCAGAAAGTTGGGATCGGCTTCGATTGTTAATTCTTCTGAAGTCTGTAAAAATGACGCTAAGACCGTCCATGCAGACGAGGGCTGACGTTGCTCTAAAGCGCTGTCCCTTTGCTGCGCCTGCACCCACCTAACGATTTGATCGGCTTTGTCGGAGTTCCAGTGGCGAAGCACCGTGACTCTTTTTGCAGGCTGCTTTAGCCACCCCATCGAATGATGCATGGAAATTCGCACCCACCGAATGGGAGTGTCTGGGACCCATGAGTACATCTCGCCAGTTTCGTTCTTAGCTATCACCCAAATTTTATCGTCGGCTAGTACAACGTCACCATTTTTTAATTCGGAAACAGATGTCACCGGCGCCTCGTTTGCTAAAAAAGCGTTCGAATAAAGTTGCCGGGTTGAATCGGTGAATACCTTTTGCTCCAATGGTTTTTCGGGCTGATTTCGCGCAAGTTCTCGCTCTTCAAACCATCGCCATTCGCTTTGGATGTCGAACGCCAACTTTTGGCATTCCACACTCAACTTAGGATCGTTTTGAACCCAGTCATTGAGCCTTCGTCGCAACTCCATCCGTAGCATGTAAAATGGGTGAGCCTGCACGAAGCCTTCATTTTTTAGTTCGGGTGCTAGCAAAGATGATTTTAGGTCTGTGAGCTGCGTATGACAAAAAGTAATGTCCAGTTGGTCGATGTGACTTTTCCATTGGACCAGGGAACTTTCTGGCACGAGAATCGATGAAGGGGTAATTTTAGGTGGGGTGGATGAACACGCCATGAAGCTGAAAAAAGAAACGCTAGAAATGAAAAACAATTTTGCAAACTTCATAAGGCTTTGTCGGAAAAATAAAAAACCAGCTCGAGGCTGGTTTTTTGTAAAAAAATGATCTTAGGTCGTTGGGTGCTGGCCGGAGACTCACATGAGCTGCTTATGCAGCTCTGTTGCTCCATACGAACTGCTTATGCAGCTCTGTTGCTCCATACGAACTGCTTATGCAGCTCTGTTGCTCCATACGAACTGCCTATGCAGCTCTGTTGCTCCATACGAACTGCCTATGCAGCTCTGTTGCTCCATACGAACTGCCTATGCAGCTCTACGTCGACGAGCTTGCGAAGGATCTATGTTGTAGAGTTTTACTTTGCGGTAGAGAGTTGCACGACCAATACCAAGTGCTTTAGCAGCCTCGGTAAGATTTCCGCGGAAACTTTGAATCGCCTTCTCAATGGCCTGAGCTTCGAGGTCATTAATTGTTGCTACTTGTGAATTGGGACCGGAGCTTTGTAAACCTGGAAACGGAATTACATTGGAACCATTGAGCGGGCTTGCACCGGATGATAGTGAAGGCATCCCTTGAGCATAGCCGGGGGCTTGAACCTCGCACTGCACACCGAGTGTTTGTGCGAACTCTTGACCTCTATGAACTACAACTGGGTCGTCGCTCACTATAATGATTTTAGAATAAGACATGTAAACCTCCATAAATAATTCACTGGCCATTACGTTCAACGGCTACAAATCATTTATCGGTGGACTGGTTTAAGAAGATGAGGAAAATTTTTCCCATTCTTGTACTTTTTTTATAAACCCCTAATTTATTTGCACAATTCAGTATCAAAATTCTCATTTCAAGAAAGCGCGTATTTTCCTAGGTCAAATACCATCGCATTGCCGGGCTCTAGGACAAGCCATTCAGGGCGAACAATCAAACGTATCAAGGGATAAATTAATCACTGCAGGTAAAAATAAAAAGATTAATGCAAAAAAGTTGCATCTAAAGAGTTCAGCGTTTAATTTGGGTCGAATGAATCAAAAACATCTCTTTTCACACTATCTTGGTCTTACAGCTTCGTTTCTTTGTGTGATTCACTGCTTGGCGCTCCCCTTTATCACACCGTTTTTGCCTCTTCTAGCGGCTCATAATCACTGGTTGGTGGAATCAGTGTTCGTAATTTTGATCACGCTTTCTACTCTGACTATTTATAAAGGGTACCGCGAACACAATGATCGCCGGGCTCTTATGATAGGACTCATTGCATTTATACTATTAGTTGGAAGCTTATTTTTTCCCCACAACTCGCTTCAGATCATACTGAGCGTTTCTGGGAGTGTGCTGATGATGTTAGCACATATCGCAAACTACAGATTTTGTCGCACGACCAAGCCGTGCTGCGATCACTAAAAGTACGGACACACTTTTGCGGCTCTGCGCATAAAGCCTCGCCAATTAGAAAGTTTCATCAGTTTAAGAGCCTTAATGCGTAGAGCCGCAAAAGTGTGTCCGTACCTTTAAAACAAAACAGCCCAGCTTATTCAGCTGGGCTGTTATCCCCGAATTCTAATTTTTTATCCCCACATCCCCATGCAGATCTTTAAACGTCCCCAGCCCCGATGTAGAGATAAGTAGCTGAGCTGCTCCTATAAAACAAAACACATATTTTTATTCCTTATATAAGATAAGCTTATGGAAGGAATATGCTAAAAATTTCGTCTACCACCTCTGGATTTACCAAGGTTGAAGTATCCCCCAGGCTCTGACGATCCTGCTCCATGGCCTTCCGTAGGATTCGGCGCATGATTTTTCCCGATCTGGTTTTCGGCAAACCAGACACTACAAAGATTTTCTCAAGCTTTGCTATAGGACCAATTTGCTTCTGAATAATCTGATTTACTTCCGCTAGGATATTCGTTGTCACAAGTTTTTTGTTTGTGCTGATTGCAAAGGCCACTAATCCGTAACCTTTAATATCGTGAGGCACACCGATGACGGCCGACTCCACCAGAGCTTCGTGCAAATTTACGGCATCTTCAACTTCGGCTGTGCCTATTCGGTGGCCGGAAACATTCACCACATCGTCAATGCGCCCCATGATGCGATAGTTCCCATTCTTATCTATGCGGGCGCCGTCGCCCGTAAAGTACAACCCAGGGTATGCGGTAAAATAAGTTTGCATGTATCGATCGTGATCGTTGTAAATTGTGCGCGCGATACCAGGCCATGGCTGGCGAATGCACAACGGTCCTTCTTCGACATCAGTCACACTCGAATGCTCACGCATCAACTGCGGCTCAATTCCCGGCAGCGGCAAAGTCGCCACTGTAGGTATGCTGGGTGTGACACCCGCAAGTGTCGAAATTAGAATGCCACCCGTTTCTGTTTGCCACCATGTATCTACAATGGGGCATCTTCCGCCTCCCACGTTTTTGTTATACCACTGCCATGCCTCTTCATTGATGGGCTCGCCCACTGAGCCCAAAACTTTTAGGCTCGAAAGATCCTGCTTTTTTAAATACGAAATATCTTGCGCCATGAGAGATCGTATTGCGGTTGGAGCGGTATAAAAATGCGTTACTTTGTGTTTGTCGATCACTTGCCAAAACCGCCCTGCATCGGGCCACATGGGAATTCCTTCAAAAATCACCTGCGTCGCTCCACATAGCAATGGGCCGTAGGCCACGTAAGAATGCCCGGTGATCCAACCCAAATCCGCCGTGCACCAAAAAATATCGTTTTCATTGTACTGAAAAACATTTTTAAATGTGTACGAAGTCCACAGCATGTAGCCTGCTGAAGTATGCACTAATCCCTTGGGCTGACCGGTGGACCCTGATGTGTACAATATAAAAAGTGGCGACTCTGCATCCATGATCTCCGGCTCGCAAACCGGTGATTGTCGGTCCAATTTTTCCGTCAAAAAGAAATCCCGGCCATGGAGCATTTCAATTTCGCAGTGAGTATGTTGAAGAACTAAAACCGAGGTCACGGATGGGCATACTATTAGCGCCTCATCTACCATTTTTTTTAGCGGCGTTTTTTTATCCCCGCGGAGACCTTCGTCGTTGGTGATCAAGATTTTAGCGGCACTATCCTGGATGCGACTCGCAAGTGCTGAAGCGGAAAAACCGCCAAATACAATGCTATGGATCGCACCAATTCGCGCACATGCCAGAGCGCCAAACATCAGTTCTGGAACCATCGACATGTAAAAACAAACCACATCGCCTTTTTTAACACCACGCTCTTTGAGAAGATTTGCAAACTGATTCACCCGCTCTGATGTTTGCCGGTAGGAATAAGAGCGCACACTTTTATTGGGATCATTTGCTTCAAAATGGAAGGCAATTTTTTCCGGCGTGCTTTGCGCATGCCGATCGAGGGCATTTACCGTAATATTCAGTTTTCCATCCGAAAACCAGGTCACATTTCCTTTTTCAAAAGAGCCTTGAAGAGTTAATTTTGGTTTTTGAAACCATGAAAACTCATCAGCAAGATTTAGCCAAAACCGTTTTTCATCTTGAAGATAATTTTTTTTTGCAGCTGCATAGTCCTGAAGTGTTTTAATATGAAACATCTGTGATTTTTATCCCCTCAGCACAAAGTCTAGATTTACAAATACTGCAATTGGAAATGAATTTTATCAAGTCGCATCGCTCACAAACATGAGAGTCAAAACCGATAACTATCTGATGAAGCAAATTCTTTTTTTGTGCATTCTGATTTCATTGGGAAACTCGCTTTCCAACGCCTCTGTTAATAACGGACTCTACGATGTGGATTTTTCATCGGACGCACCTGCTACGTCGTCTGAAGTAACGACTCCGGTTGTTGCAGAAATGGCAGCTGCTTCAGCGCCCGCCCCAACTACGGTTCCTCGCCCGCCTAGCCGACCCGCAGTGCAAGCCGCTGTGACGCCTCCGGCACCAGCACGGGATTACACCGTGCGCTCGGCCGGAAGTCGAGCCGATGGTGAAGATTTAGTGAATATACGAAGTTGCAATTCCATCATTTTTATATCGGGTCCTCGGGGTACAAATAACCGGAATGGCTGTGATGAATTGAAGACGGCGCGGTCCTTTGCCGACACTCTTATGCATCAATTGCCTTTGTGTATCGCTGAAGGAGTCCGTGCGAGTGGTATTTCGAAGCCAATTAAAAATACCAAGATTTACAACGCCCATTCCGTAAGATCAACACCCCAAACAAGTGACTGTCGAAGTCTCCACTACAAGGGTCGAGCGTTCGATATTTGGGGCATGGATGTCACTTTCGAAGATGGCACAACGTTATACACAAAAATGCACATTGATCATCGCAGCCGTCCTTTTTATAAAGAATTTAATAAATGCTGGGAAAGAGAAACCAAAGCCGTGATGCGCAGAACGAACCGCCAGTGCGAACGGTATGATGGATTACTCGACTGTGCCGACCGAGATCACCGCGACCACGTGCATGTTTCCCTTCCTTATTGCCCTAAAAAACCGGGATATTGTTCCTTTTGAGGTATTTATGATGATTGTATTTTTTATTCTCGCAGCTCTAGCACAAGAACAAAATGAGTTCATTTGCAATCCGCCCGCAGTTATTAAAGATCGAGTCAATGAATACTGTATTCAGGCCACGCAGTTCTCGATTATCAACAAAAAACCGATTTCGCGCAAAATTACTAACGGCACACTCTTCTTCATCTCGGACGAAAACAAAAACGGAGATGTCGTTTTGAAAATGGCTCACCAGTGTCGCGGAAAAAAAATGACGGAATGGAAAATCTTTGCAAATTTTTGTGGTTACGAAATAGTCGAGTTTGATCGTCAGACTCCGGCCATCAAAGATATTCGGGCGGACATAGCAACTCAGCATCGTTTGAATGAACGAAGCCATCGAAACCAAATTGATCGATTGATCTCCCAACAAATGAATCCATGGATCGCAGATCCTAAAAAGAATATTTTCGAGAATGATGGAAAAGTAAGAATAACAACATTGAAGGGCCGCTTGGACATCACTTGCCATTCGCCCGCTGAGTTAATTTATGAGACAAGCTGTAAATAAAGGATTTTTTTGAGATTGATCCAAAACATGACACATTTTGTATCTCTCTAGATAGATTTTTTGTTTTTTTAATAGAGATCGCAAAACTTAGCTACAATATAAGGAGGATCTCTGGAGGAGTCAGGGCTGAAACGAACAAGACGTTCTTTTTGCATTTTAAGCACTTTGTGCCTTCTTTCGCTAACCGTTGGTTGCGTTGGGCCGGTTACGCCGTTTGGTGCTTTTCATACGTTTGGTCTTTTAACTAAGACCAGCTCTACCCCTATCACTATCAATACCGAATCGCCTATACAGATCCGTTTTCTTCCTAAACGGCAAATCTTACATGATAAAAGTGATCTCATCGTCGAAATTCAGGACTCCGAGGAAATTCCTTCTCTCTCAAACGTACGTGTTTTTTTTAATTCGTTTGATGTGACATCAACCTTTCTTTCCAACATCGAAGTCAAAAATCGTGTTAAAGAAAAAATTCTTGAGATTGAATTCAAAAACATCCGACTTAAACTTATCGACGAGAATAATATACGAATTGGATACACCAAAAACAATTCACTTTACGCTTCGCAGTTTCAAGCTCCAACGTGTGATTTTTTCGAAATCAAACCGATCAATAACATTCAGGGATTTCGTCCCCCGTCCGAGTACATTCTTTGGTTGACGGAGATTTCAAAAAAACAACATTTCAATCCGAATCTACTTACGGGCATCGTCGCCCAAGAATCTGGCTTCAACCCCAATGCCGTCAGCTGGGCAAAGGCCATAGGCCTTACACAACTGACTCATATTGCTTCAGAGCAAATTGGCGCTGACTCAAAATCCTGGCCGCAATCTCGCGAAATTAGCTCGCTAAGTTACATGGACCTTAAACAAAAAGTTTCCTCTGGAGAGTTAAATCATCAAAACGAGTGGCGACTCGATCCAAAAACGTCGTTGCAAGGTGGCGCAGAATATATTGGGTATTTACAAAAATACTGGAATCTTGAAGAGAATCAACTTTGGCTAAAAAAACTTTCTGGCGATCCAAATATTGTGTTGAGTCAGGTCATTCTAGCGAGCTACAACTCAGGCCCGGCCCGCGTGAAGAATGCCATTATCTCTGCTAACAACGAATGGCTCAAACGATCAGAATTAAAAGAAGCATCGAAATATATTCAAAAAGTATTTAGCTATTGTTATCATTTTTCGGAAAGGTCCGTTTCAGATGATGGTTAAACCGAAAATCGTAAATTGGATGGGGATCGCGTTATTGCTTGTTGCAGGATCGTTTCCTCTACAAGCAGCCATCGTATATCAACACTCATCTGGCGAATTGGGAGCTATACTCCAAAAAATCTCGCTTCTCAATTTCATCGCAATCTGCATGATGGCGACTACTGCGTACATGCTTTTTACCCTCTCCCCGTACTTAAAATATATGTGTCCTCTCACCATCGCCTGCCTGGCCTGGAACAATTACGTTGTCGGTAGCTATGGACAAGATTTTTCGATGGCTCAATCCATGGCAGGGACTGGACTTTTTGCTGGTTTGTTTGTGCCCCTGTTCCGTAAGGACATTCGGCTGATCCTGAGCAACCCGCACCGCCGATGGTGGCGTCGGGCGAATCGGTTTCAAAAGAACATTGATGTGATCGTTAATCCCTTTGTCGGGCAAACACTTCTGGCTCAAACGTTCGATTTATCCGAGAGCGGTGCTTTTATCCCATTTGAGAATAAGTCTTGGGACGAAATTCCAAAAGTGGGCGAACGAATTAAAATAAGTCTGCACATCGATACACTTCGAAAAATAAAATGCGAGGCAGTTGTCGTTCGAGTGGTCGAGCCTAAAGGCAATTATCCTAAAGGAATCGGTGTGCGTTTTACAGGAATGAATGACACTCACAAAAGAAGCTTAAATAACTTTTTGACTCACTAACTGGATCACTTTATCCTGTTAGTATCAAGCGTTTTAGAGGGAGTTTATATGCGTAGTTTTATCCGCCTAGGTTTTTCAGGATTGATCTTTTTTGCGACGGCCACCGCCTCTGCCAAGCAAATCGGGCTGTTTATGGTTGTTAAGGGCGAAATCAAAGTCGTCAGAGGCAGCGAAACTTTGAAAGCCAAAGTGCCACTTGGAGTCTATCAAGGAGACACTGTGATCTCGGGTAAAGACGCGCGGGCAAAAATTGTGATGACCGATAAAAACGTGATTCACATTTCACCAAACACCGAATTGAAAATTGAAACTTACGTCAATAACGGTCAACAAAAAAACGTGGAGCTTAACCTCAAAGAAGGTAAGGTTCGAAACAACGTTGAGCAAACTTACGATGGCGACAAGAATAAGTTTATTATTAAAACTCCCACAGCGGTGGCCGGAGTTCGCGGAACGCAGTTCATCACGTCGTTTGATAAAAGCCGAAACGAAACAAAGATTGAAACACTCCAGGGCCGCGTTGAACTCTCGTCAATCCCCACCGCAGCCAACGAACAGCCCATTGTTGTAACCATAAAAAAGGGTGAATCGGCCACGGCTTCCGGCGAAAAGCCACCGACGACGCCTCAGACAATCCCTGCGGATCAAATAAAAAATATCGATGACGAATCCACAGTCAAATCGACCGACAAAAAAACACCGAGTGCCACAAAAGACAACGGTCGTAGTAGAGATCTAAAAAAGGCTCCTGAGGCGCGAGTAGAAGATCCGCAAGATCAATCACCGAAAACTTTTGATAGGCTTCCAGAAGTTCAAAATCCAACGCCCACGGCAGCTACACCTCCGCCTGCTTTCCAGCCCCCGCCTCCTCCAATAAATAACCTTCCAGGTGATGCCATCCGCCAGCAAAACGAAAAGACAAAAGTAAAAATAGTTATTCCACCGACTGGCGTATAAAGGATATTGATTTTATAAAATGCAGATTTTCATCTTGGGATTTACAGCACTAAATATTCTTTTCGTTTTGCCTGTATTGGCGGAGGAAACTTCCGCCGTAGTGTCTGTGTCTCTCGTTAGAGAACCTGAGGTTCGCGATCTGCCAGACTCTTCGCTTCAAGACCAAATTAACGAGCAATCAAAAAGAAATATTCTTTTACAAAAACAGAGTAAGCTCGATCCAAAATCGCAACGAGACCTCGCTGGCAAAGCGCGCCTGTACTACAAAAAAGGCCGCGAAATTTTTCAAACTGGAAATTACCTAGAGGCAAAGCGATATTTTGAAAAGGCCATTTCGCTCGACGCCTCCGTCGATCAGTACTACCACGAATATGCGATTGTGCTTTTTAAAACAATTAACTATCGACGCTCCTTAGCTTTACTCGCCAACCTCGACGGCGCCGAAGTAAGTCAGGTAGAGGTGGACTATTATTCTGGCCTCAATTTATTCAAAATGAATCAGACTGATTATGCCTTGAAAAAATTTAAAACCACGCAAGACTCAGAAGATGCAACCCTTTCCCCATTAGCTGCAATGTATGCTGGCATTACTTACGCGCAGCTCGAAAGGTACACCGAGGCGAAAGAGTCCTTTCAGCACATTCTCGATACGTCGAAGGATCCCGATCTCGATAACAAAGCCGAGGCTTACATTGAAAGTATTGAACGTTACGAGGGATTTCTTGCTGAATCTAAAAAGAAGTGGGCCTACTCCCTCTTTGCAGGAACATCTTACGATGAAAACGTTCTTAACGTGGCAGCGAACAATGTTTCTACAGGTGTTGAAGCCTATCGCTTTCTTTACGGTGGATCGCTTTCATACAGAGCTTTTTACTCGCAAAAAATGTCGTGGGTCCCCGTTCTTTCCGCTTCCGACATCTACAGTTTTGACAGCGACTTCCAATCAGACGCCACAATTCAAGGAACCGATCCGTTACAATGGGATTTATCCAGTCCATTGCGTTTTTACTTTTCAAAATTCGCTCTCACTTTGACTCCCGGGTATCAGCAACTTTTTATGAGTCTTGGCGAGAGCAGCCGCAGCCTCACGTTTAGTTCAGCGTTTTTGCGCTCCATGATTTCGTTGCCGATGTCTGCAAAGTGGTACACCGATTTCAAGTTGGATTTTTCAAACGACACTTCGCACATCACAGTGACAACACCTGCCGACGACCAATCCGCCAATAAAATAACATTGGGATTAACGAACACTTACCTGATGAATGAAAAGGGCTCGAAAACACTTTTTAGCGATTTGTATTACGTCTTAAACACTGCCGATGGCGACAACAACACTTACAATAAATCATT
The DNA here is from genome assembly GCA_043757265.1 of Bdellovibrionales bacterium. Taxonomy (GTDB): domain Bacteria; phylum Bdellovibrionota; class Bdellovibrionia; order Bdellovibrionales; family JAGQZY01; genus JANPLN01. The sequence continues at coordinate 4,538 of JAYUQP010000019.1, read as the reverse complement.
ACTGAACATTGGTTATAGCCACCCCTTGAATGATCGTTGGATTTTGTATTCAAAACTTGAATATTTTCACCAGGACTTTTTAGACTCAAGTACGGAACGCGTAGATGATAACACTTCAGCCTCATTGGGCGGTTATTATGCGTGGTCCGAAAAATCCACTCTCGCACTTTCTCTGGTCTACATGGATAACAGCTCGTCTGTGTCTTTTTTCTCTTATGACAAATTTGCTGTCACCGCCATTTGGAGCTTCAACAGCGGATTCTTCTAATTCACACATGTTCGGCACCGTCGCCGGCCAACCTCTTCGACATCCTTAACCTACCTCCGTCATCAGATACTTCTCCTCCGTCATCCTGAGCGCAGCGAAGGATCTCGTTGAGAATTATTTTCGAAGTTTTAAAGCATTTCCTGATTCGTAAAATCGTCCTGCAAGCGGCACTCCACCGGAACAGTCCGAAAATACAATCGGTAACGATTCTGATTCATCTTTATTCAGCACAACAAAATGTAAATGCGGATTGATGGTCTGCCCCACCATTCCGCTATACGCAATGAGTTGGCCTTGCTTGACATAATCACCAACCGTTGGAACAACTCCGTCTTTTTTGATATGCGCATACAGCGCGCGAGTTCCATCCGGGTGTTCAATCGTGATAAAATTGGAGTGCATACCAATTCCAATAAAACTTTCCTCAACTTTTATAACATTTCCCTCTCGTGCGGCCAGTATCTCGGTGCCAACAGGCATCCAAAAGTCCCAGGCATTTTGATGAAGGCCTCTATGACTGATTAAACTTCGATTGCCCTGAGACACCCATTGCGAAACCTCCGCCTGCCATGGCAGCTTATAGGGTGAAGAATCAACGTCAAAACTTCTTTCACGTTGGGGGCCGGTGCCGAAGATGATAAACAAAACGTAGAGTGCTAGCCACGCAAAGTAGATCTTTACAATGGGAAGCGATGCTTTACCTTTCAGGTAAAAGAATAAACCATTCAATAATCCTGCGAGGATCGTTAAAAAGAAAACGACAGCTAAAACGTAATACATAATTCCCTTGGCAACTAGCGAGTGCGCAATTACTTCGTTCGACGCTCGTAAACCCCGTCCCAAGATGGTTCGGGCGGTGTTGCTAGAAAGTACTCACAGCGTTGTTTATAAACAAGCACAAGCTTGTCGTCTGGATAAGTTTCTTCAAGTTTTGAGAACATTTCGAGGGCTCGAACAAAGTCTCGGCTGTGGTATACTAGATAGGCTTCTCGGTACCGATCGAGCCAGATTACAGATTCCGTAACGGCGTGTTCGGAAATCAGCTCGTAAGCACGCACAGGTTCTTTTTTACCCTTCACGCGCACGCGATCCACTTCGCGAAAAAGGAACCGCCCCTTAACGTGCTCGTAGGTGTACTCGCTGACCAAAATCTTAGCACCATACTCTTTTGTGGTTCCTTCGAGGCGTGCACCCAAATTCACGGCATCGCCGATCACGGTGTAACTTTGCACGATCTTCGAACCCATGTTGCCAACACTCATGCTTCCCGTGTTGATTCCAATACCGATATCAATGTGCGGCCATCCCCGTTTTTTAAATTCAATTTGTAGCTTTTTAAGTTCATCGATACTTTGCAGAGCACACCGGCACGCATAATAGGCGTGATCTTCGAAAAAGACCGGAGCTCCAAAAAAAGCCATCAGGCCATCACCCATGTATTTATCAAGCGTGCCTTTGTTGTTAAAAACCATTTCGGTCATTGGCGTTAGATACTCGTTGAGAAATCGTGATAGTTCTTCGGGGTCCATTTTCTCTGAAAATTCTGTAAAGCCTCGCACGTCCGAAAAGAACACGCTCATCTCTTGTTTTCTGCCACCCAATTTTAAATTGTCCTCGTTTTTTAGCAGCTCATCAACTACAGCCGGCGAAACATACTTCGCGAACGTCTTTTTGAGGGCACTTCGTTTGCGCTCTTCGGAAAAATACTTGAACATAAAAACAGAGCCGTGAACTCCAACAATCAAAATAAACAAGAAAACACTGGAATAGGAAATATCATATTTTGTAAACAAAATGCGATCGGCCAGAAAATGAGCACCGAGGGCGACCGTAAAACTGAGTACCGAACCCAAAGCTCCAACCCAAGAAAGTAAAAAGCTGATGATCAAGCCCAACGCGGCCAAAATCAATGGAAGCATCAGTTGTTCTTTATGTAATGTTTTAAGAAAAGTTCCCTCAAATAAGTTTCCAATCACCGTCAGATGAATTTCGGGTCCCGGATAGTTTGCCGCTACGGGCGTGTTTCGCAAATCGTACAGGCCCACTGCCGTTACTCCCCAAATCGCCATCTTGTCTTTGAAAAATGCTTTTTTGTTATGTTTTTCAATTTTTAAACGAACTTGGTCCTGACCATGACTTCCATCATGAGTCATCACCGAGATCTTTTCATCTTCCGAAAACAAATCTTTGGCAGACACCATCGGGAAAGTGAAGGAGGGCCCGTAGTACCGGATAGTGAGTCTCCCGTACTCGTCGACCGGTAATTGATGCACGATCGTCTCGGGATCTGTTTGTGGATTGATCACCTGAAACGAGGTGATCTGCTTTTTACCTTGAACATTTTCGACTTTCACGTCGGCGCGGTAGCCGGTGCCGGTAAGGTATGTTTGCAGCGCGAGCGAGGGTATAAAACTTGTTCCTAATTTATTTCCCGAACGATAAAACAATGGGTATCGACGAACATAACCATCCAGATCCAAGTGCGCCACAAAACTTGCAGTGTAAGATGAAGCCTCTTGGATTGGTAAAATATTTCCCTGCCATTCGCCGTATTGCGGAGTTGGAAATTCCTGCACCATTTTTTTAAATCGCTTGAGTTGATCTTCAACAGGCATCTTCGCAAATTCTTTTTTTTCTTTAAATAATTCTTTATATTGATTTTGCAAGGTATCCATATTTTCAAAATAAATAGAGTCTTCGGAGGTGAGCCAGACTCCACAGTATTCAAAAACATCGCGAGTTTTTTTAGCTCGTAGATAATTTGTTTGGAAACGCGTAAGCTCCGCGACAGATTCTTTATTGAGTTGGTTTAAATAATCATTTTCGGATTTCTTCTGCACGGCCTTAAAGATTCCACTAAAAAGATTGTTCCAGTTCAGGTCGTCGAAATTCTCGGTGATATCATCCACAATCAAGGTCGGATTGATCTTTGCGATATGTTCTCCGCCATTGAGCAAAAAAGCTTCGTTTACACAATAGTCTTTGTAAGGTTCTAAATTTAAACGATCTTCGCTGTAAGCGCCAAGCACGATCTGATCTTTGTAACGTTCCACAACGCCCGCCATTTTTAAATCATGTTCAGGATATTTTAAATCCGGCTCAGCGTGAATGATATCCATTCCAATTGTTTTGACACCATAAGAGAATAGTTTATCGGTGATCTCAGCCATCACATCGCGACCCCACGGCCAACGACCTATTTCGCGCAGAGACTCCTCATCCACGGCGATGAGGACCACGGGAGTTTTCACCTTTTTGGGCTGCATAAATTTAAATTGCAGGTCGTTGAAACGATGATCCACAACTTCTAAAAATTGCAAAAAAGCATTCGGCGTCGACAAGCTCGAATGGCTTTTTTGGTAAGCCAAATAATACCAGCCCAAGACGACAACAAGCGCCGTTGTTAACAACCCTAGAAGAAAGCTGTAGATCCTGTTTTTCATAGACAAACTATCGGTTTTTTCACCTCTTTTTTGAATGCCAGACGATGTCCTTTTTAAATAGTACTGGACTTTTGTCGTGGACAACCCGCAAAATCCAAGCTAGCTTTTCGTATTATTTTTTATCAGGGAGGATCCGTGTCTTTTTTATCTTTTCAGTTAGCCGCCATCGTTTTTTTTGCACTGCCATCCGCGCAGGCGAAGTCCCCGTCGACCAAGGACTTTTTAAAACAAGCCAACCAGACCCTCCTTACTGAGCAGATCTCCACCCAGCGGGCTGAATGGGTGCAAAACAACTTTATCACCGACGACTCCACGGTTCTCGCCTCCGAGGCCAACGCACGGTACACGCAAGTGGCCACCGACTTTGCTTTGCAATCCAAAAAATACAAAGGCGGCACCAAGGACGAAAAACGCCAGCTGAATTTACTTTTGGCGTTTTTAAACCTACCCGCCCCGAAAGAACTTAGCAAAAACCAGGAAATGACACGCCTCAAATCTGAACTTGAAAGCGCTTATGGCAGTGGCAAGTACTGCAATAAAAAAGGAATTTGCAAAAATCTTTTAGATCTCGAAGACACTTTGGCCAAATCGCGAAAGCCTTCTGAGCTTATTGACGCGTGGGAAGGATGGCGCACGGTTTCGGTACCGATGAAAGCCAAATATCAAAAAATTGTGGAGCTTTCCAATCAAGGTTCGCGCGAACTGGGTTTTAAAAATCTCTCTGAATTTTGGAAAACTAAATACGACATGAGCGACGCAGCCTTCGAGCAAGATTTGGATCGTTTGTGGTCCGAAGTTAAACCATTTTACGAACAACTGCACTGTTA
>JAYUQP010000018.1:0-101756 GCA_043757265.1 Bdellovibrionales bacterium | reverse complement strand
AAGTCGCGGAAAAGTTTCCCAACTCCAAGGAAGCCTCGGCCGCTAAGTCGAAACTCAAAAAGCTGTAGAGTATGACAACACTTAACACAACGAGCACCTACACTCTCGCCATTGAGACGAGCTGCGATGACACTTCCGTGGCTCTCGTCAACGACAATGGTTTTGTTTTGTCGCTGATGACTGCGAACCAAGATCTGGTACATAAGGATTTTGGCGGCGTGGTACCCGAAATCGCAGGGCGACAGCACTACGAAACTCTTTTGCCGCTCATTGACCAGCTTTTAAATAAAAATAATATTAGCTGGAGTGTAATTCAGGGAATCGCGGTGACCAGTCGACCGGGCCTCGTAGGATCTCTCATTGTTGGACTTGTGACCGCAAAAACGTTGGCCTTGACTCAACAAAAGCCATTCATTGGTGTTCATCATATTGAGGGGCATATTTTGTCGGCTTTTCTCAACGAAGACTCTCCGGACGTTAATGAAATTTGGAACGAACCTTTTGTGGCCCTAGTGGTAAGTGGTGGCCACACTCAGCTTTATCATGTTCCTAAAATTGGCCAGTATGAAACTCTCGGGCAAACTCAAGACGATGCTGCAGGGGAAGCTTTCGACAAATTTGCAAAGATGCTGGGGCTTGGCTACCCGGGCGGTGTACTGGTGGATCACTACGCACAAAAAGGAAATCGCACGGCGTACGAATTTCCCCGCAGTTTGATCAAAGAAGATCATTACAACTTTAGTTTTTCGGGACTCAAATCCCATGCTCAGCGAAAAATTCAAGAGATTGCGTCTGTGGCGTCAGTGCTTGAAGATCTCTCGGCGTCCTACCAAGAGGCCATTGTCGATGTGCTCATGTTCAAACTCGAAAAAGCTCTGCGCAGCCTGAATCTCAAAAAATTCGTCATCACCGGCGGAGTGAGTGCCAACAGTCGCTTGCGCGAGCGTGCTCAAGAGCTGGCGCACAAAAATCAGTGGCAGGTTTCGATTCCCCCATTAAAGTTTTGCACGGACAACGCTGCCATGATTGGCCTTGCGGGGGCTTTGCGTTTAAAGAATGGTGAATTCTCACCGCAAACGTTAGGTCCTGCACCACGAGAAGAGCTGCGATGAGTTCCATATACGCTAGCGAAATCAAACGAGTCAAAGATTTGCTCGAGCTTATGGGCCGTGGGGCGAAAAAATCTCTAGGGCAGAACTTTTTAGTTAATTCGCAAAAAATTGAACTTATTATTAAAGAGCTGCAATTCAATAAAATGAATAAGCTTCTCGAAGTGGGCCCGGGCTTGGGTGCACTGACTTTGCGACTCAAAGAGATTGATCCTGAAGTGCTGCTTGTCGAGATGGATAATCAATTTGCGGAATATTGGAAAAGCCAAGGATTCGAAGTTGTCATTGCCGATGCGCTTAAGCTTGATTGGTCGCAATTAAAATTGCAAAACACCACTTTGATAAGCAATCTTCCTTATCAAATTGCCGCACGCCTAGTGATTGATCGAAGCGTTGAGCCTGCTGGGTTATCGAATATGATTTTGATGTTTCAAAAAGAAGTGGCTCAACGTTTAACGGCGAAACACCGGACTGAGCATTACAGTTTGTTGTCGGTGATGGCTCAAAGTTTTTGGAAAATGCAAAATTTAACCGATCTTGGGCCGAATGATTATTTTCCGCCACCGAAGGTGGCAAGCCGGGTTGTAGTATTTAGACGCTTACCTTCGACATTTACCGAAAAACCGCAAGCGTACTTAAGTTTTGTAAAATTAAGCTTTTCGCAAAAACGCAAGTTCCTCAAAAAAGCACTGTCCAGCAGATTTGGCGAAGACGCCGTGCTCAAGTGCTTCGAACAGCTGAATATCTCGCCCAAAGCGCGTCCTGAGGAGCTCGACATTTTGACATTTCAGCGCTTGTATCAGATGTTAGACCCATGAAAATAGTGGCCGATAACAAAAAAGCCAGGTTCGACTTCGAGATCCTCGAAACTTACGAGGCCGGAATGGTTTTGCTCGGTAGCGAAGTTAAATCCATCCGCGCTGGCAGCGTAAACCTCAAAGACTCTTATGTTTCTTTTGTGGGGAACGAGGCTTTTTTGCAAAACGCGCACATCAGCGTTTATAAGGCCAGTAGCTACAATAATCACGCGCCAGAGCGTTTGCGAAAACTTTTATTGAACCGGCAAGAGCTCAACAAGATTTTAGCTAAAACCCGCGAGCGCGGCCTGAGTTGTGTACCGCTTAAAATTTATTTTAAGGATGGACGGATCAAGGTCGAAATCGCCTTGTGTAAGGGCAAAAAGAGCCACGACAAGCGCGAGGCGATTAAGAAAAAAGATGTGGATCGCGAAACTCAAAACGCAATGAAAAAAGCGAGATAAAATGTGGATGTTACTTTTGATTTGGGCAGCATTGGCGCAGGAACCAACCTACGAGCAGGAAATTTCTGAAAAGAACAGAGTGAAGGCCGAAACCAAAGAGCAAGATCAAAAAACTTTCTTCGAAGTGATCAACGAAAAATCCCAACAAGTGATGCGCTATGCGCGCACAAGTAAAGATGAGCTGCTGAAAAAACAAGAAGCAATTCGCAAAGACTTCGATAAAAAGCTCAAAGCTGAAATCGAGGAAGCAAAGAAAAAAGAAGCTAAAGAAAATGTTGAAACACTTCGTAAAGCGGCCAACGAAAAACGCCGCGAGCTTTTTGAGCAACTGAACACCGAGAAGAAAACGGTAGAAAAACAGATGGAAGAAGTAAAAAACCGTTTTAATAGCTTTGTAAAAGTCCAAAAAGAAAATTTCCGCGAACAAATAAGATCTCTTTCCGTAAAAGCAAAACGAATCAAAGCAGTCGCCACAGAAAGCCCCATCGAACAAGAATTCCGCGAAATCCCGCCAGGACCGGCCACTCAGCTTAAGCCCCAATAGGTGCCAAACCTGAGTCGCAGATATCCGATTTCCGAACGATACCTTTCCATGGGGTACGCCGTTCCTTTTTAGGTACGCCGTTCCTTTTCTTGGAAGTCAGCGTCATCTTTGTAAAAACTTCAAATCAATCCGTTGTCCCACCCTCGTATTGTTCTTTGCCTACTCATCGTAAAGAATCTCTCCGGGGTAAAAAGGGGGAGTCTATGGGTCGTTTTGCGTTTTTTTTCGCGCTTGTTTTTCAGATAAATGCAGCACAGGCGATTGTTTTTGGATTTGATGATCGAATTGATGTCACACAAGACATGTACAAAAACAAATATCTAGCCCCTGCCATCGCCATGTCCGTGGGGCAACCTTACATTCTGCCGCAAAAAAATTCCGAGCTTTTCGATTTAGATTTCTACTTGGCTTCCGACTCACTCACTGTCGGATTGTGTGCTGAGGAAAAATATTCGAAGCAGTATTCCAATTGGCTCAACTGCACAGGTTTCTTGGTGGCCGAAGACGTCATGGTGACGGCTGGCCATTGCATCATCTTCAACCACAGCGGAATAAAGCCTGCCTTGGTTGAAAACGGCATGACATCGATGTGTTCCGATTTTGATTGGCTGTTCGACTATACCACAAAAAGCAATGGGCAGGTTTCGCTCACGGGTTATTCCCAAGATCAAACCGCTCGTTGTGCAAAAGTGCTGCACGCCGAAATCACGCCAGATGTGATCGAAAAAAATAGCGCAATCATTGGAGGGTACGGGCTGGATTTTGCAATCATCCAATTGGATCGATCATTTCCTGACCGACAGGTACTTCAGTTCGCAAAGACACTGCCCAAGCCAAAGCAAAGTGTGTTTGCCGTGACTTATCCTTCTGGGCTGCCCATGAAGGTAGCTGTTAATTCCCAAGTGCTAGAGAGTCATTTTGAAAATTTCTTCACCAGCAATTTAGATATTTCCAGTGGCAGCAGTGGGGGGCCGGTTTTTAATGTGAAAAACGAAGTGATGGGGATCGTCGTGCGAGCAAGCCCCGGCGAAGATTACATCTGGGACAAAAAGCGCGAATGCGCCACATCGTATGTTTGCAAACAAATTGGCAATGTCGAGTGTTCGCTCGCGGGACAATCGGGCGCTTATCCCCTTGGGACCCATGTGCATAAGATCGAGCCCATCGTAAAAAAACTCCGCGAATTAAAAATTTTAAATTAGACGCAAACGCTTTTTGCGGTAAGTGCTCAGGCTTCGATCGAGACGTACATTTCGCGGATCAAGCTCGGTCCCTCATCAACGCATAAAGATCCGGTGCCAGGTCCTGTTTATGTCCGGGCACCACTTACCGGACACAAACAGGACCTGGCACCGGATCTTTATGCGTTGAGTCCCAAAAGTGTGTACGAACCTTTCAAAATGGCTGACATGAGTCTCAGCCGGTGGCTTATAGTGAAGTGATGCAATCACTTAATTCAGATCAAGAATCAGCCCTTGAACTTTTAAAGGGACGAGAAAATATTTTTCTAACTGGCGCTGCGGGAAGCGGAAAAAGTTTTCTACTCAAAGAATATTTAAAGGGCAAAGACATTCCCATTTTAGCGAGCACGGGCGCTGCTGCGATTCTTGTTGGCGGCAGAACTTTCCATAGTTTTTTTGGTCTTGGCATTATGGAGGGTGGCGTGGACGCCACCGTAAAACGCGCCAGCAAAAATAAAAAGCTGATGAAACGAATCAAAAAATATTCCGAAATCGTCATAGACGAAGTCTCCATGCTTTCAGGATCTACTTTGCGCGCGGCGGAGCTCATTGCAAAACAAGCTTTCAATAGTGTTGCTCCGTGGGGTGGTTTGCGGGTTATCGTCGTTGGCGATTTTTCACAGCTCCCGCCAGTGAACCCTTTTAGTCGCATTAAAGAATGGGCGTTTCAAGATCCGGTGTGGACGGAGAGTCAGTTTGTCCCTGTCATTCTAAAAAAGATGATGCGCTCGACAGACTTGGAATTTCTCGAAATCCTCAGACGAATCCGCCACGGGGTCATCGACGAAAGTGTTACAGAATTCTTAAATTCCAGAGTCGAAGTAAAACCCACCGGTGATTTTACGCGGCTGTTTCCGCACCGGGCCGATGTGGATAACTACAACCTTAAGCAACTGCAAGAAATCAAGCACGACGTGCACACCTTTACCACCGTGTACTCGGGCAAGGCCGCGGATATCGAACGTTTTCGCAAACACTCGCCCATCGCTGACGTGATCTATCTTAAAAAAGATGCGCTAGTGATGATTCGCCAAAATGATCCCGTAGGACGTTGGGTGAATGGCTCTTTGGGGCGTGTACAAAAGATTTCCGACGAAAGTTTAAAAATCAAATTGGATGGTGGTCGCACCATTGATCTTGAAAAAGCAGATTTTACTCTTCTTGATGCTGATGGAAATCCTGCAGTGAGCGCGACAAATTTTCCCATCACATTGGCGTGGGCCATGACTATTCACAAAGCACAAGGGGCCACACTTGATCAAATGCACGTGGATCTAAGAAAAATCTGGGAACCGGGACAGGCTTATGTGGCACTCAGCCGTGTGCGCGGTCCACAGAGTTTATTTATCGAAGGCTGGAATAAAAGCGCCATCTTCTGCGACCGCGATGTTTTTGCATTCCACAAATCACTAGGGCGTGTAGACACCCTCGTGTCTACGGACGAACAAACACTACGTTAAAAGGTCTTAGATTTATGGGATAGGGAATATCGCCCCATTCACTTTCCTGAACTTTGATAAATTCATAAGTCTCAATTTTTGTAAATCCGTAGAGTGCCGCCTGTCGTCCCGACCACGTATTAAATGCCGCATCTTCTACACTCATACGATTTCGCAAATTTGCATTGAGCTGACTCAGATTGGTGCCTTTACCCCAAATATCGTAAATGCCGTTGATATTTTTAAGTCCAAAATGTTGAATCATTTCTTTAAAAAGCAATCCGCCATGTTGAGTGCTCCTGATAGAGCGACTTGAGTTTGTCAGCTCTACATCTATAAAAATAAACCCGTCCCGGTCTAGCTCAGCCTCAAACTTGAAGTTGTAAGTCTTGTCGAAGTAAAAAAACTTGTGGCGCAGTTTTAATAGATACTCTTGGCCTTGAACTGTTCGATATATATTAAACACATCAAAGCACTGCGACTGCGAATTCGCCTGAAATGAAAGAAAAATGAGTGTAAAAATAATCCAATATTTCATTGTGTTTTTTTCTGCAAATTAAAAGCCGGGTGTAGGATGTGTTGTGTAGCTCACATCCTAGGGCACTGTCTATTTTTTAAACGATAAGGATTATTTTTTAGGGATTGAGGTTTTGGCACCAATTGATACCGATGCGCCATGCTGTTTCAGGGCCTCGGTGCACTTCATCAACAAAAGCTCTTTTTCGTTGAGCATTTTCTGCATGGACGACATACGATTTTCGAAATTTCTTATGGCCACAGACTGGCGTTCGATCAGCCCTTCGACTTTAGCCTCTTCGAAGCCTTGAGCTTGAATTTTTTCGCGGACTCCACGCATTTTATCCTCGGTGTCGCGCGCCTGGGCGTGAACGGATTTTTCTACGCGCGATAAAGCCTGAGAGAGGCGATCAAAGCGCTGATCAAAGGAATGCACAAAATCAGTCAGCTGATTTTTGAAAACTTCCATCTGGTTGTCGTAGTTTCGAAGTTTGGCTTTAAGGCCCTGGACCTCTTCGTTAATGCGCTGAACTTCCATTTGAGAGGACGGCGAGAGGCCCAAATGTCCAGAACCCGCATTGGGCGTGGCAAAGCTGCCTGTGCGGTCGGTCGGAACGTTGTTCGTAACTTCATCAAATAGGCCTGGATTCAGCTTTTTGTGCACTTTAACCCCTTTGACACCAAATATTGCTGGACGATGTCACCATCCTTTCTTAACCTGAAAGGGATGGATACTGTTCTTCAGCTTGCCAGACATATTTTGCGCTTTCAACCGAACAAAGATGCTGCGCGTCTTTGTTTCTATCATTTCCTCATCCACCACTGCGAACCCACTGACAAGGTCACCCCGGAGCTTGTAGAAAACTTTAACCGCTTTGTTTTGAGCTTTGAACACTGGCGGAAAAATCGGCATCTGCTTGTTCAAGAGATGCAATATTTTTTGCACCACTTTGCCGAAACCTATCAAATCAAATTGGAATTTAAAAATATGGTTTTGCCAGATCGCTGGCAGGTCGTGGCGATCGAAAACCCCATCGACTGTTTGAAGATTTTGGAGAAGAAGTTTTCAAATGCGGGCAACAAAAGCCGCTTAATTCCAACCAACAACGGAACGTTTTTGTTGTTGGCGCTGGATGAGTCCCAAGCCATGACCGTCACACATCTTAATAATTTGATGTTAATTAATAACTCAGGCGAGCTTGAGCCGCTCAATCCGCTGATGAAAATACACTACACTCCCGACCTGAGTTTGCAGTTTCAGAAAGTTCAATATGTGGAAATCGCCCCAAGTGTCACCGCACGTTTTATGATTTTGGGCCCTGGAATGCACGGCAATCTCATTCGCGGTTATACATTCCAAAAGGCCGAAGAATTTAAAGGCGGTGGGGTGTCGCAATACCCACAAGTGTATTACGCGATCAAAAGACTCGAGCAGCATTTTGTCGATCGTAAAACAGACCCGATGTACCAAGAGCTTACACAGCTTCTCGAAAAGGCCATAGAACTCGTCAACTTGCGCCATCCCGAAGCGATTACATTTGGACAAGCCGCTCTCGAAAGAGGCGAGTCTGCTAAAGAAAATATTTTCCAAAATGACAATATGATTCGCCTTTTAACGCAAACTCTGCGATCTTCACTGCAAAATAATCGCAACCTGATTGTGACTGCGGAAAAGCAAAGAGAGATCCCATGGCAGAAAGATCAACTCCTCATCGAGTAAGACTTAACAAATACATTGCCGACTGTGGTATCGCCAGTCGTCGCAAAGCCGACGAGATGATCGAAAACGGCGAAGTCACTATCAACGGTAAAAAAGTTTTTGAGATGGGCGTTCGTGTAGATCCCAAGCAGGATCGTGTTCTTGTTCGCGGCAAGCCGGTGCAAGTTCAGAATCGTTTCGTGTATTACATTTTCAATAAACCAAAAAGTGTTGTTACAACCACAGATGATCCCCATGGTCGCAGAACGGTGATGGATTACTTTCCTAAATCCACTCTGCGTTTGTTTCCCGTGGGTCGGTTGGATTTTGATTCCGAAGGTCTGCTCATCATCACAAATGATGGCGAATTCGCGCAAAAAGTAATTCACCCAGATGAGCACGTTACAAAGACCTACCATGTAAAGCTCGACGGAATCCCCACAGATCCGCAGCTTGATAAACTTCGACGTGGGGTTTCGATCGTCGGTGGAAAAGTTTCGGCGATACACGTAAAGCGTTTGCCAAAAGCGACAGATAAAAAAGCGTGGATCGAAGTGATGATCGACGAAGGTAAAAACCACCAAATCAAACAGATGTTTACTAAAATTGGGTTTGACGTGGTGAAACTGCGTCGTGTTTCTATTGGCGAATTCCGCATTGGCAGCCTGAAGTCAGGCGAACACCGCGAACTGACGTTTGATCAGATCCACAAAATATTCAAAAGACGCAGCAAAGCCAAAAAAGACGATAAAGATTCCAAAGATAAAAACGCCGTAAAATTTGTTTAGATAAAATTTGTCTTATTCCGTCATTCTTAGCGAAGCCAAGAATCTGCGCAGCGAAGTTGATCGCTAGATCCTTCGTTTCACTCAGGATGACATTGGTGAAGTTTTGTTTTCCTCAGCAGGATCGAATCGATACAGTTATTCTCAATCCGTTATTCTGAGCGAAGCGAAGAATCTGCACAGTGACCCTCCCTCCGCTCAGGACGACGTTAGGACAAACGAAGCGAGAGTGGCCAGGGCTTCGAGAAACTTTGTCCTCAGCGTTCTGAAAACCCGACGTTTTCCCGTTGCACAGTCCTTATGTCCAGTCTGAAACAAATCGCTTCGATTGCCGGCGTTTCCTGAAAGGTGTTATCATAATGTTTTGTCGGGGGTGAACTATGCAACCAATAATCACGTTACTGATTTGTCTCTTATTTCCATTTGCCGCCACCGCTAAGAAGCCGAGAGTTGTCACCTCGGTGAGTCAGCAAGAACTTAAATTGATCAGTAAAAAAATCAAAGAACCTGACTTTGTTGTAAAAATGGTAAGCACAGTAAGAAATCAAGGAGCTTTGATTAATATATTACGCAGACATATTTCTGCCTCTGACTTGCGTGCACTTAAACAACAGGGGGACCTGTTGAAAATTGACTTCCGAAGCAAACTTAAAATTCATCGCATTGATTCGAAGAGTTTTTCGTTTGAAGAGAAATCAAAAATATTCACTTACGCCGCAGATGGAAAAGGTATTTTGCTAGGCGCTACGTTGCTAAAAATAGATCGTACGCAAAGTTTAATGACAAACTACAAGGCCATCGCTTCACAGCTCAAAAGTCTGGCGGGCAATGCCACCGGGTGTGGTTTTTTGATCTCCTGCGCCCATGCGGACTCCTCTTCCATGGCGTTTAATCTTACGACGTTGCTGTATTACATGGATGTTCACGGCACCGGCGACGGGAACGTAATGTGGGATTATTTTATCGAGTCACCAGGAGTGACCGAAGCCATAAAAAACATGGCAAGGACGGGAAAAAAGATCGATCGCATGGCCTGTGACGATTTGGGAATGTCTATGGATTACAGTGACGGGACGAAATCTTACGTCACTTGGAATGGACAAGAGGGAGAGCAGTTCGACATAACGATCAGCGAAACGCGCACGGCAGGTGCAGCGGAGCAGACGATGGGTGGAGTGGACCGTGTGATGACGGGCGACGCATGGTTTTATTACTGCACAAAATTAAATTCGCAACAACGGGACAGTATTGTGCAAATGATCAATATGAATTTTTTATCACCGGAAAATGTGCAAGAAAATCACGTTGAAAATTAAACTTAAAATATGGAGGATTTATGAAATACATTTTATCTCTAGTAGCATTATCGTTTCTAGTTTCCTGCGCGGAAGAAGAAACGACTGTGGATATCCAGGAAACCGCCCAGCAGATTGGCGACGTGATGGCGTCGGTGGATGAGTCAGGCGGTACATCCAACGGAACAATGGTCATGATGGAAAGTCATCGCCGATTTATTGCCGCTCGCGAAAAGGCAATTACACCAGCTGCGCTGTTATTTTTAAATTCCTTGGGCCTGTTGCCAACAGCGCAAGCCGTGGCATGCAAGGATACGACTTTTACGGCCTGTGCAGCTTCACAAAAAGTGCGTGATCTATCGGGATGCACTATCGGTAGCGCAACATTCACCGGAAATATCGCTTTGAACTTTAGTGATGCCGCCTGTGTCATCGATAGTGATGGAGACATGGTGGATCGCGAGCCGAATTTTACGGTAACAGGACGGCGAGGAGCGGTGCTTACAGTTTCTAAAATAGCAACTGGTCAAAGAATTACCAGGGTTACAGCAGGAAATTTTACTTTATCCAATGCAGGCATCCGCCGGGTGTTCACTCTTGCCAGCCAAACATTATTTGATTACACCGCCGATACAACATCTAACATCACAGTGACAGGAACCTCGCGCACAGATCGTGTGATGACTGGCGGGCAACTGCGAGTCACCAACAACTTGTCGGGAGTGATATGCAACTATGTTCCGACAAACGTGACTTGGGCCTCCACATGCAATTGCGCCACCTCGGGTAGTTGGGCAGGCTCCTGCTCGGACGGCAAAGCCACTTCTGTGGTAATCACAGGTTGCGGTACAGGGACAATTGCCATCGGAGACGATTCAGAGTCACTCACGTTTGATCGTTGTTATAGTCTCTAATAATCAAGCCTGACAATCAAGACTGACAAACCGAGCGGATGGCTTTTGCCATCTGCTTGATGGTTTTAGATTCTTCGCTAGATTTTCGTTTTACAATATAAACATCGGCCTTACAGATGCGGCTTGAATAAGGGCTTCGACGGCGTTCGAGATGATATTCATCGCGGAAGCGACGATTGTGCTCGTTGATAATAAAAGCCGGAAAATAACCAGCCACACGTCCCTGTCGGCAGAGCTCGAGTGCCGACTCCATGAGTGTCACTTGGTGAAGAACCTTGCGCGGATAGGCGTCGTCTGGCCAGCCATCAAGCCCACGCACTTTTGTAGGAACTCCCTGCAGAGGCATCACTGGGACAACAAACGGAAGTTCTTGTTGTGGAACATTTTTAAAGGCTCCTTGACGAGTGTAAACGCCCATTTCGATTGCGGTTACTTTTAAATAATCCAACTGCGGATCGGGAATTGGCATATAGGAGATTCCAAAATCAATATCCCCATTTAATAAATAGCGCTCAATTTCGCCCGGTAAAAATTCATGCAGTTCCATGGGCGTGCTTTCCCAGTCGAGTACTTTGAGAAAAGATAAAAAATACGTAGAAAAAACTTCGAACGTGCCAATGCGCACGGATGAGACGGAATCTTTTTGTTTTTGTAAATTGTCACGCAAATCAAAAAGATCCTTGAGGATGCGGGGGGCGGTTTTTAAAAGACGTTTTCCTGTGTCGGTCAGTCGGATTCCACGGCCATCGCGTGCGAAGAGGGAAACAGAAAGCTCTTCTTCGAGAACCTTCATTGCCTTGGAAAGTGCGGGCGGTGTGACCGAGAGAATTTCACTGGCCTCGCGCAGGTTTTGAGTTTGTGCCACAGTTATAAAGTATTGAAGTCTTTGAATGTCCATAACCTTTTAGTTAACAGTTATTGATAATAATTCAATTTTATTTTACGATGACCAACGCTAATTCTGTTGGTGCTCTCTGTTAGAGGGCTCAACATGAAAGGAGGGTTATGAAACCCTACATAGCATTTTTACTGTTCACAATGATGATGACGCAGGCCCAGGCCAAATTTGAGGCCCATGAATGGGGGACGTTCACGTCTCTTGTTGGGTCCGATGGAATTTCGCAGCACGGCCTCTATCACGAAGACGAAAAACTTCCCGATTTTGTGCATGGCTTTGGAGAGACGCAAACAGGGCCGGAAAATCCTATCATTGTACCCGCAAATCCCGCCCTTGAACCGTGCATGTTCAAGGGATGTTTTTCGATAAACACTTTTCAACACAATCTGATCACGCAAAAAATGGAGACTCCCGTTATTTATTTTTATGGAACTCCTTCGAGCCTCGATCGACGTGTGCAGGTGAAGGTGGATTTTCCAGAGGGCGTGATTACCGAGACGTATCCAGCTCCTATTTCGAGTTCACCTAAAATGAACACCGATTTCGTGTCGATTCGCAATGGAACAGCAACGTTTGATGTCAAAATTTCTGCTGAAACCGAAGGCAAAGTGCCGCATGTGGATGCAAATAACATTTATATCCACGCGAGAAAAACAATGAGCCAAATCGTAAGCACAAATGGTGAGCGCGAGAAATTTATTTTTTATCGTGGGATTGGTAGGTTTCAGCCGAGAGTGGCCATCACGTCCGACAGTTTGCACTTAAAGATTCAGGCAAAAGGAGCAGATGTTCCTGCGGCGCTTTTTTTAATCGCAGTGAATGAACAAGGACACACGCAAATGCTGCCTGTGCCAACTGACAGCGTGCAAAGCAAAAAAGGCTTTATGATTGCAACTCGGCATTTGCAACAGATGATGGAGAACAAGCCAGCAACGTTACCGCAGCTTGTGGTGGACCCGATGACCATTCGCAGTTATTTGGTGCAATCTTTGGTTGCGGCTGGACTTAAAATGGAGGAGTCCCAAGCTATGATAAAAACATGGGAGCATGGTTATCTTCAGACTCCAGGTTTACGACTACTGTACGTGGTGCCAAGAGCTGAAGTGGATAGGTTGTTGCCTTTGCAGATCACTCCGACTCCAGATGCAGTGGAAAGAGCATTCGTCGCCAGAATCGAAGTAATGCCAAAGTTTCAAGAAGAGCAGCTGATTTATCGAGTCGAAAAAGAAGGTGAGCAATTAGACATTGCAAGTCTTGGGCGTTTTGCAGAACCGCGTTTGCGACGAGTTCAGCAGGTGTATGCTCAAATGGGAAATGCTAAGTATAAGGTAAAATCAGCCATTGAATACTTGATTCATAAAAGCACCTTGTTTGCCGAATCTACAAACGGCACAGTCCACTGACCCTATTCAATTGCAATCCATCCGCACCCCGCCCCTCTGTTCTCAGAGGGGTATTTATTTTTAAGCTGGGGCTGTTTCAAGTTGAGTCGAACAGTGTATCGTGTCGAGATAATAGATGTTTTTTCCGAATTCACCTCAAGTCTTTGGTCGAGGGTGCCGAAAGTCTAGATGGAAAGTCTTGAAAAAGTCTTTCCATAGATTTTCCGGGGGGAAAAAATGAAAGCACAAAGCTTGTGGCACGGCGCTATCTTTTCGACCAGTTTCGTTGGAATACTTTTGGCCGGAGCGTTGATTTTTAAATCCTACACTGCGAAGCCGAGACCACGCTATCACGCAGAGCATGTGAAATTGGATCCCTCAAAAGTCAGCCTTATTAAGATCATTAAACCCAATCACGGGCAATCTGTTCGAACAGGATCAAAAGTGAAAGGCCGTCGACTTGCAAGTTCGCACGCCGCAGCCATCAATGAGCTATTCAGTCCTTTCGGACCATTAAAAGGTTTAACCTCGCGGGAGCGTTTTCACTTTAAGCAGCAAGTGATAGGCTACGTAGACTCGAAAATTCGACGTGGTTCCATCGACCCGCGAAACCGTGCCCGATTTATTGAGATGAAGGTTCTCGATAAATCTCTTGAGATCCTTGAAAGCCGCGCGAGCTATTAAAATTGGCCTCCGGCCTGATTAGCCTCCGGCCTAAAGCTAAAACCTTGCCTTCAACATAAATAGCTTCTAATTTAAGCTCCGTTATCAATAGGAGTTTTTTTCAAAGCTCCGGCATTCATGAGAGCAGTATCAAACGCTCCATCGTAACCAGGAGCTGCAACAATGTCCCTATTTTCACCAAACTCTGCGTCGCGGCTTACAGTGCGTCAGGTATTAATGCTGTTCAGTGGCGCGGTCCTTTTGCTATCTTGTCAAACGATGAAAGCAAAAAATCAAGCCCCACCGATTGCTCAAAAAATAAACCATGAAATGAAACTGCACGGTGATGTTCGCACCGATCCCTACTTTTGGATGCGCGAACGCGACAGCGAAAACGTTCTAAAGCAATTGAATGCAGAAAACGAATACGCCAAAGCGAATCTACTTCCGAGCAAGCCAACGGCCGATATTCTTTTTCGCGAAATGAAGGCGCGAATTAAGGAAGACGATTCATCCGCCCCCAGCCGCAAGGGTGGCTACTTTTATTATACGCGCTACGAGAAGGGCAAAGAGTACGCTATTTATTGTCGAAAAAAAGGATCGCTCACGGCAACGGAGGAAGTGCTCCTTGATATCAATGTTCTTGCACAAGGGAAAAAATATTTCTCTGCGGGGGTGGCTGACATCTCCACCAACCACGAGCTACTAGCTTTTATCGTCGATGATGTAGGGCGACGTTTTTACACAATTCATTTTAAAGATTTAAAAACTGGCGAAATCTTAAAACAAAAAATTGCAAACACCACCGGAAGTTGGACATGGGCCAACGACAACAACACCGGGTTTTACAGTCAACAACATCCCGATACCTTGCGCTCCGAAAAAGTTTTCCGCTATGCGCTTGATGCCAATAAGTCCACCGAAGTTTTCCACGAGAAAGATGAAATATTTAACGTTGGCGTTGGTAAATCTCTCAACGGAAAAACTATATTTATCGAAACAAGCAGCGTGAATAGCTCAGAGTATTTGTATGCCTCGGCAGATCGCCCCACAGAGGAATTTAAAATTTTTCTGAAGCGGGAGAGAAACCATGAGTACGATTTAGAAGACGGCGGCGATGGCTTTTATATTCGAACAAACTGGAAAGCCGTTAACTTTCGGCTGATGAAAACTGCCTATGGAAAAGTGAGCAAAAACTCGTGGGGCGAGGTTGTTGCTCATCGAAAGACGGTTTATTTGCAATCGTTTGCCATCTTCGAATCATTTCTTGCCACCGAAGCTCGGGAGAAGGGTTTAACCCAGATTGAAATTCGGAACCGCAAAGACAAAAAGAAAACCCTCATTGGCTTTAAAGATCCTGTCTACTTGGCCGGAATCGGTCTAAACGAAGAGTACAGCACTTCTATTTTGCGCTATGCCTACAGCTCGCTCGTTCAGCCCGACGCAGTTTTTGATTACAACGTAAAAACACAAAAATCGGTGTTAATAAAACAAAAAGAAATTCCCACTTACGACGCAAAAAAGTATTCCTCCGAACGAGCCTGGGCAAAGGCAAAAGACGGATCGCGAATTCCCATCTCTATAGTTTTTCGAAAGGATCTTTTTAAAGCCGCACAAAATCCTCTGCTTGTTTACGGCTACGGATCCTATGGGATTTCTATGGAAGCTCAGTTTCGGCCGAATGTCGTCAGTTTGCTTGATCGTGGGTTTGTATACGCCATCGCTCACATTCGCGGTGGACAGGAGTTGGGGCGCGACTGGTTCGAAAAAGGTCGCCTGATGCACAAAAAAAATACGTTCACTGATTTTATCGATAGCACAGAATTTTTGTTAAAGGCTGGTTATGGAAAACCAGGTCACGTGTACATGCAGGGAGGAAGCGCCGGTGGTTTACTTATGGGCGGAGTGATGAATCTTCGTCCTGATCTGTATCACGGTGTGCATGCCGCGGTTCCGTTTGTAGATGTGCTTACCACGATGCTTGACGCGACTATTCCACTAACGACGGGCGAGTATGAACAGTGGGGAAATCCCAATGAAAAGAAGGCATATACCTACATCAAAAGTTATTCGCCCTACGATAACGTGACGGCTCAAAAGTATCCCCATTTGCTGATCACAACCGGCTACCACGACTCTCAAGTGCAATACTGGGAGCCCTTAAAGTGGGCGGCGAAGCTTCGCGAAAACAATGAGGCAAATACTCTCATTCTGATGAAAACCGAAATGGGCGCAGGCCACAGCGGTGTGACAGGCCGTTTCTCCCGCACCCGCGAAATCGCCGATGAGTATGCGTTTTTAGTTTGGCTTGAAAGCATCAATAAGTAATCGGTGAGCTGTCAGTCCGAGCGCACCCTCCGTCATCCCTTGCATCCACCCGTCATCCTGAGCGCAGCGAAGGATCTGAGTATGTGAGATCCTTCGCTACGCTCAGGACGAAGGCTATGTTAAATTTTAGAAACCTCGCCAAGCTTGCTGATGTAAAAGCGCTTGGCGATGGGGCTGTCATCGTAGGCGACGAAGAAGTCTCCGTCAGGGGAGCGCACAAGGCCGATGGGTTCAATGACCCGTTCGCGACCGGGCTTGGAACCATTGAGGTAAGTCATGCGAACTCGCGTACGCAGGTACATTGCCTCAATGAGTATTCCTAAACTTTTGGTTTTAAATTTAAGCTCATCCATGGAATAGTCTTTCCAATAGAGAGCTCCGCCTTGCATTTCGAAAATCGCATCAAGTGTTGTTAACTGCGCCTTTTCAAAACAGTGCAATGCCACATCCAAACACGCTGTGGAATCATCAAAAGCGCGATGAGCAGTGCCTTGCGGGATACCTAAGTGCGGAATCAATGTTTGCAGACGGTGGTTTTTAGAATCGGTGATCACATTTCGTGACAGACGGCTGCTACAAATCACCGGCTTCGACGGAAGCTCAAGTCCCATAGCTTCAAAGCCCACAGAGATAAACCCCATGTCAAACGGGGCGTGATGGGCGACCAGCGTGCCATCTTGTATAAATTTGTGAAACTGTGGGAGCACATCTTTGATCGGCGGCGCATCTTGCACCATTTCGTTCGTGATCCCATGTATTTTGATCACTTCTTCACCCATTGGCCGGATTGGCTTGATGAGTGACTGAAATTTATCGATGATTTGACCGTTAAGATATTTAACCGCGGCGATTTCGCAGATCTCAGATTCGATGGGGTAGCGGCCGGTGGTCTCTGTGTCAAAGCCGATAAAAATAGAATTTATACTGGTCGTGATCATGCGAATCTTGTATCATGGGGATTATTATGAAAGCACTTTTAATTTTAACGTTGTTTCTTTTTGGCAGTGCAACTCACGCTCTGGACATTGCGCCGTCTGACGACGCTCGACCGATGAAGGTGACCTCGGCCCGCGTATCGCCACTGGAAATAAAACCGGGAAGTCGGATTACGGTTTCCATCGATGTGGCCATCAACCAAGGGTTTTCGGTTTACGAGGATAAACTTAAACTTTTTCCCCTTGAGCCAGACGGAATGGCTTTAGGTGGACTGCAATTGACTCCACTTGTGGAGTTTATTGATTTTTCGGGAAAGCAGCACCGCGGTTTACAAAAAACAGCCAAGCTTGATTTTTTTGCCGAAATTCCAAAAGATATTGAACTGCCATTAAAAACCTTCGCCATGGATTTGGAATACATCGCTTGCACAACCAAGTACTGTTCGCCGCCGATCAAGCTTGAGGTAAAACTCCCGCTAAACATTGAATCAAGAGTCGAAAAAAAATCCTTAGCCAATGACTCGTCAGTAAATGACGTGTCGGTAAATAACTCGTCAGTAAATGACTCTTCAATGATCGAGCAGCAGATTTCAAAGAACCTGCTGTGGGCGTTTGTGCTTATCTTTGTCTTTGGATTTCTCACTTCGCTCACGCCCTGTGTGTATCCCCTTATTCCCATCACGCTGGCTGTGATCGGTGCCCGCGCATCGCAATTATCTAAGGCTCAGGCGTTTAGTTTAAGTTTGGTCTATGTGCTAGGCATCTCGGCCACCTATTCGCTACTCGGTGTAGTGGCCGCAAAAACGGGGGCCCTGTTTGGTCAGGCTCTGAGCTATCAGCCTGTGGTCTTAGGCTTCGTTGTCATTTTTGTTTTAATGGCGTTGAGTATTTACGGCTATTTCGAAATTCGTCTTCCGCATTTTATCAGCCGTCGCCTAGAAACCGCCACCGACAATCGTGGCTATATGGGCGCATTCTCTTCTGGTCTGATCGCCGGCATTGTAGCGAGTCCCTGTGTGGGTCCTGTGCTAGTGGGCGTACTTGCCTATATCGCTAAGACGCAAAACATGGTGCTTGGTTTTTGGCTGTTGTTTACCTTTGCTATGGGTATGGGAATGTTATTTTTATTTTTGGGAACATTCAGCTCGTACTTCAAAAAGCTTCCGCGCTCGGGCCCGTGGATGGACGTGGTTAAGTTTGTGCTAGGTACAACCATGCTGGGTGTTGCGCTTTATTACATCAAGCCTCTTTTACCAGAAGCTTGGTTTTTAATCTGCTTATCGCTCATGGCAGCTGCGGCGGTATTTATCTTTATCGCTAAGGTGTATCCAAAGGTGGATCATAAGTTTTGGCATTACATGCCGTTTGTATTTTGCGTGCTGATGGTTTTAAGCCCGATTGTTTTAAAGTTACCAGCCTCTCGCACTGCGGGAGAGGTGCAAAAAGCGGCGCTAAAAAATGGGTGGACCTACTACTCAGGCGAAGCGCTCGCCAAAGCAAAAGCGCAAGGAAAGCCCGTCATCATCGATTTTTTTGCCGACTGGTGCGCAGCGTGTATTGAGCTTGATGAAAAAACGTTTACCAAGCCTCAGTTTGTTCAAGCTACAAAAGACTTTGTGCTCTTAAAAGTCGACGCCAGCGAAAATTTTCCAGAACTTGCAGATCTGCAAAAGAGGTATGAAGTCTACGGCCTACCAACAATCGTATTTATTGATAAAAACGGCACAGTGGTTAAAGATCTTACTCTCACCGGATTCGAAGAGATCGAGCCTATGATGGCTCGTCTTAAAAAGCTCAATCCGTAGTTATTGGCTAAACATTACTTTTCAAGATTTTGCCAGAAAATTACTGACCAGAAAACTACTTATCGGCCTCGTACCACTTCATCAGCGGTCCTGATGTTAATCCGTGCAGGAGAATTGAGAAGGCGACGACCACGACGACCTGATTTGTAAACTGCTGCGCTCCTGTTTTTAGTCCGTGGTTTAGAGCAAACGCTAGGTAATAGATCGACCCTACGCCGCGCACGCCAAACCATGACATCAGTGCAATCCGTTTCCATTTCAATTCGAGTGAGCCCGGCAAAACGAGTAGCAGAATGGAAAGGGGTCGAATCACAAAGAAGATAACGATGGCTAGAAGAAATTCCCGCCAGCCAATTTCGATATTCGAGATCATAATCCCAAGAGCAATAACAACTAAAAATTCTACCAAACGTTCCAATTGCTCATTAAAAAGTAAAACATTCTTTGTGGTTTTTGGAAGTTGCCGTTGACTTGAGTCTTCAAAAATATTGTTCGCTCTGCGAAAAGCCAGTCCTGCAAAAAAGCAGGCCACGAAACCGTAGGTGTGTAAAAAAACCGACGCTGCGTAGACGGTGCACAAAAAGCCCAAACTAAATAGGTCTTCGAAGATGGCGTTGCCCGACGATCTATCGCGGTAGTAGGCGATCACCTGAGCTGCGGCGATGCCCGAAATAATTCCAACAAATACAGCGCCAGAAATCGCCCACAATACGTCCACCAGCAACCACTCCCAGCCGGTGCTTCCGACAGACTCGAGGCCCAGGAGGCCGAGCCCGAGGATAACAAATGGGAATGCCGTGCCGTCGTTAAGCGCAGCCTCCGCACTCAGATTGAATCGAAGCCAATCGCTGTCTTCAGGACTTTTTACTTGAACGGCCGAGGCGAGCACCGGGTCTGTTGGAGCTAGGATAGCACCCAATAGAATTGCTGACGCAGTAGAGAGCCCAAGCATGGTGATGCTGAACAGCGAAATTCCAGCAATCATAAAAATCATGGACACCGTCGCTAGTTGCAGAGCCAGGAACCATTTTTTTGTTTCAGTTGGAATTTTGAGTTTTAGCCCCGCAGCAAACACCGAGATCAGCACCGCTATTTCGGCAACTACCTCCAGCAGACGTGTGTTGTCGCGAAAACTGATATCGACTTTTCCTAATCCCCAAGGTCCAAGAAAAATTCCAATTATAAAATAAATGATCGAGCTTGAGATCGGAAGCTTTTCGATTTTATTAGAAATCACCGACATCAAACCTAAAACAATACCAATGGTAAGATACCAGAATGAGTTGTCGTGCATGCTTTCCTTATCTGGGAGCGAAAAGATCTAACCGTTATAATTACGAAGACCACCGAAAGTCTAAAATTTGCAAATTGCGAAGTCAAATTAACCAGTGTTTAGATTTCTTCACGTATTGGACTCCCGTTATTCTGGGAAAATACTCAGCTAAGGCGGTTCGTGGGGAAAATTTCTACGACTCATTTCGTGAGACCGAACTAAAGCATTCTAGAACGTGGCAAGAATGTTGCTTTTGATTTGCTATATCAAACGTTAACAATACCGTTCTAAAGTGTTGAAACAAACAAGGAGACCATTAATGCCAGATCCAAAAATTCCAAATCTAAGAATTCCAAAAGAGACCTACTGCGGACCTGAAGACGATGCCTCGGGATACGCCGCCGGCGATCGAGGTAACAACCGCATAGGGAGAACGATGCAAGCTCGCCGTGCCAATTCTCTCCATGAGGGACGAAATGAATCTATCGATATTAAAGTCCCACCGACAACGAAGGATGATAACCACGCAGTCAGCAATACCCCCGACAAAAATAAAGTCCTCGCCGAAAAAGGCTATGTGGGTAATAGAATGCGAATGCGAAGGTAAAGCTGAGAAGCTTTACTCCAATACGTCGGTAAAGCTTTACTTCAATACTGAACGGGTGAGTCTCAGTTAGCCGACCTGAGCAACATTTGGGTGGTCGGAGAGGCCGGGATTTGCCGAGCCTTTTGGGAGAATCGGAACAATCTCGCGCTCTGATTTTTCAATCACAGCCATATTGTCCATCATCATTTGCGATAAACTTTCCAATTGTGAAAACTCGTCGCTTTTGCGAAGTTTCAATTTTTGCGGTTTGCCAGAGATAAAGTTTTTTACAAAGCGCTCAAAGGCATAAACGGGTCCAGCCACACGATGCGAAAGAGTACGACCGATGAGAAACAAAAAAGCACCAAACGCCAGAGTAAATGCCGTATATGTTTGTACAAAAGGAATTAAAAACTGATCCAAAAGCTTTTGATTGTTTCCAATTAGGTCCACAACCATAAAGCGCAAAAAGGTATAGCTAAACACACCGGCGATCAAACCAAATCCTAAACCGATAAACATCAGCGTGAAACAATATCGCAACTGAAACGCGGGATTGATCCAGTAGTATTTGCGAATATTCTTTTGTGGCCACAACAGCTCGCCATCCTTTAACAGTGCGGTTACCAAGCAAATGTAACCCACCCACTGCAGAGCATCTGCAAGATTCAACACCGGCGAGTGCCAGCTGCCCACCTGAAAGTAAATAAAATCAATCACGTAGCCTTGGATTGTGCGATCGATCACGTTGCCAATGATCCCCCCCATAAGAGTGGACATGCCCACTCTCAGAAGAAGCGATTTGATGGGTAGCAAATATTGAATGATCACAAACGTAAAAAGTAAAAACGCACCACCCGTGGAAAGAGAGACTATTCTTAAAATCGGTGGAAGACTTGAAAATAATCCAAGCATGGCGCCCTTGTTAAAGTGCAAGGCAAAACCAAGAGGACCGTATTGGAGAGTGCCAGCAAGTCCCAGTGCCCACCACTTGGTGAGCTGATCAATTGCTACCGTGCAGAACATCGGGGCGAGGACATAGAACCATTCGTGCTTTTTCATTCATTTAGAATAAAAGATTTGGCAAAATCGGTAAAACATTAAAAGGTCCTACTGGACGCAGTGCTAGGCTCATTCCTAATTAAGAAAGAAGTGGAAAGAAGTTCTTTTTAAACGCGTCCATCCTGGACTCACTTGCAAAGCGAAACGTCCTGTTTGCAAGAGGTTTAAAAAAATACCATTTCACATTTGCTGAGAGTTGAGAAAGCCCAGGCAGATTCTCCCACCCAGACCCGTTTTTATTATACGAGGTTAGAGCTATTCAGTTCGCACTTTTGGATTTATTTTTGGATACTTGGGAAATGGAAAATCTCTTTTTTTCAAACCTCTTGCAAACAGGAAGTTTCGTCTTGCAAGTGAGTCCAGGATGGACGCGTTTGGAAAAAGAGGTTTTCCATTTCCCGAGGATTCAAAAATAAATCGGCAGAATCACTAAGCGATGTCTTGCCCGATGACGGTCATATTGCGTCCCTGCTTTTTCGCAAGGTAAAGCGCCTGGTCTGCCACGGCGACGATCTCGTCGGCGTCTAGACCGTGCTCGGGATAGCTTGCGACGCCCAGGCTGATGCTTAATCGAAACTGCAGAGATGGGATATGACTTACCGAGGTGCGCAGGGTTTCTGCAAATGCAAAAGCAAAGTCGGAAGGTGTTTTCGGAAGGATCGCCGCAAATTCCTCGCCACCATAGCGCGACAGCGAGTAATTGGGTTTCATTTCGCCCGCCAGCTTTTGCGCTAGCAGGGAAAGTATTTGGTCACCCCGGGGGTGACCAAACTGATCATTAAGAATTTTGAAATGATCCACATCAATCATAATTAGCGACACTGCGGTTTTGGTTTGTTTGGCTTTTTGGATTTCAATGCGTAGTTTCTCTTGAAAAAACCGATGGTTTGTAAGCTCGGTTACTGGATCGGTAATGGAAAGCTCTTTAAATTTATCGCGCTCATTTAAAAGTCGCAGGGTGCTTTCGGCCTCACGCATATGCAGCCGCAAAAGATCGGGCTCCCACGGCTTGAGAATAAATTTGTGAATCAGATTTGATTCCATGGCGCTTGAAATATCTGTAAGGCCCACTTCGCCAGTGAGGAGAACGCGCAGGGTTTGCGGGTGGGTGTCCTTGACCCAATTCAGTATTTCTAAGCCATTCGTTGTTTTGAGATTGTAGTCACAGATCACGATAGAAATTTTTTGTGCAAATGCTTTTTGAGCATCAGAAAAATTGGTAGCAAGCGCGATATCAAATGACTGACGTAAATCTCTTTGCAAGGCTTCGAGAATATGAATGTCGTCGTCGATGCAGAGAATAAGTGGTCTATTCATTTTTTTCCAATTCCTTCTCAATGTTAAAAACAAACTGAAATCCACCAAGTGGCGAAGGCACAAAGTTCTTAATGCGTTTATTAACCACCGCCACATACTGGTCGTACCACAGCGGGAGAACTGGCATATCCGCCAAAATAATTTTTTGTATCTGTTTGTAATGCTGTACGCGCTGCTCTACGTTTTCAATCTGCTGTCCCTGCACTAACAGTGCATCAAATTGCGGATTGATGTAAAATGCGCGATTCGCTCCCTTGGGTGGAACCTGTTCGGAATGAAACGCCAGGCGGTACTGATCGGGGTCCCAAATGCCCACAAAGCGCATGGTGGCCAGTTGAAAATTACCTTTTGAGATATCGTCGTAATAGGTTCCCCATTCGAAACTTTTCATGCGGACCGAAATTCCAATTTTTTCGATCTGATGAGCGAGAATGCGACCGTTTTCGATGGCATGTTTTTGGTTGGAGGTTTTGAGTTCTAGCTCAAGTGGCTTTGGCAGATCTTTCAACAATTCGATGCCCTTTTGGATATCGGTGTTAGGAAGTTGAATTGTGGCATCGTAATAGGGAGTGCTCGGAATCACAAACGTGCTTGCAGGTGTGGCGTAGCCTTCAAGCTTGTATTTGATAATCTCCGCGCGGTTAATGGCGTAGTTGATGGCGGCGCGCACTTCTTTTCGCTTTAACAATGGATCACGCAAATTAAATAGCAGGTAGGTCACATTCGCGCCGGGCATGTCGTACACATCAAAGCGGGGTGAACTTTTAAAAACTGCCATTTTAGAAAGTGGAATATCGGTTTGTACGAGGTCCACAGATCCTTTGTACAATTTCTGAAACCGCGTGTTGTCGTCGCGTATGACTTTCAATTGAAGCTTTTTAATCTTCGGCGCTCGATAATGATTCGCCCGTGCTTTCAGCAGAAGCTCATTGTCAGTAGCGGTGACCAACTCAAACGCACCCGAACCAACAAGGTGCTCGTAAAAATCTTTGTCGTGAGCCTGAACAATTTTTTTTGGCAACATATGAACAATGGCTAGATCGAGATAAAAAGTGCTTTCAAAACGGTCCACGGTAATATCGACAAAATGTTCGGCCCCATCGTATTTAGCGACAACCTTTTTTATTTTCTTAAAGGCTGGAGAAAACGGGCAAGAGTCTTTCTGATATTCAGCAAACGAGAACTCAATATCGTTGCCGGTCATAGCCGCGCCGTCCGAAAAGGTGAGCCCCGGCTTCAGATTAAAATGATAAACATTATTTTTATACGTCCAAGACTCTGCAAGGTCGCCCTGAATGCTGATTGGCGAAGTTGGGGTTTCGGTAATCACTCGCACAAGGGATGTGAAAATAAGACTGCGTACATTACTGCCAATTGAATCTCGTGCAATTCTTGGATCGAGCGTGGGAGGTACTGCTGGAATTCCGATTACAACGGTGTCGGGTGAAGTTTGCGAACGCTTTTTACAATTTGTCAGCGTGAAGACAAACGCACAAAATAGTAAAATATGAATCAGCCAACGTCCCGAAATTATCACTCCAAAAGCTTAGCTAATAAATGTTGTAATGCCAAGAGGGGATCGGGCATAATTATATTCATGGCAAAATATGCTTTCATCGCGCTCACATTCTTTATTAGTATCAACGTGAGTGCCGAGCCCATTGACGGAATATTGCGGCGGAGCCAGATTCCCGTAAAGCATTTCGCCGTGTGGATGGAAGGCGAAAAGACAACGTGGACGCACAACGCCGATGTGCTTATGACGCCGGCATCGCTTAGTAAGATTCCCACAGCCGCAGCTGTTATTGGCGAGCTGGGGTTGGGTCATCAATTCGAAACCCGCGTGTGGGCGTCGGAACTGATCTCTGGGTCCGAATTCAAAGGCGACCTTTACCTTCAAGGCGGTGGAGATCCCTCGTTGGTTTCGGAAAACTATTGGGCCATCGTCAACGAGCTCAAGCGCACGGGGATAAAGTCCCTTAAGGGTCAGCTTTACGTTGATAGTTCCTTGTTCGACGAGGAGTATTTTTCCGACTCACGGCAAAGTGTGCGCGTGGACAGAGCCTACGACGCCCCCGTGGCAGCTCTTTCGTTCAATTGGAATTCTGTAAATATATTTGTTCGTCCCGGAAAAAAAGCCGAAGCAGCAGTGGTGTACGCCGACCCACAAAATGACTACATTGAGTTAAAAAATCAGGTGAAGACGGGCTCGAAAACCGATTTGCGGGTGGAGCGTCGATCGCAAAAAAAACACGACGTGGTGATAGTGAGCGGCACCATAGCTTTGGGCGCTGTGGAGCAAGTAATTTACAAAAGTATTTCTCACCCTGACTATTGGGCTGGCGAAAATTTTAAAAAATTTCTCAACCAGCAAGGGATCGAATACAGCGGAACGGTGGAAAAAAAATCACCGCCCACCACTGCGCAATTGCTTGTGACCTTTAAAAGCAAATCCCTGCGCGAGATAGTGACGGACATGGCAAAGTTTTCGAATAACTACGTGGCTGAGATGCTCACCAAAGCACTTTCACCACAAAAACCTGCCACACTCAAAAAAGGTGTAGCGCGAATTCGTCAATGGTTGGTCGCTAACGGTTGGAAAGAAAAGAATTTCGTTTTTGAAAATCCTTCTGGGTTTTCTCATGACAATAAGTTTCGAGCGCAGGATCTAGGTCAGTTGTTAGTGGGCCTTCGCTCTCAGCCTGCGATTTTTCCAGAGTTCTTGATTTCGCTGCCTATTGCGGGTGTGGACGGCACGCTCAAAAAACGCTTAAAAGACAAAACCACCGAAGTGCGTGCGAAGACAGGCTACTTGGACGGAATTATCGGCCTTGCTGGATACTATCAAAAAAATGGTGAGCAAAAGGCATTCGTGTTTATGTACAATGGCCCAACTAAATACGACAGCCAAGTCCGCGACGTTTTCGACAACATCCTTCGCCACGGCACTTTTTAAAAAAACAAAGGTGATTAATTTAAATTATCGGCTTTGGCGATGTAGGGAAGATTGCGGTACAGCTCTTGATAATCGAGACCGTAGCCTACGACGAATTCGTTTTTGATTTCGAAGCCAAAGTAATCCAACTGTACATCGGCTTTCATGGCATCGGGCTTTACCAGCAACGAAACAGTTTTTAGAGTTTTAGGCTGACGTGCCAACAGACAGGTTTTTAAGTACGTCATAGTTAGTCCGGAATCCACAATGTCTTCTACTAGCAGAACGTTTTTGCCCTCAAGTGGATTCGTAAGATCCAACGTCACTTTCACTTCGCCGGAAGATTGTGTGTCGCCGTGATAACTTGAAACGCCAAAAAACTCGCAGGTAACATTAGCGTCGATTTCGCGGATGAGATCGGAGTAAAACATGTAGGAGCCTTTCAAAATACAAATCGCGACAACGTCTTCGCCTTTGAAGTCCTTGGTGATCTGCGCTCCCAATTGCTTTACGCGTTCCTGCAGAGTTTTTTCGTCGATGAGCTTTGAAAGTTTTAATGGCACCATGGTTTCCCCTTTTTTATACAAATGAGTTACTTATCAATTCACCGACGCCACCAGCGCCAGGCACAATATATTGTTGATCGTTTAAGCCACGCTCGTCAGCCCAGCGCTCGCCTGGTATTGTTTTTAAAACCGACTCGCTGGAAAGTCCACGATCTACGCGGACCGTATAAATAATTACATCAGGGTGAGTTTGCGTGAGCTGGCGGATGTACTCGGGCGTGATTATCAAATGAACGGCGATCCACTTTTTTGCCGGGCCCTGCACATGTTTTTTGTAGTGATCAAGAACCGTGGATAATGACAAACCCGTAGCCCCCATGGGGTCAGGAAGGATCACAATGGAATCTGTCACATCGCCGCCAATTTTAGATCCAGCAAGATCAGTGCCCGTCACGCTGTTTTGGGCATTGACTACGCGGGAGGCGAAAATGTGATCTTGGCGCACGAGATGCGGATTGACTGTGTGGCAGAGTAAATCGAACCCCACTTGGCTGGGTAACATTCCTGCGCGAGCGATATCAACAATCACTGCTTTTTGTTTATTATCTAAAACTTCGCCAGTGTAAAAACACTGGGGATGAGCAGACGTCATGCGTGTGGCACTTTTCACAGCCACCCGCGGCCATTCGTTGTTGATTGCTTCGATAAAGAGCGTGCTGTAAATGGTTGCCACCAAGCGATTAAACTCGGGTTGCAATGTTTCGGGGGAGCAGAGTTTTGTAAGCAGTGAGTTGATAGTTGGGTGTCGCAGAATATGCACGGTGGCTGGATAACGGTGCTCAATTTCGCAAGACTTGTACCCCATGGAGGCGTTATATCTTGCTCAATCCGGAAGTTCAACAAACATGATTAAATCAACTTCACCGTTCCAAAAGTCTTCCATGTTGTAAATCTTAAGCGCGCGATCAGACTCGAAAATTGATTTCTCTTCGTCGCCAAAAACCTTATCTTTTGGCAAAAATCCTGCAATCATCGCCGCATAATGGCTGTTGAGGGTCATTTCGCTAGTAAAGAGATTTTCATCGTTTTCTTGCATCTTTAGACTGCCCCAACTTTTCACTTCGATCTGCGTGGAAGTGGTGTCATTTTTTAAAGGGTTTATCTGAAAATAAAGTCCAATGCTCTTTGCGGACTCTCCGCTTTTTTGTCCTTTAAAGATACTTATCGGAAGTCCATCGAGCTTGTAGCGATTGGTGGAAATGGATTTTAAATCGGGATTTTTTCGCAGAGCCGCCAGTCGCTTTTTAGAAACAACTCCACCGAAACCGTCCCCATTAAACGGGCTTGCGTTGGTTTCTTTTTGGATTTCAGCAAGGAGGCTTCGCGAGATTTGATAGAACGAAACCTGTAAGGCCGATTTTGTAGCAACAGTAGCGGCTGCGGGAGCTTCTCGAACGCTACGCGCTGCCGGGGTGGGTTGGCTCTCTGTTACAGGTGCTTCCGTCGGTTGCGTCTGTTGGGGTTCGATCTGTGGTTTATAGCTGGAAGGAGTCTCGGATTCGGGACCTTCGATTCGCTCACTAGTTTGCTTGGTAAATGTAGCCACAGTTGCGGCTTTTGGCTTTTTAGAAAGTGCATAGTCATACAAAACAAAGATGATAATGCCCAAAAATAAAATGCCAACCACCAAGGCTTGATTTGTGAATAGGGAAATAATAAGGGATTTTTTTGGCGGCACAAAATTTTTCATATTAACGCCGCATTGGGCGCAATAGATATCTTCTGGCTGTTCAAAGTCGCATTTTGGACACTTAATCATAAAGATCCTTACTATGGCAAAATGAAAACAAGCCCTAAAAACAGACTAACATACTGTTTTGTGATGGGCTAAAGAGAGTTGACGCTCCTCGCCTATGGTCTAACTGACTTCGTTTGTAAGCGAGCGTAAAATCAAAAAATGTCAGAATCCAATTTGCACGTTCCCGTCATGTTAAATGAAATTATCGAACTGTTTAAGGCCGGGCCACCAGATCCACGCAAAATGCTCGATGGCACCTTCGGGCGCGGGGGTCATACCTCGGAACTGTTGCGAAAATTTCCAAATCTGCACGTTGTGGGGGTGGATCAGGATTTAACGGCCATCGAACACGGCGAAAAGATCATCGAGCCGCTATTTCCAAAACGCCTCACCATGTTCCATGGAACGTTTGCGAAATTCACCGAACAAAATCAGGAGCTGTTCGATTTGATGTTACTAGATCTTGGAGTGAGTTCGCCCCAACTTGATAATCCTGAGCGCGGCTTTAGCTTTTATCACAATGGACCTTTAGACATGCGGATGAACCAAAATCAGAAAAT
Source organism: Bdellovibrionales bacterium (assembly GCA_043757265.1). Lineage (GTDB taxonomy): Bacteria > Bdellovibrionota > Bdellovibrionia > Bdellovibrionales > JAGQZY01 > JANPLN01. The sequence goes on along the minus strand of JAYUQP010000018.1, from coordinate 72,905 downwards.
TTCCGCGGCTACCATGATCAACGAATGGGATGAGGAGGACCTCATCGATATTTTTAAAAATTACGGCGAAGTTCATAGCCCGTATCGCGTGATTCGCGCCATCTTATTTGACCGACAAACGAAGCCATTTACAACCACACTTCAACTTGCGGGCTTGATTGAGCGTATTGAGGGCTGGCGACAGAAAGGCAAACACCCAGCCACTCAGTATTTTTTGGGACTTCGGTTGCGAGTCAATCAGGAGCTCGAGAGTGTGCGAGAGAGTTTGCCGCGCATGATCCAGGCTTTAGTCCCGGGCGGAGTGCTCGTGGTGATGACGTTTCACTCGCTGGAGGATCGGATTGCTAAAAATATCTTTAAGGATCATGAAGAGTTCGGGTATCGTATTAATAAGAAGGTAATTGTCGCCAGCGATGAGGAGCAGAAGTTGAATCCTCGATCTCGGAGTGCGAAGTTACGCGGATTTTTACGGAGGTCGGATGAAAAAAATGAGTGAAAATATAAAACCGTTTGTGAGCGTTTTTATTCTTCTGTTGTCACTCTTTGCAATCGTTTACGTAAAAATGGAAAATCGTCGGATGGGATATGTTCTGTTGGATCTCGCCGAAAAAGAGAAGCGCGCTACTCAAAGGCAGCGCCTTGGTATGGTGAGCTTAGCCAAGATGACAAGCCCCGAGCGCGTCCGAAAAATTGCCACCACACAACTCACTTTTCAAAACGCAAAACAGGGACAAATTATTCGTGTGGCCGGCCAAGGCACTGTCGCTGTAAAGTAGAGTATGAAGCATCGTTTATCTATTCTCCTCATCTGGTTTTTCGCAATCTGGTCATTACTAGTTTTTCGCGGTTTGCAAATTCAGTTGTATCCTAGTCATAATTTGGATCTCGCCAGCCAAAAACAATATCAAAGAATCGTAAAGCTTTATTCCAAGCGGGGAGACATCTTTGATCGGAACGGCCAAGAACTTGCAATCTCGGTGCCTTCATCCTCGCTCTTTGCCGACCCGCTCTTAATTAAAACGCCGCGGCGCTTGGCAAAAAAAATGTCGCAGATTCTTCCACTCTCGCAAAAAACTATTTATAAAAAATTAACTAAAAAAAACTCGCGTTTTGTTTGGATGCAACGTTTGCTCGACGAAAATACGAAAAAGAAAATTTTAGCGCTCAACGAAAAAGGCCTAGGCTTCAAAGATGAATTCAAACGTGTTTACCCGAACAAAAATCTTATGGCGCACACCATTGGTTTTGTGGGAGCGGACGGACACGGTCTTGAGGGTATCGAAGCACGCTATGATGCGCGCTTAAGTGCCGAAGAAAAAGTGATGAACTTACCAAAAGATGCGCGCGGCCGATTTCTCGTTGAAGACGGTTGGCTGTTTATGCAAAATCGGGACGGTGAAGATGTGTATTTAACCATCGACGCCGATTTGCAGTACTACACCGAGCAAGAACTCAAAAAGGCAATCTTGCATCATAATGCCGAGGCCGCATGGGCCGTGGTTATGAGCCCGAAAACGGGTGAGATCCTGACTATGGCTTCGCTTCCTGACTTTGATATTAACAATGCGGGCGGTGCCAGTAAAGAGTCTCGACGAAATCGTATTTCGACTGATGTTTACGAACCCGGCAGCACCATGAAGACCATGTTCTTGGCCGCCGCTCTTAAAAACGGAATCATCCAAGGCAATTCGGTGATTGATACATCTACCGGGCAGATCGAAATCGATAAGCGAATGATTCGCGAATCTGATGCGCAACATACTTACGAAAAACTTTCTACCACCGAAGTTTTAGCAAACTCGTCCAATGTTGGTATTTCGAAAATTTCGCTGAAGATGAAAGATCAACAAATTTTTAGCGAATATAAAAAATTTGGTTTCGGCGAAAAAACCGGTATTGATTTGCCAGGGGAGTCTAAAGGAATTTTACTAACTCCTCCATGGCGCGATCATCATAAGGCGAATATCTCTTTTGGTCACGGTGTGGCCGTAACAGCTTTGCAAATGGCAAATGCCTACGCCGCCATTGCTAATAAGGGAGTTTTGCAGCGACCGATTTTAGTCAAATCGCAAAAAGAAATCTTAGATGGAAAAGCCGCGCAGGAGCGCACTCTCGGCCGTGTTCTTTCGGAAAAGGAAGCTGAGAGAGTTAAAATGATGCTTGTCGCGGCCACTGCCGAAACAGCCACCGGTAAATCGGCCCGCGTGCGGGGATTCCCAGTTGCAGGTAAGACGGGGACTGCGCAAAAAGTAGATCCCAATGGCCGGGGATATTTGAAGGGACAGTACATCTCGAGTTTCATAGGATTTTTACCTGCCAATGATCCCGAATTTTTAATTTATGTCGTGGTGGATAATCCCAGGAATAACGGATACTACGGGGCAGAAACTGCAGCTCCGATTTTTGCAAAGATTGCCCATTATGCAATTAACAAGCGAGGTCTCGCGCCAGTGCAGTTTGCAGTGGAGGACTTGATTAAGCCACGCACAGAAGTTCATGAAGTTCTCGCAGGCGCCGAGGGCGAAGGTTTTGTTCCGGAGATGAAAGGCTGGGCCCTTCGCGATGTGCTTCGCTTCGTACAAAAAGAAAAAGTGGATTTAAATCTCGTGGGCCGCAAAGGCCGCGTCGTTAAAACATCTCCCGCCGTCGGCGAAGCATGGACTGACGACAAAAAACTTAAAGTCTATTTAGAATGACTCCGGACAATCCGGTGCCAGGTCCTGTTTGTGTCCGGGCACCACGTCTCCGGACACAAACAGAACCTGGCACCGGATTGTCCGAGATACGATCGTGGAACGAAAGCAAATGAGCCAAGGAGGATCTTCTCATCAAAAGAACGATTTCAAATTTAGAAGTCCAACAAACGGAGTTCCAAAAGTCTTTCCGTACCTTAGTGCGCTTTGATGAATTCGATTCCCTGATTTACGGACGAGAAGCTGAATAAGTAAACTGCGATATGGCCAAAAAACGGCGCGCGGTAGGTTGTTACTTCGCGATTCTTTTTCCGCAATGCTTCAGCCATCATGTCCATTTGTTCAGGTTCAACAAGGCTGTCCCAGGCGCCGTGATATAAAAAGACTGGCGGCGAATTATCGGTCACGTTGAACACGGGCGAAGCCTTTTCCCAAAGTTGCGGAGCCTCCGCGTAGGTTGCGCCCAAAAATGTTTTCACGAGCGGCGAGTTGGGCCACGCTGTCAGATTCGCTGGCGTTCCACCAGCTACGACAGCCTTGATGCCGAGAGTGCCATCCAGGCTTGTGAGCAATGACAGGTGAGCGCCCGAGGAATAACCCCAAATCGAGATATTTTTTGCATCCACCTTCAGTCGGGGTGAATTATTTTTGAGCCATGTGACAGCATCACGCACGTCATCCAAAGCCTTTGGGTATAGGTTCTGCGGAGCAAGTCGATACGTCACGTTCATTGCAACGAATCCCTCAGCAGCAAGATCTTTGCAGAGACTTTCCATATCGCCGCTGCGTTTCGCCCACGATCCACCGTGAACCACCACCACTGCAGGACGATTATTTCCTTGTTTGGGAATGTACAAATCAGCTGTTAGAGTTAAACCCTCGACGGTCTTGAACGCGACGTCTTTTTTTACATCATACCTGTTCGCATGTAAAAGACTCGCGCAGCCAAAAAAAATGCCAGCAGAGAGCACCAAAGTCAAAATCAAAAAATTTCTTCGTATCATATGTTTTCCTCGCAGCTATGTATTAGTTTTTGCAGGGCCCAATCAACGGCTTCGCCCATTTCTTCGCCGTTGAATCCAAAATCTTCACGCAGATCATACCAAATTTTTGCATTCACTAAACAGGTCACAAGAGCTAAGCGTTTTAAAATCTGTGGATTCATATTGATTTTTTTCTCGGCAGCAATCCGCGCAATCATTAAATGCGTTAATTTTTTTCGTAGCAACGCTCGGGCTTCTTGACCAAAAGGCGAAAGAACATAAGCCATGGTGAGAGATTCATGATGATCAAAAAGTTTAAAGGCGTTTTTTGCAAAGCCGATAAAGCTAAGTGTTTCCATCTGCTCGGTGCTCGATTGAAGGTAACCCAAAAGGTAGGTATCCATCGCTTCATGCAGTGTTTTTTTATCTTTGAAAAAGCGAAAGATAGTTCGTTGAGTGATTCCGATTCTTTTTGCCACATCCTGAAGCTGCACATCGCCGCCTCGACGTTCGACCAGTAGTTCGATCAATGCTTCGATAATAGCCTTCTGAGTTTGCGTCGATTTTTCGGCCCGTGACGAATTATTATACTTTCGTTTCGTTGTTGTGCATTCGTTTATACTTTTCTTAATCTGAGCCATAAGTTATTTTGCACTTCCTCTTTTAAAAGATCAATGATTTAATGTCAGCATGTGTGACATTAATACGAATGGAATAAAACCATGAAAATAGCAGTGGTTGGCTCAGGCATAAGCGGAATAGGCGCAGCATGGCTCCTTTCAAAGCAACACGAAGTGCATCTTTTTGAGTCGGATTCTCGCCTCGGCGGACATGCCCATACAGTTGAGATGAACGAATCTGAACGAAGCATACCCATGGATACCGGTTTTTTGGTTTACAACGAATTGACGTATCCACACCTCACACAATTTTTCAAACATCTCAATGTTGAAACCATAGACTCAAGCATGTCACTATCCATTCAGGTTTTGCAAAAAAATCTCGAGTGGAGTGGCGGAAATTTAAATACGATTTTTGGCCAGCGAAAAAATTTATTTAAACTCAGTTTTTATAAAATGCTTTTAGAAATCTTGCGCTTCGGAAAAGAGGCTGAGACGAACCGCCAATCGGCGCTTCGCCATGCCTGGACGCTGGGTGAAATGCTAAAGGCTCGAAAATATTCGGACGTGTTTAAAACAGATTATCTTCTGCCGATTGGTGCTGCCATTTGGTCGACGCCAGAAAACAAGATGCTTGAGTTTCCGGCGTCCACATTTTTAACCTTCTTTATCAACCATAAACTTTTGCAAGTAAACAACCGCCCCGTTTGGAGAACTGTAAAAAATGGAAGTATTGAGTACGTTAAAAAAGCCTCAGCGCAAATTAAACACATTCATCTATCGTCTCCGGTCGTCGATGTTCAACGAGCAGTTAACAAAGTGTTTTTAAAAACTCCGAGGGAATCTTTCGAATTCGACCGCGTTGTTCTTGCCACTCACGCGCCGATCACCGCAAAGATTCTCAAGGATCAATCTGCTGAGGAGAAAAACGTCCTTTCGGCCATTTGCTACGAGGCGAATAAGGCTTACCTGCACAACCGCGAAGAATTAATGCCACGGACAAAACGCTGCTGGTCTGCATGGAACGTTTATGGAGATGCCAGTGGCGAAAGCAGCAAAGTCTCCTTAACCTACCATCTGAATGAGCTGCAGAAGCTGCCGAGCAAGAAAGATTATTTTTTGACCTTAAACCCCGCAACGGAAATAAAAGATTATCAGCGTGAGATTGATTATTCGCATCCACAGTTTAACCAAGCCGCTATTCGCGCTCAGCGCCTTCTGCCTTCAATTCAAGGAAATGGTGGAGTATATTATGCCGGGGCATGGACCCGTTATGGATTTCACGAGGACGGATTATTGAGCGCTGTTCAGGTGGCTGAGATGCTCGGGGTTACAACTCCGTGGACGGTGACGAATGAGTAGTCTAAAGCTTAGCCAAGGTTTTGTTTACCATAGCCGCAAAGAGGGCATTAAGTCGAAATTTCGCTATCCTACTTTTTTTGTTTTCGTTGATTGTGAAAAGGAAAACGACTTTTTAAATGTTTTACGCAAAAAGTTTTTTGGTCTGCTTTCATTCAAAACGGAAGATTATCTCAATCAAACGTCTCAACCGCTCGCGACGGCGGCTAAAGACTTCCTCAGAGTTCAATGCAGCTACGAGCCCGAGAAAATTTGGCTTTATTCAATGCCGCGTATGTTTGGCTATGCATTCAATCCGGTAACTTTTTGGTGTTGTTATAAAAACTTTAAGCTCGACGCTATTTTAGTAGAAGTTCACAACACTTTTGGCGAACGTCACTTTTATTTTATCAATCCTCCGCAAGGTATTTCGGATTCTGAATGGTATACTTCAGAAAAAGTATTTCATGTGTCGCCATTTTTCCCGGTGGATGGATTTTACAAATTTCGTTTTCAGTTTTGCCCAAGTCGCATAAAAATCGACATCAACTACTACAATCCAAATGGATCAATTCGTCTCGCGACGTGGGTAAATGGCAATCTCACGCCGCTTGCTCAGCACGGTTTTTTTAGTCTTTTTTTCAAATACGGATGGATTACGCCTTTGGTGGTTCTCCGAATACATTACCAAGCATTTAAATTATGGATTCGTAGAATTCGTTTTCACTCTAAACCTTCACCACCTCATAAGGAGGTCACAAAATGAAAGCCCCATCATTCCGTGGACAAATGTTCCTCAAAGTCCTCAAAAACGCAAAGCATGGAACACTCGACATAATATTGCCCGATGGGAGCCGCGACCAGTACGGAGAAGGCTTGCCCCGCATTCATGTGCATCTCAAAAATTGGACGGCGCTCGATTTGCTTTTTAGCAAAGGTGATATCGGTTTGGCCGAGGCGATTGTCGACGAGCTTATGGTGGTTGATGATGTGGCGGCGCTTGTGGAGTGGGCGTGCCGCAACGATCAAGATTTAGCTAAAGTCATCTACGGGTCGTGGTACGGCACCATCGCTTCGAAAGTCCACCACTTTTTAAATCGCAACAATCGCAAAGGTGCGAAAAAGAATATTATGGCTCATTACGACTTAGGCAATGAGTTTTATAGTCTATGGCTCGACCAATCCATGACGTACTCAGCCGCAATTTTCAAAGACGAGAAGCAGAGTTTAGCAGAGGCGCAAAACCAAAAGTACGATCAGATTATTGATTCTTTAGAAATCAAATCAGGAGATCATCTTTTAGAAATTGGTTGTGGCTGGGGCGGGTTTTTCAGCCGTGCCATTGAGCGTACTGGTTGCAAAGTAACGGCGGTGGCAAATTCCCCGGAACAGATCCGCTATAACCAAACGAGAATTGAAAAATTAAACATGAAAGACCACGTCAATGTGATTCAACAAGATTACCGCGATATCTCTGGACGCTACGACAAAGTGGTCTCCATCGAAATGATCGAAGCGGTGGGCGAACAGTATTGGAATGCCTTTTTCTCAAAAATGCGATCATCTTTGAAAGAAAAAGGAAAGGCAGCCATTCAAGGAATCACGATTCGCGAAGATCTTTTTTACTCTTACAAAAAAGGGACAGATTTTATTCAGCAATCGGTTTTCCCGGGAGGAATGCTTTTGACTGACAAAGCTGTTGCCAAGGTGAGTGAACAAAACGGACTGGCTGTATACGACTCCTATGAGTTTGGTTTGGATTATGCACATACGCTCAAGTTATGGCGCGAGAATTTTATGAATGCTCTGCCGCATGTACGGGCCATGGGTTTTGACGACCGATTTATTCGCCTATGGAATTTGTATCTCAGCTACTGCGAGGGTGCGTTCCGCGCGCAACGAATCAGCGTCAGCCAATACTGGATCGCCCCGGTTTAAGTAAAGTACGGACACACTTTTGGGACTCACTGCATAAAGAAAAGGAACGGCGTACCTTAAACGGTATACGGTCTCCGGTGCCAGGTCCTGTTTATGTTCGGAAGCGTCCCACTCGGACATAAACAGGACCTGGCATCGGACAATCCAGTTCCTTTTCTATATGCAGTGAGTCCCAAAAGTGTGTCCGTACCTTACTCGAAGTGGTCAAGAACGATGGCGAGGGTCATATCGCTAAGCACATTTACGCACGAGCGCAGGCGGGCCATGACCCAATCTACTGATAGTAACAGCGGAAGCGTTTCCATGGGCAGGCCTAAACTCGTGACGACTACCGTGAGCGAAATAAATCCTGCTTCGGGAACGCCCGTGATACCCACGGCTGCGACGACGCACGCAAGTGCTGCCGTGATCATTTGCCAAAGGTCCCACTGTAAACCATGTAAGTGCGCAATAAAAAATATTGCCGAGGCTTCATAAAGAACGATTCCATCGTTATTTAGATTGGTCGCAACACCGGCACCCAATGAGGCGGCGCTATCCGATACTCGAAGCTGCTTGAGGGCCTTCAGTGTGAGGGGAAGCGTCGCCAGGCTCGAATTGATTCCGAGAGCGTAAATCAACGGGCCCTTGGCTTCTTGCCAAAAACGGCGCATCGGAATTTTTACCACAGCCACTATCCAGGTCCCATACACCAAAATACATTGCAACGCGAGTGCACTTACTACTACGGCTACGTACATTGCAAGTTTCGAAAAAACGTCAAACCCATACTGCGCGACGGATCCTGCAATTACTAAAAATACAGCCAGCGGAATAATTTTTAAAATCCATAACAGCATTTGTTCTAAAATACTGCGAACGGCTTCGAAGCCAAATGCGATTTTTTTTAACGTATCGGGTTGTTCTTTAAAGGCCTGTCTAGCCGCCAACCCAACCAGGAGCGAAAGAAGCGCAATCAAAAGAATTTCATTTTTAACCAGTGGTGCAAATAAACTTTCAGGACTGAGCGTTTGCACCCAGCCATCTGTGCTGAGTGTGGCCACCGGCTTTTCGGTTTTCGTCTCAGCTGGGAGGGGAATAGAAATGTCGTTTAAAAAAACCATGGTCATTGTGATGCCGATTACCAGTGCCAAAGCTGTGTTGAAAAGTGCTATACCGATCAGTTTAATTCCTGAAGACCATTTCGCTTGGATTTGTAACAAAGAAAGAACCACAGAGAAAAATAAAAACGGCCCAGCAATCAAACGCACCCAGTGCAAAATCATCTTAGCAAGCTTCGTAAAGATGGCTAAATGTTCGCCCGGCGCCCAAAGACCAACAACTACGCCTAGGATCACAGCCAGAAAAATTTGTAACGCGATTGAATTTTTAATTGTTTTCATTCTACAAACGATAGCAGGAAAATTTAAAAGTTCCTAATTGAAATATTTGAGCATTTCATTCGAAAGTGCTCAAATCCATAAATAATGTCTTTAATACTTTCTAAAGGGATACTGAGGTTCGTAGGCTGGGCGAATCTCGTCGAAGCCCTTTTATAAAATGTCCAGTTCCCCAAGGAGTTGTGCCAATCTTGTTTCAGTTTAGAATTTCATCGTGTCAGCGGGGTTCGAACTTATTTGAGCATTAATATTCCGCAAAAGACTCTTTACGTCTGTAATCACTTTTTGGCCCCCAAAACACCCATCTTGATAGTCCGGTCCCCCGTTGATAAACAACCACCGTCGAATCATGTAAAAGCTAGAGCACATCCATTCTCCAAATGAATAGGAGCTTTTTTTTTCTGGTCTAATGTCATTATCCAGGAAAGATCGCTGACTCATTCGCCAAAAACTCGTGAGTCACGAGGCAAAAATTCTTAAACGCATTCAGAAATAGAATGAGGAAAAAGAGATGTGCAAGTTTAATATTCTTGAAATAGCTTCTTTTAACACGGACTAAGTTTTCGAAGAAACTGTGTGTTATTGCAAACAATCAGATGTAGGGTGTCCAATGTTGTCATCTAAAGGAGTTTATGAATAAGCTTTTGTGCAGTCTCATGATTATTGTAACCGCCGCTTGCCAAAACCCCAAAACCGCACCAGATGCGACTTCGTGGTCCACGGAGATGCAAAAGTTAGCACAGTCCTTCGAAGAACTGATTCCGTTTGTTTATAGCGAGAATAAATTTCAGAATCCCATAAACAAGCAGGAGATTCAAAAAAAGATCGAAGACTTCCGCAAAAATATACACCAAATTTCTCCGGAAAAGGCGAAACAGCTTTACGGAACTGATCCTCTGATGGTTAAGGGATTAGAAAACCTCAAAGAAATTGCGTCGCGCTCGTTGTCTTACTTCCAATTAGGTAAAACCATTTATGCACAAAATCTATTAAAACAGTCGGCAAAATACTGCTTTCAATGTCACACACGCATACCGACTGGTCCGCAGCATCTTTTTTGGAATAAATTTAATATTGATAGCTATGTCCTTGAACCCTACGAAAAAGCCCAGATTTATGTGGCCATGCGCCAATATGATAAAGCCAAAGCAACTTTGGTTCAGCATGTAGAACGATCAAGTCCGCAGGACAACCTCACGTTGCTCCGCGAACAAGATATAAAATACTATTTACTCGTCGCCGTTCGTGGTCAGTCGCAATTCAACGAAGCAAACCTTTTTATTTCTCAGCAGACTGGAAATAAAAATTTGTCACAGTATTTCCAGGAAAACTTAAATGCCTGGAAAAGAGACCTCACCTACTGGGCAAAAAACTATAAAAATATTCCACATAATCTGCAGAGCGCAAAAAAAGCTTTGGGAGTGAAAAAAAGTTCCTTCGAAATTAACGAAACCCAATTTGTACAAGCTATTGTCGCTGCTTTAATGATTCATGAAGGTCTCTCGCAGGAAAAGGACGTAGCCGGGATCGCAGAGAGCTACTATATTTTAGGACGTGTTTACGAATACTTTACCGTGGGCGGTTTTTGGGATCTATCCGATTTTTATTACGAACTTTGTGTAGACACCCTTCCTCATTCCGCCATCGCTACTCGATGTGTGAATCGTTTGAACGAAAGCCTTATTATGAAAAATAGTGGATCTCGCGGGATGGTCCTGCCCGAGGTGGAAGTTCGTAGACTTCGCGATTTACAAGACCGGGCAAGAGTTAATAAGTAAGTCTGTTGAAACAAATCAACTCGTTCAAATTAACTAGTTCAAATCAACAAAGCGGGCGATGCCGATCTCTTTGTTGGTGACGAGAGGGTGATACGACGATACAACGCCGATCACTTCGCCCTTGGTGTTCACAACGGGGGCACCGCTAAAACCCTGACTAACTATGATGTTTGTGACTGTTTCTTGCTGCACCCCGAGAGCAGTGCTGATTTTGGTGGAGCGCTGTTGAATGCCGTGCGAGAAGGTCAGACTTTGCGAATCCTGATAAAAGCCGACCGCGGTCATTTTTTCTTTGGCTGAGGGAGAAGATTTTTGCAGCGGAATAACGTCTGCAAGCTGCGAGGAATCTCTAATTTCGAAGTACACCAGATCTGACGTTGGATCTTTAAGCGCGATTTTTGCGAGGACCTTAACTTCCTTTACGGTCGTCGCGTTTTCCACTCGACCGATAATGATTTCACAGGCCTCCGTATTAAGGCAAGCGTGGCCCTCAAAAGTGTGGAGTGCTGTTACTAAAAGATTTCGGTTTTTATAAAAGAATCCAGTACCAAAAGAATCATCGCCCGACCCGCGGCTCACACGTAGACGCACTAAACTTTGTTTGAGGTTTTTCAGCTGAGCGGATGCTTGATTCAGATTTTCAATCTGCGAGGTCTCAACGACAACGGAGCGAGTCTTAGCGGTATCCGGTCGATGTGTGCAAGCCGAACCTAAAAGAGTCAGCATGCAATAAAGCAATGTGTGAGCGGAGCGGAACATACGTACAGCCTTTCGTTTTCGGCCAGGAACTCTAATTCCTCACCGAAAGATCCCTGCGAATTTTTCAACCCGAAGAGTCTCTGCGTGTTTTGCAATTACGGAACCAGCGACGGTTTCAACTCGCAAAATGTAACCCTTTGAATTCACATGGAATTTTAGCACACCTCGTCGTAATCGGCGATCGGCGGTGACTCTACTGGGCTTTATTCAGTAGGATAAAGCTGAAAAATGACACTTAAAAACCTTCTCACATTCTTTGGAAAAATCGACTGGCAGCAAATATCACCTGATTTTGTGCCAAAAGGGGTGACATCGGACTCACGCAAAGTTGAGCCCGGGTTTGTCTTCGTGGCGATCAAAGGTGTAAGCAGCGACGGGCACAATTATTTGCAAAAGGCCATCGATCAAGGCGCCTGCGCCGTAGTGGTAGAGGCCCCACAAAAAATCCCATCAGACTTTAAAGGTGTCACTGTCCAAGTTCTCGATTCTGCGCTTGCCTATGCGTCCGTGCTTTCCGAATTTTACGCTCATCCCGAAGAAAAATTAATCTCTGTAGGAATCACCGGAACCAACGGAAAAACCAGTTCCAGTTATATGATCGAGCAGATCCTCAACTGGGCACAGGTCCCCTGCGGAGTGATGGGCACCATTGATCATCATTTTAAAAACCATACTTGGAAAAGTTCTCTTACCACTCCCGACGCGGCGACCTTTTATCAGCGACTGCAGGATTTTATTTTTTTTGGTGCCAAAAGTTACGTGATGGAAGTTTCGAGCCATAGTTTGAAACAAAAACGTGTACCCACGCAATTTGACATTACGTTGTTTACAAACTTTACGCGAGATCATTTGGATTATCATCCAACGATGGATGACTACTTCGAAAGTAAGCAAAAACTTTTCACCGATCACCTTAAGCAAGAGGGCGATGTGTTCGCGATTTTGAATGCGGACGATGCAAAGGTGAAAAGCGTTCGGGTGGACCGCCGTGCGCAAAAACTGACCTTTGGGCAGACAGATGACTGCGACTTCACGTTTAAGATTTTACAAGCCACCGTAGATGGAATGCAGTTTGAGATACGGGAAAAAACCTCCGGCGGAAAAAATTCCAGCGCAAACAAAACAACCAAGTATAAAACATCCATGATCGGCGAACACAATGTGGCAAACTGCGTGGGCTCGATTGCCGTTGCGCGCTGCCTGGGTATCACGCAAGAGACTTGCAAGCTTGCGCTTCAGCAATTCAACGGTGTGCCGGGTCGCCTACAGCGCGTTCCAAACAAGCACCGACGTCATGTTTTTATCGATTACGCGCACACACCCGATGCTTTAGAAAAAGTTCTGCAAGCAGTTTCAAATATCAAAGCACCATCCGCCCAGTTAATCACCGTGTTTGGCTGCGGCGGCGATCGCGATCAGGGAAAGCGCCCCCTCATGATGCAAATGGCGCAAAAATATTCCACACACTCCGTGGTCACCTCTGACAATCCGCGCTCGGAAGATCCACAAAATATAATAAATCAAATTTTAGCCGGTGGCTCTTCGCCAGCCAACACGTATTCCGAAGTGGACCGAGAGCGCGCGTTTCGAAAAGCGCTCGATCTGAGCCACGCTGAAGATATTTTGGTAATCGCCGGAAAAGGACATGAGGATTATCAAATCATCGGCGATTCAACGCTGCCATTTAGTGACTTCGAGAAAATGAAGTCGTTATTAGAAAAGGATACCTTATGAATGGGTCGAGTGGCGGAATGGGTCTTGGATTGAGTAGCGAGTTGAGTGTCGGGTTGAGTGTCGGGTTGAGTACTGACGACTTAGTTCGTGGCACTGGTGGAAAACTTCGAAGTCAGCATGGAAATGAATTTTCCGAGATTGTTACTGATTCGCGCAAAGATGTGCGAGGTAAAATTTTTATCGCGCTAAAAGGCGATACCCATGATGGACACCAGTACATAATGCAAGCTGTGGAAAATGGAGCTAGCGCCATCATTTCTCACGAATGGACGGTAGACGATGCGCCACTTTTAACAAAGACCACGTGGATCCAAGTCGATGACACGTTGAAGGCTTTACAGAATCTCGCACAGTTTTGGCGTGAGAAGTGGGGCAAAACGGTGATTGCGGTGACTGGCAGTAATGGGAAGACCACAGTGAAAGATTTCGCAACAACATTGCTTGAGGGACAGTTCTGCACGCTCAAAAATGAGGGCAGTTTTAATAACCATTGGGGATTGCCGCTTACGCTTTTAAAGTTAAACCCCGAACATGAAGTCGCCATGCTCGAAATGGGAATGAATCATGCGGGCGAGATAACAGATCTATGCCGAATTGCGCAGCCAAATATCGTTGTGGTGAATAATGTGGGGCGCGCCCACATCGAACATTTTGGCACTGTTGAGGGAATCGCTAAAGCCAAAGAGGAGATCTATCAAGATCTTCCAAAATCGACGAAGGCGGCGTTTAATTTAGCCGACCCACGCACAGCTGACATGCACGCAAGGCTTAAAGATAATTTTTCACGCACGATCACATTTGGAACAGCAGAATCCGATGTGGAGTTTAGACTTTTTTCAAGTGAAGTCGGCGGATTGAAAATTCACTGCCGCCTTTATAATTACGAACAAACTTTGATGATTCCGTTGTTCGGCGCACAGAATGTGCTCAACCTGATGACGGCGAGCAGTTTGGCTCTGCTTGCAGACGTAAAAGTTGAGGTCATTTTTTCCCAACTTGAAAAATGTCAAACCGGCTGGGGGCGAAACCAATGGGTGATGTTGCATTCGGGGGCACAGGCTCTGTTTGATGCCTACAATGCCAATCCCGATAGTTTTGCAGCGCTGATTAGCAATCTTCCATCAGTGGCCAAAGCCGATCAAAAAATGATTGGCATTTTTAGTGAGATGCGCGAACTCGGTGAGCAGGCATCGGCCGAGCATTTTGAACTTGGAAAAAACATCGCATCCTCCCCCATCCACGAGTGCTACTTTGCCGGCGCGTCGCAAGCTCATTTTAAGGCTGGATTTGAGGCTGCAAAAAGCGGTAAAAATCTATTCATATCGGATAGTTACGAAGATTCTCTTGCTTTGAAATTAAAAAGTATGCTAAATAATAAAACTTTGGTGGTTATAAAGGGATCGCGAGGCGGCGCGCTTGAGAAAGTGCTTGTTGGTCTTGGGCCCAAAAATTTTACAACAAAGTAAGACAAAACATGCTTTACCAGTGGCTTTATTCTTTATCAGATCAAATTTCTTTTTTTAATATTTTTCGCTACATCACATTCCGTGCGTTTATTGCTTTTTTCTCGTCCTTCTTTTTGTGTTTGCTATGGGGCCCCTATTTTATTCAAAGCATGCAACGTTTGCAGATGGGTCAGTCGATTCGAAACGATGGACCTCAGTCACATCAAAGAAAAGCGGGAACACCAACAATGGGTGGCGGCCTTATTCTTTTAAGTCTTATAATCCCTTCATTGCTTTGGCTGGATCTTACAAATCCGCTCGTGATTGGAACGCTAGTGGTTACTTTGGGATTTGGACTTGTGGGCTACATCGATGATTATTTAAAAATCAGCAAAAAAAACAGCAAAGGTCTTCCAGGAAAAGTGCGACTAGGTTTAGAATACGCTCTGGCAGGTGCAGTGCTTGCAGTTTTGATTCAGTACTTTCAATTCTCCACAATCGTTCCCATTCCCTTTTTTAAAGGACTGCAGATCGACCTGGGTTGGTATTACATTTTTTTCGGCGCAACCGTTATCGTGGGCGCCGCCAATGCGGTAAATCTCACTGACGGTTTAGATGGTCTTGCCATTGTGCCGGTGATCATCGCGGCTGGAACCCTCGCAATTTTTGCCTATGTTTCTGGCCATTCGCAAATTGCGCATTATTTGCAAATTCCATTTATTCAGCAAGCGGCTGAACTCACACCCATTGCGGCGATGATGATGGCTGCAGGACTGGGTTTTTTGTGGTTTAACGCGTACCCGGCGCAGGTGTTCATGGGAGACGTGGGAAGTTTAAGCATTGGTGGGTTTTTAGGAGTCATGGCAGTGTTCACTCACAACGAGCTTTTACTCGTGGTACTCGGTGGCGTGTTCGTGGTCGAAGCGGTGTCGGTGATTATGCAGGTGGCGTCTTTTAAACTCACTGGCAAACGGGTGTTTCGGATGGCGCCGATCCATCATCATTTTGAATTAAAAGGTCTTGATGAAACAAAAATCATCGCGCGATTTTGGATTGTCGCGATTCTATTGGCTGTATTGTGTTTAAGTACATTAAAATTGAGGTAAAAAATGTTTAGCGAAGTTTCTGAGTTAAAAGATAAAAAAATCATGGTGATTGGCCTGGCAAAATCAGGAGTGGCGTTAGTGCGCTTCCTTGTGGAAAAAGGCGCCAAGGTGACGGTGTCGGATCACAAATCAAAAGCTGAGTTATCGAATTCGTTAGAGCAGATCGAAAGCCTTCAGTTGGAATACGACTTGGGCGGCCACACGCCAAAAAAATTCATCGAGCAAGATCTAATTATTCTAAGCCCAGGAGTTTCTCCGCAGCTAAAAATCTTTGATTATGCTCGCCATAATGGCGTAAAGGTCACCGGCGAATTCGAATTTGCAAACTGGTTTATCAAAGAACCCGTCATTGCGATCACTGGAACTAACGGCAAAACCACAACGACCTATCTTATGCACAAAATGTTAAAAGAGTCGGGTATTGATGCGTGGATTGGTGGCAACTATGGGGCTCCGGTGATCGAGTACGTTGCTTCTGGAAAGAAAGCGCAAGTCTTAGTTCTCGAAGTTTCGAGTTTTCAACTCGAACATTGCGAAAAATTTAATCCGAAAAATGTGGTATTTACAAACCTGGCCGAAAATCATTTGGATCGTTACAAGTCCATGGAAGATTACATCAATGCAAAAAGGCGCATTTTTGCAAACACCAACCCCACGACGACCAGCATTCTTAATGCCGACGACAACGCGGTGATTGAGCTAGCGCGGGATCCAGCGGTTCAACGCGGTCGAATTTTTTATTTCTCTCGCAAAGCCGCTCTTGAACCGCAGATCATGAACATCGGCGGGATCGTGAACATCGCAGACGAGCTCCGTGTGCGCACAGGCCCTGACATCGAATCCCTAAGTATCAAAGGCATGCGCGCCCGTGGAAAGCACTCTGTAGAAAATATGATGGCAGCGATCCTCGCAGCTCGTGAGCATGGCGCTACTAGCGAAGCCATCGTCAGTGTGATTAACAGCTTCAAAGGCATTCCACACCGTCTCGAATATATTCGACGCGTGGGCGGAGTGGAGTTCTTTAACGACTCCAAAGCCACCAACGTGCACGCCGTCAAACGCGCACTAGATGCGTTCGAAGAAAACGTTATCTTAATTATGGGTGGAAAAGACACCAACCTAAGTTATGAATCTTTGCGCGACATGGTCCGTAAAAAAGTAAAGTCACTGATCCTTGTGGGCGAGGCTAAAGAGCGCATCAACCGTGATATCGGCGACTACTGCGAAACCTATTTGATCGGCACGTTCGAGGAAGCTGTGTTAATTGCTTATCAAAAGTCGCGCATCGGCGACACAGTTCTGCTTTCACCAGGTTGCTCAAGCTTCGATATGTTTGATAGCTATGTTGAGCGCGGAAACTACTACAAAGACATCGTAACTAGTTTTAAGTAAGCTGAGGAGCGAGTAAGACGCGAGCTCCAGCGCTAAAGCGAAAGCCAGCTTGCCTATCGATTTAACGGTAGGGTGCTACGTAAATACTGATCAAAACATCAACAGTAGTGGTGATTTTTCACGGGCATATAAATAGCAGGATTAACGGGCAGTTCTTTACTATAAGAGTGAGGCAAAGAGGTTTGTATGAAGCTTTTCGCTCTGTTTCTTATATTGTCTTTTACCACTTCGGTCGTCTTTGCCGATCGCGTACTTCTTACCAATGGCTTGGAAGTCGAAGCGGAGTTTCTTACAGATCTTATCTGTTTAGACAATGAAAACGTGGAAAGATTCATTGAGCCCCACCGGCTCACTCCTTCACGAGCAGAAAATTTTTTGCAGCTCCGTTATATCATTCGAACTAACCTCCAAGATACAAGCTGGTATCCGCCGCCTTACCAGGAAAAGGCCGATTATTGCACGCTCGTAGAAGTAATTTTGTCTTCGATACAAGAGTGCAGCGAAATTTCTCAAGAGCGTCTTGTAGATCTGAAGGCGGATTGCGAGTACCAAGGCTTCAACTTTTAATTATTTGTAGGGATTGCTGTTTCTTCGTTGCGGTCCCGCGGGCGATACATTTCGGTGGTGGGCAGAGCTCGTAAACATTGTTCGCGATTTGGCTCGGGCACAGAGCAACAACCCGAAACAACGGCGGAAGCAATACCCATTCCTCGAAGAGCAGGGTCACCGCGCAGCGATAAAAGTGGTACCTGTGGCCCGCTACCAATGGCATATTGAGTGCGGTGGAAGGCATCGCGAAGCGTGATTCCTTCACGGGTCTCGTATGATGCAAGCCCACCGATGGGTGCAGCCACGGCGGCAGGGGGGCTTGCTCCGGCTCGCATGCGGGGAATAGTGGGCACTCGCATGGTGACTCTATCTGAATCCAGATTGTAGGTGGGGCTCACAGTGGCTTGAACTTCGCTTCGGGCGATCAGATCGGTTGTGACACTCCATTCGAGAGGAAGCACCATGCGGCCTGTGTGCGAAATATGCTGGCCTCGGTTGTCCAGGCAGTTCCAGTTCACGTCTCCGCTAAACCCTCCTAAGCTTTCTCTCATGGCGCAGAAACTGAAACTTGCTCTGCCCCCCGCAAGGCACTGGGGGCGTTGACTGAAAATAGGCATCACGCTTCCAAGGATCTGCAAATTGGCAAGATTCATATGGCTAAGAAGTTGGGCATAGTAGAGGCAAACATCCGCGCAAACCAAACCCGTTGCTTGGAGTTGCGGATCCTGCTTGAGAAAGTCTGCAACAGGATTGGAATTGAAGTTATAGCTTGGGGAGCAAATCTTACTTGCTGAACCCCGTGAGTCGGGTACGGGCTGCGCATTGATAAACCTGTTTCTGGGAATTGTGCAGTCGTTGCCCGGATCGGTACCCGTGGACGAACGTCCCATGGTTTGAAAAGTTCCAAAAACGGATGTGCCAATGCTAGCGAGTCTTGCCACGCCGCCAGGGACAAAGTTCGCGAGGATTTGCACCACATCCGTGGTGATCCCACTGTTTTGCTGGGTTTCGTCGGGAAAGAGAGATGATTCGGAAGCAAGACCCGGATGGTAGTAGTGATTGTTCGAATTTCGCAGCCAAGAGTTCAAATACTGACTGCCGACCATTCTTTCAAAGTCCTGTGCAAAGTTGCCCTGTTGGTTTCTTCTTGATGCCAAAAAAGCCTGGTTTTTCTGTAAACACTCAAGATCCGCGTGGTAAAGGCAAAGGTACTGCGTGATTGCTTGTTTGAGTTCAGCCACCATTCGCCCTGGATCTTGAGTGCAAAGGGGTTGTCGATTGGCAACTCCCCGATTGGGAGCGCCACCAAATTCCACCATTCCCTGGCGACAGTCAAAAGCTGCAGGGGCGGGTTGCTGAGCGTAAGAAGATAGTGAGAGAATGAAAATAAAAAATATCGTCATGCTCCTTCCAGTATTCTTCGCGAGTCCAATCGCCACAAGTCCGGTTCCAATAAGTCCCTCATCTTTTTGCCTCTACTAGACTTGGATAGGTGAATTTTGCGCTGCGACTTTTAAATTAAAACGTCACTGCTATGCTCCCTTTAATTTTCTAAAGGGGGAGAATCATGAAAATTATAAATAATCTTTTTTATTCGCTAGTGTTTGCATCTCTAATTGCCGGGTGTTCAAGCTCGGAAGACGCCGCCACGGACACGGGGCCAAAAATAACAAACTCAAAGCCTGGAGCGGGTAGAATTCATGTGATGGGCGATAGTTTGGCCCATGGATCAGGATCCGTAGATTTTGTTTACACGCCCGCTGCGTGTTTGGAAAACGAGTTTTCTGGTGCGACGGTTTCGAGTTATGGAATCCCAGGATTAAAAACAGACGAGCTTGTCGACAACGTTCCTTTTTATCTCAACCGACCGCCTAAACTTGCCTTTATCAGCACCGGTGGAAACGACGCGATTTCTGAGTATTACACTCCCGGTTCCTATCCTGCGGACAAGAGTGTTCGCGAACTCAAGCGCATTATTCTTCAATTTCAAACAGCCGGGGCTGTTGTTGTATATTTAGCTCTTAACCCGCCATACGATCCGGCCGCTGCAAAGCGACTGCAAGATATGGCGCAAGTAGCCCGGGAAAATGGAGCCATCATTGTTAATGGGATGGATGGGTTGTGGAATGACGCCTCTAAAATGGCTGATCAGTTTCATCCAAACGATGACGGCTATGAGATCATGTGTGATCGCATTGTTCGTGCAGTTTCAGCGCACTATCCATAGTGTGCTCATGGGCTTTGGTCTAGGGAGATACTCTCTCTAGACAGCCTCAATGAGAGCGTGGGACAATGACAAAATGTTGAAAGACAAATCACAAGAAGTGCTGCTCGTTGTTTTTGCGCTCATCGTTTTCGGTTTGATCCAAGTGTATTCCTCAAGCTTTATCTTTGCGCACGAAAAGTTTGGTGACGGTCTTTATTTTTTTAAGCGCCAAGTTGTTTTTGCACTGCTCGGGTTCGTAACGCTCATTGGTTTATGGCGCGCGCCTAGCCGCTGGATTGAAGTGCTCGGTATTTACCTTGCACCTTTAGCTATCATCGCCCTTTTTTTAACAATCGTTCCTGGCATCGGCATAAGAGTCGGCGGATCTACGCGCTGGCTTCCTGGATTGATGGGTGTGCGGATCGAACCCTGCGAAATTTATAAAGTGGCATTACCATTTTTGTTAGCGATTTTTTTTGCTTATGACCAAGAGAGACTCGGGCGCTGGAAATGGGTCGTGCGCGCATTAACAATTATTCTGCCTCTAGTGATTTTTATGCGGCAGCCTGATTTTGGTTCGTTCACCATGTGCATTTTGGTTATTGCCACAGTGATTTTTGTTTTTGGTTTTCCGTGGAAATACTTAGCTGCGGCCACCGTGCTTGCAATGCCCTTGTTCTACTTCCTCGTAATGAGTGTGCCTTACCGTAAAGCGCGATTGATGACCTTTATCGATCCGTGGCAAGATCCCAACGGAAAAGGTTTTCAGGTGATTCAAAGTATGCTCACCTTTAACTCAGGCGGGCTTTTGGGAACCGGCTTGGGAGATGGTCAGGGAAAACTGTTCTTTTTACCCGAAGCACACACCGATTTTACATTAGCAGTGCTTGGCGAAGAGTTGGGTTTTTTAGGTTTTTTTACACTCATGCTCGCCTATGGATACTTAGTTGTTCGCGGTTTGCAAATTGCGCATCGGGTGGACTCTCTTTTTTTTAAAGTGCTTTCGCTCGGCCTTGTTGTGTGTTTTGCCTACTCGGTAATGATCAACACAGGCGTGGTTTTAGGACTGTTGCCAACGAAGGGCCTTACCCTTCCATTCCTCAGTTATGGAGGTGCTTCCTTGGTAATGTCGTGTGTCCTTTTTGGAATCTTATTGAACATCCAACGGCAGTGTCGTAGTTAATAAAAGTTCATCTCAATCGCTTATTCCTGATTCTATTCAAGGAGGAATGACAATGAGTACGCAAACCATTGTAATTACAGGTGGCGGTACTGGAGGCCATATTTATCCCGGTCTCGCTATCGCGCAAGCTCTCCTAAAACAAAACCCTCAATTGCAAATTCATTTTGTAGGAGCGCAAGGTGGCCTCGAAGAAAAAATATGGGCGCAATACTCGTATCCATTTCATTTGATTCAGATCGGCCGACTGCACTCCTCAGTAGGGCGGTGGCAACAACTGAAAACAACCTTTCAGATGCCGTTTTCGCTATTCCATGCCGCTTGGATCTTTTTAAAAATTCGTCCGCAATTGGTACTGGGAGTGGGTGGATTTGCTTCGGGTCCCTTCATTGCGATTGCGAAACTCTTAGGGGCTAAAACCGCGCTCTGGGAAGCAAACGCCTATCCTGGGCTTACAAACCGGTGGCTAGCCCGATGGGTGGATACAAATTTTATTGTATTTGCTGAGGCAAAAAAGTTTTTGGCTTCGGCCAATATCATCGAAGCTGGGATGCCGGTGCGTGCGGAATTTTTTCAGAGCAATGAAAACTTGAGTGGCCCTGCAAACTCAACGGCGGCGCAGGGCGGTCGCCCTCGATTGTTGGTTTTTGGTGGCAGCCAGGGTGCTCGCGCTATCAATGACGGTTTTTTAAAATACTTAAAAACTTATCCAGAAATCTTAGATCAGCTTTCGATCAAACATCAAACGGGCGCTCGCGATTATGAGCGAATGAAAACAGAGTACGGCGTTTTGTCCGAAAAAATCGAGCTGGTTGAGTACATTCATAATATGCCACAGGAACTTCAACGTGCTGATGTCGTAATTTGCCGCTCAGGTGCGAGCACTGTAGCCGAAGTGATTTCATGCCGGAAACCAGCTATTTTTATTCCGCTTCCAACCGCGGCAGATAACCATCAGTTTAAGAATGCAAAGGTGATTGTGGATCGACAAGGCGCTTACTTGCTAGAGCAAAAAGATCTTAATCCAGAAGAACTTCATCAGCTGCTTCAAAGTCTTTTGCAGAATCCAACAAAACTAGACAGCATGAAAAAAAATTTGGAAAATTTTGATTTTTCCAAATCCACTCAAACCATTGCCCAGACTTTGATTAAGGAAATGAATTTATGAAATTTGCAAACTCGCAATTCCATTTTTTGGGTATTGGCGGCATCGGTATGTCGGGCCTTGCCGAGCTGTTGCACAAAATGGGGGCTACAGTTTCTGGCACCGACATGAAGGAAAACGATCAGACAAAAAGATTACAATCATTGGGCGTGAAAATTTATTTTGGTCATAAAGCAGAAAATATCCAAAACTGTGATGTGGTGGTTTATTCGAGCGCGGTCAAAAGCGACAATCCTGAAATGCTTGAGGCCAAGCGTAGAGCCATTCCAAGAATCCCCCGCGCCGAGGCGCTCGCCGAGATTATGAACTTGAAGCGAGGCCTTGCCATTGCAGGGACCCACGGAAAAACCACAACCACAAGTTTTGCGTCATCCATTTTTGTACATGCTCAGCAAGAGCCGACCATTGCCGTGGGCGGTCGTTTGGATTTAATCAAGTCCACTGCGCTTTTAGGTAAAGGGGCGTGGATGATTGCCGAGGCCGACGAGAGCGATGGCAGTTTTTCGCGTTTGAATCATGAGATATGCATCATAACAAATATCGATAACGACCATTTGGACTACTACAAGTCCATGGACGCTCTCAAAAAAGCCTTTTACGAATTTGCCTTAAAGGTTCCATTCTACGGAGCAGCCGTAGTTTGCGGAGATGATCCCATCATTCGCGAGATCTATCAGGATTTTCCAAAAAAAATCATTTATTACGGAATGAACAAAAACAACGATTACTATCTTGAAGGCAAAGATGGAAACTATATTGTTTTTGATAAGCTTGGAGAAAACCTAGGCGAGATGAAGCTGCAAGTCTCCGGACGGCACAACGCCCTAAATGCACTCTCCGCAGTCATTGCCAGTCACTTTGCTGATGTCCCGTGGGACGACTGTTTGCGCGGAGTAGGCCTGTTTAAAGGTGTAGACCGACGCTTTCAGCTTCGCGGCGAAAAACACGGTGTTTTAATTTACGATGATTATGGACATCATCCCACCGAGGTCAAAGCCACGCTTCAAGCCTTTCGCGAGAAATATCCTACGCAAAAGATATACGTCTTATTTCAACCGCACCGCTATTCGCGAACTCAAACCTGCTGGAAAGATTTTACTCAGTCCTTCTCGGTGGCCGAAAGAGTTTGGTTGATGGAAGTTTATGCCGCTGGCGAAAAACCCATCGAAGGCATCACGGCGCAAAGACTGGCAACGGAGATCGAAGGCGGGCGTGGAGAGTGGGTTGGAGAGTTTGCAACGGCCCGAAAACTTTTGACCAAAGAATGCAAACTAGGAGATGTTTTAGTGTGCTTTGGCGCCGGCGACGTTAACAAATTTTACGATTTCATTTAGGTGTACAAACGCTTTTGGGAATTTCTGCGTGGCTATTTTGAATTTGAGATCTTCCTTTTTATGACACGACCTCCGTGTCTCAACTGTTGTCGCTTCGCGATCGCGTCCAAGTCCCCACGCGCTTCGCGCTCGTTCACGAGCAAGCTCGTTCCGGGGGGCCGCTCAACAGAGGTCATAAAAAGAAAGATCTCAAATTCAAAATATCCATGTAGAAATCTCAAAAGCCCATTTGGTATAAAAGGAGCGTAAATGGAATTTAAACAGAATTACAAATTAGCGGAGCACACTTGGTGGAAAGTGGGCGGGAGCGCGGACTGGGCAGTGTTTCCAGAATCCGTTCAAGACATTCAAAAAGCGTGTCGGTGGGCGCGCGACAAAAAAATGCCGGTAACTGTGCTAAGTGGTGGAAGTAATGTGCTCGTCAGCGACGACGGTGTTGCGGGTTTGGTCATTCTGTTAACGAAATTTGCAAAGATTGAAAGCGTGGACATCGCAGGTGATAAGACAAGCGCGGTATGCCAGGCTGGGATGCCGAAATCTGAGTTGTTGAAAGTTTTCATCAAACAACGACAAAGCGCAGCCATTTTCTTAGCAGGCCTTCCCGGTGATGTAGGTGGTGGTGTGGTGATGAACGCAGGTGTGGGACATGAAATTCATCCCAAAGAATTTTGCGAAATTGTGGAGTGGGTGGAGTGGGTTGATCTGTCATCGCAAGAGTTCAATATTGTTCGTAAAAACAAATCAGACCTGCAGTGGCTCTATCGAAAAACAAATGGCTGGCAGCCTGGAATTATCACTCGTGTTGGGATTACGTGGGAAGAACCTGCTGATGATACTGTGCTAAAGCGACTGCAAGAGAGCAACAAGCGACGAATGGCGACGCAGCCATTGCACTTGCCAAGTTGCGGTTCGGTTTTTAAAAACCCTCCAGGAAATAAGTCAGGACGGCTGATTGAAGAGTGTGGGCTCAAAGGCTATCAAGTGGGTGGCGCGCAGGTTTCAGAAAAGCATGCTAATTTTATTGTGAACATAGGCGGCGCCACAGCCAAGGATATCGAAAGCGTTCGACTGCATGTACAAGCCACAGTGAAAGCTCACAACGGCGTCGAGCTTGAGACCGAGTATATTTTTTTAGGTCGCTGAACTCGTGGATACTAAAAAATGGCCAATTTTATATAGAACTCATCGAAGTCTTGGCTAAGTCGATACTGATAAATCATTTTTGCGAAGATTCACTCGTAAGCACTCCTTTAAGAAAGCGCGAGTGTCGACCAAGGCCGTAGCACCATGGATGGCGCGGGCGGCTTTGCCGACTTCAAACAAAGAACGCCACTGGCCAAACATCACTCGGTAAGCTTCACGAACTTTGGTGTGTTCATCGTAGATGTGGGTGATGTCGGCTCCAGCACCATTGATCTCAACAATTTCAAAATCATGGCCAAGCATCAGACTTTCATGATCTCTGTAGCGCA
Organism: Bdellovibrionales bacterium; assembly: GCA_043757265.1. Taxonomy (GTDB): domain Bacteria; phylum Bdellovibrionota; class Bdellovibrionia; order Bdellovibrionales; family JAGQZY01; genus JANPLN01. Next base: position 47,834 of record JAYUQP010000018.1, on the reverse strand, counting down.
CATCAAAACGTCCAAAATAAAAATGTGGTAACCGATGAGCCAGTTGATCGATGCGTTTCCGCAGGGGCTCGCTGCGCAAATGCTGACCATCTATAAAAATAGCTCCTTGGGAATGATTTCCGCACTCAGAAAGATAAAAAACATCGTCGGCAGCAATTATTTTTTCAAGAGCCTTACGATGTCGACCAAAATAAATAGGAGCGATGATGCGGGCTCGACGGTCATTTAAAATGAGGTCACCTAGCTTTGTTTTTCCGTCGCCCACAACAAACGGAAAATCCTTATCTGTGATCGAGCAAATCTCGCCCACGTCCTCACCAGGTCGGCGGATGTAGAAAATCCCGGCCTCGCGGCGAAACCGGCTTTTTTGCTGAATCAAAAAATCAAAGTTTGCATGTTCGGCGTAAGACTCAAGCTCTTCCCAGTTTTTAATGATCCGCACGGCAAATCCGCGTTGCCCGACATTTGGCTTACAAATTAAGGGAAACTCAAAATAATTTTCCACAAGCCTTGTCTTTATTTTTTCGAATTGGGCGGCCGCGGGAATGTTTATCACTGTCAAAGTGGCGGGATCCTTAGGGTCTAAATATCCAAGGATATCCCACTTGGCTTCGCCAATGAGTCCGCCGTTAAGAATACTTGGGTTCGCGTAGAACGGATGAAATACGCTGCCGTTTTTGATGGAGAGGTAAATATAATACGGAACAAGAGGTGCGTAGGCGAACCATGCAGGCCAGAATTCAAAAATAAACCAGCGCCGCCAAGTGTGCATGAGCGATTTGCGATTCCAAGGGTCAATAAGCACTGGCACTAGAATTCGTAGAAAAGTGAACGTCGACAGGAGTACCATCAACCCAAAAAACCAATGGGTCGAAATCAACTGAAGAAGGGCGCCACCGCCGGTAAAGGCGAGAAGCACCCAGGCCGCGACAGCAAGAGGAATTAAAATAAAAAATCGCCATGCAGAATAGGCGACAAGCCCCGCTCCAGTGTAAGTAACAAATCGAGTACCAGGCACAGCCCTGGCCACAATGATGGCCCACCCAATGGCATTGAGGTGACGTGGTTCTTTAATAAAAGTGCGCACTTTCTGAAAAAGAGACCAATGCATCAGCCATGGAGAAATATTCGCGGATCTTCCCAGCAAGTAGAGCAAAATATCACCACTTAAAATTCCAAAAAAGCAGGCAGCGTAAGCCGCGCCCCAAGAGATCTTACCCTCTGCAATAGCAAGCAAACTTGCAACGATGGCCCAGTCTTCAACAAGATAAGTACTGAACAAAAGACTCCAAAATAAATTCAAGCGAACCGCAATTCTTTTTCCATTCTCGGTCAAGTTGGTGCAGGTATTGTGCCATGTTAAATAGGCCTCCGTGACGGACAGACTGGAGACAAGGGGAATTTACGAACATCAGGGTTCTGTTAGGGCCTTAGCAACTTTACAAAGTGTACGGCCGCTTTCGTAGAGGCGTTGCTAAAGCTTTTTTTTATCTATACTACATCTGCAACCTTGGGAGGGGATATGAAAATAATGTCAGTAGTAATAGTGTTTTTGGCTTCAATAAACGTGTACGCGAGCGCGAATGAGCCACTGTGCGGAACCGTAAGAATCGAATCTTCAAATGGGATGGCAACAGTGATGGTTTACAAACTCGAAGTGCCGGCTGGCGACTTTTTGCCCGCGTTCGAAACTTACGAAATCGTGGCATCGGGCGATTTCAATAATATCGAAAAGGCGTCGCAAATTATTAACGCCCTTGTCGATGGCGAAGAAGTTTGTCTTAGTGGAAAAGTTTTCCAAGATGATTTCTTCCAGAGCTATATTGTTCCTGCCGAGCGAATGTAATTAAATTGCACTGACGTTGGCGGTTGGTCATAGAGCATGGCAAACCGCCACGACATCAGCAAGTGTGCTTACCGAACGGTCTGATTTTGATTTTTTTTCGAAAAAGAATAGGTTTTGAAAACACACATCGTCGAAAGCGTAACACTCACAAACAGCCTAGGCCGCCGGAACTTTTAAAGTGTGCAAGAGTTGCCAGAGCAAGAACGAAATTCAAACACAGCCCAGCTAAAAGATATAAAAACCCGTAAACTTTTTTTATCACCAGTTGAAACGAAATGCGATGGGCCAATTGAAATAATGGCCAATATTTACTAGAGAACTTAAAGGAATGAATAACTCTAATTCTTTTCGAGGTTCCGCAGGGCTTCGGTCAATGCTTCCTGGCCTTGTTCAAGTACAGCCCTCCGCCAAGCTTCGTCCTGGGGATTAAACAACGATTCAAAAAGCACGCGGGTGTTTTGTTTGTCTTCGTCTGTTTTATATCCAAAATGAAAGCCTTGGTTTTCGATCACCGATATCCAGAAAGATTCCATTCCACCCAGCAGGGTTTGGCTGTCTTTTGTTCCAAATTCGAAGACCATGGGAATGATTTTTTTTTCCGGTAAGGCTTTCCAGGTCCAATCGATAAAATTTCCATGGGTTGGATAAAAATCGGCATTATGAGCGGTATCAATTCTGACGTGTGGGAAAACCTTCTGAAGAGATTTAATTTGTTCTGGCTGGCGAAAGTCTTCGCTTCCATAAAAATGCAATTTTCCGCGCTCTCCGAAGCCGGTGTGGAGGTCTATATGTAAAACTGTGGAAAAGTCTTTAGCGATCTGCAAAATCCAATTTTGTACGACGACAGTTTCGGCTTGTGTTTCGGTTCCCGAAAAATACAAACCTTTCGGAGCATGACTTTGACCAGCGAGCGTATTGAGAATCGATTTTTTTCCATTCATCAAATAATACCAACCCACTTTTACAAAGAAATTCCATTTCGAAAGGAACGATGTGGAGGCTGGCGCATTTGGTTCCAACAAAGTTTGCATATTTCTATATTCCTGATTGTTTGGTAGCGGCTCTACAAAAAAGTTGCGGTTCAAATCAACATTGTAGGCATTGGTACGGCGAAAGTGAGAAAACCCGTGGGGATTTAGGATGTGTATCATTAAGAGTCCGCTGGTTCTTGGTGTGAGTTGCCACTGTTGTAAAAAGAGCCTTTGCAAAGCGCCGCCGGCATAAGCTTCGGCGCCATGAATTCCCGATGACAATATGAATAATGGTGCGTCGGAAGTTTTAGCGGGCAAAAAGAGTGCTTGTAAAGACTCGTGAGTGAGAAGCTGAGCTTGCGGATTGTCAGCCAGAAATTTTTGCACCTGTTGCTGCCAAAGACTTGTTTCTTCTTGCACACTAAATGCGAACTCCGTTGCCGGCCCCGTTGCAAAGGACGTGTGCGCAAAAAGAAAAATAATACAGAAAATCGAAAGCATAGAAAATCCTTAAAGTCTCAGGTGTGCTCTGCTTTTCCTAGACTATTGTTTCTCGCCTATTTTCGTGCCGTTTTCTTCGCAATAGTCCAGGCAAATGAGATCATACCCGAGGTTTCGTTGTTTTTTTAAGATTTCAAAATTATTCTATTACTATGTCGAAATCTGTAAAGATATTTATTGCTGCTTCGGTTTTGAGCGTGTTGAGTATGACGGCGTATATTTTTCATTTTGATCAGACGATTTTTGCATTTCATGATGTCCAGGTATCGGTGACGGGCGACCAGTGGCATCCCGAAATGTTGCGCCAGACCCAAGTAAAATGGTTAGTTCGATTTCTTGCTTACAAAGATAAAAATCTTTGGCAAGTTCCACTTAAGGAAATCCGTCGCAATCTGTTAGAAGATCCCAGCGTACAATCAGTCAGCGTGGAGAGAGTGTGGCCTGACCGGGTCGAAGTAAAACTTCTTCTAAAAACTGTAGTCTTGGTGTTTTTTGAAGGCAAAAAAAGAGTGCGTGCTGCAACCGAAGATGGCTCGCTTCTTCCACTCATGGATTTAGTGCATGCTCCTGACGTTCCATTTGTACGGAATTCAATTTTTTTAAAAAACGAAATTGTTAGAAAAAAGATTATTGAGCATTACCAATTGATTCCCAACGAAGGTGTCATTTCTAAATCTGAGGTGGCCGAGATTGATTGGAGTGACGCGCAAGGTTTGGTTCTCGAGATGAGTGACGGCGTCGAAGGCGAAATCGTTTTAGGTCACGGCGATGTCTACTTAAAAGCAAAACGTGTTGCAAACGTCTTAAAGTATTTGGAAAGTCAAAATCAAAAATGGCGCGTCATCGATGCGAGCTTTGCAAAAAAAGTTCTTGTCAGGCTGCGTAAGCATTCGTAGGCTAAGGTATAGATGCTCTACTAATGGACAGTATTGTTCGTATAGTAGGCAAATCCAAGGATGCGGATGTCGAAAGAGAAAGAGCAATATTTTACAAGTCTTGAAGTCGGTTCATCCAAAGTGGTTATGGCTTTGGGGCGTATTTCTGGTGAGAAATTAGAAATCGTTTCCGTAGCCCAAGTTGCACACAAAGGTCTTCATCAAGGCCAGATCATCGATGCACGCGAAATCACCACTGCCATTCAAAAAATCAAAAACGAACTGGAACTGACTCAAAATGTGATTATCAGCGATGTGTATGCTTCCGTAGCCGACATCACGCTCGAAAGCCTTTACGCAAAAGGCGTACTTTCCATCAAAAAGACAGTGAGTGCCAAGGATATTGAGCTTGTAAAAAAAGTGGCCGAGGAATTAGTGCCGCTGCGGAACGACCGGCAAATCCTTCACCATGCACCCCACTTTTTCAAATTAGGCAGTCAGAAACAATCAAAATCACCAGTGGGTCAAAAAGCAGCATCTGTAGAAATTCATTCGCAGCTAATCATCGGCGCTAAAAAAACCATGCAGACCATTCGCGATTGTGCCGCTCAAGCAAAAATAAACATTATCGAATTTGTTCCGCAGCCCATTGCCAGTAGCGAAGTTCTCCTGACCGCTGATGATCGCGAAATGGGGATTGCCGTGGTCGATATTGGTAGCGCGATGACCCAACTTATCGTGTTCAAAGAGGGTAAAATGACCCTTTGTCAGACATTGCCGATCGGCGGGTCGCACTTTACCAATGATTTGGCCGTGGGACTAAGAACACCTCAGGCAGCGGCAGAGAAAATTAAAAAGAACAATGGAGCGGCGCTGGTTGATTTGATCAGCGACGATGAACAAGTCGAAGTGGAATCGCTCAAAGGCGAGGGCATTCAGATCGTTGCATCTAAACTCGTTGCTGAAATTCTCGAGGCGCGTGCCGAAGAAACTCTGGGCCTGATTTTGCGTAAATTGAATGATGAGGGCTTGCTTAGTCACATCAAAGGCGGCTTGGTGTTAACTGGCGGCGGAAGTCAGTTGCCGGGCTTAGCTGAACTTGGCGAGTTTACATTTGATATTCCAGTTCGCCGTGGTGGTTTGACCAATGTCTTATCAACGAATCCACTGGCCCAAGGTCCTGCAATGTCGGTGACAGTGGGTCTTTTGCAGCACGCCAGAGTTCGGCAAAACTTTGAAACTGGCGAGTTTTCGTTGGACACTTTTAAAGAAACTTTGAAAAGGGTCAAAAATTATTTTGAGAATTTATTATAAGCAACAAAGGGGAACCTATGTTTGAGTTAGAAGAAAACGTAAATATTGGCGCGACAATCAAAGTTATTGGCGTTGGTGGGGGCGGAAATAACGCTGTAACAACGATGATCGAGGGCGGCCTTACAGGGGTGGAGTTCGTTGTTGCAAACACAGATCGGCAAGCTCTTGAAGCGCATAAGGCACAAAATAAAATACAGCTTGGGAAAGAGCTCACGCGAGGATTGGGAGCGGGCGCAAATCCTGAAGTTGGAAAACGCGCAGCTATTGAGTCCTACAATGATATTGTAGAATCCCTTGAAGGCGCAGACATGGTTTTTGTAACTGCTGGTATGGGCGGCGGAACAGGAACTGGCGGAGCACCGATCGTTGCAAAGATCGCGAAAGAACTAGGAGCTCTTACAATTGGCGTGGTCACAAAGCCATTTAGCTTCGAGGGCAAAAAGAGAATGCGCCACGCTTTTGGTGGTCTTAACGAATTGCGCGAGAGTGTTGATACACTGATTGTCATTCCAAACCAAAAGCTCCTTTCGATCTCGCACGAAAAAACATCTTTACTAGACATGTTCCGCAAAGCTGATGAAGTTTTACTTCAGGCTGTAAAGGGAATTTCTGATCTTATTAATATTCGCGGTTTGATCAACCTCGATTTTGCAGATATTCGCACCGTAATGTCGACGCAAGGCATGGCTATTATGGGAACAGGATCAGCTACCGGTGAAAATCGCGCTGTGGAAGCTGCAACAGCAGCCATTTCATCGCCGCTTCTTGAAAACATTTCGATTGATGGAGCTACTGGAATTATCATTAACGTGACGGGCGGTAGAGATCTAAGCCTTCACGAAGTGAACGAAGCATCAACATTGATCACCGAAGCTGCCCACGAAGAGGCGGAAATCATTTTTGGGGCTGTGATTGACGAAACTCTTGGCGACGAAGTTCGCGTCACTGTGATTGCAACTGGATTTGGTGTGGATCAGGTAAAATTGGGGGTGCCCCAGCATTACTCATACCAGGCTCAGCAGCAGCAACCGATTTACGTAACGCAGTCACAGCAACCACCACAGTATTATCAACCTCAGTATCAGCAACCGGTTCCACCGCAGGCAATTGCACAACAGCCAATGCCACCTATTCCACAGCCGGCACACATGTATCAACCGATCGTAGCAAATACCGCGGTAAATTCTGTGATTGCGGCGCCGATGGCCCATCCAGGTGCGGCTCCTGTAGCAACTCCGATGGCGATTCCAACAGCGACTGTTGAAGAGATGCCTGCACCGATAGACACATCAAATGCGCAATATCAGGCCGAGGCAGCAGCTCATGCAGCGGCGGCAAACTCGCGTGATATGTTGATCGCAAAAGCAAAAGCTTATCGCGAACAGGCATTAAAACAAAAAGAGCTACCCACTGAGCAGCTGAGCATGGAAATGAGCCTAGATCACAATGCGGCAAGAGCCGCTGCGGATTTGAGCTCACCTTTCGATCAGTCAAATTTGGATGTCCCTACTTATTTGCGCCGCAAGCAGCGCAATGAGGAGTCTCAGGACGGGATGTAATGAAAAGTTATTATTTTCTCTCGGATTTACATCTGAGAGATATGAATGACGACCAAGCGCAGACTCTTCTGCGCTTTTTTATTTCCCTCGAGTCCCAGGCAAAACAATCAATTATATTTTTAGTTGGTGATATTTTTGACCTTTGGATAGGCAAGCACGATTACTTTATTCAAAAATACAAACCGCTCATTGAAGAGCTGCAAAAATTGATCTCTTTAGGCTCGGAAATTCACTATTTCGAGGGTAACCATGATTTACACCTCAAAAAATTTTGGCAAGATGATCTCAGCATTATCGTGCATAGCGATCCTGAGTATTTTCACATGGGCGACGAAATCGTGCGCGTTGAGCACGGCGACCAAATGGATCCCGACGACAAAGGTTACTTATTTTTACGCTGGTTATTACGTACCCCGGTGATGACGGCCATTGCCCTCTATCTGCCCGGATTTTTTATTGCATGGCTTGGTAGGACCATGAGCAAAACAAGTCGTGCATATACAAACTCCTTGCGGGATCCGCAAAGAATTCTAAAAACCATTCACAATCATGCAAACAAAGTCTTTGCTGAACGACCTTTTCAAGCCATTGTTACGGGACACGTGCATTTACGTGATGAAACCACGTTTATTGTAGGCGGGCAGAAAATGACTAGCTACAATCTTGGAAGTTGGGATGATGGCTGCCGTCTACTTCGCAAACACGGAAGCCAGTGGCAATGGCTGACTCTTTGAACAGCGAAGTCAGTGGCAATGGCTGACTCTCAAAGAAATCCGTTCAAGCGCGAGCGTCACTCAACAACTGTTTGGCGTGGGCAAGGCTTGTAGAGCTCAACTTTTCCCCCGAAATTAGTCGAGCAATCTCTTCAACCCGTTCTTTTCCCTGAAGTGCAACAGCTGTCATGTTCATGTGACCCTTAACGGACTTTTTAGAAATAAAATAATGTTGATCAGCGTATGATGCAACCTGAGGTAAATGAGTTATACAAATAACCTGCTGTCCGTGCGCGATCTCTTTTAGTTTTTTCCCCACTTTTTGCGCTGTGGGTCCGCTAACTCCAGTATCCACTTCGTCAAAAAGATATGTGCGCGGCGAATCGATTTCTCCGACGGCAACTTTTAACGATAAAAGGATACGACTCAATTCTCCACCGCTTGCCGATTTTTGTAAGGGCCTCTGCTCGCCCTTTGCCCCGTTCTGAATGGCAAACATCACTGAATCCTGGCCGGTCCCGTTGACCGCAACGGTCTCGGTACTGATCGAAAACAGCACGCCTTTCATATTTAATTCAGCAAGCTCCTGATTTACGAGGTCTGATAATTTATTGGAACCTTTCGCCCGTTGCTGAGAAAGTTTTTGCAAAACAGGTGACAGTTCTACTGTGATAGCTTTTTTTTCTATTTCCAGCTGAGCAATTTTTTCATCGCTATTTTCCAATGTATCCAGTTCGCTCTTCATCTCTTCGTAGGCTTTGAGTATATCGTGTACGAGAGGACCAAACTTTTTTTGCAGACGACGAATGTCGGAGAGACGAGATTCCAGCGTATCCAGTTCGCCCTCGTCGAGAGTTTGCTGGGCCAGCTGGTTAATATCAAAAGCTGCTTGGGAAACCAGTTGTTTGGCCGATTGCAGGTCCTGAATTGATTTTTCAATCACCTCGGGCCGGTGCTTGAGGTTCGTTGCTGATTTAATAACCTTATCGAGAAGTGACAGCACGCTTGAGCTATCTCCTTCAAGAACCTCAATCGAGTTATGATAAAAGGACGTTAGAGAACTTTGATTTTTTAGAATTTTCAATCGATCTTCTAAGTCCGCATCTTTTTCGGCGTTCAATTCCAAACTAGAAATCTCATCAATTTGAAACTTAATAAAATCAACTCGCTGACTGCGGTCGCGCGAAGAATTTCGTAAATCTTGGATCGAGTCTTCGATATTTTGAATTCGCGAAAATAAGCTGTGAACCTTTTTACGCAATTCCCAAGTTTTACAAAATTGATCGAGCATATCGAGGTGGTATTGCGAAGAGAGAAGGTTTTTATTTTCGCTCTGGCTGGTCACTTCGATGAGTGGTGTGCCTCGCCCCGTGACTTCGACCATAGGAGCTACGATGTTTTTTAAGTCTGCCAGAGTGGAAAGATGGCCGTTAATATAAACACGATTTTTTCCATCCCGGCTGATGATCCGACGAACAAGAAGTTCCTGTTCGGACGAGGTGATTCCAAACTCTTTGAGCGAGCTTAAAATATCTTTTCGACTTGATAGATCAAAGTGTCCTTCGACCACAGATTGCTCGAGCCCCTCGCGCACGTCCTCGGTTTGCGACTTGGCTCCCATCAAAAGGCCGAGAGCACGGACGATAACCGACTTCCCAGCCCCGGTCTCTCCGCTGATGATATTGAGGTTGGTACCAAACTCCAGCTGAATCTGATCGATGATTGCGAAATTTGAAACCTTAAGCTCTACTAGCATTTCTCTCCTAATCTAGCTGCGCCTTTTGCATTCGGCCGTCGCCTCGGCATCTAGCTGCGCCTTTTGCTCTCAGCCTGCGCCTCGGCTAATCTCGTTCTCCAAATTTAAGTTTCTCGCGTAAAAGCGAAAAAAAGTTATGTGAGGCCTTACGCAATACAATGTGCTCCAACTTGTGGCGCTGAATTAAAATTTCACAATCTTCATTGATGTCCGCTCTTCGTTGTCCGTCGATGGACAAAGTGCCAGCGCGTTTCTGTCCGAGAATTTTTACGGACAGAGTCTTATCATCCGGAAAAATAATAGGCCGCGAAGTCAAACTGTGGGGGCAAATCGGAGTCGCCACAATGGCATGTACATTCGGCTGAAGGATGGGACCGCCAGCTGCCAAGTTATAAGCGGTGGACCCAGTGGGGGTAGAGATAATCATGCCATCCGCTTTGGTTTCGGTTACGAGATCGCCATCCCAGTACATTCCAATGTTAAGAAGGTGAGTGCTCTGTCCACGTTCGATAACAATGTCATTGAGCGCGATAAACTTTTGCACCTTGTCTGTTTTTACCTGCACACTCATCAAAGCCACAGGTTCTTTTTTCATTTTTCCGTTAAGAGCGCTTTCAAGAACCTCATAAACTTCGTCCACACGATTCTCGGTTAAAAAACCAAGCGAACCCAGGTTGACACCCAAAACAGGCACCTGCTGGTCGCCTAAAAAACGCACGGCCTCAAGATAGGTGCCATCGCCACCTAAAACTAAAACGAGGTGCAGGTTCTTCATCTGCGCAGGCGTATCAATTATTTTGGCGTCTTTATGGGTGGCTTCGCCTTTTTGGAAGAACACATTTATTTTTTTACTCTTAAGCCACTCGCAAACGTCCTTAGCAAGGGACTTTGCGCGCGGCGTTTTATCTCGATAAATGATGGCAACATTTTGAATCTTCATACGAAAGCCAGAGTAGGACGTGGTCCCCAAATAGTAAAGCGGAAGTGCGATTTACAGACGGCGTTGCTGCCCATTTTTAAGGCAGCCATTCTTCCTGTTTTCGCCTAAAGGCGCATCCCCAGCGAAACTTGTGAAGCGCAGATCCGCAAAGCGGATTCGCCTCACCTCAATGACGCCGTTAATTTAAAAAACTCACGGAATCAAAGCGGATCGGCGAAGCAAAGCCTTGGGGTCCGGATCGCGGCCGCGGAAGTTGCGATAGAGAACATCGGGATCCTCGGTGCCACCGCGACTTAAGATGTTGTCGCGAAATCTTTGCGCCACGTCTTTGTTGTAAACGCCTTCTTCAAGAAAGGCTTCAAACGCATCGGCATCTAACACCTCAGCCCACTTGTAGCTGTAGTAACCCGCCGAATATCCTCCGGCAAAAATATGCGAAAACGTCACAGAAAAATTAGTGCCTTCAATGCGTGGCAATACAGCGAGGGGAGCAAGAACCGAGTCTTCAAGTGTCGAAGTGCTCAGCGCAGTACCCGGTTTCACATCGTGCCACGCGAGATCTAGCAGGCAAAAGCTGAGCTGGCGAAAGCTTGCAAAGCCCGCATTAAAGTTTTTGCTCTTTTTCAGTTGTGTGTAAAGATTGTCTGGAAGCTGTTCGCCCGATTTATAATGCGAGGCAAATAACGAGAGCGTTTCTTTTTCGAGCGCCCAGTTTTCCATGATTTGTGAGGGCAGTTCCACAAAATCCCAAAGGACATTTGTGCCCGCAATGCTTGGATAGGTGCAATTGGAAAGCAGGCTGTGTAGCGCGTGGCCAAATTCGTGAAACAGAGTTTGCACTTCGCCAAAGGTAAGCAGGGACGGTTCTTCTTGCGTAGGTTTCGAAAAATTACAAACGATGCTCACATGCGGGCGGTAAAGTGTTTTACCATCAGAACCCTGATCTAAAAACGTTGTCATCCACGCACCGCCGCGCTTGTTGGCACGGGGAAACATATCAAAGTACAGTAGTCCAACAAAACCATTGGCGTCGTGGACCTCGAAGGGTTTGACGTCGGGATGATAAACTGGCAGTTGGTCATTCGCTTTAAATGTAAGTCCAAAAAGTTTTTGTGCGTGCTGAAAAATTCCTTCTAAACATTTTTCCATTTGAAAGTAAGGACGCAAGTCCTCTTCGCTAAAGTTATAAAGTTTTTCTTTAAGTTTTTCGGAGTAGTAAGCAAAATCCCAGGGCATGATTTCCGAAACTTGCTCGAGCTCTTGGGCTAATTTTCGAATATCTGCAATCTCTCTTTTTGTTGCGGCCATCGAAGGGGTGAGCAGTTGGTCTATAAAATTTCGAACAGTAGTGGAGTTTTTAGCCATGCGGCGTGAGAGCACAAAATCGGCATGGGTTTTATACCCAAGAAGTTGAGCGCGCTCGGCACGCAATGTGGCAAGACGCTCACAAAGTGCCGTGTTGCTAAATTCCCCTAGGTACGCACGTTGATTTGACGCCGTCCACATTTGTTGGCGCAGATCGCGTTGGCTCGCGTAGGTCATAAAAGGCATAAGACTTGGTGCATGCAGGGTAAAATGCCATTCCTCAGGAGTGCCATTTTCCCTTGCCGTTTCCTGCGCAGCTTTGATTGCGCTGTCGGGCAGACCTTCCAAGTCTTTCACATTTTTGATTTTTAAAGAAAACGCATTTGTGGCTTTCAAAAGATTCTGACCAAAGCGCGGAGTGATTTGGGCAAGCTCTTTGTCGAGTTCTCGCAATTGATTCTTTTGCTCAGTGTTCAACAATGCGCCATTGCGTGCGAAATCTTCGTAATATTTTTTAAGAAGCATCTGTTGTTCGGAAGAAAGATTTAAATCTCCGCGTTGATCATAAACAACTTTTACTTTTGAAAATAAAACGTCATCCAGCTGAATATCGTTCCCGTGCTCTGCCAACATGGCTGATATTTGATCAGCCTGTGCATCGATTTCGGGGCTTGTGCAACAATGCATGAGATTAAAAAACACTCCTGAGGCTCGTTCGAGTGACAACGAAACAAACTCCAAGGCTTCAATGGTATTTGAAAAATCAGGAACAGCTCGCTGGCTTTTAATTTTTGCAATCGCAGTTTTTGCCTCTGCGATTCCGCCTTGAATGAGGCTTGCAAACTCATCATTTTTTATTTGATTAAAAGGGATCGCATTATGAGGGAGGCCGTTGCTGAGTGAAAAGGATTGTAGATTCATGCCTCGAAGGCTAGCACGAACCTGTTACGAGTGGAAGAGTTTGATCAGTGCGCTATCTGGGCGACAGGATAACTTCTTTGGTTTCGTTAATATCTACCTTCACGCGCGTTTCCTTGCTGGTACCGGAAATGGGGTTGACAGTAGTCAGCACAACTTCTTTGTTGGCATCAACGACGAGTTTTTCGCCATTTCGAAGTTTGCGTTTCCCCAAAAAGGCTTCGCCTCCGACAACGCGCACGACGATTGAACCAGAAGGTATGCTAGTCAGCTTTAATGATAAAAAATTGCCCGGGGGAAGACCGTTGTAATGGCGGGACTCGCTCTTATATCCGCCCAACGATAAAGAAAGCGTAAATGGCTTACTCCCATCAAGCTCAACTTCGGCCGGTGTCATTTGATTTGTGGCTTTGTTGTTGATGTAAATATGTGCCCCGATGGGATCACTTGTAACTTTTAGAATGGGCTGAATTTTGGAAGCCATCTGTGATTGCCCGGCTCCTTCTTGATGGCAGGTGAGAGGAAAACCGATGGATTGAAGTTGAGCACAAGGTTTAGCAACTAAATACGGACGCATTTCGTTGATGACACCGAAACCGCCGATGCCAATTGCAAACATCAAGAAAATAGCCCCAAACAGAGTCGACGAATTGTTCTCCGGGGCATATTGCACTTTTATCCCAGAGCCGGTTTTCTTGGTGTTTGCAGCCTCTCGGGTTGCGCTGGTACCTAAGCCCGAAAAGTTTGGAGCCTTACTTACACTAAGGTGGGATTCGCTCATTTCGCCAAGTTGCGTAACTGGGATTTGTGCAGGAATTGACGGCTGCGTGACAATTCCGAGTCGCTCAATTTTTAAATCCTCAAAGTTCATTTTTTCGGTCGTGTTTCTTGAGAATGTCATGGATTGTGTTATCGCTTCAGAACGTGGACTGTACCGTTCATGCTGGGGCTCCACGACCTGTGGAATGTCAATTTTCGAATAGGCCACCTGGCGCTTACGAGCGTCGATGATTTCTTCGGCGTAAGTTTCTTTGATAAACTCACTAAAATCTTGGCTCGAAAAGTCGGGATTGTACCGATTCAAAAAACTTTGCAGATCTTTTTGTAGCTCAGCGGCCGTTTGATAGCGCTGAGTTTTATTACGCGTGAGTCCTTTGTTCACAATCTTTTCTAATTCGATGGGAATATTTGGATCGATTTGTCGTAAGCTTGGAATTTTACAGTCACGGATTTTACGCAGAGTGGTCATTTCGTTGTTGCTCAGAAATAGTCTCTGTTCGCTCAGCATTTCCCAAAGCATAATTCCTAGGGCAAAGATGTCTGTTCGGGCATCGACTTCGAGGCCGTCCACTTGTTCGGGACTCATGTAGCCAAATTTGCCTTTAAGCGTTCCCACTCGGGTGTTTTCTTCTTGGGTGGTTGATTTCGCGATACCAAAATCGATGATTTTTACTTCGCCTTCAAAACTCACCATGACGTTTTGCGGACTCATATCACGATGTATAATGTTCAGGGGTTGACCGGTTGTTGCATCGATCAAGCGATGGGCGTGATCGAGTCCTGCTGCGATCATCTTTGTGGCATAAACAATGTGACTTACAGAAAGGCGTTTGTTGAGTTGCTTGAGACGATTGAGAATTTGTCGGAGATTTTTTCCTTCGACATATTCCATCACTAAGTAAAGTTGCTTCGTTTCGACACCAAAATCGTGAATGCCAACCACGTTACTGTGCGATAGATTCACTGCAATCTTGGCTTCATCTTTAAACATTCTGATAAAGTCTTCGGAGTTTGAATGCTGAGAGAGGATTCTTTTAACCGCCACAAACTTTTGTAGGCCTTCGGCTGCTAACTTTTTTGAAAGATAAATCTCGGCCATCCCGCCAGCGGCAAGTTTTTCGAGAAGGATGTAATTTCCAAATCTTTCAAATTTTTCTTGTGCCAAGTGCGGTCCTCTTTTACTCTTTCACTATCGGCTCAAATCGCCAGAAATATGAGTTTTTATCGATGATTATGACGTGATTATGAAATGGATTGGACTAACGGGTGGCATCGCCACTGGCAAATCAGCAGTCGCCGAAATTTTAAAAAATCAGGGCCTCCCTGTGGTGGATGCGGACCAGATTGCACACCAGGCTTTGGTCCCGTCGAGTCCCGTTTTCAAAACAATAGTACAGACCTTTGGTCAGGATATTATTGCACCAGAGGGGCATATAAATCGAGTCATTTTAGGGCAGAAGATTTTTGCAAATAAAGATTTGCGCCTCAAACTGGACTCTATCGTCCACCCTTTTGTGCGCTTGCAAGTTGCCGCCATTAAGAAAACTTTAGCCGATGCAGGCCAAAGGCTAGCATTTTACGATGTGCCCTTGTTGTTCGAAAAGAATATGCAAAATAATTTTAATAAAATCATCGTTGTTACCTGCGACACACAAACGCAAAAGCAGCGTCTAATAAAACGTAACGGGTTGAGCGAACAGGAAGCTGTACAAAGAATTTCTGCACAGCTTTCGATGAGCGAGAAAGTACGTCAGGCCGATTTTGTCATCGAAAACAATGGCACTCTTGATGAGTTAAAAAATAATGTTTTGGCCATTCTTCCACATCTTTAGATGGGCTTGTTTTGTAAGCACGGCGAAAAATTAAAAGCTTTTTAAAGCCTGAATCGGACCGGAGATTTTGTGTACAATAAGAAAAGGGCGTGATGTTTTTTTCGCCGTACCTTAATTTAGAATTGCAGAGTATAACCGAGCAGAGCTTTTCCATAAGCGGATTCAATCCCCTGATGAAAGCTCAATTCAAAGCGGGCATTTTGCCTTTCGAGCAGCTGAAACTCCCAGCCTGTAGTTAAAAACAAATGATAAACGTCTAAGTCGACAATCGGACGCAATTGGCGATCACTGTCAAAAATTAAGCTGACTCCACCGCCCCAGTAAAGCCGGTATAGATTGCGCGTTGGAAGCGAGTGAGCGGCCGCTTGAATCCACCCAATATCTTCATGCAAATCAACGCCAAGTTGAAATCGCGTTGTTGCCGTCATCCATGGAGCTGCATGAAATCCAAACCAACCGCTGTGGTCTTCTTCCGAAACTTCGTATCCGCGACTGAGTGCAAAAGTCACGCTCGGGCGCGGTTCTAAATGATAGGTCGGGGCGCTTGGAGGGGAGCTCACGGGCTGATCAGGATCAAGTCCTGATTGTTGTAAATCCACTTCCTTCGTCGGGGGCGCGGGAGTTTCTTCTTTCGGTGAAGGCGCTACATAAACGGTGTCAGTCGGCGGCTTTGCGATTAGATCTGCTGAATACAAACAAATGCCTAGTTGTACGACAAGAAAAAGTTGTTTCGTCATAAATCTATTATACTCTTAAAAGGTACCAAGTACCTAGAGGGGATGCGGTGAATTAAAAAACTGTCTAGAATAGTTTTGTAATTCATCGCATGCCCTCTAAATACTTGATACCTTTTCAAACAGCACAAGGACGTGAGCGATGTTTCGTTGGATTTTTATCATATTCGCAATTACTTATTTCGGCGTTAGAACATCAATGGCCCAAGAAGCTTTGTATTTTGGAATTCACCAACAATTTATGTCGACGCGAGCGATGGGAATGGGTAACGCCCACGTCGCCGTGGCAGACGACGAAAATGCTTTGTTTTATAATCCAGCAGGAAGTGCACGCAAAACTGAGCGCAAGATGAATTTTTTTCTCAAGGCGGGAGGAGATCCCGATGTGAAAGATTTTATGGACGATCTTGATGCAGCGGAAAACGCGACCACGCAAGAAATTGCGGATCTTATCGAGTCAAAATACGGCGAACACTATTCATTGCGCGCTCCATCTTTGGGATTTATTTGGGCCACTCCGCGATGGTCATTGGCGTTTATACCGGCAGACGTCACTGTTGAAATGGGCTTACAACGGAGTGTGGGCCCGTCCGTCAATTTAGTGGCTTTTCAAGACACCACGCTCGCATACTCACGCGCCTGGAACGTTAAAAAAATCCAGTATGGCCGATTTGATCTTGGAGCGACAGCAAAGCTTATTTACCGTGGTCACTTAGATAAGATTGTGAACCTTGTTGATATCCAAACCGGAAAAGTACTGGAGGCGGAAGATAGCAATGAAGGGCTGACTGCGGACTTTGATTTTGGAATGCTCTGGCAGGCTCCCGAATACAGCTCGGGATTTTTTAGCTACTTGCAGCCTTCAGTGGGAATGAATATTCGAAATATTTTGGATTACGGTTACTTTTCAAACTTGGGTCTCTACTCTGATGATAAAAACGGAGACCCTGAAAAACTTCATCGCGTGATCGATGTGGGAACTGCGTTCAAGATGCCAAAATGGTGGCTCTGGTCGACGCAGCTGGCGATCGATGTACGTGATATTTTGCACCCCAATTGGACCATCGAAAAGGGTCTTCATGCCGGGCTCGAGTTCAACTGGGAAATGTTCTCCTGGTGGAAGGGTGGCTGGCGAGTGGGGATGAACCAAATGTATTGGACTGCTGGCTTTACCGGTCAGATGTGGGTTTTTAAACTTGATGTTTCGACTTTTGGTCGCGAAGTGGGTACATCCGCGCAGAAAAAGGAAGATCGAGTTTACATGGCCACTGCCAGTATCGATTTTTAAAAGGTGGACCGCAGCTAAGTTTGGTTTGTAAACGAGGCTCTGGACTTCAGATGAATGGCCCTTGCTTCGAGGGCGATCGAAATTTTCAGCTGCTCAAATCGCGTATATTGCCGGAAAAGGTACTTGGTACCGTTTCTTGAAAAAAGGTACCAAGTACCTTTTCCGGTAATATACGCGATCTGACAGGCTAAAAGCTTCTAATTTGTTGAAAATGGCGTTTTTTTGCTGCTACGGATTTCTCGCATGGAGGTCAGATTCCATGCGCTTCTTACCGTATTTGGTTTCCTCTAAAATAGCCTGCCTAAGAGTTGACGTTTTATCAGCTTTTATGGGATACAGACCCTTCCGTAAATCTGCGCCGAAATTAAGCCGGTTGCAGTTAATGAAAGGTATGTAATGGCATCAGAAAAAAGACGTGCTCGTTTCAGAATTCAAAGACGACTTGGGGTAGAACTTCCCGGACTTGGAAAAGCCGGTGCCCTAGAACGACGTCCTTATCCTCCTGGACAGCATGGAAACAAGCGTAAAAAGTTTTCGAACTACGCCCTTCAGCTCGAAGAGAAACAAAAAGTCATGTTTCACTACGGGCTTCGCGAAAAACAGCTGCGTCGCTTTATCCGTGACGCGCAAAAAGGTAGCGCCGACAAAAACTGGATTAGTCAATTAGCGGGTCGTTTAGAGCTGCGGATTGATAATTTTGTTTTTAGAGCCGGTTTTGCTCCTAGTATCATGTCTGCCCGTCAAATGGTGAGCCATGGTCATGTTCTCGTGAATGGCAAGAAGGTGACTGTTGGTTCGGTAGTAGTAAGATTGAATGACACGGTTTCGTTGAGAGAAGATTCTTATCAACACCAGTGCTATTTAAAATCAAAACAATCTCCGCGCCTCGAACTTCCAGATTACATCGAAAGATCTGAAGTTGCAGGAAAAGATGTAGCGAAAGTGAAGTCCATTCCTGGAACGGAATTCTTCCCATTCCCATTCTCTGCGAATTTGTTTGCGGAATACTACTCTCTCAGAAGCGTTTAAACGGCAGCGTTTAATTTTAAAATTCAGAGAAAACGAAAAAAGCCAAGGTCAAACCCTTGGCTTTTTTTCCTAAATGGCCAATCACCCATCAGTCATCCTGAGCGCAGCGAAGGAACTCGTACCGTCACAATTGCAGCAATAAAATTCTTCGAAGTGCGCACTCAGGTTGACGTTTGAATTCACGTTCGTGCATCAATTGCTGTTGGGATTTTTTAATGAATTCAAATAGGCTTCGCCAATAGCTTGTGGGTTACCACCGGAGCTCAAAATCGCCGCATTGATGTTGTCGCAAACTTCGGTATTTTTCAAGGAACCACCTTCACCACATGCAATGGGATGCATAAGTAAAACGGATGTACCAATGGCTTGCAAATCTGCAGGATTGGCCGCTGATGGAACGAGGAACCCAATGGTAACCGAATCTAAAGTTCCATTTAACACATCATATTTAATCACCGTGGCAGTTTTTGCGGTGAGTGCAAGAAGCTTTAAACCTTCGGAGCCGCTGGCTGTACAGTTGGTCACTGCCACATCTGCAGACGCGGTCGAGGCAAAGCTAAACTGATTGTAGAATTCAATGGTCGGGTCCACTGTATTGCCCGCTCCGTTGGCTTCGATATTCGTAATGGCAGCGACAATTTTAGAGGTCGTGATATTGGCACGAATAAATTCTGCTGAACATCTCAGTACGTAAGCCCTGGACGAAGAGACACCGTCAATTTTTGCCAGGCAATCATCAACAGTTCCTGCTGTTGCCGTGTTGAGGCAGATTTGAGCTGAGTAGATTTGGTCGTCTTCTTTTTCTTCGCAACCAATAAAAACACAACTAACAGCTAACAGGCACAACCACTTTTTCATTCGAAATGCTCCTTCAGAGTGTGTACAACTTTATCGTACTACAACGGCAATAAGAACACTGATCCAACGTCTAATTTTCTCTCTCTGAAACGCTTTTTATCGCAACATAAGAGATACTAAATTGAGACATGAAGTGTTTGATAATTCTCAGTATTTTAGGTTTAACGTGGTCGCAGGCTCAAGCTGATTTCTATCAAGGTATTCGACAGATGGGAATGGGGGGAGCCTCGGTTGCGGTTGTAAACGATGAAACGTCATTGTTGCTAAATCCTATCGGATTAGGTCGACTGCGCGTTCCCTACATAACTCTCATCGATCCTGAGATCACTACAAACGAAAAAAGTATAAACACTGTGCAAGATTTGGCCTTTAATTCCTCGAATATCGCCGAGATCTATCGTGAACTTGCTACGAATTTGGATCAACGTTACTTTGTACGCACACAACTTTTTCCCTCTTACGTTGATCGCCATTATGGTTTTGGAGTTTTACTCAAAGAAGAAGTCACGGCGATTCGTTCCAGTACAACTCAACGTCTTGATGTCAATTATGTCTACGATTGGGTGGGTGTATTTGGATTCAACAAAAGTTTTTATGGTGGCGTAATCAAAATGGGAGCTGCTGGCCGTTGGGTGGACCGCGTGCAATACATTGGAACGGTGGATCCTTCGGTAAACTTCTTGGACATGAAATCCTTAGCCGTGCAAGGCGCGGGATTTGGCGGAGACCTCGGTGTAAGTTTGTCGTCACCGACCGACTGGCTACCAACACTGAGCGTAATGATGAAAGATATCGGCGACACGTCTTTCAACATGAGTAGCGGCATGCGTGACTATCTTACAACCGGCACGCCAACCAAAGTGCCAATGACTTTAGATGTAGCGCTTGCAGTTTTTCCAATTTGGAGCAAATACACGCGCGGCACTTTTACCATTGAGTACGACGATGTTTTGGAAGAAGGCGATGCCACGCAAAAACTGCATGCTGGTTTAGAGATCAACTTGGCCGATCACTTTTATTTTCGTGGTGGCTACAACCGCGGCTACTTCACCACAGGCTTCGAATGGAATACGCAGTTTGTGCAAATTCAATTGGCCTATTATGGCGAAGAGGTCGGCACCGAATTAAATCCACAGGAAGATAAGCGGATCGCATTTAAAGGCGTATTGAGATTTTAGGGGAACGCATGAAGAAGCTGATCATTTTTTTATTTTTTTGTGCCGGCTGTAGCGAAAACGTTTTTGACGATATAGCCCAGCCGAACACACCCGCGGCTGTTTATTACCAGGCCAAGCTTTCTATGAATAGTGGGAACTACAATACCGCCATTCAACTCTTAGACTCCTTAGGTGCTACATTTCTTGCACAACGTGATGTGGCGTTGGTGTATGCGTCTGCCTACTCGGGGCGCTGCGGACTCAACTTTGTTAATCTTTTAACTCAACTGGGGTCTATCAGTACGGCACCATCTATATTTTTATTTTTTATGCGGAATTATCCTAGTGGCACAGACGCCAAGATTACGGACTGTGTTTTTTCGGAAACAACTTTAAACACCTTTGGAAGTCACACGCTTCGCAGTGCGGATGAAAATATTCTGATGGGTTTATCTAGCCTTACAAAAGTAGGCACAGTTTTAAGTCGATACGCTGATACAAATAACGACGGTGTTGCTGATGCCGGGTTTGATCATTGCGATGTGACTGACTTTCCCGACGACGCCGTACGTGAAGTGGGTACAGGAATCGCCAATGCCATCTTGAGTATTTCAGCGGTCAGCTCAACCATCTCCACTGGCACGCTGACCCGAATTACAACGGTATGCGGTTATGCCCCTCAGCTCAATGCCTTTTGCACAAACACAAATAAAAGCTCGTACTCTGCAATGGAAGTGAGCGCATTGCGGTCCATTCTCGGATCTACAGACGAAGGCATAAGCGCACCAACGTGCCCTGGGAGTTTTACCACGTGTCCATGCCCGTAGGCTTTTTCTTCATTTTTTTTCTCGCAACTTGTCTGAGCACGGTGCGTGCTGCAGAGTTGCCAGAGTATGGGCTCTCGGTAAAGGGGCTTGGAATGGGCAATGCATATACCTTGCATGCTCAGGGACACGACGCCGTCTCCTACAATCCGGCTGCCTTTGCGCGCATGGAAGGACTGCAATTTCGTTTTATGGGATTGGGAATGGGTTTAAACGGAATCGATTCTTTTGATGAATACGAGGCTATATTCAATAATTCGAACAATGTTGGAGCAACGCTCAATGCTCTTTATGGCGACCCTATTTGGACGCGATTGGATTATCAAATGTCGTTTAGTGCTGGGCCATTTATTGCGGGAGCTTACGCACGAAACAATCTAGGTTTCACCCTGTTGAATCCAGCGTTGCCGTATTTGGAAGCAAATTTCTATTCCGATGTCGTTCTGTTTGGCGGTACCGGTGTTCAGATCATCCCAAAAATATTCGACGTCGGATTTATGGCAAAAAGAATCACACGATATGCGGGGGCAGGTGACATAACAGCATCCACGTTGGCATTTCTAAATTCTAATATTATCGAAAATTCGTCAAACCGAACAGGCGTTGCCTATGGATTCGATTTTGGTGCAAAGCTCACATTACCCGGTGAATGGAATCCATCGGTGGCTTTTGCGTGGCAAGATATTGGAGATACTAAGTTTTCTTTTAGTAAAAGCAATCCGCCTCCCGAAACGATTCGCGACCGAATGAACGTAGCTGTTGGAATGGAAAAAGAATTTATGGGTCTTGCGAAATTTCGCCCGGCCCTTGAGTTTAAAATGCTTAATAGCTCATCGACAGAAGTTCAAATTGGAAAAAAAATGCATTTAGGGTTCGAATTGGAGCTACCTCTTTTGACTTTACGCGGTGGTTTCAATCAAGGTTATTACACCTATGGCGCCTCATTTGACTTATCGGTTTTTCGAGTGGACCTAGCGACCTACGGCGTGGAACTGGGCGAGTACGTCGGCCAGCAGGAGGATCGTCGTTATATGATTCAGCTGACCGCGGATTTTGGTGTGGATCCCAAATCTGGAGGTTGGTTTAATTTTTCTAAATCCCGCCAAAACAGCCGCCGTATAAAACAGCGTCGCTAAAGGTTAAAGGTACGGACACACCTTGGGGACTCAACGCATTAGGGTTTACAAAATAAACCTAATGCGTTGAGTCCCCAAGGTGTGTCCGTACCTTTCAACATTGCATCCATAAACAGGACCTGGCACCTTTTGAAAATGCTCCGCCTCATTGCCACTGCGACCCCCGAAGAGAAAAAGCAGCACTTTCTAAAGGATCCCTCACTGGATGATCTTTGGATCGTTTCGCACGTTGAAGCCAAAAAATGGTTGCAAGATCAATTCATGAAAAACGAAGTCAGCATTCCTACGCAAACCGTTTTGCGAGCCACCGAGTATTGGCAATGGCTTTTTTCGGTCAATCTTCCGGAGTGGAGATCGGTGAGCGAAAGTTTAATTTATGCGATCATCGAGGAGTGGTTTGTACAGAACCCGCTATCTATTCGCTTAAACGATATTGAAATGTTTTATAACTTCTTATCACAAATGTCTCCGGTGCTGTACTCTCGCCAAAAATCGTTGGTTTTGGAATGGATTCACAGCGATGAAGCGCGAAGCGAAAAACTTTTACCGTGGTGGGATTTGGCCGAAAGTTTTCAAGCTACTATGAACCAAAAAAAATGGATCGGGCGGCCTTCCATTCTCGGTCTATTGGCCAGCAAAGATGATTTGTATTTTGGCGAACAGCAAAGAATTTACTTTGATTTGGGTTTAGACCTTCAGCACGACGAAGTTGAGATGATATTGCGTTTGAGCGATTACAAAGAGGTGATCGTGTTTGTTCCACAACCCAGTTGGGCTGGCGAATACACGCACGCCCTTGCAACTTACGAGCGACTGCTGCAGGGAGCTACAATATTTCCATCTCTAACAGCGGATATCGACAAAGAACCTTCTCAGTTGAAAACTCAAACCGAGAGCAGCGTGCTGAAAGAAGTTAAAGCCGTGGTCAGCCAACTGCGCATTCTACTTGATCAAGGGGCACCACCTTCAACCATCGGGATCTGTTCTCCCGTCATCGAAGACTACTGGCCCCTGTTGAGCGCGCACTTGGAGGTTGAGGGTGTTCCCGTTTATAAAAGAACGGTTGTGCGTGCGATCTCTCTTCCTGATGTGCAAAAGTGGCTATCACAACTTCAAACATTGAAAGAGGATTTTTCTGAAGCACATCTACAGGCCATGCTTTATTTTTCCGACGGCGAGAATCAGAAAATCTCTTTTTCAGATTTTAATAAGAATTTTTCTAATAATTACGATTCAAAACAATTGCGTGAATTTTTTGACCTGCCTAAACCTTTACTTATATCTCTTGTGCTGGCCGATTTTATCGAGCTTCTCTTTACCTACTGGTCTTGCGACGACGAGGAGTTGATTAACGAAATCGCCGATCGTTTGATGAAAGATATGTCACTTGAAGACGAAATGTCCTACGAGATTTGGCTCAAATACCTCGAGCTGGTGTTGAGCCGATATGAAATTCCAGTCTACCGCGAAGATTTTGAGGGCATACATGTATTGAGTTTAGATGCCGCCGACTGGACGGACTGTGAACACCTTTTTGTTCTGGGATGCGAGCAAAAACATCTTTTTGAAATCCAAAAGAGCCCTCTTAGCATGACAGACGTGTTGGCGATACAGAGAGATCTTGGGTTTTATTTGCAAAAACCCGAAAGCCAGAAGACAGAGTTCAACCTGCGCTGGATCCTTGAAAAACCAGGACTGCAGGCCACGCTTTTGCACTCCGAAAGTGATTTTTTGGGAGATCCGCAACTAGCGGCTCATTATTGGCTTAAAGAAAACTTAAATAATTTAAAAAATGACACTTCAAGTAACACAACTCGCTGGGACGAATTGATCAAGGCGAATTCTTTATCGGACGAAAAAGCTCCAGACTTTGAAAAAAAATGGCGAAAAGAATTTGATATAAATGCCTACGAAACCGTTCAGCTTGAGCAAAAGCCCAAACTGTCTGCGAGCCAGTTGCAAAAGTTTGACGAGTGCGGGTTTAGATTTTTTATGGAGCGCATCCTTAAGCTATCCCCACACGAAAATTACGATCTCGAAATCGACCCCATGTACAACGGGCAAATCCTTCATCGCATTTTAGAAGTGCTATTACAAAAACACCCTAGCTTAGAGGTAGATAAGTCAATTTTGGAAATAATCTACAAGCAGGTAATCACAGAAGCTGGTACTGGTTCTGTCGAAGGCTCAACTAACGCATACCCTTTGCAGAAATTTTGGGAAAACGAAAAAAATCGGCAGATTGCATTTATCCAAAATTTTATCTCGTTAGAAAAAGACTATCGAAAGACCCACCCCGACGTAAAAACTGTGGGTCTCGAAGTCGGCTTAAAAGGTTATATTACAAGCGAGTCTGAGCAGATTTTACTGACGCCAGAATCCCAAGGTGACCAGTCTTTTCCATTTTCAGGAAAAATCGACCGCGTTGACCAAGATGGAAACGGTCGATATGGCATCATCGATTATAAAACATCAAAAGGTGCAGGCTTAAAAGCATTTTCTTCCTGGCTTACTAACAGTCAGTTTCAGATGACGTTATACGCCCAGGCGGTGGAAAGCGGTTTGGCTGATTCACTTCCAGCGGCTCCGGTGAAAGCCGCGGAATATATTTTTCTAAAAGATAAAAAAAGAGGCTCAGGCTATATTTTAGAAACCGACGGGACTGGATTTGCCGGATTGGAAGCAAAAGTGAAAACCGTTTCTGCTGAAAAAAAATTAGAGCATGATGAAGCTTTTGGGCTGCTGGTATCCAAGCACCTTACATCTATTCAGCAGGGACATTTTCGTCCTGAGCCAAAAGATGTAAAAATATGTCAAACTTGTCATTGGAGTTCAGCGTGCAGAGCACCACATCTTCGTTAAAAACCAAAGCGATTCGAGCGGGTGCAGGGGCTGGCAAAACATACAGCCTCACTCGCGAAGTCGTCACTCAGGCTCTGGAATTCTTTGCAAAAGAACAACGATGGCCGCGCTTTGTTGTTACGACATTTACTCGAAAAGCGACGCAGGAACTGAGCGAGCGGCTAATGCTGTTGTGCCTGCAAGAATACCCGCAGGCCATGAATTTTATCTCTGCAAGTGGTGCATTAAAAGTCAGCACAATACACGGGGTTTTAGATGAATTTCTAAAAGATCTTGGCCACCTCATCGACCTCAAAAGCGATTTTTCGTATTTAACCGAAAGCGAAGCGCTTTTTATTTCTAAAAAAATTCTCAAAGAAATCGTCGACGAACAGCAGCCAGAAATTAAGGAATTGATGACTGCCTTTTCATTTTTCCAGTTGCATGGGTTACTGCGCGAAAGTTCACGGCATGTGCTTTATCATATGCAGCCCCTGAGTTTTGAAAAGTGCTTGTCATTGCTCGAGCAAACCTTGCACTCTGTACAAAAGCAAGTGCAGGAACTGCTCGCAGTGCTCCCCCAATACAGTTTGCCCGAAAAGTGGAATCTCACTGCCACTTTGCTTGTGCGTATTGAAATGTATCTTTCAATGCCGTCCTGGGAGAACTCGGAGGAAGCAATTCAACTGATCGATCAGCTGGATCTTCGAAGTGGTCTAAAACTCAAAAGTCATCCTGACAGTGCTATAGCCTATGATCTTTTAAAACCAGTTGTAGAACAATTACGAGACCTAGACCATCCTTCGTACCAAATAAAAACAATCGAAAACTTAACAGAATACAATGAGTTATTTTTTCGTTTGCACAAAATCTATCTCGAACGTCTTAAAGCTGAAAAAAAAAGGATGAGTCGCATCGAAATGGCAGACTTAGAGCTTTTTTCATTTGATGTGACAGAGGCAAGCAGTGCAATGGTAAAGGCATGGTCGCAAAGCAAAGACTATTGGTTTGTGGATGAATTTCAAGACACCAGTCCCTTACAGATGAAAATTCTCAAACAACTTATCGGAGATCGCCCGTACTATTTAGTGGGCGATCCACAGCAAAGTATTTATCTATTTCGGGGCGCCCGTTCGGAAGTTTTTCTAAAACAGTTTAAGCAGGTGGAAACTGATAAAGGCGAAATTCATTTGCTCGATGTAAATTACCGTTCGACCGCGTCCTTATTACAATTTATTAACCGATGGGTTGCAGACCGTGGTGAGGATTTCGCCCCGATGACCGCAGCACTCGAACCCTCGCCCAGCGATCACACAGATGTTGCTTGCTACGTGGGAGAAACTGTTCAAGACGAATTGCAATTTGTTTTAAACTCCGTTCGGCAAATTCAATTGCAAGGTGTCTCGCTCGATAAAATAGCCATATTGGTTCGAAGAAATCGCGACCTGGAAGAGCTTGGTCAATTTTTATCGCAACAAAATTTGCCTGTGCATTTACACTCCTCTGGCCTTTTTTGGCAAAGGCGCGAGGTGCTTACAGCATTAAGCCTTCTTAAATTTCTTGTACGCCCCTTTGACAACGAAAATCTGGTTACGCTTGTGCGCCATCCTGTTATATCTGTAACCGATCAACAACTCGTCGATGCTGCTAATGGTGCCGATGGCAAAAGCCTTTGGGAGGGCCTCAAAAAAATAAAGCACAGTTCAGACTCCGTGCAGACTCTCTTAGGGATGATGGCGCTTACAAGATCCCATGGATTGGTACATGCGTTTGAAGTGGCGCTTAGAAACCTCGGCTTTATTGACCATCACCTCGAAATCGATCCAACCGGAAGAAGCGAAGGAAATCTTTGGAAGCTCATTAGCCTGCTAAAAAATTACGAGCGTGAGCGTGGTGCCTCGTTTACCCAGTTTATCAATGATTGCGAAAAGGCTGTCATCTACGAATCCTCTGTGGACTCACCGGGCTCAGTGGAAAAAAATAAAATCAATGTTATGACAGTGCATTCATCAAAGGGACTGCAGTTTGAGTATGTAATCCTCCCGTTTCTATCGATTAAACCTTACCGTGAAAATCAACTCAGTTTCGCTTTGGATGAGAAATATAATATTTGGTCCATCCGCGCACCGGCTGATGAGTCGGAAACAAAATCCTCAGCCTCGATGTTTGAGAAATCAGTGCTTAAAGAGAGTCACGCACGACAAAACCAGGAAGATTTGCGTGTTTTGTACGTGGCAATCTCTCGAGCCATGAAAAAACTTTATCTATCTTGGTCGGGGACGGTGCACGAAACTTCGTGGGCCAATACATTTCTGTTTTTGCTCAATGAACAGTCGCAATCTTCTTTCAAGATCGAATTCGCAACGGAGCTCTCATCGCAACCGAATGCCCCAAGTTCGGCTTTATCGGCCCTGCACGTTCGGCCTCCGTACCAAACGAATCACTGGGACGAGCTCAAAGTTCAATCCCAGGCAGTTACAAAAATGATTTCGCAGCGGCAAAATAGTTACAAAGCGGCCTATATTAAAAAGCAGCAGGGGATTTTATTTCACAAGCTTGTCGAAATTATTAAATATCCCGTCCCTAAAGACATTCCCCTTTTACTTGACACGTGGTTTGGTTCGCAGCAGGAAAACGTGGTCAAAGCGCTTAATTACATTTTAAATTTACAAGAGCCTCAATTGGTGGAAATCATGAAAGCCGGTAAGGTAGAGTGGGCGTTCCGTTACAAAAAAGATGGCCAAACTTTTGATGGACAGGTTGATTTGTGGGCGATCCATGGCGACACGTTATGGATTGTGGATTACAAATCGGGAGAGCGCATTTTACTGGAAAAAGCTTTTGCCCAACTGGAAATTTACGCCGAGGCCATAGCGGCTTATTTAAATTGGCAGGGCGCGGTTAGCGCCGCCGTGGTGTATCCATTTTTAGAAACAAGCTTCATTCGAACAGTTAACACTTAATAAAACCATTATTTTTGTCTCGTCGTGTTCATGGCGACGAAGAAGGGCGAAAGTATTAAGCTTTCTAGGGGTTGTAATCTGTAAAAGATTCAATCACGCAAAAAAAATATTACGTTTAAGGCTGCACCACCTGTAAGGAAAGAGAGACTTCCTAACGAAAGGTTTTAAGAATGAAAATTATAATTGTTTTGATGCTGGTTTTACTTTCTGTCGGTTCTGCGTCAGCTTCTTGCGGTGTTGGACCAGTTTTCGATGATGTTGAAGATCAACGGATTCTCAACAAAACTATAGAAATCGTCGCGACCAACATCGGATTCTCATTAGCAAACGCAGAAATTCAGACGACAAAATTAAACGTCACCCACTACAGTCCCGATATCAGTCATATTCCCCCGGAGGAAGTTACAGGTGGTTCGGCGTGCCCCGTTGCCGATTATCAAATAGAGCTTTCGCTGTCTGGTAAAACGTTACTTTACTATAGCGCAAACCAGCGATTTGGGCGTTTTCCTTTAGATTTGATTAATAGCGATTATGCAAAGATAAATGGAGCATCGCTCGCATCTTTCGTTGGTGACCTCGATTCGAAATTTGAAAATATTCTTTCAAACTCCGGACTTAGTGACGATGAAAAAAACGCACAAATAAACCTTCTGTTTCGAACGCCATTTCAATGCGAACTTGATATTTCCGTATCGGTTTCGACAAACGGTTATTCCAAGTTGGGCGAACTGTTTTCTTATGGCTACATCGGTGATGTAAAATCTTTCGAGCTCAATTGTCAGAAATTATAACGTAACTTGAAACTTGCGTGCGAGGGATGCTCAAAAAGCCCAGTTTCGCGCGCCGGTTTATATCAAGACAATCAGAAATAAGCGCGGAAGCCTACGGAATAGTTGGCGCCGCCGAGCTGCGAGTGATCTTTCAAAACTGAAATATGATTTCGTCTTTCGGCATTGAAAATATTGTTCGCTCGGGCAAACACCGAATACTGTTTTGATTCCAAAGTG
This sequence comes from Bdellovibrionales bacterium, assembly GCA_043757265.1. Lineage (GTDB taxonomy): Bacteria > Bdellovibrionota > Bdellovibrionia > Bdellovibrionales > JAGQZY01 > JANPLN01. The sequence goes on along the minus strand of JAYUQP010000018.1, from coordinate 18,687 downwards.
TATTTGTACAAAACGCCAAAGTTCAGTTGCGTGTATCCATCGGTTTCTAACTCGTTGGGAGCCGTTTTTGTTTGCTCAAACACATGTTGAACTTCTACGTCACCGGTCGTGTTGCCATAGGTGTGGGCGACAAGAATCGAAGCTCGTGGTGGAGTCATTCTCGGCAAGTAGCTACCAATTGCTGTGTTTTTGCCTTGTAGATAATCCGCCTTTAAAAACAGATCGGTTCGCCCCGGAAAAAGTTGAAACGCAGATTCTAAGCGCGAGTCTAACTCGACTCCAACAATTTGGGCATCTTGACCGAGGTAATTAAAGATAGGCAGGTCGTCAGGGCTATCGCCGGCTGTGCCGCTGCCATCAGAGTCATCAAACGTGCCCGTAGGAGAGAGAGCAATAAAATTTTTAAATCGTTGGCCAAAAACAGTCAGAGATGTCGAGTAGGATTTATTTTGGTACCGAAGAGAAAATTCCAGAGCCGTCGCTTTTTCTTTGTCCAAACTGGAATCGCCCCGTTGATACGTAAACGTCGCCACGTGGGATCCATCTGCAAACAACTCTTGGTAGTTCGGCGCCCGTTCGTTGTAGGAAATTTGCGAGCTAAGAGAAAACGTGGAAGATAATTTATAGAGATGGCCAAGCGCAAGACTCCCAAGGAAAAAGCTTTTTTCATCGGACTGAGTAAAACGTGTATCGGCTAGCGGTTTCACGCGGTTCGATTCTGCACGAAGCCCCACATTAAATTTTGAGTGTTCAAACTCCCATTGTTCAAATACGAATCCAGCCTGCGCCGAGTTCTCGGTTTTTGGCAAAAAAGCTTCGTCACCCAGGGCACTGAAGTTAAACATATTTGATTGCAAACCGTAGAGGCCCTCGAGCGATCCTGATTTATTTTGCACGAACTCGACTCGAGATTCGTTCCCGCTATTTATAAACGTTGTACCTACAGCACCAGCATCAACCTCTTGGTGTTTGTAAATACTTTGAGCAGATTTAAAGTTAATTTTTTTTGCGAAACCGACATTTTTGAATTCCCCATTCAAATCAAACCGTGACTGTTCCATGGCTATTTGCACTTCAGGTTCTGCAACAACGCCGTAGTCGCTTGTGTATGTGGCAATGGATGCTCCAATGATATTTTCCTGTCCTACGTAAGTCGTACCGATGGCTCCCGAGCGAGATTGGTTGGCACTGTTTAGTTGTTTATCACGCACTTCCTGGTTGGCGGGAAGCGGACTCAAGCTTCGCAGTCGGTCCGAGCGTGCGAATCCATTTATTTTGACATCCTGATTGTCCCTAAAGTTTCCATCCACATGATGCATCCATTTTCCAACACCGTAGTCGGCTTTAAACCCAATGGTTTTTCCATTGTCCACCGAACTTAGCTGCGTGTCGGCCGCGCCGTGAAAGCCCTCTTCGAATTGACTGTGGGTGCGGTTGGTAAGGATGTTCACCACCCCACCGATGGCTGAGGAGCCATAAAGCAGACTCAACGGACCTCGAACGATCTCCACACCATCCATCAAAAGTGGATCAATGGAAACCGCATGATCTTGACTTGCACCCGAGGCATCAAGAATTCCCAAACCATTTTGTAAAATACGGATGCGGTCCCCATCAAGCCCGCGAATAACTGGTCGACTGGCATTGGGACCGTAGCTCGTGCTCGAAACACCAACTTCATTTTTAAGCGTCTCGCCAAGAGAAGTCGCGCGGACTCTGAGCAAGCTATCTCCAGAAAGAGTTGTCACATTTTGCACCCGCTCAAACAGCGTGCTTTTATCGGCCTCATCGAGAACTAGAATACGACCTAACTTGTGGTGATGGCTTGGATCGTCTTCAGCCAAGGAATGTGTAACATTTAGGGCAATAAAAATCGGGATTGATAAGCGCAACATAAAACTCCTTGGTCCAAAAACGGAATATCGAACACTCTTTTATCAAATGCAACATTGTTGCATTTGATAAAACGCAGCGGGTCACACCTTAACTCTAAAATACTCACCGAAATCTGCGTCTCGCACGTTAAAAAAATAAGAAGTTGGCAAAAAAGATATTATTTCGAAGTGATCGCGCCAACGATTCTGCCACAATCAAATCAGCTTACTAATTCTTGTAAAAATTGTTTCCACTTTCATCGTCGGAATTTTTAATTCTACAATTTTTTTGAGTCCTCAGGCCTAGAAAGAGTAGTCAGTTGTCAAATTTGTTGTCATTTGACAAGTTTCATTACAACTAAACGCATTAGCGATCTGGTACAAAAATTGCTTTTAAAGAATCATAATGGAAAAAAAAAGTATTTTATTTGTTAAGTTTTTTTGTCTAACAGCACTACTTAGCGCGGTGAGTTTAGAAGTTTTTGCCCAGGTCGATAGGGTTGCACCTATCACCTATATACGCATTGGCGTTACTCATTTCCAACTAGGCTCCTCTGGACCGATATTGACTGCTAGCGAGCAAAAAAATGTAGAAATCCGTGCCGAGGAAGCTTGCAAAAAAATCGGGGACTTTAGTGTTGCGTCAGTTGGTTATCTATCGGCTGACAATGAAGAGGTGCCTAAATCACTGTACCAAGATTTTTTAAGAGAAAATGTATATCGCAGATTCCCTGAAAATCGATTTTGGGTCGTAAAAGTTCAATGTGAGAGGGAGAGTTTACTTTTATCCGAGCCACTATTCGAGCTTCGATTTGAAATCCCAGTGACCATTTGATCTAATCATCTCATAAATTTTGTTTTTCAGGAAGCTTCTGAAAAATTAGAAGGCTTTATTACCATTTATCTTTAATTACGTTTTTTTAAATCTGCAATTGTCTCACGCCCACAACTAATTATTTTATTTCGGAACAAATTCAACAGAGCGTGTCCCGAGAGGACCAGTGATTGTTAACTTGAGAGTTTGACCTTCCACGGACGCAAGTGCCACTGGAAATTCAATTGAGTAGGCCGTAGTGAAGCGGTTGTGGTTTGGGTAGATGGTCATCAATTCAGTCAAGCTTGTACGGATTTTTTTCGCCGTCCCGGTGTATCGACCGTTTGGTGTTTCCAAATAAAGTGCCCAAATTGATTTTGGCGAGGCAAGATTGTCGTCCCGCCGATCGGGTGTGTAGAAACTTAAAAAAACTTTTGTCATTGATGCATTATCGGCCTGAAGCGATCCCAGCTCTTGTTGCTTTTTGATTTCATCCCAAAGATAGATAGCCGACTTTCGATCGATAACCGCAGTTTGAGTGGTGGAGTTCATGATCGTCGCGCGAAAATTAAAGTGATTGTAGGCACCAACATACTCCACATTTCCTGCGCTATTTGATTCGATCACTTTGATGTAATCATCAGGTGTGGCAGGAGTTTCGGTGGCGCAGGAGATGGCGATAAAACTGCAAAGAACAAAAATGATATTTTTCATATATTGAATTCTCTTAAGAAAGCGAGGAAGTCGTCAATGACTTCTTGTTTGTTAGTGTCGTTATAAATTTCGTGGTAACTTTCTGGATAAACTTTAAGCTTTTTTTGTGTCGAAGAGATCTTTGTAAATAATTCTTGAGTGGCGAGCACGTCAACGATTTGATCTTGTCCTGCCGCTTGAATAAATACGGGGGTTTTAAAATCACGAGCGTGGGTGAGAGCGCTCTCCATGGAGTCTAAAATGCCGAGGTACAAGGGCGCCGAAAATTTTGTGTGGCGCAAAGGATCTTTGTAATACCTTTTTACGAGCTCGGTGTCGCGAGTGAGTTCTTCGTAAGTAATTTGATGAGGTATGGTTAATTTTGGTGCCACATGAACGAGAAAGCGCGCCGCCTGATCTTTTAAAAATGGCACCTGCACCTTTACGCCAAAGGCTGGCGAGCTCAAAATGTAGGCCTTAATTGGCGCATTGGGGTTTTGCAATGCAAATTGAAAAACGATCATCCCACCCATGGAATGGCCGACTAAAAAAACCGGAATTTTTGCATCAGCCTGTCGCCGAACCTCGCTTAATACTTCTTTTAAGCGGTCCGTGTACTCTGAAAACGAAGTTACATATCCGCGTTGTCCGTAGGACTTGCCATGTCCTGGTAAATCCCACGCCCAAACCTCGAGGTGTTCCGCCGCTAGCGTTTCTGCAAAGTTGTGATAGCAGTCAGAGTGTTCCGCCACACCATGCGTAATCAACACAAGAGCCTTTGGAGTTGCAGAAGGCTTCCATCTCTGAAGGAATAAGGATTCACCGTCAGAGGGGCATTTGAATAAAATTTCGGAACGTTGTGACATAGCGTCTAGACTATAACAGGGTTGGAGAATCGGCAACTCAGAGCGTGTGCTCATTTTGACGTAGTGCCAAATCTATTAATTTTGGACGGAATTCGAGCCTCTCCTCTTGATAGCGCTTAACTTGCGTTTCCCCGCCGCAACGAGCTTCGCTCGTAAACGAGGACCGAAGGTCCTCTCTGCGGGTTCCCCGCCGCAACGAGCTCCGCTCGTAAACGAGGACCGAAGGTCTCCATCCAGCGCAAGATTCATGGCTTTGACTCTCTGGCTAAATGAATACACGCCCTAGACCTTTGGCCAATGCCGGGGAGAGAGTCTTTTGTTGATTCACAAAAAAGCATACGATGGGGATGAGTTTGGGGGACTATGAGTACACGTTTAAAATATTTAGTTTTTTTAGGTTTTTTTCTCACGGGATCTTTTCTCATCATCACATGGAAGTCCTTTGATATTTTTTCCAAAAAATATGCTCAAACATATCAAAACATGCAAGTCCAAGATCTCGAAAAACAAGCCGTTATCGTACAAAGTCAGTTTGATAATCTACAGAAAATTCTCAGTGCACAAACCGATGTAGAGCCTATGTTAAAAGCACAGGAAATTTCCCTGCTAGCACACATCATTAAAGAAAACGGAAAGTGGAAGGCTCAATGGTTTGAGGGTATCGCGGGCTTGCGAAGTCAGGCAAAAAGTATAGCGCAACAAATTCCTTTTGATGCATTATCGACGTCCAAAAAAACATGGCACCTCGTAAACGTGAAGGGGCAAGGCGCGCATTTGGCGTACGTGGTCCCGGTTTATCAATCTGGAAAAGTGAGCTATTACAGTTTCTTTTTTAAAACCGATTTTTTTAGCAAATGGTTTCGCGGCGCCTCAACAGCCGAAAATTTAACGCTTATGGCACCCCAGTTGGGAGAGGTTTTTGCCTTTGGCGATAAACCCATCGATGGGATCGAGAAACACCGCTCGCTGCTTGCACAAAAACAAACTGGTTTGTGGCCCACTTCAAAAACATCAGCACTGGTCACATACTTTCATCCCGACCTGCAGTTGCTCTTTGTAAAGCATATTCAATTGCAAAATATGGTTGTAGAAAGCGCCTCCTATCTTCGTGCGTTGATGGTGATTATCTGCCTCCTTGTTATAATCAGTATGGTTGTAACTGATTTAGTCTTTAGAGGATTTTTTAGTCGGATGGACATGCTCGAAGAGCAGGGTCAGAAAACAAACATGCTCGAAGAGCAGAGTCTGCAAACGCCCATGGCGACAAGAATGCCCAAAGACAGACAAGAAGATTCCACAGCGACGTTTTCAGGTGAATCAAAAGTCCGACCCGCCGCTGCGTTTGAATCGGTACCGGTCACATCCCCAGCAGCATTAACATCGTCGGCCCAAATTAATTTTGATGTACCCGGGGTACGCACCAAAGCCATAAACTGTTTAGGCTATCTCAATCGCTACAAGTCGCAAAATCCGGCAGCTGCTTCCCAACTTCTGATGCTTGAAAAAGAACTGCGAGAACTTCGCGCGATCATCGATCCAATCGAAAAGACGCCAACTGCACAGGTTGCATCGCGTTCCACTAAATTAGAACCCATATCCTCAGATTTCGACGTCCAATCTCTTTTAACATCGATTCGCAAACCGAAACGGGAGAAGCATGAATCCCAAAAAGTATAATCAGGAATTTTCTATTTTCGTATTTGACGAAAATCCGACGCAGGCTCGTTTTTTAAAAGAAATGTTGCTGCGCGAAGGGTATGAAGTTCATTTTTACACAAGCGACGAGCTTTTGCTTCAGGCCATTTATTTAACTTTACCGCACATTGTAGTTCTTCCCCTCATCGAAAAAACGGTTCACCTTTCGCAAAAAATTCAGGGGATGAGCCAAGAGATTCAAATCTTTCTCACGTGCGCAAACTCAGAGGCTGAGCGTGCACATCGGCTTTTAGAACAGGAAATCATTTATGATTATATTTTAGATCCCATCGCGGTTACTGGTCAATTGGCGCACAGAGTGGGGCGTGGAGTTGAATCGTGGTTGTGTCGGATGGCGAAAGAAGTGCCAGCTCCTGTAGTTTCTGAAGCTTCAATCGAACAATCCACCGGGACGTTGACCTTTGTCGAGGTGCCAGAGCCCACCAGCGCTGTTTTTGAAAGTGGCATTTCGGAGTTACTGATGTGCGAGAGCGAAGAGGTGGCAGTGCATTTTTCGCTCAAGCGATTGCAAGATCAAAGTCGCCGAGATTTTGCCTATTTAAAATACGATTTTGAAAATGAAGTCTTGCACTTAACCGATGTGGCTTCGGGAATGACCGCGCGCCACCGCAAAATTGGGATCAAGCTTGAATCCATTGCCGATCTTCAGCATTTTTTTGATCGACCACAAGATTATAAAATCTGGGCGAACTTTTTTACGCACGTATTTCATGCAGACCAAACTCAATCGTTTGTAGTGCGAAGCAAAGATGTAGTTTTTGGAATTTTAGTAGCTGTGGATACTCTCAATGAATCTCACCAAAACCTTGTAAAACAGCACGTGCGCGCGCTGGCGCTGCTTACCGATAGTTTTTTTAAAACCCGTTTGATTTATGACCATCTTCCCGTTGAACTTAAAACTTATTGTCTCAACAACAAAACGTTTTACCAAAACTTAAACAACGAAGTATCACGCAGTCGAAGACATCAAAATTGTCTATCGGTGCTGAGCTTCGAAGTGCGCGGGTCCAATCTCTCATCGGGGGGAGCGCAGGTGCAAAAAGCAATGGCCTTAGTGGTTAAGATTGCCAGACGGTTTACAAGAAGCAGCGATTTTATAGGCCGCCTTACAGACGGACGGCTAGCAATTGCGCTTCCGCAGACCGAGCAAGAAAAAGCAGCATTTGTCGCAAGCAGACTCACGCTGATCGCGCAAAAAGCCTTGGCAGAGATTCAAAGTGACGTGCAAATATTTTGCGGTGTCAGCACCTTTCCGCAACTTGCCAGCGATACGATGAGTTTGTTAGAAGGAAGTGAACAGGCAGCAAGCCAAGCGGGCCACTTCGAAGTGGTCCTCTACACCTTAGACGACGACAACCAGAAAGACGCTAACCTTGCCGACGCCACTTAGACCATCTTATGTTGAAATTGATCTTTCTGCGCTTTCCAAAAATTATAGAGTTTTTGCAGAGTCCGAACTCGGGAGGTCGTTTTTCTGTCCGATGGTAAAGGCCAATGCTTACGGCCATGGTGATGTGCAAGTCGTGCAACACCTTGAGAAACTTGGATGCACACGATTTGGCGTTGGACTTGTCGAAGAGGGAATCCGTCTGCGCACAAAAGCCAACAGCAAGGTTGAAGTTTTCGTTTTTGGCTTTACTGGGGATGAGGCAGTTCGCGAGCTTTTGCACCACTGTCTAACTCCAGTGGTCAGTGATTTTTCGCAGCTTGAAAGTTTAGATAAGTTATCATCGCAAGCGTTGAACATTCATCTAAAATTGAACACGGGTATGAACCGTCTGGGATTTACCCCAAAAGAAATTCCAAAACTTTTGCAAACTTTGAATCACTCAAAAAAACTAAAAGTTGTTGGGGTTGGGACGCATTTGATGTCATCCGAAGATTTGGCGGATGAGCAAGGGCATTCACAAGAGCAGTTGTTGATTTTTCGGCATTTGCTTAAAGACATAGGTGAATTGGCATTTACTCAAGTGCATGCTTACAACAGTTCGGCTGCCGCACAAGCACTGCAGCTCGGGGAATTTCAAAAACAAAATGCCTACGGATTACGCATTGGTTTAGGTCTTTATGGGCTTCTCGCATGTAATGGCACTTTGCAGGAAAAACTTTCTCCAGTGATGAGTCTAAAATCGACGATCGTTGCCATACAGCAGGTTAAAAAAGGTAAATCAGTTTCGTACGGGGCTACGTGGACAGCAAAACAAGATTCGCAAATTGGAATTGTGCCTATCGGATACGCTGATGGCGTGCCAACACAATTGTCCAATAAGGGAACTGTGCAGTTGGGTGAAAATTCTGTTTCGATTGTCGGACGCGTGTGTATGGACTATACCATGATCGACGTGACCAATTGTGCAGCTCCATTGGGACAAGAAGTGGAGTTTTTTGGAAAAAAACAAACGGCGACGCAAGTCGCTGCGAAGGCTTCGACAATTGGTTACGACGTGCTCACCCGCATATCGGAGCGAGTTCCACGTCAATTTTTGAATGAGAGTATATAAGTGGCAGTTTTAGAGTACCGCGAAAAGGTAAATCAATTTCTCGACGAGATCGGAAAAGGAATTTCCGATCTGTTAATTGATTTTATTTTTCAGATTGGGCTGCTTTTTCGTTTTTCGGCGCAGGGAATGCGACTCTTTTTCAAGCGACCCTATCGCTGGGACGATCTCATTCAGCATATGGAATTTGTTGGCAACAAATCTGTATTTATTATTGTTCTTACTGGGGTGTTTACAGGGATGGCTGTTTCGTTCCAAATTTATATGGGATTTAAATTGATCAACGCAACAACGCTTGTAGGGCCCACCGTTGCGTTAGGCATTACGCGCGAACTAGGTCCCGTGCTTTCGGGATTGATTGTTGCCGCTCGAGCGGGTGGCGCCATGGCGGCCAATTTAGGCTCGATGCGCGTTTCCGAACAAATTGATGCCATCGAAGTTATGGGTGTAGATCCCATTCGCTACCTTGTGTCTCCACGGATCATGGCAGCAACGATTATTATGCCGTTCCTCACTGGAATTTTTGATTTTGTCGCCATATTAGGATCGTACTTTTTATGCGTAAAAGTTCTTGATATCGACGATGCCATTTTTTGGGAGAAGACCAATTTGTGGGTGGATCCCAATCACATTAACGAAGGGCTTATCAAAGCGGCGGTGTTTGGTTTTATTTTCTCGTCCGTCTGTTGCTATCGCGGCTTTTACACTAAGGGCGGTGCAAAAGATGTGGGCGATGCTACAAATAGAGGCGTTGTTTTAAGTATGGTGCTCATCATTATAGTGGATTTCTTCTTGATGAATCTTATAGACCTTTACTACAAGATTACCAGCCATGTCTAAATCATCCACAACCTCCGAAAACGCCATCGAAGTTATAAACCTTAGAAAAACCTTTAACGGCGAAGATTATGTTTTAGATGGGCTCAATCTAGCTGTACCTAAGGGTAAAATTACAGTGATCATCGGATTTAGTGGCACGGGGAAAAGCGTTCTATTGCGGCATATTTTAGGCCTTATAAAACCAACGTCAGGGCAGATCAAAATCATGGGGGAAGACATCACTTCGCTTTCCGACGACGAAGCCATCCGACTGCGCATGAAGTTTGGTGTTTTGTTTCAGTACGCTGCCCTTTTTGACGATATGTCGGTGCTAGGAAATGTTTTGTTTCCACTAAAGGAACACCGCAAAAATTTGAGCATGTCGCAAATGAAGGAAGTCGCTTATTCAAAGTTGAAGCTTGCTGGACTGGACGAAAAGCATTACAGCAAACTTCCTTCTGAAATCAGTGGCGGGATGCGAAAGCGGTGCGGTCTAGCTCGTGCCCTCGCTCTTGATCCAGACGTTTTAGTTTACGACGAACCAACGACTGGGTTGGATCCTATTCTCACAGAAATGGTAGATAATCTGATGGTCAGCACGCATAATCACAAAGAGGGAACGTCCACACTGATCGTCTCACATGATTTGTATGCAGCGTTCCGTATCGGAGATTACGTAGCTATGTTGGACAGTGGAAAAGTTTTACTTCATGGGCCGCCCAAGGTTTTCTTCGAAACCGATATTCCGCTTGTGAAAAAATTTGTCGACAAAGGGGTCCATAAGTCGTGAACCCTTTATTTAAAACTCCTGAATTCAAAGTTGGTTTGTTAGTGATTGTTGTCGCATGCATTATTGGTGCGATGTCGGTACAGGTCAGCGAAAGCGCGGGCTTCATGGGTGGCAAGAAACTTTGGTTCACGCTGGAAAATGCGGCGGGACTCATTAAAAACGGCCCAGTGCATGTGGCAGGAATTCGCATGGGAGTGATCAAACAGATCGGTCTTGCCGACGACGGGCAGGCCCGCATTGATGTTGTGGTTCAGGCCAATGTTCGCTTAACGACATCTTCAAAAGTTCAAGTCCGTCCCAATGGAATTTTGGGAGATAAACATATTGAAATCGTACCGGGTGATGCCAATGATCCTGTATTACAATCGGGTGATAGAATCGCCGGCGTTGAAGATTCTGCAAGCTTAGAAAAACTCATCTCACAAGTAAGCAAAGTGACCAACTCATTGACTGTGGTTGTCGACAACCTTCGCGACGCCACCGAAGGTGATGACAGCAAACCAATGGGAAAAATTATAAAAAACATCGAAAACTTGACTGGAGATCTTGCGCAGTTGGTGCGGGAGAAAAAAGGTGAAGTGGGGGAAATACTCAGCACCATGAAAAGCGCCATGGCGCGGATTGATCGCGCGATGGTAAGTGTTGAATCCATCACAACAAAAATCAACGAAGGCCAGGGACCCATCGGTCGCCTTATCAACGATGAAAATATGGGCGATTCTTTAGACTCAACCATTGAAACATTTGGCTATTTTTCAGATTTGACAATGAAAACGGATATCAGTGTGGAAGCCCATACTAACTCGATTCCCGACCAAGATGGCTTTAGGTCTTATTTGGGAGCAAACGTTCGAACGGGAATGGATCGATTTTACGAAGTCGGATTGGTTTCGACGCCCATCGGCTTAAAGGAAATTACTACCTCTACGGTCACTGTAGCCCCTGGAGCCCCCACCGTCACCAACACGCAAATCGTTTATGAAAATAAGTATCGTTTCACAGCTCTTTTTGGTAAGAACTTTTATGATTTTGCCATCAAGGGTGGGATGATTGAAAGCACCGGTGGCGTGAGCGTGGAATATACGCTGCTTCGAAAGCGTTTGAAAATTGCACTTGATGCGTTTGATTTTGGTGCCAGAGACGATGAAAACGACGATATGAAGCTGCGGCCGTATGTACGGTATAACATTATGAAAGGTGTTTTCGTTCAAGGCGGTGGTGAGGATATGCTCAACGAGCGCAAGCGCTCTGTGTTTTTCGGAGCGGGTGTTTTCTTGTCGAGCGACGATCTAAAAGGTCTCCTGTCGAGAGTGAATCTATAAAAAAATATGTTTCAAAGAATTTTAACAAGCGTTTCGGATAAAACCGGCCTCGTGCCTTTTCTTTCTCCATTTACGGAAAACGGCGCCAAGGTCATATCTTCGGGAGGCACTGCTAAAACCCTTCGCGAAGCAGGACTGACTGTCACAGATGTCTCGGACTACACCGGTTTTCCCGAGTGTATGGATGGACGGGTTAAAACACTGCATCCGAAAGTTCACATGGGACTTTTATATCGTCCAAGTCTCGAAGACGATTTGGATTTGTTAACTCGCTACGAAGTGCTGCCATTTGATCTTGTTGTGGTGAACTTGTACCCATTTGAACAAGCAAAAAAAAATGGCGAGTCAGGAAAAGAGCTGATCGAGTTTATTGATGTGGGCGGTCCATCAATGCTTCGAGCGGCTGCTAAAAACTTCGAAAATATCTGTGTTGTTTGTGATCCCGGTGACTACGCTTGGATTGCGCGTAAAGATGGACAGCTTACCTTTGAAGACCGCAAATACCTCGCAGCCAAGGTGTTTCAGTGGACTTCCACCTACGATCAGATGATTGCACAAAACTTTTACGAAGAGATGGGTCAGGACCGCGAGACCAGTGCACCATTTTTAATAAAAGGGGATATTTTTTCCAGCTTACGCTACGGCGAAAATCCACACCAGTCCGCCAAGTGGTATCGCTCGCAAGACACCGGATTGCATAGGGCCACGGTGATGCAAGGAAAGGCGCTATCTTACAATAATATTCTCGATTTGCAGGCGGCTTGTAACACCGTACGAATGTTTACCGAACCAACGTCTGTTGCAATAAAGCACAACAATCCGTGTGCGGTGGCCAGCGACACAGACACCGATTTAGCTCTGGAAAAGTGTTTAAAAGCCGATCCAATCAGCGTTTTTGGCGCTATCGTCGCATGTAATTTTTCTTTGACCAAACAGCACGCCCAACAGCTCAACGAAATATTTTTGGAGTGTGTGATAGCTCCTGAGGTGAGTTCTGAAGCGCTCGAAGTTTTTGCCGAGAAAAAAAATCTACGCGTGTTGGCTTGGAAAGAGATGATGAGTTTTTCGGCCTCCCATGACATCAAGGGTGTGGATGGTGGCTTACTCGTGCAGGACACCGATTGCGTCAGCCATGATATTGCGAAATGGTCTTTTGTTGGCGAAAAGCCTTCGGAGAGCATGATAAGCGATTTGATTTTTGCGTGGAAAACTTGTGCCTCTTTGAAAAGCAACGCGATCAGCGTTTGTCAGGGTGGCCAAACTTTGGGACTAGGAATGGGTCAGGTAAATCGTGTGGATGCTGTTCGCCAGGCGCTCGGTCGTGCACAGGCCTATCACCCGAGTCGCAAAAATTTAATCTTAGCGAGTGATGCCTTTTTTCCATTCCCAGATTCCGTCGAGATCGCGGCACAGAACGGGGTGCGCTGGATTGTGCAGCCCGGCGGATCTATCAAGGATCCCGAAGTGATCGCAAAGGCGCAGGAACTAGGACTGCAAATGGTCTTAACCGGGCAGCGACACTTTCGCCATTAGTAAACAAGGGGCTTTATCGCCCTACCGTCACCCTAATGCTTTACTAATCAGTGGGGTCCGCCTAAGATTTAAGTAGTATTTTCTTCTGTGATTAGTTTTGGGACAGCAAATAGGACAACGTGATGGAATACAATCGACGCTTTAACGATACCGATCCGTGTTGGCTTATTAAAGTCGACGCACATATCTCTGGTCCCTATTCGTTCAATGAGTTGATCGCAAAACTGATGACGGGAACAATCTCTCCACATCACGAAGCCATGTCGCCCTTAGACCGTTGGCGTCCCTTGCAAACGCAGGCCTTGTTTGTAGCAGCTATCGAAAAAATGCGACGCAAGCAGGAAGAAGTCATCGAAAACACTATGACCCGCACTGAGGGAACCATCACACGTACAATGGATATTACTCCCGATCGCCCAACGCAAACCCCATATGCTGAAACGCTCACTCCGCAGCCAGGCCCTCAGTCTTCATCGCGCGTACAGAGACCACCAGCTGATCAAATTTACACTGTAAATCCAGAGGAGACCTTTCCACTCCGTTTTATTTATGCAGGAATACTCCTCGTGATGGCGGTTGTTGGCGGTTGGTATCTTTTTAATACTGCAAAAAACCCGTTGCCTTTGCTGGAAAAAAAATCAGACTTCGTTACTTATTTTGATCAAGGTTTGAACTTTAAAAAAACGGCCCACTGGTCTGATGCTTTGAAAAATTTTACTTTGGCTCACCAACTTAATCCCCGCGATGTGGACTTGGCCTTTGAAATGGCACCTTTGTTGATTCAGATGGAAGGGCAAACGGCATATGCTCGAAGCCTCATCGAAAAAGCCTTGGCTGGACAGTACAAAAAAGAAACTATTCTTTTTGGACAAAATTTGCTTGGTCTTTCTTACTCCTACGAATTGCAACAGCGAGAGTCAGCCTACACAGGAGCATTGAAACATTTTAACGAATCTCTGCAAGCCGACACGGAATCCGAATATGTACCTGCGCTGATAAACAAGGGCTGGCTGCTATTTACTCAAGGGCGTTATCGCGAGGCAGAAGGCGTTTTATTAAAAACGATTAATAAAAACCCCTATTCACATATCGGTGCCCTTTATTTGATCGAAGGATACCTTTTTCAAAACCGAAAAGAAAACAACAAAGCAGCGTTGCACAAAGCGCAGCAAATCACGTCGCAACTGGTGGCCCATAAAATTTACGACAGCCAACAAGAAATCTACCTGTTCCACGCTTATTTGATGTCTAAACTTGGCGGCGATAAAAACTCGGTGCAAAAACTGATTCAAAACGCGATTAGCTTAGACCCGGATCTCACAACGGATCATGTTCACTCGCCGCTCGTAGATTGGCGGGGATTTCAGTGGAAATCTTTTGCTTTCGTTTGCGAAGACCTTCTAAAAATTGCTAAAAATGATAGCGTGTCGTTACTCAATTTTATTTGCAAATATAAGGGTCAGGGCGTGCTTGCAGCTCAGCAGTCGATAGATATGTGGCTTGGCAAAAACAGCAAGGATCCGAGAGCGCACATTGCGAGTGCTGTGGTATCGCAGAGTGTGGGTGAGCTGGAAAAGGCCAAAGAGTCTTTGATGAGCGCTCGAAGGCTCGGCGTTCAAGATCGTCTGTATTTTCAGGTGCTCTTCAAAGTATGCTTTAAATTAAAAAATGTTTCGTGCCTAAAAGAAATATTGCCCTCCTTGCAAAAGCTTTCACCGTTGCATGCATACACCGCACAGGCGATGACTGAGGATGATATGAATGCCTTGGGCAAAGGGTTGAAGGAGTCGGCAAACTATATACCGTTACTCAGCTTACAAAAGTGAGACAAAAATGATGTTGATTCTGAGTTATTATCTAGCACTTTTTGCAAATGCCGAAATGATAAAAAGCTCCATTCCAATTCCCGCAGAGCTGTTTCAAAAAGTCCAGAAAGATTTTGGCATTAAAAATTTTGATTACTCAGCTGAGTTTCTCGATGTTGAAGTGACAATTGAGGGCACGAAGAGTGCGGAACAGAAGTTACGAGTTGGCTACACGCAAGAGGTCTTGGATCTATCAAGTTATGTGGATAAAATTTGGCCGAATTTTAAGATTTATTTTAAGTCGCCTTTTGCTCTCGAAGGCGATGCGACTTTGTATTTTGTAAGTCGGTACAAAGCCATGGAGTTGGGGCCGCAAACTTTAGGACTTGGATGTGGGCAAGCGGTGCAATTGAAAAGCAAAATGCAAAAACTTTTTTCTTCTAGTGGAATCGAGCTGATGACGAAAGCTGGTCACTACCTTAATCTGTTAGGTGGGGATTATCTGCTGGTAAAAAAAGACGGACGGAAAATAAAAATGGTATTCTTCCGAATTCGCGACGGCCGGTGGTCGCACCGTCTCTGTGTATAAAATCCACCGCCCACACGTAAGCCGACTACGGCTACGTCGATAAAAGCTACGCCGATCCTTTTTGCGACCGCCCGCATTGGAATCGTAATCAAAAAATCCACTTCATAAACTTTTGATTGCCAAAGGATTCCAATGCGCTCAGTCGCAAAAAGGATCGGCGTACCTTTAGGACTTTGCCTCGCCTCGCGGTACTTGGTACCTTCAACTATGGAAAAGATCTTCATATCCCAGCTTCAAGACAAACAAAACGTTCAATCGCTGTTTCTCGCCAAAGGTAAAACGCTTCTCAAGGATAAAAAAGGCAAAAGCTACATGAGCTTTTTGCTGAGTGACTCAACTGGCGATGTGGACGCAAAGGCCTGGGACAATGTGGATCAGATCGGCGGACAGTTTGAATCCGGGGATATTATCTTGGTCAAAGGTGTGGTTCAACTTTACCAAAACCGAAAACAAATCGTCATTCATAAAATCGAACGTTTCGAGGGAGAAGTTGATCTTAAAGATTATATTCAGTCTTCAAAAGTCCATCCCGAGGAAGCGTACCTTGAGCTTATGAAAATTGCGGAGACAGTGGAAAGCGTGGCACTGAAAACCTTGATCTTAGGCGTGCTTGGAGATCCCACAATAAAGCCTCTGCTACTGGTGGCCCCGGCCGCAAAATCTATTCACCACGCGAAATTTGGTGGCCTGCTCGAACACATACTGTCTATTGTAAAATTGGCGCAGCTTATCTGCAAAAATTATCCACAGCTTAATTTAGATCTTTTAATTTTTGGAGCCATATTTCATGACATTGGAAAAATATGGGAACTAAAAATCGACGAGACTGGTATTCGTTACACGGACCGCGGCCGTCTTCTAGGTCACATGCTAATGGCGTGCGAGCTTGTCGAAAAGAAAACTCAATCGATATTCAACTTTCCTCCGCAATTGAAAGATATATGCAAACACATGATTTTAAGTCATCACGGTAAACACGAGTACGGCTCGCCGAAACTTCCACAAACTTTAGAGGCCTACGTGCTGTGGATGCTCGACGAAATGGACAGCAAAATTGATTCTATTCAGACCGCGATGTCATTGACACAAGGGGATGAGCCATGGTCTCTGTACTCGCAACTCTTTGAAAGAAATTTTTATGTTAAAGGGAATAAGTGGTCTGAATGATCGAGTTTTTAAAAGTTTATCGCAGGAATGATCCAGCCGCGCGCTCGTATCTAGAAGTGCTACTTTTATACCCAGGTCCCAAAGCAATTTTTTTTCACCGCATCGCTCACTTCTTTTACAGGTTAAATCTTTTCTTTATTGCACGCCTGATCAGCGAGTTTTCCCGGTGGATTACCCTCGTAGAAATTCATCCAGGAGCTAAAATCGGCAAAAAACTTTTTATTGATCACGGAGCGGGAATAGTCATTGGCGAAACCGCAATCGTTGGTAACGAGTGTATAATTTATCACGGCGTCACACTAGGTGGGGTTTCATTGTTACAAAACAAACGACATCCCACGATCGAAGACGGAGTTATGGTAGGAGCCGGGGCTAAGGTTTTAGGCTCAATCACCATCGGCAAAAATGCCAAGATTGGCGCAAACTCGGTTGTGACAAAGGACGTTCCGCCCGGCGTGGCCGTTGCCGGCGTTCCTGCCCGAGAGCTGTAATTAGAACTTAAAAAAGAAGACGCTAAAACCGCTCGAACAACTGGCAAATCGCTTCGAAGTGTAAAGCCAAAATTGTCACCTCGCCCCTCAAAACTCATATAATCGATTAATAACGGTCCATAGATTGCTCTACAAGGTGTTACGGGAGGCCTTGTGCTGAAGAATGGAATTATACTTATACTAACAAGCGCCATTTTAATGGGTTGCGGAAATCAAGAAGATGGTATTCCGTTCAGAGCTCCGCAAGGTTCAAATCCTCTTCCCGAAGAATTTAATGCGCGTGCTAATGAGCTATTAAAAAGGTCAACTTCAAACATGAGCCAAACTCTCAGCAGCACTTCCAGCCGAGCTATCCGCCGCGAAACTATCGGCATTAATTTAGATATTCGCTACAAGGATGAAGAAAAGTCCAAAGCAGACATCGTGGCCACAGTGTCGTTCGCCGAAACGGCGGACAGTTGTTCACAAGCCATCTACCGAAGCTATGATGTCGACGCCTCCCGTTTTAAAAATCCTGGTTACATGTTTATCATCGAAGACTTTGCAGAAGCAAAATGCTTCCGTTTCAACGAAACTACAAAACGATGTGAGCATTTGTATTTAACAATTATACAAAGCCCAAGCTCGGTTGTTTCCTCATCAGGACTCGTGCGTGGCGCAGTTCCCGTTATCTTAGAAAATATTGCGCAAAATGGAAATACAGAAGCTTTTATCCCAACGATTGCGGAAAACGATGCATTTTTACAGGTTCCTGATTACGCCAATGATTTTCAGTATTGTTTAAAACCAGTACAGACAATCCAGTCGGCAGCGGATGTGATCTTTATGATCGATCCAACGAGCTTGTACGACACTGACGACTATCATGAACGACCTTACGGTTATACGGGCAACGGATTCTTTTAATTAAAATTTGCCATCAGCCCGTTGAGGCAGTGACTAAAATTGTAATTTGCTTTTTTAAAAGAGCCCTTCAAGGGCTCTTTTGCATTTCTCCCTGATTTTATCGTATTTGAAGTGGCCTGTCGTTTGCTCTTTAGTGTTTCGGACATAAGTTAAAACACATTGGATTATCTGGGAGGATAGAAAATGAAACAGCAATTAATGATAACTTTAGCGTGCATATCTTTGGCAATGGCAGCGTGCTCAAACAAAGATTCATATCGCCCAGTAACCGGTGGATCTTCGGGTGGGACCGCAGGCGGTGGCGGAGAAGGCCCAACGTCCGAAGAAGTGGCTATTGAAATGCTTCAAAGCGACGAAACATTTTCTCGGCTCAGTGGTTCAGAAGAAAGCCTAGAATTAAAATCAAGCACGCAAGGCGTGCAAGCCCAGTTTTCCCCAATGCAAACAGAAAATACAACAGTTCCTGGAATGCTTTCTATGCAGGTAGCAGTTTTAGACCGTTCGTCAGAAAACTGTACGCCTCGACAAATCAATGTACCGCCATTTCGCGAAGCAGACCTTATAGCTGGACAAGTTAAAGTGAACGGCGTTGGTCGCGTTGTGTGTATCGAAGATGATTGTAATGATGTTCTTTTATACATAGAAACAACAGGCGATCAGTTTACTGACGGAAATTTACGAAGAGGCATCGTGACAGCCATCACATCTGTGCGTTTAAGCAAAGATGAAAGCGGTGTGTACCGTCCAGCACAAAACGAAAGTGATGTGTTTTCTGGAGCTCGTAGCATCGAGGAAAGCGTGCGT
>JAYUQP010000017.1:0-5604 GCA_043757265.1 Bdellovibrionales bacterium | reverse complement strand
TTAGCGACGTAGATTCGCGCGGTGCCCAGCACTGTTTAGAGATTCGCTCCATGGTGACCGGTTATTTTTCGAAAGAGTTTTGGAATCACTACTGTGTATTTTGGGGACAAGAAATAAAAAATGCGCCAGCTGTCTCTTTAAAAGGTGGCTTTGGACATATCGTTTTCAAAGGGCAAATCACCGACCTCCCGCCTGATGTTTTGCCTATTTTTTCGGAGTCGCTACTACAGGCGCTCAAAACTACGCCACTTTACCAAGCCGACGGAAAAGCCTTGGTAGTTCAGCTGACGGGCCGTTTCAATTCCGCTTACAGCGAAGAAAAATCGGTGGGCATCCACAGTTACGACGAAGAAATTCCATACCAAGTGATGGAGACGGTGACTTACACCGAAAGTGAGCCCCAAACGTCTTACGTAAAGGTGAAAGATCCTGTAACGAAAAAAGAAAAGTATGAGCCTCAAACAACCTACAAAGATGTCACAAAGTACCGACAAGAGGCTGTGACAAAATATCGCAAAGAAGCACGCACCCTGACATTTCCAAAAACCGATTTCAAAGTGGACTACGCCCTTAACAGTCAGTTTTCATTTTTATTAGACGGGGTAAAGTATGCAATTCCCATCAACGAGAAAATGCACATCGCCGACACATATCACGATGTATCCAATCCACGAATTGGGCTGAACGAACGCCCGCAAAAAATCCCCACCGAAATTCACTGGCTCAAACAGCATTCTTCAGTGTTTGAACGAACCGCGAGAACCCAAGTGCGAGATTCATGGGCCAACAAATACTGCAATTTCAAAACGCCACCGCTCCAGTCCTCACAGACCGAGATCGTTTTAAAATGCGCAGCCGGCGTCGGCGACTCCCGCGGACTTGTGGATAGCTGGTCCCATGAAGCCTTCCAAATGTCCTACATTCAACTGCGGGATGTTTTGGGAATCTGAAGCCGCTCAAGTAGACAAGGCCCTTTTTGTTTTATAGATTTCCAACATGAGTAACAAAACACTGATTCAAATATTTCGCGTTTTAGGATGGCTAGAAGGCGGGTCGTTTCTGCTTTTGATGTTTGTGGGGATGCCGCTAAAGTACATGGCGGGCGATCCCACGGCTGTCAAAATGCTTGGCATGCCGCACGGTATTCTTTTTATTGCGTATGTGATTTTGGCAAACATTATTGCCGAAGAGTTAAATTGGTCGCTGAAGGTGCGGGTTTTTGCATTTTTGGCTGCGGTGTTGCCGTTTGGAACTTTTGTATTTGAGTACAAATATTTAGGCAAAAAATAACAAAGGAATTATTCAGTGTCTTAGGCTCATTAACATATGGTTAATTCAATCGCGGCCCGGTTTGCATTGCGGTAAATTCAATTGAACCTGGGTTGGACTGCAGCTATCTTGAAAGTTCTAAATCATCCAAACGTTTTCCGTGCTCTAATTGCTCGTCCCAGATTCGCACATAGTGATCATGGGCAAGGCCCCAAAAATGTCGTTGCTCTTCGAGATCCACGCGCCACCTCGCCTGGTTCTCATCCATTTTTTGCATCATCAAATCAAATTTGTTGGTTAGATCAAGTCGGAGGTCGTTCATAGCCCGCGACAGTTCAACTCTTAGATTATTCATATCGCTCGTGAGATCGCTCCGAAGCTTACTCATGTCACTTGAGAGGTCAGTCCGGAGACCATCCATATCCCTTGCGACATCAATCCGAAGATTATCAATATTGTTAGTAAGATTGTTGCCTTGCTGCTTAACCTCTAAACGTACGGTCGTAATCTCGCTTTTAAGTTCTTGCTTCGCAAGATCCAACATTTTGCCGGTAACCGCTGTGTCTCCTATTTTATCCATGTCCTCAGGCCTCTCTACGGATTGATCTCGTTTAAAGAGACGCTCGTATGCAAGGTCCGCTTCGCGCCTCAAGACAAGATGAAGCTCCCTATCCGATGTAATCCGGTATCGCTCCCGGAGTTTCTGCGTTCGTTGATCGGAGGCAATACGGTAGGGATTGTTTTTATCAAAGAGGTCCATGGGGTTCGAATTTAGTTTCAACCGGGTAAGGGCTCAATAAAATTGAGTGGAAGCTCCCAATTTTGTGTTTTTAGACAGTGTGTGTCCGCATTCTTGGCCCTAAAGGACCGTTCAAAACAGCCTAAAAAATGGCCTAACCCTTTGACTTTTGGCATTAAATCTTTATAAATGTCGAATCTCTTAAACACCGTGGACACCGGAGCAATCAAGCGCCGACCATGCCATTCTTTAAGGGGCGAAGAGGACTCGAATGCAACAAACAAACCAGGATGCACAAAAGTTTTCGCAAGGGAGAATTAACATACTCATGCAAGCTACAAAAAACATGACAAAAAAACAGATGAAGCAAAACGCGGTAGAAGATCTTTTTCAGGAAGATATTCTAGCTAAAAGAAAAGAAGCAATGACTGAGTTCAGCGAAATGTTTGAACAGTCTTTGCAAGATCGCGACTACAAAGTGGGCGATATCGTTAAAGGCAAAATTGTTGAAGTTCAAACTGACTTCGTTCTTGTCGATATCAATTACAAATCTGAAGGCCTAATCCCAATCAATGAATTCCGTTTTGTTGAAGGCAAACTCTCTGTGCAACCTGGTGATGAAGTTGAAGTCTTCATTGATAAAATCGAAAATGAAAATGGCATGATCGTGCTTTCCAAAGATAAAGCCGACATGTACAAAGCGTGGAACGACATCACTCGCGCCGCTGAAAACCAAGAGCTTATCGAAGGTACTGTTATCGCCAAAGTTAAAGGCGGTCTCAGTGTGGATATCGGTGTTAAAGCCTTTCTTCCTGGCAGCCAAATTGATCTACGTCCTGTGCGCAACATGGATGTTTACATTGGCAAAAAATATAAATTCAAAGTTATTAAGTTTAACAAAAAACGTGGCAACATCGTTCTTTCTCGTCGCGCCCTTCTTGAAGAAGAACGCGAGTCTATGAAAACACAAACCATGGATGCCATGAAAGAAGGATCTGTGATCCGCGGTATGGTAAAAAACATTACCGAGTACGGCGCCTTCCTTGATTTAGGTGGAATGGACGGACTCTTACACATTACGGACATGAGCTGGGGACGCATCAAACACCCATCAGAAGTGCTCAATGTGGGTGATGAGATCGAAGTAATGGTTCTTAAATACGATCAGGAAAAGGAACGCGTAAGTTTAGGTCTTAAACAATTACAAAAAGATCCGTGGCTTGATACTGCAGAAAAATACTCTAAAGGCAGCCAAGTTACTGGTAAGGTTACAAGCCTCGTAGATTACGGCGCGTTTGTCGAAATCGGCGAAGGTGTGGAAGGCCTTATCCACGTCAGCGAAATGAGCTGGACGAAAAAGGTGAAGCACCCATCACAAGCCCTCAATGTGGGTGATGAAGTTCGTGCGATGGTTCTTGATATCGATCAAGAAAACCGCCGCATCAGCCTTGGTCTTAAACAACTTGAAACCAATCCTTGGCTTGAACTTAAGGAAACTTATCAGCCTGGAACAATCATCGAAGGCGAAGTTAAATCCATCACTGATTTCGGAGTGTTTGTTGGAGTGGAAGACGGAATCGACGGCCTTGTGCACGTTTCTGACTTCTCTTGGGCGAAGCGCGTAAATCATCCGTCTGAGATGTTTACCAAAGGTCAAAAAGTTCGCGCTGTTGTTCTTGGTGTAGACGTTGAAAACGAACGCTTTAGCTTGGGCCTTAAACAGCTTGAGGCAGATCCTTGGCAAGATGTTGAAAGAAAATTCCTGATTGGTTCTACTCATGAAGTAAAAGTGGTTCGCCTTGCCGATTTCGGCGCTTTTGTTGAACTGAGCCCAGACGCAGAAGGTCTTATACATATCAGTGAGCTTTCTTCTCAGCGTATTGGCAGCCCAGGTGAGGTTGTAAATGTTGGTGACCAAGTTCGTGCGGAAGTAATCAGTATCGATCAAGATGCGCGTAAAGTGGGTCTCAGCGTGCGCTTAGCAAAACTTCGTGAAGAGAACGGCAACGTCGGTGAGTATGCGGCGAAGTCGACTAGCTCTAAATCGAGCTTGGGTGACGTGTTCGGAGATAAGCTTAAAGAACTGCGCAACAACCAAGATTAATTCTACAGATATGGGTGCCCCGGAAATGGGTGTCCAGCTCTGAAGATGCATTGCATTAAAAAGCCAGTGGGACTCTCACTGGCTTTTTTATTTTGTACAGCCTGCAGGTCCTCAAGTATTCTTATCGCATGAGTAAAAATGCGAACAAAGACCTGTGGCCACAAAAACGAGATCTTTTTTTTCGCCCCGCACGTTTGAATTATGTTCGTAAGATAAAACGACCCAAAGGATGTGTGTTTTGCTCGGCCCTGGGGCAAAAAGAGCGCAGCAAGGTTGGCCTGCTTTACAAAAGCCAAAACGCCATGGTGGTTTTAAATAAATATCCCTACAACAATGGCCATCTTTTGCTTCTACCTGCTCGGCACGTCGCAGATATTGGCGATCTCACACCTGAAGAGTGGAGCGAAATCCACGTTCTCCTCCGGCAAACCATTGCGATTTTAAAAGATGCTTACAATTGCCCTGGTCTAAACGTTGGGCTTAATCTGGGTTCAGCCGCTGGGGCCGGAATACCTGCGCATTTGCATTATCATATTATTCCCCGCTGGACCGGGGACACCAATTTTCTTCCGCTTATTGCGCAAACAAAAGTGGTGGTTGAAACTCTGGTCATGAGTTTTAAAAAGCTCTGCAAACAATTCAAAACGTTGGAGAAGGAATTATCATGAGCTTTCGGTTTGAAATCGATCACATCGGAATCGCAGTCGAAAATCTCGATACTGGCGGAGCATTTTACCGCGCACTACAAATGCACGAAAGCGACCGTGAAGAAGTCGCCAGTGAAAATGTAAAAGTTGGATTTTACCCGCTAGAAAACGATGCCAACATTGAGCTCTTGGAACCAACAAGCAGCGAAAGCCCGATTCGCAAATTTTTAGACAAGCGGGGCCCAGGCATTCACCATATCTGTTTGCGGGTTAATAAACTCGATGAGCTTGTAGCCCACTTGATAAAGAGCAATGTTCAGTTGATCAACGAAGTTCCAAAAATTGGCGCGCACAACTGCCGCGTGGTATTTGTTCATCCGAAGTCGACGGGCGGAGTTCTAATTGAGCTGAGCGAACCGGGAGACGAGTGAAATGTCGCAACAGATGTCGTTTCAAATTTCAAGTCCAACCGCCGCTGTTAAAAAGCTCATCATTATTAATCTTGCGATTTGGGTGGTGCTGCTCGTAATCCTCGAAAATCTGATTTTGAGCGAGCCGTACATTACGATGTATTTTGGCCTCATTCCGCAAACCATGATTGAAAACTTTTTTGTATGGCAGCCAGTCACTTATATGTTTTTGCACTCGCTGAATCCCATGCATGTGCTGTTCAACATGATGACCCTTTGGTTTTTTGGCACCGAGCTTGAAGCCAAGTGGGGCCAGCGCTTATTCTTAATTTATTATTTTTTTACCGGAATTGGGGCTGCGTTCTTTTATCTGTTCGGCGTAGCGTTAGTTGGAATGATAAAGGGCATGGCGCCCATCGTTTACACTCAGCCCGT
>JAYUQP010000016.1:0-2195 GCA_043757265.1 Bdellovibrionales bacterium | reverse complement strand
TAACCGGTTACTTATTGGGGAAATAAACGCATTGACATATTAAACAATTATGATTTGTATGAGTTATGTCTCAAGGATCGGGATATAAAAAGGTAGATCACGACAAGCGCCGGGGGCCGAAGCCGCGCAAACACTTTAATACAGACGGCGGGGTCGCTTGTAAGACCTGTTTTGATTTGCGAAATAAAAATCAGTTTCTTAGAGAAGAGATTATTCTCCTAAGATCACAATTGAAAACTGCTCAGAATGCTCCTCAGAAAACGCCCATTGGCGCGCATACACCATCTTCGCGAGTCGATTTTAAAGCTAATTCAAAAGAAGAATCAAAGGCAAAGCGTGGGGGCGCTAAAGCGGGCCACAAGGGATCAGGAAGGCATTCGGCCACTGCCGACACTGCCGATGAGGTGGTACATTTAACAATGATGGCGAGATGTGACTCATGTGATTTGGCACTTAAATTAAAAGATATTCGGCAGAGAACGATTATTGAAGCAGTGCCGGTTATTGCAAAAGAGGTGATCTATCATTGTCCGAGAGGGACTTGTCCGAGATGCAAAAAAATTTATCCGACAATGCCACCGGTCTTAAAAAAGAGTCTCTATGGAAACTCGCTCATTGCGCAAGCGGCAGTTCTTCATTACGTGCACGGTATAACGATTGGCAAAGTGCTTAATATTTTTGGTCCAAATGTAACCTCAGGCGGGATAATTGATGGTTTTCACAGATTGGGAAGAATTGCTGAACTGGCCAAGCCGTTTTTGATTCAAGAGTATCGTAACTCAACAGCACGCCATGCCGATGAAACTGGCTGGAGGACCGATGGGCACTCTGGCTATGCTTGGCTATTTTGCACATCGGTGATCTCCATTTTTGAATTTCGCGACACCCGTTCGTCTCGCGTGGCTAGAGAAATAGTGGGTGAAGAGAAGCTCAAAGGTGTTCTCAATGTCGATCGTTACGGTGGTTACAATAAAATGCCGGTTCACCTCCAGTACTGCTACGCTCACCTACGCAGAGAGGTCGAAAAGCTTGAAAAGGAGTTTCCTGACAACAAAGAAATCTCACACTTCGTCTCGATTTTTTCAGTGCTGCTAGCGCAGGCGATGAAGTTAAGGGGCCGTGATATAAGTGATATTGAATACTACGCATCAGCTAAAAAAATTCAAACTGAGATGGAGTCGGTTTTAGATGGTGACTGGCAACATTCTGGAATACAAAAAATCCAACGAATCTTCCATGAGAAAAGACATCGGCTCTACCATTGGGTTAAAGATCGCAATGTTCATGCAGACAACAATCGAGCTGAGCGAGAGCTTCGGCCGACAGTCATCGCAAGGAAAGTTAGCTTTGGTTCGCAGTCTGATGCCGGTGCAAAAACCCGAAGCTCGCTGATGTCGCTTCTCCACACAGTAAAAAAACGGCTCAAAGATAAATCTCTAGAAAAGTGGCTCACTGATGCCCTCAACCAAATTTCTAAAAATCCAGATATCAATATTGCTACACTCATTCCCCAATAAGTAACCGGTTACCTTTGGCAATCCAAAGTGCTTGACCAAATTTTCTGCGTCTTCCGTCAAGGCCTAGCCACCTAGCCAACTGGAAGTGCGACATGAATGGCCAGAGCGACTTAGCACAGATTTGGTTTCTTTAAGAATCCCAATCTCTTCCCTACACGATCTCAATCCACGTGTGCATTCCACCCATGTCATGCCCACCATGTCCGCCGTGTCCACCGCCAGAGCCTGGAATTGGATTTCTGTGCATGTCGTTCATTGTGTGGTGCATGAAGTGGCAGTGTAGTAACCACTTACCTTTTCGTAATGCCGTGAACTCGACTGATCGCGCCTCGGCGCTACTGATATCAGTGGTATTTGCAAGGATGTGTTGGTGCTGAGGTAAGAATCCAGCGCCATACTCTGTGATCTTAAAGCTGTGTCCATGAAGATGAATGGGATGGGTCAGCATGCTTAAGTTCGCTATGCGAATTCGGATGCGCTCCCCGACTTTTCCCTTCATAGGAATAATATCAGGGCCAGGTTTTCCGTTCATTGTAAAGTAATTGAATTCCGACATCGCCATCGTATCTGGAATCGGACTACTCGGATGAATCATCCATGTCTGTAAGAAATAAGCATAGTCGCGATCGACAATTTGGTGAGGCTCTGGATTCTTCGGATGAATGATAAAGAAGCCCG
>JAYUQP010000015.1:0-46063 GCA_043757265.1 Bdellovibrionales bacterium | reverse complement strand
TCGCTCGCAAGATCTACGTTGGACACCTGTATACGTTCAAGAAACGCCTCGAGAGCACCGGAGAACAACGTCTCCACCGAGGACTGCATTTCTCCCTGAAGAGTAGGCTCGATGCCTTCCAGAAAGAGAGACACAGCGTCGCGTTGTGCAAAAGGTACAATGAGCGACCGACTATTCACGAGGTCTCGTCGTTCTACCTTGGCCAAGCGCGGCTTGCCGAGGCATCGCTCTTCGAGTTCATAGTTGATGACTACCGGTTCGAACTCCGACTCCCCGAACCCCGCAAAGACTACGCCAGCGAGTAAAGGACCCTGATACTTCCGCACCAGCATTTGAAGGGCGCACTTCGGCAGTAACAGTTGCGCGTCCGCGCCAAGCGGGAGGCGATCGAAAATGACTTTCGAGTGCTTCTCGAGAATAGCCGAGTAGGACGACTCTACTTCGGCAATATCAGCTTCACCAAAGCCAATTAGGAACTCCTGCGAAACGATGCCGGCGTGTCGACGACCGATTGCATCGTCGCACGCGGCTCTGACGTCATCTTCGTCGAGTCCGTCCTGGAGTTCTGCTCGTCGACTGCAGTCGTTCTCAATCTCGTTGCGTATGTCGTACAGCAGTTCCTGAACCAGCTGTTCCACTGCCCGCTTCTCGGTTTCGGGCCGGAAGATTGGTGCACCCGATGTCAGATACTCAAGAAAGTACTCAGCGTACCCGTCGAGTGTATCGAAGCGACGGTCCCCGAGTCGCTGACGAACCATCTTGACGACAATCTCCCACGGGCGTTCGAGAAATGATGCGGATCCGTACACCATTACCGCGACGGGGGCACTCTCGGAAAGCTGGAACAGCTTGTCTGCGGACGAGTACACCTTTCGGGCGTCACCTCCAATCGTAACGGCGCTGTCGGCCGCGAGCGCGATTCCCAGTCTATTCATAACGCCGATTTCAGCCGTCATCCTTATAGTGCCTCGATGGATGTTACCGTCGCCCTAACGTGTAATAGCTCGACCTGTGTAGCGCGTTCCCTATCCGCTCGGTCAAGCACCAATCCCCAATTCCACCCATGATCCGCTCGAGGGAATGCCCGAGATGACTTTACTTGGTGGGTTATCAACACTAAACCCACGATTCTTAGAAAGAACCCAGGAATTTGGTTCTAAGAAATGTCTCAATGTGCAACACACTTTGATACACATGTACATGGTTCTAGAGAGTGCGGTAACTTGATGGTATGCGCATCTTCATAAGGATCTCTAGTTTTTTATCTCTCGTATTTTTCACAGCCAATGCTCACGCTGGTTGCGATGGTACCACTACGACATTGGGATCTGACTGCGTCCATTATCAATCGACAGCGAACGGTTCGTACCTTGATCTTTTGATTACAAAAGGTCGCGCCTGCGAGCAAGCCCACAAATTTTTAGACGACCAATCAAAAGCTTGGGCCGAGTCCCACTGCATCGATAAAGCCTGGCGCCCCGATCGTGATGCCGGGAGACGAGCTTGTAGGAATGTGGAACCACTCGCCCTTGCGACAAGAGGGGTGCGCTGTTTACGGGGTGTGAATTTGCGGATTACCGATTCGTTCAATTACCATAGCTGTCAGCGTAGCATTCAAGATCAATACACGGCGGTTCGCCACCGTTCCACAGGCAATATTGATTTGTTTATAAATTATAATAATCGGTTTAGACGGCAGGCTGAAATCATTGGTGAATGCAATGGCGACAGTCGAACGGCTCTTGAAAGATGTACTTTTGCGATTCGCGATTACCATCTGCCGCAAACAGATTGCGCTTGCGCCAATGGAGTTTGCGAGTTGAAAGAGCGATTGAATGCAGAGGCTCCAACAGCCGCTCCAGCAACTTCAACAGACCAGGAATTTCAAACTGTCGAGGCACCTCGATAGTTCGCTTTTAAAAAAAAAGCGTGGAAAGCCTTTGACGGGACTCTATCGAGTTGTTTTTTTGGTGGGAGCCGGACTCACGGCTTAAGAAGTTTTGGCAGATTAAAGAAAAACACTAAGACGGCTTTTTCCTTCAAGAGAACCGCGGTCGCTGGGTTTGAGTCCACCCTGCACCTTTTATTTGCGGTATTCCCTCTCTGGATTCTTTCGAATCTTTTGAGGTCCCCTTGATGACTAGTAGGTATATCAAGGTGGTATCCATAATAGAAATTCATTCTTTTTATCTCGGAGATAAGGATGTCTTATAGATGAAAAACCAATAGAATTGGCTCTAGAGGCTATTTTTAAGCCACCCAGTGACCGAAAAACGCGCACGATTTGTAAAATTCACCTGATGAAAAATCGATCCACTCAAAAACAGGACAAGGCGACCAAAATGCGGTGCTAGGCGAGCCGACTCTTTTTCAGTATCGTGCTCATCAAAAAGAACGATTTCGCCGCCATCCTCCGAGCTCCAATTCTTATTCAAATAGAGAACAAAAGAAACTTGCCGCGAAGAATTTTTCTTAAACACATCGATATGCTTCTGATACTGGGTGTGGGGCGGATAAAACGCGTAGTGGAACTCATATTCACTGAGTCCCAACAAAAGCTCGGGTCGAATTTTTGCTAAAAATAAATCAAGCCACTGAGCAAATTTTTTTTCTGTAGGTGTTGGCTTTGTAAAATCAATCCAGCGGATATGATCACCGCGAATGTTTTGTTGAATTTGAATTTCAACGCCCTGTCCAATGTGTGCTTGCACTAAGCTTGAGTTTTTTTTGTGGTGTAAAAGCTCTGCTAATAACTCTTCACAGAGTTCTACGGGCACCAGATTTTCACTCAGATGCCAGCCATTTTGTTCTAGGTCCCGAACAGTTACGGTTAAATCCATGATATCAGTATACTCCGAACTCTGGACCTTGCCAAACAGCGATCTGGGCCCATAATCCCCAAATGGATATCACCAATAATACTTCGCAGGAAAATCAAGAAAAGCAAAAGCCCCCTACAGAAGACTCACCGGCAGAGAGCATTCCTACATCAATGCCAAGCCCCGAGGAGATTCAAAAAGAATTTCAAAATATGGTGCAAAAAAAGTTTGGCGGAATGGTGCAGGTTGTATCCATGGATACATTAACATCGCCCGAAAAAAATCTGGAATCCACAACGCCTCCGCCAAAAAAATACAAGTTCGAGTTCGACTACACGCCTAAACAAATCGTGGACGATCTTAATCAATCAATCATCGGACAATTCGAAGCAAAAAAAGCGTTGGCTCTTGCGGTGTGTGATCACTATCGACACATTCATGCCGAACAAGAGGGCGATGTGATGGGGCACTATCAAAAACAAAACGTGCTGCTATTAGGGCCCACAGGAGTTGGAAAAACATTTCTCGTAAAGTCCATTGCCAAGATGATCGGTGTGCCTTTTGTAAAAGCCGATGCAACTCGCTTTAGCGAAGTTGGCTACATGGGTGCAAATGTGGATGATATAATTCGCGACCTTGTTCAGCAAGCAAAAGGCGATCTTCGCCTCGCCGAGAACGGTATTGTGTATGTGGACGAAGTTGATAAAATCGCTGCTAGTCCTGGCCGCATGGGACGGGATGTGAGCGGGCGGGGTGTTCAGTTTGGTTTCTTGCGTTTGCTCGAAGACGCCGACGTAGACATCAACGGGTCCCACGATATCGCCTCGCAGTTTAAAACATTTATGAATTTGCAAAAAAAAGGCTCCATCACAAAAGAGATCGTGCGAACTAAAAATATTCTTTTTATTTTTAGCGGCGCTTTTCCAGAATTGATCCCAATTATCAAAAAACGGTTGGCAACTTCGCAAATCGGTATCAACAGCAAAGTGCGCGGTGTTTCGTTAGAGGATTCATCGTTGTACCTACCTCAGGTACAAAGCGAAGATCTCGTACAGTTTGGCTTCGAGCAAGAATTTGTAGGCCGTCTACCCGTGGTCACTACATGTCAGTCTTTGTCCGAAGAAGAGCTGTTTCAGATCCTAAAAGAGTCGCAAGCTTCGATCATTCATCAGTATGTGCGAAGCTTCCGGCATTATGGAATAACACTGAGGTTTTCAGATGAGGCCCTTCGTATGATTGCGAAACAGGCCCATACGCAGAACACTGGCGCGCGCGCTTTGGTTCGAGTGTGTGAAAGCCTGCTTCGCGATTTTAAATACGAACTTCCAGAATCTTCGTTTAATTCCACGCTTGTTGTCACTCCCGAAATGGTTGCGAATCCGAAAGGTTTTCTGCAGTACCTATTAGGTAACTAGCGATGCAAAAATGGTTAATCTAACGAGTTATTGATTGTGGCGGTGGTCGCGAAGGAAGAAAAGCGGAATTTTGATTTTAAAATCGTTGCCGTTTTCGTCTTTCATAAAGTAGCTACCGCGCATGCTACCCGTTGGAGTGGGAAGAGGGCAAAAGCTTGTGTACTCATAGGCTGTGCCGGGCTCAAAGTACGGTTGCTCGCCGATGACTCCTG
This sequence comes from Bdellovibrionales bacterium, assembly GCA_043757265.1. Classification (GTDB taxonomy): domain Bacteria; phylum Bdellovibrionota; class Bdellovibrionia; order Bdellovibrionales; family JAGQZY01; genus JANPLN01. The sequence goes on along the minus strand of JAYUQP010000015.1, from coordinate 41,617 downwards.
GGCCCTCTATGTCTTCCCGACGTTGCTCACCGTCGAGGATTATCCAATGGCGAGCTAACAAGCGGGCTTTTTTTTCGCCGGCGTTGCGAATACGGATGCGATAGGCAAAGAAGTACTGATTGTTCTCGGGCTTCGATTGCTCGGGAACGTAAGTGGGTTCAGCTTCAACTATAAAACCGTCAGTTTCTTCATGGTAAATCATAACTTATGGTCAGTTTTTATCTTCTCGAAAAGCCCTTGGCAAGCATCTTCCAAGATATTTAAAACTTGTTCAAAGTTTTCAGGACCGCCGTAGTACGGGTCGGGAACTTCTTTCATGGGCGTTTGGATACAAAACTGCGCCATCTTGAAAAGTTTTCGCGAATATTTTCCCTGACGGTCATAGGCTTGGACATCAGTGTAGTTGTCGTCGTCCATAACAACGATGTAGTCAAATTTTTCAAAGTCTTGATCGGAAATAAACGGACGAGAAATACTGGTGACCGTGTAACCGCGTTTGTGCGCATGTTCGACGGTGCGCGGATCGGATTCATCGCCTTCGTGGTGCCCAGCCGTCCCAGCGGAGTCGATAAAAAAACGGTGTGAAAGTTTTTTTCTTTTTACCAAATCGCACATCACCGCCTCGGCTGCCGGTGATCGACAAATATTTCCCAAACAAACAAACAATATAGAAATCATATTAAGTCAGCCTTTTACGCAATTTCCAAAGCTGCTGACTGATGTACGGGCGACGTTTTTCTCCGGTACATACCATTAGCAGCTTAGTGATTTTGAGGTGAGTCGGATCGGTAATAAGTAAAATAAGCATTTCGCGAATATAATTCGTGTTCAGGGTCACGTAGTTGTCCGTTCCTACGCCAAGTTTTACGCCCTTTTTTTCCCACCAACTAAAAGGATGTTCTTTGTAATCCTCAAATTGACCGGTTAGTTTTTTGTTCGAAGAGGGAAGAGCAATCACCGAAAGATCTTTGTCGATCATGCGGTTTAAAACGTCATGCTGATAATGCTCAAGTTCCCGGGCGGCATGGAACTTTGCTTTAACGAAATAAATTTCTTCGATCTCGCTTACTGGGGTGCCATTGATCAGACGATCGCGAATCATATCGCGGCCGTTCCAATCAAGTTCCATCAGCTCGCGGTACTCCTGGCTTTTTGGATCAAGCGCGATATTTTTGCGGTTTTTTGCCAAAACCGACTGGTACATTTTATGAAAATAAAAGTTGGGGTTGATCCCAAGACTGAGACCATGTTCCACAGCATCCACATGCCAAATGTTCATCGCATTATCAACGGACTGGATACCGCGGCGAAGCGTGTCCCAGGTTTCACCGTGGTGACTGCGAATTTTTAAACCCCGAGTTTGTAATTTCCGGAGGCCAAATTTCATTTCTTTAAAATGCTCTTTGCGATACAGCGATTTTTCTGAACCCACTGTGTCGACTTCTGTAACATGCGCAGACAGTTCGGGAAATTTTTCTAAGAGATCGAGAAGAGACTGAACCTGATGATCAAAATGATCCTTCTTCGTGCGAAATCTTTTTCCGTCAAAAAATTCTGGTTCTTTGCGAAAACAGGGCGATAAAATAAATTCAAAATCGGGGTTCTCCCGGCGAAAGCGTGTAAAGCCTTCGTAAAGTCCACAGACGACCTCTTCGCTGCTGAGAGTGTCTGCACCTGGGATTTCCTCTTTGCTCGACGACGTTGTGGCGCGCGAGAGCGTAAATTTGATTCGGATAGCACCTACGTTGTATTTGTAATACAGCTCGCTTGCCATGTGGTAGGCCGCATCGGCGTGGGCATCCTTCGAAATAAGGATTAACTTCGGCAGTAGTAAAATTTCTAAATATCGATCAAAAAGTTCGTTGTCCTGAAGACGCATCAGCTTGCCAACTTTTTCATGACTGTCGAGCGGAAACGCATGCTTACCGAAAACATCTTGAATTTTTTGCTCGTAAATCTTTTTATGTTCGCCAGTCAGAAGTTTTTGTAGCCGCGGAAACACAAATTCGGATGTGAGAGATCCGGTCAGGTGAATGTGCTCTTCGCGATATTTAAGCGGAAAGTTTTGGAAAAACTCGTACAGTGCGCGACCCATGGAATGGTCAATCAAATCTTCGATGGGTGCTTGATTCACACGAAATAAATCGAGTTTTTTAGCAAAGTCCGAGACCTGTGTTTTTACAAGATCGGGTACGTCTTCCGAGCCGAGCAGAAGTTCCAAAGTGCTCTGCAAACTCAAGCCATTGGTTTCGCTTATGATTTTTACTAGATGGGGCAGTATTTGTTTTGTAGAAATGTCATTCATTAAAATCCAAGTATACACATGGTTCACCACCCCGTGAAGCCCTATTTCGCATTCTGATCCATTTTTAATGCTCTATCGACGATTTCAAACACGTTTTTAGACAGCCCAGCAGAACTGTGAACGCGTAGAATTTGTTCCTTAGCGAGGGGCTTTAGTACGCTATGCCACTGCGTCCATTCGTTGAAACACGTGGCGATTCGTGCGGCCACTTGCGGATTGCGCTGATCCACGTCCAGGATCTGGTCAGCGGCAAAACGGTATCCTGCTCCATCCTCACGGTGGAAGCGCAATGGGTTTGAAGAAACCATGGAAAAAATCAGCGAAAAAATTTTGTTGGGATTTGATTTATCGTAAGCCAAGTGATTTTTGAGTCGTTGCACGTTCTCAAGAGCGTCCTCGCGAAGGGAAAGAGCTTGCGCCATAAACCATTTATTCAATACGAGACTGTCGTGTTTCCATTTTTGGAAAAAATCTTCAAACAGCGCATCAGACTTCTTGTGGGTGGCTATCGTCAGCGCATTCATCACATCGGTCATGTTGGTTGCTTGTTTATAGACGTTAGTCAGAAATTCAAGGTGCTGAGGAGCTGAACCCCATGTCATGTAAAATAATAAAACAGATTCTAGCGAGCGGTAGTCGGCAGCACGCGCCAAATTTACTGCTTTTTGCACTTGGCACACACTCCACGCAGCTTGTAGTTCGCCAACAAGATTTTTCTGTAAAGAGTTAAAAAAAAGCGAGTACGCTTTTTCGATGGCACGTGGGTTTTCACCGGGGCACAGCTGCATAAAATAACCAACACTCGGTGGCGTTAATAATTTTGCAACAAAAGCCGGATCCTCTTGCACAAGCTTATTCAGGGCCTGCTTCATGGAGGTTAAAAGCGAAGTATCCTCGACGGGCGAAGTGTTGGCTTTTACGTCCTCCAGTATTTTCCGTAGGCACTGGGTGTAGAGTTTTTGTGAGGCTTCAAAGCGATTAAATGGATCGGAGTCATTCGACATTAAAAATAGCAGAGTTTCGCGCGAGGGCTCAGACGACTGAACGTATTGCAATTTAACCGGAGCCGAAAACTCTCTCAGCAACGAGAGCACCGGTTTTTCATTTACGTGGGCAAATAAAAATTCATTCTCATCGGCATCAACGTTGAGCACACCCCTGGTGGACTCCTGGCCCTTCACTAAGTTCAATGCAACCGAGTTTCCTGCAAGCGAAAACGCGGCATACTTTACCGGAATTACATAGGGCTTGTTATTTTTCAGCGTCACGGGATTTACGGTTTTTTGGTTGATCGTTAATCGCAATTCTTTTCGATCGGCATCATAGTGCTCCTGCACCGTCAGAGTGGGTGTTCCAGCTTGGTCGTACCAGTTTTTAAATTGGTTTAGGTTAAGACCCGAGGTGATCTCGTGGGCTTTGATAAAATCGTCGGTAGTTACAGCTTGTCCATCAAAAAGCTCAAAATACTTTTTTACGCCTTTGATAAATAAATCACGACCCAACAACGTTTGCAGCATGCGGATCACTTCGGCGCCTTTGTCGTAAACGGTGCGAGTGTAAAAGTTATCGATGGCCATGTACGAAGATGGCCGAATGGGATGGGCCATTCCACTGGCATCCTCAGGAAACTGGCGGTTTCTCAAATTGGTCACATCTTCAATGCGCTTTACACCACGCGAGTTTAAGTCCGACGAAAATTCTTGATCACGAAACACAGTAAGGCCTTCTTTTAAACTCAGCTGAAACCAATCCCGGCAGGTCACTCGATTGCCCGACCAGTTGTGAAAGTACTCGTGCGCGATCACAGTTTGGATTCCCATAAACTCGGCATCCGTCGCAGACTGCTGGTCGGCCAAGACAAATTTCGAATTAAAAATATTAAGGCCCTTGTTTTCCATGGCGCCCATATTGAAATCGTCAACCGCCACTATCATATAAACGTTGAGGTCGTACTCTAAGCTGTAAGTGTCTTCGTCCCACTTCATGGACTGTTTCAACGACTGCATGGCATGAGCACAGCGCGCCTCGTTGCCCTTATCGGTGTAGATTTCAAGATCCACCTTGCGACCTGAAGTCGTTGTGTAAGTGTCTTTCACCAGTCCCAAATCACCAGCCACCAGAGCGAACAAGTAACAGGGTTTTGGAAATGGATCCTGCCATGTGACGCGGTGGCGGCCATTGGCAAGCAACTCACTGCTTTTGCGATCGCCATTTGACAGCATCATCGGATATTTATTTTTTTCAGCTTCGATGGTAGTTGTGAATTTACTTAAAACGTCGGGTCGATCTAAAAAATAGGTCACGCGACGAAACCCTTGCGCCTCCATCTGAGTACAAAAAATCTTTTTCGTCTTGTACAGCCCCACAAACGATTGATTATCTTGCGGCTTTATTTCAGTTTGGATTTCGAGTTCAAATCGTGCTTCGGGTGCTGATAAAATCGTCAATGAATCTGCAGTCAGTACGTAGCCAGTCGAAGGCAACGACTGACCATTGATTTTGATGGATTTAAGAACAAGGTGCTCGCCATCCAGTTTTAAATTGTTGCCTGTTGCAGCTCGCGTTTTCTGCACTTGCATTTTTGCTGTTACCAACGTCGTGTCTTCGTTGAGCACGAAAAGTAAATCAACTTGTGGAATTAAAAATGCGGGAGCTTGGTAGTCTTTAAGGTATGTGGTCTGTGGCTGCATGATTGTGTTTCCGTTGTTTTGTTGGTAGGACGATAAATATGCGCAAACAAATTACCGGTGTTGAATGTATTGTTGAAAATCCAGGCCAGTCAAATGTTGTTATCCTATTTCATGGCTATGGCGCGGATTATACCGATCTCGCTCCCCTTGCAGACATCATGGATCCAAGCGGCGAGTGGACGTGGGTTTTTCCCAATGGTCCTGAAACTGTGGACATCGGATATCATGTGACCGGACGTGCCTGGTTCCCCATCTCTGTTGAAGACTTGCAAAAAGCCATGCTCACTGGAACTTTTAGAGACTATGCGGGCAGCGCGCCTGAAGGGCTTGACTCCATTTTACCGCAGCTCGAAGACCTCGTAGAAGAGTTGAAAAAAAGTCACACACACATTGTGATTGGTGGTTTTAGCCAGGGCGGGATGATGGCAAGCCATCTTTTGGCTGCTGCAGGTGAACACCTGAAAGGTGCGCTGCTTCTCTCTACCGTTTTATTGAATTTCGAAAGATTGCGTACGTCTTTAAAAGATATTCCACCGAAGGCCTTCCTTCAATCCCACGGGAGTAAAGATTCGGTGCTACCATTGAAGCAAGGCATGGATCTGTTTCAATTTTTAAAAAAAAGTGGATGGGAAGGGCGCTGGGCCGAGTTTTCAGGGGAACACGAAATTCCGCCGATGGTACTCCAGAAATCCCGAGAATTTTTGAAAAGCCTTCTATAATTTGCGGCGTGAAGCATTGCCAAGTAAGAAGAAAAATAAATTTTACACGACTATGTAAAAATTTCTAGCGCGTTGCGTAGTGCCCAGCGTAATGATACTCCTCTCCTGCAATTAACACTCGCCGCATTTCGGAGAAAAGAGAATTTATGAATTATAAAATATTGGTATTTTTTTTAGTTTCGTCGCTTTCACAACTTGCATTTGGAGTTTGCGAATCCAACCCGACAAAAGAATTTTATGAACGCGATGCTTTGTCAGCGACTGACTACGCTTATGAACAAATAGCTAACATCGTCGTGAATGGCGAGTTGCTCGAACATTCCTATTCTGACCAATTGGTGCAGACGTGGTCGGGCGAAGATAATAATTGTGAGTTAACAAATGTTCAAACGTTGGTGACGATGAGATTTCAAGGTGCAAAAGAAAAATGTCAATTTGTTGGAAGAGTGATGCATAGTTATTTAGGTGACATCGATTTTACGTCAGCTCCTAACTACGATAATATGATGCTCACAGCTCAGGATTCGTTTGTAACTCGCCATGAATTTTATATGCAAATTGTCGAATGGCCGAGTTGTCTCGAAAAATCTGCAAACTGAATTTGCAGTTTTCAATTTTTTCAATTTAAAACGACCAAGTCGTAGTCTGGCTTGGTTTTTTTCACTTTAAATCGCACAAAATCACAAGATGACGAATTCAAGTAGCGAAATAGATATTAATTTAAAAATTAAGTGATGCAGAATTCCTTAAAAAAATGAAGATTCTACCTGCTGAAAACATACAGCTAGAAAAGCTTCGCTGGTACTGCTAAGAATTCAAGCAGAAATAAACCAAGGAGATATGTATGAAAACTATTAATAAAGCCAATCTTGCTATGAGTGCCCTTGCGGCCACACTAATATCAAACCCTGTTAGCGCGTTAATGGTTGAAGACCCAAATGCACCAGTGCAGGTCTATAAAACAAAGATCATGTGCTTATATGCTTACGGATCAGAAGGCCAACAGACGGTCTATTCGTTATGCGACCAGGCTAAAAACAACAAACTTAACAACCGTCCGCTTAATGAAAACGGCTGTACAGATAACCAAGTTGCAGTATCTGAAACAATTAATGAAACTGCCAAAGAAAAATTCAAAATAAAAATCACAGAATGCGCTGTGGAAAACGACACTGCTGTCGAGCCAATGCAGCTCTAAGTCAAAGTTTTTATTAGTAACATAATAAGGTCAGCTCAGTTATTGAGTTGGCCTTTTTTTTTTAGATATTTCAAAAATGCTGGGTTGTATTTTTTTGTTTTTTTATGCTCTATGAGCTCAAGCGAATATTCATTTGAGTTCGGTAAAAACTTTTGTGGCTCTGTTACAAAGAAGCGTAAACGGGGAAATGGTTTTTCAGCCGAGAAGTTTTGTAAAGCTGTTTTCCATTCTTCTAACGACGCTAGTCTCTTTACAAGCGGATCAATCACCCATACTTTGCCATTGGCTTGTACGGCAACGGCCACGTGAAACTTCCAAACCAGCGGTTGATAAACCAACGGCCCCACGGCAAATACTTTCCTAATGTTCTTTGGAGCTACGCCACGCTGGAGCAAAAAGTAATGCACCATGAGGGCTTTGTAAAAACAAAAGCCAATGGCAATCTCAGCTTCGGTGGTCGTTGGCTGAGTGCGGTCAATAAAGCTGTAGGCGGTGGCGTCGTCCAAAATGGATTGCATAAATGCTTCGTCAATTGTTGCCGAGGAAACTGTGGCTGTTTTTTGGACTTCGACAAAACTTTCGTTATTTTTCTGATCGATCGCATTCATGTAAAACGTATTCTTCTTTTTATTATATTCGCGATCCTTTTCAATTTTTTGGGCCACCCATGCATCTTGAATCAATTTTAATTCGCCTTTGTAAAGCTTGAGAAGGTCCTTGCTAACACTACTGTTAGATGGTGGTTGTTCGAGGTGTTCATTGAGGCGCCCCACGATTGCGGTCCATTCGCTAGGTGCAGCAGTTGTGGTTCGAGCCACCCCGAGCGGCACCCCGGCAAGCATAACGAAAACCAAAAGGACAAAAACTTTCATCATTTGCACTTGTTAAAAATATTTAGTGTTTCCACCGAAACTCGATTCATAAATATGCTGCAAAGTTCAGCAAGGATCAAAGCTTCTGTTGCAAACTCTTTTGAACACGGAGCCATGGTTTTTAAAAACGCAAGCGACATAAGCTCGTGTCCACCGGCATCGTTGATATTCATGTGAACATTAATAAATTTTGCAGCCGAAGCCATTCCACACTCGGTGAGCAAATCGGCCAAAGGGTCCGTTTCGGAATAATTACTGCGTTCAAAAAAGTCGATCATGATCGCAAAAGCTAAAAAATTTCTTTTCGCGGCGAAGCCTAAAAGATCCATAATCACTTTGACGTTGATGCTGACGGGCAAGTTTTCTTTTTGGAAGCCCAGCTCTTTCAATGCGCGATTCAAAATTGCATCATGGCCCGTCTCTTCGCGAATAAACTCTTCAACAAGCGGCCTTGCGCTTTGCGAATTTAAAAGAGCTGGTTTGACAGAACTCAAACAGCGTTCCGTGACGTAATGATTTTGACGAACAATAAATGCAACGGCTTTTGTCCGCTGGTCTTGCGGAAGGCTTTTGATCTGTTGATACACTGGCGCAACTTTACTATTTTCAACAGAATCAAGCATGTAGTAGCGCCGTGCCACGGTGAGAAGACTTTCTGGATGGATTTCGGTGCCCACCGCGCAAAAATCCATAGCCTCTGCAACGTTCCAGCTAAAATCCTTTCTGCAGGCCGCAGACAGCATCTCTTGCATGTTGGCAGAACTGATTCCTTCAAGCGCATTTTTTTCCAAACTTGCGATCTGTGAAAGGCTCTCAGAAAGTGTTTTGCCAGCAATCTTTCTGTCTTGGATCTCAAACGAGTCGCCTTTCTTGGGCGAAGGAGCGATGTAATAAACCGGATACTTGGTGAAGCTTTCGAGCACGGTGCTAATCGTCTTTAGGTCCGTAGCCGTCACGGTGTTTGACTGGAGGTTGGCAAGGCACTGTTTTAACATCTCCGGACTTTCAATCTCTACAGTCGTCGAAATTTTCAGCCAGGGAAGTTGCAAGGTCAGGCTGTTACTTTGTTCGTTAAAAATAATTTTAAGCTCATCGTAGGGCAGATACATATTATGCATTATTTCATATTATCTTTTGTGCAGGAGACGGCCAAAACCTTCCATCCACCGGACCTAAATTGACACTTAGGTCGAGGTAATGCTCGCCGCGGTGAGTAGGATTCATAGTTCGGACAGCCGGCGATGCTTCGCCGCCTCTTCGACCTGAGCGATTCCCTGTCATCCTGAGCGATTTCCGTCATCCTGAGCGGACGCGAAGGATCTCGTCTTAACGCCAAAGCTTAGAGTGATAACTTTTCTCGAATGGTTTCAGGTATGCCTTGAGCGATGCGCTTTTCTTTGTTGAGGAAAACGTGCACGGACTCGATGGTGCAGCAAACAGAGTTGTTTTGCAAAAGTTCGGTTTCAAGTTGAAAGGATGTTTCGCCCACCGATTTTACTGAGATCCTCGCCTCGCAAGGTTCAAACGCGAACAACGGTCGCCGAAAATCACCGCTGACTTTTTTAATCGGCACGGCCCAGGCTTCGTTTTGAAACCAATTTTTTTTGCTTCCATAAACATGATCCACCCACTCTTCGTAAGCGTCATGAAACAGCGTGAAAGACTCGTTAAAAAATAACAAACCTGCAGAATCGGTTTGATGAAATCGCGGTGTGAGAATTGTCGTGAATGGGCCCATACACAACACGTACAACGCAGAGAGTAAACGAGTCAAGGGACAGGGTTGTGTTGTGTCGCACCAAGGTGTTTGTTATACGTCCCAACGTGGATCTTAAAATCTATTCGGAAACAGATTTCCCAGCATATCTGCCTAAACTCAATCAACTCTATGACGACTTGTTTGCAGGTGGAAAAGGCTTTCGGGCTAAGCTCACGCAAATGGTCTCTGAGTGCGTGCAGTTGGATAAACAAACCACACATCTTCTTTGTCAAACCGTGGAATTTATCCATAATTCGTCCTTATTGCATGATGATCTTATTGATCGATCCAATCTCCGCCGCGGAAAAACGGCCGCATGGGTCAAGTTTACTCCCGAGTATGCCGTGCTTGCAGGGGATTATCTTTTAGCGCGAGTGATGGTCAATCTTTCGGGATATGGAAACATCGAGCTCATTCAGCTTACGAGCAAAGCCATTTCGGATCTCATCGAAGGCGAATGGTTGCAGGACGACCACGTTAAAAAAATGAATGTCAGCATGGAGCAATTGGATCGGGTCCATATTCTAAAAACCGGCTCCCTCTTTCAGTGGTGTATGCGTGCACCATTTATCGCGGCAGGGTTGTCCTCTGAAAAAATTCACTCAGAGCTACGCCGTTTGGCTGAAATCCTCGGACTCTTGTTGCAGCGAAGTGACGATCTTCTGGATTTTGATATTCGAAACGGTGAACAAAAAAATATCATGGGTGATCTTCGCGCCGGGTACGTAAATTCCTTTTGTGCTTTTTTATTTCGCGATCTCGCCAGTGAAAAGCGCATGGAGCTTTCAAAACTGACTGATCTTGAAAAATTCAAACAAGGTATCGGTGAGCTGCATTTTGCCGAAGGCCAAAGGCAATTTGATACCATGAATTCGCTTTTAATCGAAAATTATCAAAAAATTCTTTCTCAGTTGGCAAACGATCTTCCGCCTCACATCGCAGGACAATTTTTGGAAGTCCTTAAAAATCTTCCAAAGCCCATCTACTGGCGAGAAGCTCCGTGATTATTTTTTGCTCAGAATCGCTCACTTTGGAGCAACAAACCCACTGCGAAAAAGATTTAAAAGCTGAACTTGTAGGCGGTATCCCAGAGACTGAATTTTATTTGGAGTTTTCGGCTTCAAAACTTTTATTAAAAAAAAATAACAGCAACGAACACGGTATCTTTGTTGACTTTAAAAGCGACGAAACAAAATATCATCAGCAAAAAATTTCGAGCAAAAAAGATCTTCTTGCCAGAGCCATAGGTGTGGAGGCTGGAATGTCTGTTTGCGATTTAACGCTGGGCCTTGCCGGCGATGCCTTCAAGCTTTGCTTTTTTGGCGCACAGGTTACCGGTTACGAAAAAAATCAAAACGTTTGGGCCCTGGTGGAAAATGCGACATGGCGATATCAGAGCAGCGACCAGCAGCAAAAGCCCCTTCAATTAAAAACGTTCAATGACGACTGCGTAAACCAGCTAGAGAGTTTAAAAACCAGCCACGATGTTTTCTACTTAGATCCCATGTTCGACTTAGCGCGAACGGCGCTGCCACGAAAAGGCATGCAGTATTTGGATTATGTCACCAAGCCGACGCCGGCACGGGATCTCGAAACTATATTCAAACACCTGAGTGAGTCGAAGAAAAAACTGATCGTCAAGCGAGCGATCCAAAGTGATTGGCTGTGCGGCTACAAGCCCCGCCGCAGTGTTGAAGGCAAAATGGTTCGCTTCGATGTTTACGAAAAGTAACAGAATTTACTCGTCCAATTTCTGATCGAGCAATCCATAGAACAAAGCTAAAGTTTCACGAATTTCTGCGTTTCGCCAAAGCGCGCGTCCGCTGGGGCTCAGTCCATCGACCGAACTTATTTGCATCAATGATAGCGCAATCATACCTTGATTGAGTGCAAGTTGTACCGGTACGGCATGATTTGTGAAAGCTCCTTCAAGATGGTAGGCGTCCAACCATCCGAGAGTTTGATGATAGAGTTTCCTAGTGTCTAATCCCAAAAACTCTAAGTCACGGAACAGCGGCAGAATCCTCGACGGATTCGCGGTTGCTGCCATAAACAGCGCATGCGGAGTAAAAGTACTTTCCCATTCCAACGCCAAGCCTGCATCATGTTTATCGCGCGCATCAGTGCTCACAATGACTAAATTACCTGCTTTATCTTTGTAACGAAATTCGGACAAATTCGAAGGACTCGCTTGATTGTAGACAAAACTTGGAGAGTGGGCGGCCGGCGTTACTAACCCTCTGCGATGGCCCTCTTCGACCATCAAATCACCTGCACGAACAAACATTTTTCGAAACCGAGACGAGTAAAGTTCTTCATTGATAAAAATTTTTGGAAAAAATAATTGAAAGGCTGCGCCATCCCAAAGGCGCAAAGCAGCTACATCACCAACACCCAACATCTCTATTTTCAGGGTGGACAACGCACGCCTGAAAAAATGCTTGTCGGTTTTTACCTTACGAAAAAGACCGAGAGCGGGCCCCAAAATATAAAGCGCGCGCGCTTCCGAACCCAGATTGGCAAAATTATAACTTTCCCTGATCCAATTATCATTTTCGTACCTCAGGTTACCACCAATCAACCCACTGGCTGAATCGTAATAAATAGAAAAATCCATGCGTTTCAATAAATTTTCGGCACGCTGGGATACTGACGTTGAACCTAAAGACTCCTTTAGGGTCCACAAAGCTAAAGCGAGATGTAAATTATCAATAGATGAAACATTCCGGTCGGTAACTTGAGTACGCACGTCTGTGGTGTATCGGCTGTAAAAGAGCCCCGTCTGTTGATGGTAGGGGATGTGCTCTAGAGTTTCCATAACACGATCGAGCGTAAATATAATATGTGCAGAGTTTTTCGTATTTTTTTGTATCAGCTCAATTTGGATTAAAAGATCCACGGCGATATTAGTAGGCGAAGTATCTGGATTCAGTGTTTCGACACGAATTGGCCCTTTTTGCGCGTGTCGAATAACTACCGCATCATTAACTAGGCCATTTTCCCCTCTCATTTTTTCGAGACTGTAGAGTGTCCTGCTAAGGTATTCCTCAGCTGAGTCTGAAACATTTCTTGATGATTTCTGAAAAAAGCGAACGCACGAATTTTTGGCCGTCGCCGAAAATCCGGAAAATTGAAAAAGTGCAAATATCAAAATCATAAAAGTTTGATTTATGTTGCGTTTAGCCAGCATATGAAGAGCTCCCAACAGCAAGCTATGTAAAAGAGAGAAGGCGGTCTACCTAAAGTGGAAGTACTGGAGGCTCTGTATTTATTACTGCGCGAAAAATTTTTGCCAGTGCAAATTCTTCTCGAGCTACGCAGAGAATGATGTTGCTATGAGGTAATTTTAGGTTTTCGTTATCTTAATTTGCGAATCAGTTTTACGTAGTTACTGTTTGTGACTCGGGCCAAGAGATGAGGCTTATCTTTTAAAATTATTTACTCAAGCCGGTTCTGATAAAGCTGATAATAAGCGATTGATACTTTTTGCCTTCCATTTTTGCATGCGTTTTGAGAACACGAAGAAGATTGGCAGGCACTCTGAGACTGATCGGAACGGTGACTTCGTTGATGTCAGCGCTCAACTTTCGCATATCCTCGAGAAACTGTACTGCCTGGAGAGGGGAAATTTTATTTGTCAGAATATTTAGCGTCGTTTTATTTTTTGTTTTTTTGGCCATGCATGTGCTTTCGTATGTTTTCCACGTCGACTAAGTCCTGCGGTCGACCGCTGACTGTTTTCATGCGAAGCAACTCTTCGAGAGTCGCAACTGGGATTTTTCTAGACCCCACTGAAATGCTCTGAATCTTGAGATTCTTTAAATCCTCGGTGATAATAATATCAATCTGGCGACTTGGATTAGCAAAGTCGACAAACGACCAAGCAATGAGATTTTTCTTTTCGATAAATTCTTCGCGCATGCTGATGATATCTTGCGCACGCACGGGTATTCTAGAAACGAGACCTATTTCCTTGAGAGCCATTTCCGCATTTTTGAAATCCTCAAGCTTTAGACTCAGAACAATGTCTATGTCCACTGTGCTGCGAACAAGACCTTGCAAGGCAAGGGCGTAACCCCCAACAATGGCAAACTTAACTTTTTTAGTTTGTAACGCATCAACCATTTCATACAGAAGCATTGTTCAATTGTATATACATGTATATACAATTACAAGTTTTTTAAAAATGGCGCTCTTTCATCTTGCGAATCAGCTTTACGTAGCGACTGTTTGTGACTTTTTGCGAACGAAACGTCATGTATTGACCAATGTCTTCGGCAGCACGCACAAGGTCGCCAATGGCGTAGGCGGCTCGGGCACGGTCAACAAGATGTTGAAGCGCAAACGGCTGATGGTGAATCAGATGCGATTGCAATTTGTAAAACTGCACTAGGCTGCGTTCGCGTAGGGACTGCGTTTTCAGCAGCAGCAAATAGTTTGTTAGAAGTGTTTTTGATTTTACGGGCCGAGTGAAGTCGCATCCGGCATTTACCATGTCGACAATATCAGTTTTAGAAAGTTCGCGAAACGTCGAGCTAAATTCAAACAACTGGGGTTTCCCAGATTCGACAAGCTTTATGATCCACTGAGCGGGCCACTGTTGCGTGGGCCGTGTCGCGGGCCACGGTTGGTTAGGCCCTTGCAAGACTTCGAGTTGCAAATTGAGATTGTTGGCCAGGCTCAGGAACAAGAGCAGAAGCGCTTCTGGAGGCCCACTGCGGCTCAGCAGTGTATACGGCAGTAAATATTTATCGAGTGCCGGTTTTGAGGCCAAAAAACAAAACCCACGTTGATTAAAAAAGAAATTTTGCAGACTCAACAAGCGAGCGCGGGGCGCGGTGGGATGCTCTAAAGCCGAGAGTTGCTCTAGCAGCGAACGATATTTTTTTACAGTGAGCTCTGGAGCCCAGGAGCATTTCATATCTGCAGCAATACGGCTGAGCTCGGTCACGAAATAATCGTGTTCCGAATGAACCAATACTAAATGATTCAAGCTTGCTACTGCCACTGCCCCCCCTACAAAGACGTGATCTCCCACCCTCGATGTACTCAGAGAGGTCCAGTGATTGCAAGAAAGATATTTTACACGTTGCGCCCGAGTTCGTTGCCATGGCAATTTAGAATCATGGATGACACAACGGCTCTTAAAAACCGAATAAAAGCTCTCGAAAAAGAACTGGAACTGAAAGACAAAGATTTAACAACTTACCAGCAAGAGCTTGGGCGCGCGAACGAGCAACTCGAACAGCTGGTCATCCATGTGCACTCGCAGCTTAAAAAGGCTTTAGAGATTCAGCGGCAAGTTGTGCCGACAGAATTTCCGCACATTCCTGGCTTTGAGTTCAGCACAAAATTTATTGCAAGTTCTCTCACTGGCGGAGACTATTTTGATATTTTCGAGCACCGGGACAAAATGCAATTTGGTCTCCTTCTCAGTTCCTCATCGAGCTACAATTTATCGGCCTCGTTTTTATCGGTTTTTATGAAATTTACTTTTGAGGCTCGTTCAGATGAGCAAAGCTACTCGCCAACTCATCTCCTCAAGGCGCTACAAAAAGAGTTTTTGCCCAACATTGACGAAAAGGATCGCTTCAATTGTTTTTACGGTGCCATGAACCGTCGACATCTCCGCTTGGATTACGTCAACATGGGTGATGTGGTCGCTGTGCACTATTCGCATGCAACAAAAAATTTGAAAAGATTGCAGTTCGAACAGGATTCGGTGCGCAAGGGCAAAGATCTTCAGCAATATAAAATCGAAAGCCTGCACTTTGAACCCAAAGATAAACTTATACTTTGCTCGCCCGGGCTGTTTAAAGCTGCAAGTCCACAGGGTGAGTTTTTTGGTGAGGAAAGATTTTATTCCATCGTCAAGAAATCAGCAGAATCGGATGTTCACAATCTGCGCAACGAGGTTTTTTTCCAGACCCAGCAGTTTATGAAGTCAAAAAACCTACCACAGGATCTGACCGTGATAGTGGTCGAAGTCAAAGAGAGAGTTTTAAAACTCGCCTAAAGGGAAGCCGACCGTTATGCGGTCTGGCGCACTCGAACGAAACCCCCGATCTTTGTCTTTAAACCCTCCACAGACATCAAAATTTATGTCATAACAAAAGGTATCTACGAAAGGATCATCATCATGTCTGAACCTGTAAAAATATACGACGGGGCCATTGATCGCGGGCTTGAAGGCGTCGTTGCCTGCACCACTTCGATTTCGTCGATAATTGATGTGACCCTCTGCTACCGTGGTTACACCATCGAAGATCTTGCCGCAAATTCTAATTTTGAAGAAGTAAGCTGGTTGTTGTGGAATGGAAAACTCCCCAATCATTCAGAGCTTGATTCCTTTCGGGGCGAACTGAAAAAAGAGATGAATCTTGACGGAAAACTTATAGACCATTTAAAAAAATTACCAACGAACGTGCACCCAATGGCGTGGCTACGAACGGCAACATCAATGCTAGCAATGTGGGATCCGGAGGCCCAAGACATGTCCGATGCAGCTAATCGCCGCAAGGCCTTGCGCTTAACTGCTAAAATGGGAATGCTTGTTGCGCTTTTCCAACGCACACGTGATGGCAAAGAGTTCGTGCAACCCAACCCAGAAAAAGGCATTGGCTGGAACTTTTTGTACATGCTTAAGGGACAAGAACCCGATGCTGAATTTGCAAAAGTATTTGATACGTGTTTAGTTCTGCATGCCGATCACGAATTAAATTGCTCGGCCTTTGCAGCGCGGGTCACAGCCTCCTCGTTAAGTGATATGTACTCTGCAGTCGTTAGTGCAATCTGTGCCCTCAAGGGACCTCTCCATGGCGGCGCCAACGAACAAGTGATGTTGATGCTCAAAGAGATCGGTGGAATGTCCAAGGTCAATGCATGGCTGGATAACGCTCTAAAAAATAAAGCCAAAATTATGGGTTTTGGTCATCGTGTTTATAAAAATGGCGATCCTCGTGCGAAAATTTTAAGTCAGATGAGCGAAGTCCTCACAAAAAAAGTGGGGCAGCCCGAGTACTTTCAGATGTCTAAAATTTTAGACGACACCATGCAAACGCAAAAAGGTCTCTTACCCAACGTGGATTTTTATTCGGCAACCGTTTATTATGCGATGGGAATTCCCATCGACATATACACTCCAATTTTCGCCGTTTCACGTGTTTCAGGTTGGTGTGCTCATATTTTGGAGCAGTATTCGAATAATAGAATTTATAGGCCACGGGGAGAGTGGACCGGACCCACAAACCTAAAACACCCTGCTTCGCGCTAGCAGAATTGCTGGATCCTTCGTTGCTCGTCGGTCGGCTTGTGCGGGGTACCTGAAGTACCCCTCCGCGCCGCCCTCCTCTCGCCTCGGCTGCAGCAATTCTGCTACTCGCTTTGACGGTTCAAATCACGCTTGATCATCTTTGCACTTCACACGAATAAAAATGGTTGGATCCGACGGATTATTGGTCAGGGCTCAGCCAATCCCATTGTGCGGGCTACGGGAAGTAGCCCGCACAAGGGGATTGGCTTCGCGCCTCGGCTGCAACCATTTTAATTCGTGCTTTGGGAGTCTTGGCATATCTGATCGCCGGTTCGAATCGCTTTTTAGGTTTCTGCATTTTAATTTTTCATGACTGAATCAGCTGCCGGTGCGGGGCTGTGAAGTACCCCTCCGCGCCGCCCTCCTCGACGCCTCGGCTGCAACCATCTTAATTCGTGCTTAGGGATTCTTGGCTCACTTGGTTTTAAGTCTCGCAGCAGTTGTTTTAGGCTGTAATCGTTTTAAATCGTGAGTGGTAAATTTTTGGCTTTTTGGGGAATTGGTGATTTTTTGGTCGGTTGGATTTCTTTGATGAATTAGTTAAATCTGGGTGTTTCGTGTCTCAGTTAGAGACGCGAAGTGGGTTTGGTCTCTTTATTCTGCAAAAAGTTGCCGATATGTTTTCAAAGAGGTGACACCATGAGTTTAATTACAATCGTTTCCATGAACCAAGTCGAGAGTAAAAAAATTCAAGATCTTCTCACTGCCGTGCGCACGGACAAATATCGATTGCAGTTTGAATTTTTACGACCGCTACAGATCTCTGCTCTCAAGTTAGATAAAAGTATGGATCTTTTGATCTACAACAATCCAAACAGCTTAACGATGACCCTTCAGCAGCAAATTTCTGGATGGCGAAGACACGGGTTTCAGTCGTCAATTCTTTTGCTTACCAAGGTGGCTGATCCTGCGGCTATGGGTTGCGTCGATAGCATTAGTAACTGTGTTCTTCTAGAAAAACCGTTTGATGAAAAAGATCTTAAAGGCATTGCCGAAAAATTTCTAAACACCATGCAAGTTCAACAGCGCAAGTTTCGCAGATACACTACCCAACAGACGGTTAACTTAAGTTCCTACGTTACCGAATTCAAAACGCCCTCAAAGGTAAACAACATGTCTCTAGGTGGACTGCGCGTAGAAGGTCCCGTGGGCGATTTGCGTATCGGCGAAGTTTTAAAAATCAATTTCAGCCTCGATAAGCTCAATGTGGAGCGGGTGATGAATGGCCGCGTGGTGTGGGTGGATAAAGAAAACTCTAGACCCAGCGCTGGCATTCAGTTTATGAAAGAAACCGAGGTTTATACGCACCTTTTACGCGAAATCGGTTAAGACAGCCTTGTAAGGAAATAACCCAATGAAGTTTCGATCCCAAGGATCCACCCTTTGGATTCTGATGAAAGACTCACAGCAAACTGCCAACGCACTGACATTGGCAGACTCTCGAGAGCTTAAAAAACATTTGAAGCGCCCCTGGAAGCTGATTGTTTGTAAAGGCGAGGAGCGAGTGTTTTGCTCGGGCGGCCAATTAAAAGACTACGCAAAACTCAAATCCAAAGAGCCTGGCTTAAAAATCAATAATGAAATTAAAAAAAATCTAACAGATTTGCTCAAGCACCCTGCACTGAAAATCGCCCTCGTTGGCGGAGATTGTTTTGGTGGGGGCATCGAATTTTTAGGAAGCTTTGATCTTATCTATTGCGTGCCGCACGCTTTGTTCGGGTTTTGGCAAAATAAAATGGGCGTTAGCTATGGCTGGGGTGGGTATGTGTCGCTTCAGAAAAAACTAAGTGCAACATTTTTGAAGACAGTTTTGCTGGAAGAAAAAGTTTGTACAGCATTTGACCTCAAAGAGGCGGGATTAATTCACGAAATATTACCTCTGTGCGAGTTCGATAAAATTGCAGACACGTGGGAGAAGGCTCTCGCCTCAAAACCATCAAAATTTGAAATCCACAAAGGCTTGCGAAGCAATGCCGAGACTACAGACTTGCGAAGCAATGCCAACGCTAGAGCCTTACAAAACAGTGCCGATGCAACTTTTCGGAAACTATGGTGGGCTCCTGAACACCGTGCGATCCTTGAAAAGATCCAAAAAGATTAACCTCTCCAACAAGTCTCTAGATATTTTCACAACTGGCATTGAAGCTGCACTCTAATTAGGGATTCGAAGAGGTCTCATTCTATGCGATTAGGGCAGCTATTTTCTGTAATTCTTATCCTGTTGGTTCGATTCCAAGCAGAAGCAAACGCTTTTCGCTGTGAAGAATTGTTTATCCAGCAGTCCTCAGTAGCGGCTGGTAACGTCGTACATCTTCTCCTAGAGCTTCAGCATCTTGACGCGAAAGATGAATTTGCGGCGATGCTTGTGTCCGCAAACAGAATTCTAGCTCTCGACCCGAACAATTCCTATGCCCTTCGTAAAAAAGCCAAAGCCCTTATACGACAAAGTCGACTTACGGAAGCTGAAGCTGCCGTTGATGCACTCCGAGTGATAGACCCCAATGATATCCGCGCGCTGCACATGCAGGGGCAAATTCTCATTAGACAATTTCAATTTGAGCGGGCCCTCCCAGGTCTCCGGCAGCTGGTAGAGCTTGAACCAAATCAGCCTTCCGCTGTGGGAATGCTTTCCCACACTTTGTTTAAACTAAAGCGTTACGCTGAAGCCTTGCCTTATTTGGACAGGCGCCTTGCCATGGATTCCGAACACGCACCCTCGTTAAGTATGAAAGCTCAGAGCCTTTTCAAATTGCAGCAATACAAAGAAGCGGTTGTCTTTGCCGAACAACTGCTCAAGCTTGAACCAGACAACTACCATGTACTGGTTGTGCAAACAGAGTCTCTACTAAAGTTACAGCGGTTTAACGAAGCCCTCGTGGTTTTTGATAGCCGACTGATAATCAATCCTGAGAATATTGTGTTTCTTCACGGAAAAACCTTTGCACTCTTTCGGCTCAGACGTTATCAGCCGGCTATTGTGACTGCCGACAAATTGCTCTCTATTGATCCCGAAAATATATTTGCTTTGAGCATCAAAGGACAATCGTTGATGCGACTTCGTCGTTACAGCGAGGCGCTTCCTGTTTTAGATGCGCGGCTGGTTTTAGAACCTCGCAACACTTTTGCACTCGCTAGTAAAGTGCAGGCGCTTATAAAACTTTCACGCCTCAACGAGGCAGAAGTCGTTGCTGCTCGGATGGAAGAAGGGTTTTTTAAAAATTATTACTCAGCGCAAATTTTTATAGCTCGAAAACAATATCAAAAAGCTATTGCACTTTTAAACACTCTAGATTCAGGAATGAATGTAAAGTGGCTTTTAGCGCAGTCTTACTATCTTTCGGGAGATATGAGGCAAGCCCGGCAGAATTTATTGTTTATCGTACAAAATTCAAAATTACCGCAACTTCGTGTTGTTGCGGCACTGATAAAAATCCAGTTGGCCGGAGAACAAACCACTTTAGATCCGCTGATCACACAACTTCAACAACGGCTTTCCCAGCAGGATTTAGAGACCGTTTTGGATCTTAAAGAAAGTCTTTTTTGGGATTACGAACCAGTTTCGCAAGGTGCGGCATTTTCAATTACGAATTCGTTTTGGAACGGCCTCAATGCTTTACCCGTCAATAGCCAAACCTTCAATTCGACGTACTAAAAAGTTGCTACAGGAATCTGTAGGGCGCAGCTGTAGCGATTTCGGTGATGCGAATTTGATGATGCAATTTCGTTTATGCGATTTCCACAAACTCGCGAATCATTTTAGAGATCCCATTAAAGATTTCTAGCGGTTGCGCTGCATACATATAAGCTGGCGTGCTTAGGATGCGATGATCGCGATCAGAAACATAATCAGACACTGGGCAAGTTTCGTGAATGGCTCCCGTTTTCAAAATTTCAGCAACCAAGTTTGCATCATCGCCAATTGTCACGGCTATGCCCTTCTTACCAAGCACGCGGGCAACTACGGCGGGCGCAATACAAATGGCGGCGATGGGTTTTAGATCATTGTAGAAGGCGTTCAGTACACGGTCCACGTCGGGAAGCACGGTGCATTTCGCGCCCGCCACTGCCCAGTCAGAAAGGTGTTTGGCAGCACCTGATCCGCCGGGAATCAGCAAACCGTCAAACTCGGACGGATTCAGGTCGCGCAGATCCTTAGTTTTTCCTCTGGAGATTTGGTCGGAAGCCACAATTTGATTTGTTGGGGCAAAGCAAACGACTTGCGCATTGGCTTGATCAAGGCAGATCAAAGCACTCACGGCCTCAGTCACTTCAGAGCCGTCTTTGTACCCACACCCAGAAAGGATCATAGCTATTTTTTTCATAAAGCCGGTATAGCAGTCCTAGAACCGATAATCCAATACGGATTTGCACTGACGCACAAGGGGACGGGCTGTATCGATACTCACTATTGTTGAGTAACAGCTTTTTAGAATGGTCGCAAAATACGGAACCTCGGTGCTAAACCAGGCTTCCACCTTGGTGGTTTGTGGGTTTGCTGGATCTTCAAAAACAATGTCGTAAGAAACCTTTTTTATACTTAAGAAACAATCCTGCGGTTGTTCACAGGGTTGTTTTTCTAAAACCTTCGCTGGCTTTTTGAAAACCTCGTCGCGAACAACAAGGTTGTAAAACTTAATAAGCGGGTCGGGTGTGCCCGGGTCAGCATCTTCGTCCACTGGAGCTGGTTCCGTGGAAAATTGAAAAACATCTTTAAATATAAAATGCGGAGATCCGTCTTGGAGATGGTCGATGACCTCCTTTTGCAAAGTTATCTCGACATATCCAGGACCGTCAAAGCGATCCAAAATCGTGATACCTTCTTCGGAAATAAGACTCACTGAGGGATTTTGTTGCCCCGTGAAAATTTCCTGCGACTCAATGAAGTACGAAAACTCGCCTTTTTGAATATTTGCGGGGTCCGATTTTGCGAGGATTTCCCGTTGAACTTTATTGATCTCTTGAGCTGAGGTCGGAACGCGCGGCGCCGATGGACTGTCTGAGCAGCCCACCTGAAATAGGATCAAAAGGCTCCCCAAAAAATATTTCTTCAAATGGAATCCCAACCCCAAAACCAAAGCGGAAGGGGTAAAAGTTTGTTTAGTTTTTCAAGAGTTTGCGCCGAGAAGGCATGCATTTCTGACGGCTTTTGTGGCCCAAACAGCAAATGAATAATATCTGCTTCGGATTCTGTCTTGTAGACACCCTCGCTCGTTCCAAAATAAAGGGTGTTTTCGTGCATTTCAATTGCAAAATCGTTCAAACCCATGCGGCGTGCGGTTTTCTGCACTTTTCTCACCAGGGCGTGTTTGTCGATCAGCTTGATCATTCCCAAAATGCCTTCGTACGATTGCGCGCCGCCAGCTAAACATTTTCGGATCAGATTTTTACAATGTGGAGGGGTAATAACTATAAGTTCTTTTTTCTGCTGTTCACGAGCGGCGATAAAAAGCTCAATGAGGGCCGATGTATTACCGCCCCATTCGTGAACGTAACCTTGAAGATCAATTCCTTTACCTTCTATGGCGTACGCTTCCATCTGATTTTTTTTATTCCACGCGGTGTAGACTCGTGAGTTCGGAATTTGCAAATATTTTTTAATGTCATCAATCGAACGATGGCTCGTCACCGAGTGGAGGTTGTAAAGGCGAAGCAAAGCTTGGGGATCGATTTGCTTAGTATTTAATATCTTAAGATCATCGCGTCGATCTTGGGGATTAAAAGTCTCATTGATGATCAAGCTAAGTTCGGTTCCTGCCAGCTCAAATTGAAAATTTTTGTAAAAATCAAAAAGATCCGTCCACAGTACGGCGAAATCGCATTGCAAGGATTTAGCATGGTCGATGCAGTTTTCGATCAAATGGGAACTGAGGCCTTGCTGACGGAAGCGGGGATCTGTCATAACGCTGCCAATGATCGCAACGTTGTACAGAGCGTAAGGAGTTTTCACAATGGTCGGCTTGACCACAGCGTGGGAAATAATCTTTTTATCTTCATCTGTAATGATGCGAATATTGTGTGCATTTTTAGGTTCAAAAGCGAGAGGGTATTCGTCGCTCACTGACCATCCATCTGTGTTTCGGTTTTGATTAATGAATTCGTAGACCTGATTGAGCTCATGGGCCTCTGGCGCGCGCGGTTTCTGCATAACTCCCCCTTTTTTCTTATCATAACTGACGACAGTGCAGATTCTCATCTATTCAGAGGCGGAGCTCGACAAATAGCGGTACTGCTTTGCTAAAAATAGACCTTGTGCTGAGAGGCGCGTGGGCCATGAAATCACGTCGACAACCGCCAAGCTTTCACGGCGACTTGAGCAATGAACATTGACAGGAAATGGGTTGTGTTCAAATATGGGCTATGATTTTGGCCTACTTAGAAAGTTTTAAATATGTCGGGCACCTGTGGCCCATTTCGCTTCTTCGGTTTGTTATGGGCTGGCAATACCTTCGTATGGGCTTGTACCACATCAATTCCAGCTACCTACAGCATCCTTATCTGAGCGAACAACTGCGTTTGAAACTTGAAAGTGTCGGTGTGCTGAACGGCTATTTGCACTTTTGGGAAGTGCAAATCCAGGAAAGTTGGCTGGCGGTGAGTTATCTTATCGTTATTTCGGAATTTTTGGTGGCGGCCTCGTACTTCCTTGGATATCTGGTGAGACCTGTAGCTCTGTGGGCTTCATTTTTGTCTTTGCACCTTTTCTGGATGGTTGAAGCGCAAGGCGACTCGACGCAACTGATTGCTTTTTTTATTCACGTGACCTTTTTTCTCATCGGCGCCGGTCGATGCTTAGGGTTCGATTATTATTTTTATAAAAGTCGTCGCGGACTTCTTTGGTAATGATGGACCAAATGTCTTTGTGTGCTGCTAACGCTCATTTTTTTCTCTTCGGGTTGATATGAAAAAACCTCCATACATTTTGCTTTATTTCATCGCCTTTATGTTAGTAGTTGGTGCGCTAGCAAGTTTTTTTCAAAACGAACAAAAAAATCCTCAACATTCCAACAAGAAGGTATTACGTGTTTTGTCGTACAGCAGCTTTTTTAAGGAGTGGGGACCAGGGCCGGTTTTAGCCAAAGAGTTTGAAGAAGAAACAGGAATCTCGGTCCAGTGGGTTGATGCAGGCAATGCTGGTCAGATTTTAGAAGAATTAAAAAAGAGTAAAACGGCAGTAGATGTTGTGGTGGGATTAGATCTTATTGCTATGCACGAGGCAAAAAAAATTCTGCAATGGAAAAAACTCAATCGCTACAATACCTATTTTTCGCGGGAACTCCCTTCGGGAGTCATTTTTGATCAATTTTTACCCATCGACTGGGCGCCGATGACCTTTGTTTATAAAAAGAAAATGTCCACACCACCGCAGCGTTTAGATGATCTTCTGAATCCCGAATTTGCAAACTCCTTAGGCCTGCAGGATCCAAATATCAGTTCCACGGGTTTTTATTTTCTAACCTGGATCATGTCCGTCATGGGCGAAGAGAAGGGCTTTGAATATTTGAAAACTCTCAAAAGTTCGATTCGTGTGGTCTCACCGTCGTGGTCGGCGTCTTATGGTTTATTTAAAAATAATCTTGTTCCGTTAGTTTTCACGTTTTTTACGTCGCCCATTTATCATCATCTCAACGAAAAAGATTTTAGTTACCAACCCATCTATTTTGATGAACCGTTGATCTATACCGTTGAATATGCGGCGGTCCCTTCCACATGCATATCTTGCGAAGACGCCCAGCTGTGGGTGGAGTTTTTATTAAAAATGAGTTCTCAGAGAACCATAATGGAAAAAAACTACATGCTCCCTGTTGTCGAAGGTGTGCGCCGTGGAACTGCTTTCGATTTTTCTAGAAATATTCAGCTGATAAAACCCAATGCTTTTTTAAAAGCCATTGATAATAAGGAATCCATACTGAAACAATGGAACAAAACCGGTCTTTAAACTCATTTCAAAAAATCTGCTTCGTTGCTCGGTCCCTCAGGCTTGTAGGGCTCTTGTGAAATGAGGTTAATTCACAAAAATTTAAAACAGGGTTCGATTTTTGTTGTCCTGATACTGCTTTGGTTTCCGTCATTTATTGTTTTCAAGTATTTTCAAAATCTTGATTTTTCGTTGTTCGTTCAATCGCGACACCTGGCTGTTTCATTTTCACAAGCCATTTGTAGTGCGATATTCACACTGCTCATTGCGTTTCCCGCGGCCTGGGGAATGCTCGCTTTAAAGCGTCGTTGTTCGGCACGCTGGTTTCTTTTTTTAGAGTTTTTGATCTTAGTCCCAAGCTTTCTTCCAACTCTCATGGTGATGATTAGCATTTTGGTACTCATGCCGTATTTTCCGTTCGGATTTTGGGGAGTGGTGAACATGCACATGCTTATCGAGGTCGGGCTTGTGGTCGTGTTTCTATCGCGGTGGCTCGATGTGAAGCTTCGTCCCTACGAAGTCCTTTTCGAGCTGTACCCTAAATCACTATTTGCGCAGTGGAGATTGACCTGGCCTTTGCTCAAGCGCGAGATATTTATGGTTTTTGGATTTTTAATTGTTTTTTATATCACCAGTTTGTCGGTGCCGATCATCATGTCTGGCGCCAATCGCTACGTCAGTTTAGAATATCTCATTTACACAAGTCTGTTAAATCGTAGCGATTGGAATACAGCTCTGCATTTTTACCTTCTGCAAATTGCTTTCATCTTTTTATGTTTGTCGTTATTGCCTAAACGAGAATTTGACGAGGAGAATTTCGAGGAATTTTCCTTTTTAAAGAGAGGTCGAAAGGGAATCAGCTTTGTGGTATTGGCATTTATACCCGTTGTTTTATGCTTGCTTGGGCTTAGCACGCATTTTCTTGAGGGGCTTCAAGCTCTGCAAAACGAACCAGTGGAATTTCAAAACGCGATTGTAGGCTCACTGCTCCTCGCATTTCTCAGTGCCGGGTTTGTGTTTATTTTTTTATGCGCATTGTCCTTTTTTTATCAGCGCATTTCGACCAGAAAATATCTTCAGCTCTGGACAATTCCCAGCGGCGTAGTCATCGGGTTTTTCTGGCAACAGCAATTCGCCGGCGCAGCGCTCGGGAGCATGGTGGTCCTTTCAGCCATTTGCGCTTTTTTGTTTTTGCCCACTTTAGCTAAACTTGGTGTATATCAGCAAATCGAAAAACTTCATGGACAGATCGAAATGGCTGAACTGATGGGCGCGTCCCAGTTTAAGATTTTTTCATGGATTACTTTTCCGCTTATTCTACCGTGGCTGGCTCTTTCGATGGGACTTGCTTCGTTGTGGGCAATGGGCGATTTTGCAATTTCGCGTTTATTTATTCAAGGCGATCTGACCCTGGCACTTCGAATGCAAAGCTTAGTGGAGCAGTATCGCTGGGATCAGGCGCTGTTTCTTTCGTGGTTTTTGCTCTTAATCAGCTCTGTTGTGTTTATATTTTTTGGAGGGTTCGCTTTTGTCGCTCATCAAAAACTTAAGTAAAACGTACGATAATTTCAAAATCGAGATCCCCCATCTGGAATGGCCCGATAGCGGAGTGACCGTTTTGTGGGGAGAGTCGGGTGCTGGCAAAACCACATTGATTCGATTGCTGATTGGCTTAGAAGACGCAAAATTCGAGTGGCTGTTTGGAAAAGATAACATCGCCGATTGTCCTCCCGTTGAACGGGGAATAGGGGTTGTATTTCAAAGTTTAGCGCTGTTTTCCCACCTCACCGCCCGGCAGAATATGCAATTCGTATTTTCAAAGAATTCCAATCTGGAGAGTCGTGAAATCGAAGAAGTGAGTCAATTTTTAGAAATCTCACCTTTTTTGGAACAAAAGGTTCACTCGCTTTCAGGGGGCCAAAAACAGCGGGTGGCCTTGGCTAGAGCCCTTTTGAAAGCTCCGCGGCTTCTGATGCTGGATGAACCGTTCTCCGCCTTGGATTACAAACTCAAAAGACAAGCTCGTTTGCTTGTACAAAAAATTGCGTCAGAGCGGAAAATCCCGGTGTTATTAGTAACGCACGACCCAGAAGATGTGCGACTCCTGGCTCAGCGAGTCGTTATTCTCGAAAAAGGACGAATAAAGGCTTCACAAACGCCCGAAGAGTTTTTAAAAGTCTTAGTAAGCGCTGACGATTAGAATTTTTCCACCGTCACTGCTCCCTCAAACTTCTCACTTTCAAAGGGGCAAATTATGTCTATCACTCCCTTAACTGTCCAAAATAAACTTCACGGAAATCCCACGTCCGAATTGATGTGGGCGCAGCCGGTAAAAACACGCCAAGACAAAGCTATCAATGTTCCGTGTCCCACAGCCTCGCGAGCCATGATTGCATTGATGGATATGGGCGCGGTCCAGGGCGGCGCCGCAAGTCACTTTGGCGGCCCCTCTGCATTTGCCGAAATTATGTCCAGCGTTTTTGGATTTTTCTTTTCGAAAGCGCACGAGGCGAAAAAAGAATGGCATCGAATGTTTCATTTTGTAAACGATGCTGGCCACTGCGAAAATGGCATCTATGCACTCAAAGCCAATTATCGTTTGGCGGGACTGAGCATCGAAAGCCTACACCATTTTCGCTCGGTGGAGAGTGTTCTAACAGGTCACGGTGAAGCGCACTTGTTTCCCGAAGGTGTGTATATCAGTAACGGACCTTTGGGGTCGGGTCTTCCGCAAGCACAAGGTTTAGCCATGGCCGAAGGACTGTCGTCGCAACCCAGAGTGACCTACGCCGCAATCTCTGATGGAGGTTGCATGGAAGGTGAGGCGCGCGAAGCCCTTGCCGCCATTCCAGGCTTGGCACAAAACGGGCGGCTTGGTCCCTTTGTTTTGTTGATCAGTGATAACAACACCAAACTTTCTGGTCGTATCGATCAAGATTCCTTTTCCATGCAGCCCACGTTCACGGCGCTCGAAGCACTTGGCTGGAACGTGCAAAAAATCGAAAACGGTCACGATCTGCAAAAAGTATTTTCAACTATCGAAGCCGCCGATGAACAGGTTCGCAACTCCCCAAAAAAACCCGTGGCTCTTTGGTTCAAAACGATCAAAGGGAAGGGTGTGCTCAAAACCGAGCAATCCGCTTCGGGTGGTCATGGATTTCCATTAAAAAAAGCGGATGAGCTTCCAGCTTTCTTGCAGGAAATTTTCCAGGGCCAAACCATTCCCGCACCTTTTACGGAGTGGATGAACCTTTTGATTTCAAAAGAAAACAAACCCGCTAGCGGCGGTGCTGTACTGACCAAAAAAGAAAAAATCCAAGACGGCGTGGCCAAAGCATTGATCGAGGCCGTCGAAAAGCACAGGTATCCAGTTTTTTCAGTTTCGGCAGATCTTCAAGGCTCCACTGGCGTTGAAAGTTTTCGAAAAAAGTTTCCGCAAAACACGTTTGATGTGGGTGTTGCCGAGTCGAACATGGTGAGCTCGGCTATTGGATTGTCAAAGCAAGGTTATATTCCAGTGGTGGATACGTTTGCGCAATTTGGAGTTACCAAGGGCGCGCTGCCGTTTATCATGAGCGGCTTGTCCGAAGGCCCAATGATTGGAGTATTTTCGCACACGGGGTTTCAAGATGCAGCTGATGGCGCCTCCCACCAGGCGCTGTCATACATTTCGATGCTGGGCTCGGTTCCCAATGTGGACTTGTACTGTTTAACCTGCAGCGAAGAAGCTTACGCACTTGTTTCGCAGGCGGTTGCTAAATTTGCGCAAGCACGTTCGCAAAACCAAGTTCCACGAACGTCCATCTTCTTTTTAGGTCGCGAAACCTTTCCACCATCTTTCAATGCTGAATTAAAATACCAAATCGGCAAGGCGCAAATTCTCAGCGAGCAATTGCAAGCCTCTAAAAACGTCTTGATTGCGGTTTCGGGATCGCTTGTGACCTATGCATTGAAAGCCCAAGAAGAACTCAAAAAATCAGGAATGGGCAGCATCGTCCTAAATCCATCCATCATGAACAAGGTCGATGTTGAAACGTTCAAGACGGCACTTGCAAAAACCGGCGGAAATATAATCACGTTGGAAGATCATCGCAAAGTGGGAGGAATGGCATCGTACATCGGCCAGGCCCTTTTAGAAAACAACGTGCCAGTGAAAAATTTTGTAAGCCTCGGAGTGGCGGAACACTTCGGCCGCAGCGCCTACAAAGCCGACGAGTTGTACCGCGCCCATCGCATGGACAACAAAGCCATCGTCGACGCCGCGCTCACTTTTTAAAAGAGCCGGCGAAACTAGGAGTTTAAATTGCTATTTATTTTACTTTTCGCACTCACAAGTTGGTCGCAAGACGCTCGGAAAAGGTACCAAGTACCTTTTCCGCACGCACATTAGAGATCAGCTGCTGTATATTACCGGAAAAGGTACTTGGTACCTTTTAGGAGCCCAATTGTTACTTATATTAATTTTCGTATTCACAAGTTGGTCGCAAATGTCCTTAGACAAAAAAAATATTCTTGGCTTTGAACTCAAACTCTGTTGCTCGTCCCCGGTAACGGGCTTTTACCGAAACGGCTATTGCCACACAGGCCCCACAGATCGAGGGACCCACATTGTGTGCGCTACGGTCTCAAAAGAGTTTTTAGATTTCACCAAATCAAAAGGCAACGATTTATCAACCCCACACCCTGAGTACAATTTTCCAGGCCTCGTACCCGGAAACAAATGGTGCCTGTGCGCGCTTCGATGGATGGAAGCTTACAGAGCAGGAAAAGCTCCAAAAATTGACTTCGAAGCCACCGACTCAAAATTCCTCAACTACATCGATCTCAAAACTCTCAAAGAATTGAACAACAAATAAAATAAAACGATTCAACCAATTGCATGTTGTTTCAAAATAAAAATGTCACCGCAATTCTCAACAGATTTCACACTTATGGTTCTTTGTATTGAAACGTGACTGGCCAGCAATTCGGAACCTGTTAATACAAACGCTGGATAGAGATCCAGTGGTTAATGACCTATTTTTAAGGCGGCCAGCTTCTTGTTAATTTCTAAATTTAGAGCCTGATCGTTAAGTAATTTAGTCAGTTCAAAATCAGACATACCATTTACGGCTATATCTCCCGCAACTGGAAAGCGTCCAGATCCGACATCTTCATTAGGATGTGGACCTTTCGTTTTTATGAAATACGCACACGACTTAAGTTGCACATCAGGTATAACGATTTTTTCTGCATCCGCTATAAAATTATAAGTGACTTCTTTAGAAGTCGAATTGGCTTTAGATATTTTGGATTTTACTTTTTTTGTTTCTTTCCATTCGCTTCCATCTGAATGATTTCCAGTGCATTCCATTTCCGCACCTATTTCAGCTGGAGCAAACTTTTTGTCTGCAATTATTTGTCCTTGAGTTGGTCCTATTTGCCATGCCCGAAAAGAATTAGCTGATTGAACTTTATAAACTGATTCATGAGCACAAGACACAAGCAATACTGAGGTTACGGATGAAAAAATGGCTAATAAGGTTTTCATTATACACTCCACTATTGAAATAATTCTTATGCAGATATTTTCGTTTTAAATGGACAACAAATTCAACCAATTTTATCAGCTCTGCGCCTATTTACGTGTTCGATTTTGATTGGGCGCCCGGTGTTTTTGTCGCGCCCAGTCGCGAAACGGATTGGCATACCCTTTAGCAGCGGTTCGTAGACTTACTATTTTATCTTCACACAATCTGTTTTTACTTTTAAGGGTGCTTGGCCTTCAAAATAAAACGTAGCGAAACCATTCAAGTTTATTGGGTCTTTAAGCGTATAAGTATAATTGAACTCTGCAAAAGAGGGTTTTGAGAGTCGTATGAACACATTGATTTTTGATGATGTTGTGCATGCCGTCTGAATTGTGCCTTGGGTGCCATCGACACCGTAAGGGTATTGAATTCCATCGGCCTGATAGTAAGAAGTTCTGCCGTCAGAAGTGAATTCATATTTAGCGACATCTGAATCTAAGATTTGAGTGATCGTTAACTCGTAGGAGTTAGAACTTTGATCATTACAACTCCATTCACCTTCAAGATGTGGACATTCAGCTCTGTCTTGAGTTTGAAGAACCTGAGCATTTGCATTGAATAAAAAAGCGACCGAAACAAGAAAAACCCCACAAACTACACGCACATTTCCCCCTCTTGAAAAAATAATGTCTAAGTCTAGCCAGAGATTATTTCAGAGTCCAGATAATGAATTCACCAAAACCATTCGATCAACTCTATGTCTATTAATGTATCCGAATCTGATCGCGCGCCCCGCGAGCTCGTGAAGGAAGTAAAATAATAAGGTGCCAAGTACCTTTTCTGCACCGCTAGAGTTTCGGTTCGCGATTTGCAATCAATTTCATATGCGAAAATTCTCGACCAGGTTCCCTCTGGGCCTACCCCTCTATGTAAAGATTTTAAAACTGTCTGTTTTTTGGGTACTGGTCAGCCCGGCGCAGGCACTTCAGTGCGATAACGTCTTTTCGAAAGATCACCCAACCAATAAAAGTGTGATTGCCATTTCGCGCGATCACGAGTCGCCGATGTACTCCCATTTGACCGTTCGGAATGTGGGCCAGTTGTTTACACATAACTACTCGGCCGGTATTCCTTCGCTTTTTGGCTGTAAAGCCGTGGTGGTTTTTCTGCCAGAATGGAAAACCCCACAGGTGTACTTTTTTGCAACTGGTGAAAACTTTAAAAGCTGGAACATGCATCACGCCAACGCAGCGTCCGCAGTTCTTGGCGACCCCATACTTTTTTATTTAAATCTCCGCCACATGCAGGGTTACGAACTCACTGCAAAAAAATTCGCGAGTCAGTGGCGCATCACAAATTTGAGCATCCAGTCCTCAATCACAAATCTGCAAAGAGACAACGAAAAGCAACGGCCAAGCCCCGAAGTGGAAGAGCAAATGCTAAAAACTCTCCTAGAAAGCATCGATCCAGACCTGGTCAGTTTCTCCACCCCAGAGCTTTAAAATGAAAAAGTACTTGATACCTTTTGGTAAACCCTTTCGCGCGCAGTCGCAAAAAAGATCGGCGTACTATTCTGCAGATGCAGTCATGCTTTGAACTGAAAAGGTATGGGGTACCTTTTCGTGTACGTTGTAAAGATTTTGAAGCTTAGTGGGAAATTATCACGGGGAGGCTCAAAAGGTATCAGATGTGAGGCGACGAGCTACGGTCGCGCGGAGGCGTACTTCCAGTACGTCGAGCACGAGCGTAGCGAAGGCAACGAAGCAGATGATGCCTTTTGAGCCTCACCAGCTAGACTTTGTCTTTTGTGGTGTGCTTCTGACTCTGCGCTTCGCGATTCATATCGCCGTGAAGTTTCTGTTTTGCAGAATCAGTCACATCGAGTTCGTTTTCGTCTTCGCCAGACATGCCTTTTTTGAAGCCACGAATGGCATCGCCTAAGGAGCGTCCCAATTGAGGAAGCTTAGCAGGGCCCATAACAAAGATAACCACAATAACGGCCAAAATCAGCATATGCGAACCACTCATAAATCCTCCTCAGTCAAATCAGATAACACTCTGTATTTTCGGCATAAATATAATCTAACTTGAGAGATCGTCCAAGAAGTATCGTGTCATTCAAAATATCGAAGGATCTCTGAGTCGAGTCGTGACCACGACTTGTTGATAAGCGTTAACGCCGAACTCTAGGTCGCGTCTCGACCCTCTTTTTGAAGTCGACTCCATTGGTATACCTCAGGAAGAGCAAGGTGGTGGTAGGCAGCAGCAAGACTTAAAGCCAGATCAAATGAACGATTGGTTAATATGTGCTCCCGGTGGCGCCCGCGCATTTTTTCGGGTTCTGCATGCTTACTTAGCTGCTTTACTAAATTGAGAGATTGAGTGAAAAGTTCGGATTCTAGGCGGTGCATACCTAGCTCGAGACGCATAAACGCGTCGAGCTTTTCGTCAATACGTGCAGAAAGAGACTGCGTCCAGGACTCATTGTGTGCGGCTAAAAAAGAATACATCAGGACAGAGTAAAGCGCGACGGGCTCAGCGGCTCCGCGGAGCAATTCAAAGCCTTGATCCAAATGCAGCAAAAACACTTTTGCTTTGACGGGGTCATCGAGCAGTTCGTGAAGTGACGGCAAAATGTATTTTAAAACCTGTAAGTCGTAAGCCTCGAGCAGCGCTTTTCCGGGATCGTCCAACCGCAGAATTTTTAAAATTTCTTCCCGCACTCGCGGAAGAATGGCCTTGCCAAGTAGATGCGCATTTTCGAACATGGCTTGTCGTAAACTAGGGTCGATTGAAAACCCTATTTTATGTGCAAACCGCAGGGCTCGGAGAATGCGAATAGGATCCTGTTCCACACGAGTTTTAGGATCGCCAATCATACGCACAACACGGGCTTTAATGTCATTAAGCCCTTCGGTGTAATCGATAATCAGCTTTTCTGTGGGATCGTAAAACAGTCCGTTGATGGTGAAGTCTCTTCGCAGAGCGTCCTCTTTGGGTTCGCCGTAGATATTCTCGTCGACGATCTCTGGGCTTTCTTCTTTAAGGTAATTCAGAGCACGAAACGTGGAGACTTCGAACTGTTGCCCATAACGGCGAACAAGTACCAAGCGAAAGCGTCGGCCAATGAGGAACGACGGGCGAATGATTTTTTGCACTTGCTCGGGCAATGCCATTGTGACTATATCAAAATCTTTAGGTTTAAGACCGACCAGGAGATCGCGCACGCAGCCGCCGACCAAATAGGTGGTAAACTTTTTTCGCTGCAGATGCTGAATGATGTCGAGAGCATCGGGGTCTATCAGGTTGGAGTCGAGTTCAAGTTTCACAGAATGCTCTTCATCAGGTGGTGATCGTTCATGGCGTCATATCTCGAAAATTTTAACTACCAAATCCTAGGTGTAAAAGCCAACCCCAAACTTGTATTCTTACATGGTCTTATGGGTTTTGGAAGTAATTGGAAGTCGGCAGCCCGGCACTTTGAGGACCGATATCAATGCCTGCTTTTGGACCAGCGGGGACATGGTCGTTCCTTTCGCCCTCCCACAGGCTATAAAGTTGACGACTATGTCTCTGATCTCGAACAGATTTTGGCGGAATTGGATTGGCAGGAAATTATCCTCGTGGGACATTCTATGGGAGCCCGTGTCGCAGCCCGTTTCGCCGAACGTTTCCCAAAAAAAATAAAGCGTTTGATTTTGGTGGATATGGGACCAGAGTCGAGTGTTCCCACCATGACATCTGTGGAAGCAAAAATCCGCGATGTGCCCGTTCCTTTTGCATCGCGCGAAGCCGCCCGAGAGTACTTCGACGGTCCGTTCTTGCAAAAATTTAAAAACGAAACGCTTAAGCAATTTTTCTACGCAAACATGGAGCAAACCGAAAACGGCGAAATGGGCTGGAGGTTTTACTTGCCCGGAATCCTTGAAACCCTCTGGCAATCGCGCACCACTCAGCAGTGGGAAACCTACCGATCCTTTTCCATGAAAACACTCTTGATCCGCGGCGAACACTCCGCAGATTTGCCGCAGGAGCTCTTTGAAAAAACCCTTCTGAGCAATGCGAACATCCAAGGGAAAACAGTCGCGGGCGCGGGGCACTGGGTGCATGTTGATAAACCCCGGGAGTTGCTCGAAATTTTTGAAGACTTTTTGAAGCAATAGATGATAGATTCACTTTTTTAAGGTAGCAATATGACAGATAGCATCAAAACATTCACAGATTTTAACTTCCATCCGACCCTGCTCAAAGCCATCGAAGGCATGGGTTATAAAAACTGCACGCCGATACAAACCCGATGTTTCCCTATTCTTCTCAAGGGACAGGACATCGCGGGTCTTGCACAAACTGGCACCGGCAAAACAGCAGCTTTTTTAATTCCGCTCATCGATCGCATTTTGCGCTCACAAGACAAAAACGAAGAGTTTCCAGAGCGTATTTTTCCAGATTGGAAAGACTCCGAGTTTGTATTGATTCTTGTGCCAACAAGGGAGCTTGTGACCCAAGTTCTCGACAATCTTAATCAGCTCACTGCAGGCAGTGGGATGACCTCCATTTTCCTTTATGGTGGTGTAAGTTACGACGAACAAAAAGCATCGCTTAAAAAACCATTTCAGTTTTTGGTGGCAACTCCAGGTCGTTTGATCGATTTGTACAAAGAAGGATTTGTTGATTTCAAACAAGTCCGCGCCATGATTCTGGACGAAGCCGATCGCATGTTCGACATGGGCTTTCATCAGGACGTGTTTTTTATTTTGAATCGCGTGCCAAAAGATCGCCAGCTTTTGATGTTCAGTGCGACTTTGAACTTTCAAGTTACCGAAATGGCTTACGAGGCCCATTCAAATCCTGTGGAAATCGATGTGAGTCGCGACAAAGTGACAACAGAAAACATCGAGGATTTTATTATCCATTTGGGCAAAGAAGAAAAACCCAAGTATTTGTTAAGCATTTTTAAAAAATTTAATCCTCAGCAAGTAATTATATTTAGTAACTTTAAAAATAAAGTCACTCGCGTGGCAGAGTTTTTGACCGAGAACGGGTATCCCGCCCTTGGAATTTCGAGCTTGATGACTCAGGCTCAGCGCAACCGTGTGATCGAGCGATTTAAATCAGAAAACAAACACAATATTATGGTCGCGACAGACCTTGCAGCTCGGGGGCTAGACATTAAAGGTGTTGATCTTGTGATCAACTTCGAACTTCCTGATGATGCGGAAAACTATGTGCATCGTATTGGGCGCACGGGACGCGCGGAATCAAAGGGCATGGCCATCAGTTTTGTCTCGGATCGCGATGTTGAATCCCTTGTGCGTATCGAAGAGTATTTAAAAGAAAAATTAGACACCATGTGGTTAGATGATACAGATTTCGTTACCGACTTTAAACCTTTACCGGCCGAGGATTTTTATCGCCCACGCTTTGATAAAAACGCGCCACCCGAGCGTCCTCCGCGCCGCAACTCTACCGACAGCCGTCGTCCAAGACGTGACGACACACGCCGCGACAACAATGGACCACGCCGAGATGCTGGTCCACGAGATGGGGCTAGTAGCAGTGGCCCTCGTCGGGACAACGGACCGCGCAGGGATGGTCCTCCGCGCACAAACACCGCGCCACGCGAGGATCAAAATCCGATGGAAGCTGACGCACCAGAAAGCGAACAACAGCAGTCTAATGGAGCAGTTCACCGTGATCGCAAAATGGGGCGACACAGAGATTCGAACAAAGGTGCGAACAGATCCGAAAGTTCAAACCGATCTGACCGCGGCCAAGATCGCAATCAAGCTGGCGGCAAAAAACGTTTCGAGAACAGTCGAAACCGACCAGACCGAAATGCAAAAAAACCGTTTGAGCGTCGCCCTGCTTCCAAGAGCGCCACTGCGAAATCAAGTGGCTCGCTGTGGGGTAAGATTTCAAGCAAAATAAAACAACTCGTAGGATCACGCTAACGTGATCCATCCAAACGGCGTCGGCGTTTGTCTCGTCGTTGTCGTAGCCCTTTTACATATCTATTTCTTAATTTTGGAAATGTTTTTTTGGACCAAACCACTTGGTCTAAAAATATTTGGTCAATCTCTCGCGCAAGCCAAAGCCTCGGCGACACTGGCCGCCAACCAAGGTTTGTACAATGGATTCCTTGCCGCTGGTTTGTTGTGGAGCCTGCTTCATCCGTCCGTAGAAATTGGATTACAAATTCGCATCTTCTTTTTAATTTCTGTAATGGTTGCCGGAGTCTATGGTGCCCTGACTGTGAATAGAAAAATTCTTTGGGTGCAGACTGTGCCAGCGGCGCTCGCGCTTGCGTTTTCATTTTGATCTTAGAAATCTTTTCTAAGCGATGCTTTCTAAATAAAAAAGGCTCCTTTAGGGAGCCTTCTGTGAAACAAACTTTAGTTTGAAAATTTATGATTTCTTTTTAGTAGCTTTCGCTGGGCTGTTGAAAGCCGTTTGCCATTTAAAGCTCTTAATCATTTTATTGCATTCGTTAAGTGACGTTTTGAAAGAGCTCACGTGATCTCTGCAGGTTAAAAGAACGGCTTTCTTTTCCTTCATAAAGATCACCTGACGAAGTTGGCGCTTTTTTGAAGTGTTTACCAGATCAACTACATACCCATTTTGGCCGTTCATTGCGAATCTTTTTGAACTCTTAACGTCGAAGCCAAATTTTGGATATTCTTTTGTCCAACGCTTTACGTACTGAGAAATTTCCATCTGCTTTTCAAGCTGATCAACGCGAACGGTGAGAGTTGCGCGCATGTTATTTTTTTGATTCGGTGACCGAAACATCGTCGCAATATAGCGCGAATTTTTCGGCGGGTTTGTTTGAATCCACTTCGTCGAAGCCGTTTGGATTTCAAACCCTTGAGGAGATTTATAAACTCCCAACTGGGGTTTTACCTTATTCCCAGCGCCAGGAATGGGTGCTGCGAAGCTGGTAGTTAGTGCCAATAAAACTGTGATGGTAGTAATAATTTGTTTCATAGTGATTCGAGCATACCAAACCAAAGTCAAAAGGCAATACCTCGGACCGAGGCCTAAAGTGGCCCACAACGGTCGACGCATCTTGAACCTTACTCAGTCTGCGCAGCTTGAACGATCTTTCGGATCAGGCTGTAAGGAATTTCTTCAGTGATTTTAGCAAGATCAAGCCACAGAAACGGTTTCTGTTTGAGAGGTTTTGATGACTTTTTGACAGTCTTCTGAATCCGCACATAGATCTCATATTTTGTGATCGAGTGTTTAATATCAAACTTTTCTGGACGTTTGTTGAGGCGCTGTAGTCGTCCAGGAAGGATTGGCATCTGCTTCAAAAATGGCGCATAGTCGTTTTTAACAAAGGCGATCTTTTGCTTTTTTTCGATCCAATCAATATCCCATAATAAAATTTCACCAGGTGCTTTGGGTTTTTTGAGTGGCAGCGTTTCGACTAGGCCTAGCTTGCGAGCTTCGCACTGACGACTCCACGGACATAGAAAACACGCCGGCGACTGCGGCGTGCAAACCGTAGCACCCAACTCCATCATACCTTGGTTGATACTCGAGCTATCTTCCGTTTGCGCCATGGCATCGGCAAGCGTCTGCAAATGTGCACGATCTTTCGTTTGCCACCATTTGTACTTGCTGCCCATGACGCGGGATAAAATTCGAATCACGTTGCCATCAAGCACACCAACTTTTTCGCCAAACGCCAGACTACTCACCGCGCGTGATGTGTAAGGGCCAAAACCGGGAAATGCAATCAGTGAGTCTGCAGTTTTTGGAAATCCTCCAATCGCCAAAAGTTTCGATGCCTTGTGAAGATTGCGAGCACGGGAGTAATAACCAAGCCCCGCCCAATACTTTACAACTTCTTTTTCAGACGCCTCTGCAAGCAGCTCAACACTCGGAAATCGCCCAAGAAATTTTTCGTAATAGGGAATCACTGCTTGCGTTGTAGTTTGTTGCAGCATGACCTCTGAGATCCAAATCCTATAGGCATCTTTCGATTTTCGCCAGGGCAGTTCCCGACGATTCTCGAAATACCAAATCTGTAGGGACGTTTGTAGCAACTTTAATTTTGTGGGTTGTTTTGTCATGTTGGTTTGCTATCCTACCCGAGGTGTTTTTAAAAGGTACTAATAATAGGTTGCGCCACTATTAGGTTGCGCTAAGAGGGGATGCAGTGCATTCCCGCAACAGCCATGGTACGGTGAATGCTCTTGGAGGAATTATGAAATACAAGCCCATCTCTGGTCGTGATATGCCCCGTTTTGCTGGGATCAAAACTTTTTTCCGTTTGCCCCATGTGAGCATGAATCAAGATTACGACGTTGCACTTGTTGGAGTGCCGTTTGATGGATCGCTGTCGTACCGTCCGGGAGCTCGCTTCGCGCCTTCAAGAATTCGCGAACTCTCTTCGCTGGGCCGAGCTTATCACTGGGAACGACAGATGAATTTTGTGGATCGCTTGAAGGTCGCTGACATTGGAGATTGCAACATTGTCCCCATCGACATTGCAAAAACTTATAAAATTATCGAAAAACATTTTGCAAAACTTGTGGGCTTAGACAAACGATTTATTTCGGTGGGAGGAGATCACTCCACAACGCTTCCGATTTTGCGCGCGCTGAAAAAGAAGTACAAAAAACCATTAGCTCTTGTGCATTTTGATGCGCACCTAGACACGTACCCCGCAGCCTGGGGATGTGAATATCACCATGGCTCTTTTCTTCGCCATGCCATTGAGGAGGGTCTAGTACAGCCAAAAAAAACATTTCAAATTGGAATTCGCGGGCCCTTGGCCGCAGCCGAAGATTTGGAATTTGTGAACAAAAAAGGTTTACAACCTTTTACCGTCGAAAATATTCGCTCGGTAAATATCAAAACCATCAGCGCAAAAATCAATAAAATGATCGGCGATGATCTCTGCTATTTAACCTACGACATCGATTGCTTAGACCCCGCGTATGCGCCCGGCACGGGTACGCCAGTAATCGGTGGCCTCACCACGTACGAAACGCAGCAGATTTTGCGCGGCCTGAAGCTTCCAGGCTTGGTCGGCGCCGACGTGGTCGAAGTGTCTCCACCCTATGACCACTCCGACATTACAAGCCTCGCCGCCGTCGATGCGATGTTCGAAATCCTCCACATCTACGCCGGAAAATAAAAAGTATTTTGTTAGTTTCAAAGTACGTCGAGCAGCTTTAGCTGCGTAGAGGCAATAAGCGTCTCCGATGGTCGTCTCGGCCCGTTCATCATTTGATTCAAAATCGCGTCAAAAATATATATGGGTGTGGACTTTTTGTGTCCCAGTTTCCTTTCCAAAGGCACACACAGGTCTTAATAAAATCCGATGGGCATAACACTCGATTGAATAACAGACAAAGAAAGGGAGTATTTTTGCTTTCCAACTTATTAAATATTTTCCTTCTGTTGTCGAAAAGAAAAATTTTCATGGGCATGGCTCGCTGGTTTGCTTCGTATCAAATTCGAGGGAGAAAACTGAATGTATAAGGTTTTAAGTTTGCTCGTGGTGGTTCTCTTCGCCAGTCCACTTTTAGCTCAAGTCCGTATTGTTCAATGGTCGGATGCGCACTCAACGTTGAATACACTTCCCTACCAACTTCAGGCCATCGATCAGGCTGCTCGGCAATTTTACGGATTGCACCCAGCGGGGGAATTTATTGTCTTCGTGAACGGCGACTACACGTCCTTAAATCCCTACAGTCAGCGGGATTCCGGACAGCTCTCTTTCGACGCATTGAAGGCCTTGCGCGATCGGGGCTATACCGTGCTTTTCAACGTGGGCAACCATGATGCCTTCGATTGGACGGGAGCGGTGGATGGCATCGAACTGTTCATGAATCAAATAGAACAACTTCGAACCTGGGGTGTTGTTGTCTTAGGCGCAAACTTTAAGAAGCCAAAAGGAATTTTAGCCTCTGTACTTACACCGTACTACAAGCTGAGAACACTAGAGGTACCCACAGCTTTCGTCGGCATGACCATCGAAGTCCTTATCGAAAAATCTAATATGAGCAAAAGCAGAAGTAAAAGATTATTCAGCAAAATTGAAAATTACGAAAACACCCTGCGAAACCTTTCGCCAGCTTTAAAACAAGAGGGAATCGAGCAGCTAATCCTTGGAGTGCACGACAGTAACGAAAGAATGGCTGAGCTGATCGACGAATTGGGACGAATCAAGACTACACAGATCCCTGTGCCTTTAGTGATGGCGGGGGACGATCACGTGGTAACGGCGTACAGGCATGGCGCTTCGGTGATTTCGGACGGGGGATCCCATGGATCTATCAATATCTTAGACTTCGACACACAAGGAAATTTGAATCTGCCTCTTCGCCACGTTGCAATTTCCCAGGAAGCCATCGCCGATATCAAACACAGCGAGTTCACGCATGGAACTGCAAGTTTAAATCCGCGTTTGTGGCCGGAATGTCCCGAGCTTTCGGAGTTCTCGCTGCAAGTGAAGAGTTTTGTCGAAGACGTAGAGCGCTCCATGGGTCGAGTGCTCGTAACTACGTCCGGCATCAAGGAACATAAAAAACATCTCAA
This sequence comes from Bdellovibrionales bacterium, assembly GCA_043757265.1. Lineage (GTDB taxonomy): Bacteria > Bdellovibrionota > Bdellovibrionia > Bdellovibrionales > JAGQZY01 > JANPLN01. Next base: position 783 of record JAYUQP010000015.1, on the reverse strand, counting down.
AAAAGGACGAACCGAGCTTGGCCAGCTTTTAGCTGAGTCGCTGGTGGCGTGGGTCAAAGACCTTCGACTTCCGGAAGCTGGTGAGCCGGTGATTGCAATGTTTAATTCTAGCTCCTACCGCTTCGAAGAACCAATTCCAAAGGGACCCATCACCGAACTCACCTTTCGCTGGATGTACACGTTTCTTAATGAGAGCGCCGTTTACCGGTTGAGCGGTGAAGACATCGAAGCTTTGTTTAGAAGCTTGCAAAGCTACTACAAAGTCGACAAGGGACGCAGATACACTCCGCAGATGAATCAAAGTGTTCAAGATAAACAGGGAAGGCTTTATATTTTGCAGCATGGCCAGTGGAAGAAAATTAAAAAGAACACTCACTACCTTGTCGTTTTTGATGGATGGCTTTCCGCACCGAGATACGGGCAAGGTCCGCAAATCGAGGAGTGGCTCAGCATTCTGAAAAAGAATACGCCTGTGGCTAGCAAAATTTTTCAAGAAATTATTATGGAATATTTGCCCAGCATGATTACGTCCTCAGAAAAGTTTTCGAATCAAGCGCCAGTGTTCTGTCGAGATATTTTTTGATAAAGATTTAGAACAATGTCGCTCCCTTGAGAAGTATCACCGGTCAGAATCGCTGCAAAAGGACAAGAATCGCTGCAAAAGGATATGTGACTTGAGATCAATGAAAATTTTCAGGGAACCTGTCCGGATTAGTTTTCAGCGATTCTGACCACCTATCGGCGTCATCCGGCTAATTTTATAGTTTTCTGTATTTTCACTAG
>JAYUQP010000014.1:0-2206 GCA_043757265.1 Bdellovibrionales bacterium | reverse complement strand
AAGATCGGCGATGTAGTGGCCAATCAGACCTGCGGTCATCAACCATTTTTCCTGAAACTGATGACGTTCTTTTTTGCTAAGCGTTTTCTTTTTCAATTCTTGAGTAATTTTGTCCAAGCGAAGCGTGAGCTCTTGAACGCGCCATGGAGCGCGACCAGCTTTTTCGTTGAGCTCTGGAAACTTTTTGAAAAATTCAGATCGCGATGGGTTCCACTGGGAAACAATTGTTCCCACCGTTGCCGGCGGTGCCGCGGTAACGGGAGCCGCTGTTTGGCGCTGTTTCTCAAAAGCACGCTCGAAGATTTCGAGATCTAAAAAATGCTGAGAGAATTCTTTTTTATACGTTTCGGGGTCTGCTTTCCAAACCAAATCTGGCGCATTGTTGTAATAACCCATGTCGAAAGTGTGATTGATCAAAAAGCGGCCGGGACTGTGCTCTTGAGCCAGTAATTGCGCAGCCAGGCTACCGACCGTTTCGTGGCCGCGTTTTCCCCAGGCTAGCGTATTGGAACTGAGAAATAGTGCAAACAAAAGTACGATAAGTCTTTTCATCAGTTTATCCTTTTACAAGAGATTTTGAGAGAGCTTCGCAAAAAAGATCAATCTCCGTTTCGGTGGAATAAAGACCTAAACCGATACGCAATGTATTTGCAGCGACTTTTGAATCAACGCCAATGGCTTTAAGAACATGGCTTGCATCTTTAGGGCCTGAGTTGCACGCGGACCCCGAACTGAAAGCAATGTTTTCAAAGCTGGCTTCAAGATCATCAAGCGAGTGGTTTTTAAGCGAGATATTAAAATTATTTGGCAAACGGTTTTGTAGCGGTCCATTGACCTGTAGCAAGTCTTGCATCGGAGCCAATTTTTCTCGAAGGCGATTTTGCAATTGCTGCAAACGCGCACTTTCTTTAGCTCCATTTTCGATAAACCACTCGCAGGCTTGCCCCAGACCGACGATGCCGGGAACATTGTGGGTTCCAGCACGCAAGTTTGCTTCTTGCCCACCGCCCGAAAACAAGGATTCAAAATTACTGCTGTTTCGAATGTAAAGCGCCCCGACTCCTTTGGGTCCATAAATTTTGTGGCCAGAGATTGAAAGGAAATCCACCGAGAGCTGGTCGATGGGCATTGGCGTTTTTCCCACGCTCTGCGCGGCGTCCACATGCAGCGCAAACGAATACTTTTGCGCCAAATAAGAAATTTCGGAGAGATGTTGAATGGTACCGATTTCGTTATTGCCGTGGATGATCGAAAACAAAGTAGGTTCGCCAGGCACTACCAAATTAACCAGCTGATCGAGTTTTACAAAACCTGTGGAATCACATTCCACATAAGAAATGCGAGCGCCTAATTTTTGTGAAAGATGGCAAGCGCCGTAGGTGGCTTTGTGTTCAATTGTCGAAGTGATGATGTGACAATGCGCGGTCGGCATTTTTTGCGTCAGTTGCTGAGGCGTGAATTGGTGAGCTGTCGATTGCGCCATGACCCAGCCAGCTAGTGCCGTGTGTATGCTTTCTGTAGCACCACTTGTAAATACAATACTGTCGGTGGGAACACCGAGCAAACGTGCAACGGACTTGCGCGCTTTTTCTACGGAAAGCTTTGCGCGCAGGCCAAAAAAATGTGTACTCGAAGGATTGCCATAGGTTTTTTGCCAGAAGGCTTGCATTGCTTGTTCCACTTCCGGCAAAGCGGGCGTGGTGGCGTGGTAATCAAAATAAATAGGACTAGAATTCGAATTTGATTGGGATGTACTGGTTGGAGTCGTCTTTGATTGGGGCATTAATTGGGCAAACGTCCTAACTTTGCTAAATCGCGAGTTATATTTTTCTGATGCGCTTCCAGTGTACCGCCCCCGATTTCTAAAAGCTTAGCATCTCTCCATAATCGTTCTACTACGTATTCGCCCACATAGCCATATCCACCCAAAACCTGAATGGCACGATCGGCAATATTTTTAGCTGCTGTGGTGGCAAACAGTTTGACTCCATCTGAGTCCAAACGGCTGCCCGAACCCGAAATTTTTAAATTTAAAGCGGTGTTGTAGACATAAGCTCGCGCCGCTTGATATTCGGCATAGCTTTCAGAAATATGGCGTTGAATCTGGCCAAATTGGTTCAAACTTTTTCCAAAAGCCTGGCGCTCGTGAGCATATTTACTCATGATCTCAATGCTCCGGCGAGCAATTCCTAAGCTCATTGCGGCC
>JAYUQP010000013.1:0-2211 GCA_043757265.1 Bdellovibrionales bacterium | reverse complement strand
TTCAATCGGCGATGAAGGGATGTTTCAAACTCCTCTTCAAAGCCCGATGAGTATGAACCTGTGGTGTCAGGCGGTGTTCCCCATTTTTTCCACATAAGCCCCACGAAGAGCTCGCAGCGCTCAAGCTCACGGTTAATAGTGGCTTGGGGTCGCCCATAAACTGAGACAGTATCTTCCCACCCGACAAGTTCTACTTGGTAGCCAAACGCTTCGGCGTACTCAGTGTTTAACTCATCGACCACTGCTTTTGCAGCTCTACGCTCGTCAGGAAGATCACCCGGCGACGCAAGAAATACTTTCACAACTTTGCGGCTTTCAGTCATAGGCTGCTTTTCAGATCGGTGCTTTTTTGGTACATATACTGCATGAAATTGAAAATACAAAATTATGCGAACGCAAGTATCGAATGTTGCGTCCCTTTGTCGAATTGTGCCTGCTTTGGACCGGCTTCACACATCAACTCTGAATGACCGCTCTCAGTACCAACCGACCATTTTTCCCGTCCGCTCGTGTGGATCGGTACACCTCATTAAACAGTCCACTCAGAGTAGAGCACAGTATCTCAGACCAACTTACTAATATCGGCCACTTGATTCATCAAACCGCCCAACTGCGCAAGAAGCGCGAGGCGGTTTTGGCGTACCGATGGGTCATCCGCCATCACCATCACGTCATCGAAATACGATCATCATCATAAATAAGATGTAGAGAACAGTGGAAGCCAGAGTCAACCATGCACCAGTCAGCCCGGTTCCCAGGATGCCGGTGACCACGGCAACTAAACACCACGCAGTGACGTCGTCCACAGCTGCGCAGGTGAGTGCTAAATCGCCAAGCCTTGTTTTGTGCAGGGGAGAGTCCGCTAGAATGCGCGCAAGCACCGGAAAGGCGGTGATCGAAAACGACACACCGATAAATAAAGAAAATTCTAAGAGTCCAAAACCAGGTGGAGCGTACTGCGCATAGATTCGCCAAGCCAAAAACACTCCAAGAGTGAATGGAACAACAATGCTGAGCTGTGAGATAAAAATTGCCGAGCGAGCGGACCTTTGCAGCCGAGGTAAATCAATTTCTAACCCCATCACAAAAAGGTAGAGCATGATGCCCACTTCAGCGACGTTTTTTAAAAATACAAGGGAGTCTTTATGAAAAAGGTAGGTGGCCGTCTCAGGAAAAAATAAGCCGAAAGCCGAAGGCCCAAGCAGTATACCGCCGAGTACTTCGCCCATCACGGGAGGCTGGCCCGCCATGCGGAAGATAAAACCAACCAATCGGGCAAATGCGATTACAATGATAAGAGTTAGGAAGATGGGGCCAGTATTATGCATGATTAACGTGTCTTAGCACGGTAAATGGTGAATAGTGAAGCTCCTTGTTTCACCGGAGCTTCACTTTCACGCCTTCCTGGCAATCTTTAAAACTTAAGCTGGAGATTGACTGTCTGATCCTTGAGTCTTAACAATTTTGTTATACACACCCAACATCAAAAAAGCTGGTGCCCACTGACCAATAAAGTTTGCTGTTCCTTTATTCTTCGAAGTGAAAAATAGTCCTGCCGACACTGCCATGGAGCTGGCTGCCAGGGCGAGATAAACAATCGATGGAATCTTAGCGGTTTGCTTTTCGATAGCCTTTGTTGTCGAGCCCTCGGTTGGAGTGTCCGATGCGGAGGAAGACATCACCGGAACGGCCGACTCAAACTCGGAATCGAATCTTGATGAATCTAGGTCCAGAGTTGGAGAGCTTTTCATACTTTTTTTTGAAAATGCATTGGAGCTTTTACTCGTTTCAAAACCATTTGTACTCATATTTTTTCCTTGGTTATAGGTTTAATTCTGAAGGAAAAATATCTTATTTTCGGCTTGGAATCTTGTCGGTCTAGACTAACAATTGTGACGTTTCTCACACATTAGTTCCTTAATAGAACGCATTTGTGCAATTTAAGCCGAGGACAGCGGCTTAAGGCGTTACCTATTATAAAGACCAGTTAGAGCCACTTAAGCCAGTTTTTGATGAAAATTAATAATTTCGTTAAAAAATCGCGTTTTTTTTCCGAAGAGCCAGTGAAATATAGGTGGAGTAAAAAAAGGTTTTTATAACCTAAGTCCTGGCTACCTCGGAGGATCATTTTGGGAATTCAAAGCAAAAAAGTGTTCGGCGTCCCTCGCGACAAAATTCGCATTCTTATTATAGAGGATAATCCAGTGGATA
>JAYUQP010000012.1:0-46566 GCA_043757265.1 Bdellovibrionales bacterium | reverse complement strand
AGATAACGTTTTGGCGAGGTTACACTAAACTAAAAAACATGGCCGCAGGAGCAGAAATGCTCCTCGGAAATTAAAAGATGTGTCCAGTAGTAAGCGCTGCGCTCAGGACGACGGTGGAAAGTTGGTCGTTGTGCACGTGTGTATTTGGAGACGTTAAAGTTGATTTTAGCTGGCCGCATATGTTTCTTCTCGAAGTATCATTCTGTTTCAAAAGCCACAAACAGTACCTTCATCGTATTCCGATCTAAAATAATTACCGCTCTAGCCTCTCCTATTTGTTTATGCTAATGTAAACAAAATGAATGGACCTTCTTTAAGCCGAAAAGATCGCCTCAAGCTGATTCTTCCCGAAGAAGTGCCTCGTGTTATCAAAATGGCTCTTGAGGACCGAACGGCGTTTGAATTGATTGAATCACAGTTTGGTCTTAAACCTGACGACGTGATTGTTTTTATGCGCAAGCATCTAAATCGAAGTTCCTTTTTGCGCTGGCGAGAGCGCGCCCACACTCGTGGTCATCTTAAAAATCCGCAAAAGTATCATCTTGAATCCGAAAGGTTCAAATCGCGCAACCAACGCTACGACGGGTCCATTAAGCAGCGCTACCGCTACTAGCGGTGTAACTTTCTTTGATGGATAATCCGTTAAATGAATTCAACGGATTATTTTTCCGGAATTCGAATTTTACAGTTCGAGGTAAGGTAATTCTCTTTTTACCTGATCCGTACGTTTGCATTCTGCTCTCCGTGCGGAGGATAGCGATGAAAAAAAGACTTCTTACAAATCAAAAGGGTCAGGGCTTAATTGAATATTTAATTATCGTTGCCTTAATGGCAGTGGCAGCGATGGGAATTATTCGCGTGTTAAGTCAAACCGTCGAAGTACAATTTGCAAAAGCCGCAGCAGCTCTCCAAGGTCGAAAAGCAAACGTGCAATTGCAAAATCCCGAAATTCAAGCGGTTGACGTTAAAAAGAAAGACATGAGTGACTTTTTCCACGGTACAAAATCATCCGGCAGCGAAAAAGAAGATGATTGATCAAAAAGGGCAGGCGTTGATTGAAAACATCGTCTGCTTCATTGCCTTTAAATTGTTTGTAGTCGGCTTTCTGCTCCTGGCATATCAAATTGCCCTTACAAAATGGGTGGATTTTTGGTCGTACCGCACTTTAATCTGCATGATTGATTCGCGACAACGGCATTTTTGTCAGACGAAACTTGAGGAGAAAATGAGTCTTCTCGTTTCACGCAACGATTATAGGATCAATGAGTTATGGCTCACAAACAAAGCAACCAAAATCAACATGCACGTCGATGTGTTTCCGTTTGGTCAAAAATCCTACGAGCACCAAGTGGACCTTCCACTATCCCCTCGTTAGATCAAAAGGGCTCGGCGCTTGTCATCGGGATTTCTCTACTTCCACTTTTGGTCGGGGCTATGCTGGCCTCTGCGGGGCTCGCATGGTTTATATCGGCTAAAAATGATCTGCTGTTTCAGTGCGAAAGCGGTGTTTTGCAAAGCCAAAAAATACTGGTCGAAGCCGCAAATACCTTGTTCCAATTGAATTCTCCCATCAAAAGCTTAGTTCTTCAGAAAAAGATTTTACAAAGAGCACTTATCCTTGCCAAAACCCCAGTTGAAATTGTGGCCATCAAAACGCGGTTGCTTGCCATTGAAATTCAACTTGCAGGTTTTCGCAAACAGCAAGTAGTGGTTCATAGATTGGCCGATATTAGGGCCACTCGTGCTCTCCAGCAAACGGCATTTCGCCTAAAACAGACTTTTCGCAATTTACAAAATCTGTGGGAGGCAAATTTGCTTCCTACAGGATATGCCGCTGCAGCGCTGATACAGTTGCAAAAAACCAAAATCGATCCCTCGGCTGACATCTACTACGCCCGCAGTGATTTTGCGCAACAACAAACTCTCACAGTTTTTGGAAAGCTTTCGGGCCGTTCGCTATTTCCTTCGTGGATTGCATTTTTACACGAAGAGAATTTTTCCTGGCAGGAATCTTGCTCCTCACGACCTTCTTTAAAGGAGAGCAAATGGATTGCAGAAATCGGCAAGGGCAAATTTTGATTGAGACTTTGATGATACTTTTTTTGTTTTTAACCATGATTCTTATTTTTGAAAAGAAAATGAAACCCCAGCTTTTGCAAAAGTCAAACATGCGTTGGCAAAGGAACTAAGACATGAACTATCTAGAAATCTACAAGAAGTATAAAGAGTGGATTCTTTTCTCGGCCTTCTTTTTGATTGTTATTCTGCTTTACTCCTGTGTTCATCGGGATTCGAAAAAAGAAGCTCCCGTGCGAGCTGAGTCTACTGATGGGGTGGATTTGCTGATTCCGGAAGGACAATCTCTAGTGCCTATCGAAGTGACCAATTACGAGACTCTGGACTCTCTCCTGGGATCATATGGCGTTGTTGATTTATTTTTTGTCGATCCCACCAAACCAGAGACTGGAAAAAAGATCGCTTCGATGGTTAAAATTTTGCGCGCGCCTAAAAACCCAAGTCATTTTGCCGTTTTAGTTCCAGCCCGACTGGCGCAGCATATTTTACAGTATCAAGGACCCTTCACGGTGTCGGTGCAGAACCCAAAATTCCAAACGGGCACGCTATTTGAAAAAAGGACCACCAGAAAGTCGCGCATCGTTTACGAATAGGCCTGTCCGCCGCACGAATTATCCGCGGAATGCGCGATCCTTCGTTTCACTCAGGATGACGGGATGGGCAAAGAATGACGATTGGGCTGGGACGAATTGGCCCAACTTCGTCGTCCTGAGCGGAGCGAAGGATCTGGTTCTGAGATCCTTCGCTGCGCTCAGGATGACGGGTTTGCATAGGACAATGGGACAAGCCCACTAGAACGATCAACAGGCTGGGCGATGGTGGTCATTGTTGAAATGATTTTTATAAAACGAGGATTGGAGAGAGAATGCTGCTTAATTTATTTTTAATACTCAACGCGGTTTCGGCGTCGTGGTTGGTCAAAGCGCCGTCGGCCAATCCGCAAGAGTTTGCTGTATATAGCCAGAACTCAGACTATCAGAAAATTTCGGCATATTTTTTAAGGTGCGAGGAAAAAGGACAACTATTGGAAGATTTCAAAAGAGCCCAGCTTCTTTTCCTCGACGGAAATCTTGATAAAGCCAAGCAACAATTTCTCGTCGTCACCGAAAAAAAATGGGCGTGCGATTGGGCGGAAACTGAAAGACAGATCATTTTGTTTTCGTTTTTGCGAATGGCGCAAATCGAACCGGATGCAGGACGACAGATCGAGTGGCTGGTCCAAGCTGTGCAGTATGAAAGCGAGTGGACACCTGATGCCTCAGTCTTTCCGCCTCCGTTAATTGCCCAGTACGCAACGGTTCGAAGGCAAATAACCTCACAAAAAATCGTCCTTCCCGCATTTGCGCAAAAGTACTCAGCCCTTTTACGAAACGGACGGTTTATGAGTTTAGCGCAACTATCGCTGGAAGCTAATGCCGGAAAAGCACGCTACACGTTTGTGTCGGACACATATCAAATCGAAACTGTCTTCGTCGCTTTGCCTGAGCTTGAAAATTTATCAATTCAACCTCAACCCTTTGTAACCGGCGAATGCAGTGATTTTCAAATTAACGAAAATTTAAAATGGATCGAAAATGTTTCGGTGTTTCATTCTCTCAATTGTATTAAGTCTTCGCAGCAAACAGCTATGCCCAGTATTGTAAATGCTGAAACGCCCATGCCACTTCCGACACTCCCGGAAGCGACCGTGCCTCATCAAAAAACGTGGATTCGCCGAAATGGATTGTGGCTAGGAACTGCCATTGTGGGCTCATTGCTCTTGTCTTATCATTTGAATAATCAAGATCAGCCGCGGACCGTGGCTGTCCCGACAACCACGCTGTATCAAAAGCCCGGTGGCACGGATTGAAGATTGAATGTGGCACCTGTTGAGCCACCCATAAGAAGCGATTGAATCAATCCAAAAGAATCCATACCCGGTGCGTAAGTTGGGCTTTGCTGCGATGAGGCCCCGACATTCAAGTTGAGGCTCCCTGTAATGTTACCCATGCCTGGCATTGATCCGCCACCACCACTCATCATTCTAGAGATTTGCTCAGACTCTGCGTTGCTGTCGTAAATTCTCTGACGTGCGCCGCCTAACATATCGTAAAAAACGGCGTTGCGTTCTTGGCCTAGATAATTTCCGCCGGTTTGCGGTCGTGCAGGCCCGATCCATCCGTTGCCTCGGTCGTTTCCAGAAGTACCACGAGAACCGCCGCCGCTAATGCCTCCCGGCTGATAGGGAGCCACTCCGAGATTTCCGTCAAAATTTCCTCCGAGGTTTCCGCCCATCAAAAGCGGAAGCACAGAACCCAGACCAGAGCCCGAACCTTCAGAACAGCCAAATCCACCCGACATCATCGCGGGCAAAATTTGTCCCATCATTCCACCCGACTGAAAAGGATGTCCGTAGTCGGCACCATAAAAATTTGGAGCCTGCGACGATGAACCGCCACTGTATCGGCCTGATAGCGAGTTGGGCTGCCCCATGGAACCTACTCCACCATATCTTGGCCGTTGGGTTTGATACTGCTGTCGCACCGAAGATTGTGACTGTTGAGAAATCGCATACATCAGTAAAAACGGTCCAGCGGCACGTAGAAAATTACCAGCCAATGCGCCAAAATTTCCGCGTCGCTCTTGATTAAGACCTCTAATTTGATCGTTGTAAGTTTGAATCTGGCCCGACATTCGACGCTTCGCCCGCGAGAGTCGATAGTACTCATTTAAAATTTGCACACACTGCTCATAGTCGTTTGGATAATTACTAATTCGTGCATCGCCACAAATTCCTGGATTTACTCGTCCACCGCTGCGGCAAGAGGCGCTATACCACGCATTCGTTGCGGCAAACCCCGTTTGTAAACACAAACCGCCATTTGATGGCGAGTCATTCCGACCCCAGTTGGATTGGCAAAAATCACCTGAATAACCATTGCACGAATAATTATCGCCCCCGGTTGGTTCCGGATACGACGGCTCTGGATAAGAAGGAGCAGGTGCGGGTTCTTCGTCGTATGGCAATGGGTCCACAACTTCCGATCCTCCGCCCGTCACCGGTGCGTCGACATAGTCAGATCCAGCGGGATAGCGATTCGTTTTTTGGGCGGTTGCTTGCGCTGACTGCCGGGTTGAATGGCAGCAGTCAAACCCGTTATCCATATGCGCGATCACCGCATCTCCCCACGGAGCTTTTAAGTAATAGCTCACACTATTGCGAGTGCGCGAGATGTCGGCGTTAATTTGCGGAAATTGGCGTTCGAGATTGGAGCGTGCGGTTTGCAATTCGCGAGCACGAACACCCATTGCATGTTGTTCGTCCAATTGCTCGGTTGGAAAATTTTGTTGTGGAAATGGGCAAAAACCCAAAACCAACGCGGGAAAGAAAAATATAAGCGCGAACATATTAACGTTCATGTTTCTCCAAAAAAGACCTATTCCACCAACCGTATTTTCGGTTTTTTTTGCCAGAAACTTGACCTCTAGCCTTTGGGCGAGGCTGGTTTGTTGCAGAGCGGTTCTCTGCATAGAAAATTAGATTTATAATTGAGCGATGTTACCAACTTTGATTTGTATCGACGACGAAGCTCACAACAACGAAGCCATCGAGCGCCTCCTCCGAAAAAAGTATCAAATCCACACAACCACGCAGCCCCAAGAGGGTTTAAATCTTATCGAAAAACTTCAGCCGGCATTAATCATTAGCGATCAGAGAATGCCGCTGATCACGGGCGTGGAGCTTCTTAAAAAATCGATTCAGTTATCGCCAAACTCAATGCGGCTGTTACTGACCGGCTACACCGACCTAGAATCCGTCATCGCAGCGATCAATGAAGGGCAAATCTATCGATATCTGACAAAACCGTGGGAACCAAATGATCTGCTCATGACGATCGATAAAGCCTATGAGACGTATCTTTTGCGGATTGAATTGCAAAAACAAAACGAGATTTTGAAAAATCTCGATAAATTGAAAACTGACTTTATGATTTTAGTGACCCATGAGCTGCGCACTCCCCTCACCGGCATTACAAGTTTTTTGGAACTTCTCAAGGAAGAAGTCAAAAATGCAGACCAAAAAAAATACCTAGAACATATCGACAAAAACACCAAACGCTTGCAAAAGTTGATCGAGGATATTCTCTTTATTACTCGCCTTAAAACGGACAGTCCAAAAAATGACTACACAGTTGTTGACGTGGAAGCCTCGGCTAAAAAAATCTGGAAAAGCGCGGCTGATAAAAATAAGAAGCTAAATTTGGTTTTAAAATCCGAAGAGCCGACGCTCTCGACTTCTGAGCCTTTTTGGACGGAGATTCTTAAGCGTATTTTTGCAAACTGCTTTCAATACGCTCCTGCCGACAGCGATGTGGTTTTCTCTTTTACTTCAGATGTAAAAAACTATCAGATCTCAATCACCAATACGATGTCTCAGCCCTTGCTCGTCGCGCCGCAAAGTTTGATCTCGGCATTTACGAAGAACGAAAAAATCATGAACCACACTCAAGGCACTGGGTTGGGGCTAGCTATCGTGAATTCGTTGGTTCAATCTATGGGTGGGGATCTTGAGATCTCAGCGAAAGATAAAAAGTTCGAACTTAGGTTTTCTGTCGCAAAATAGGCTCTCAGCGGAAATCCGAAAAAAAAACGGTTTCCGGACAAGGTTAAGTTGTCCGGCGGTTTGAACACCTTCTTTGTATTCTTTCTATTGCATTGCTCTGGTGCATGGCAATACTCACCTACTTACTTTTTCAAATTAGCTTCTCAAAAACACTTGTGTTGAGTCCAGGCACCAGTACCGAAATACTCTTTACAAAAAATCAAACGGTCTCGATTGCCAAAACCAATGTTGTTCGACTGGCAGAGCGGGGAAAAGCCCTCAAAATTGTTGGAAAACAGATCGGCCAGGTAGAGCTGAAGGTAGGGCGCGAAACCTATCAAGTTTGGGTTGTACGTGCCCCTACATATCGCACCTACCAGAGATTAAAAACATGGCTCGTTGACAAACGGGGACCTGAAATCTCCATCGATAATCACCGATTGCAAATTAAAGGAAAATTTTTAACCTTTGAAGATTGGAACGGGCTCTCACAATTCACCAACGAGGACGATGAATTCATCATAAAAGCTAAGATTGATTCCGATATTCAAAAACAAATCGATCAGCGGCTGAAAGCTTTGCTTGAGAAAAACAACTTGTCGTTTTCTTACTTCGCAACTGAGCCTTCCTGGGCTTTAACTTTAGGTAAAACAACCGCTGAGGAACTTAAAAATTATCAAAGAATTTTGAATTCCTATGGAATTAAAATCGAGGATTCCCCGCTTGCTATCAAATCCATACCGATGATCGAAGTGGCGATCGTTGCCGCGGAGGTGCAGCGAAGCGAGATGACACGCTTTGGGATCCAATGGCCTACTTCGACTACTTTTCAGGCTCTGCCTTTTGCCAATCCGCAGGCCTCTTTGCTCGCTACGATCCATCACCTCGAAGAGATTGGCAAAGGGCGCGTGCTTGCCAAACCGACTCTAATTTCGCAATCCGGGGAGGAGGCCACGTTTCACTCAGGTGGAGAGTTTCCCATCAAAGCCATGAATCAGTTTCAATCGAATGTGGTTTGGAAAAAATACGGTCTTATCTTAAAAATCAAGCCGCAGGCCGATCGCCACGGGAAAATGGATTTACAAATTGATTGCGAGTTTTCGACTCTTGATGTGCGTGAAGACGACGGCGGTGTTCCGGGCCTGATTGTCCATCGAGTGACGAGTCACTTGAATCTCGAAGAATCTAAAACAATGGTTTTATCTGGGCTTATCAAAGACGAATGGCGAAATACAAAAACTGGTTTGCCGGGGCTTTTGAAAATCCCCATTTTAAGTCCGCTGTTTAGTAGCGAAAGTTATCAGAACAATCAATCTGAACTCATTTTTTTTGTCACCCCACGGGTCATTCAGTGAGTCTGATGAGCAGCACTTTAACTCAGCCAACAGAGCATCCGTTAAAAATTCACGTTGCCGACTACGGGCAGTTCTTACAAAAGTTTTGGCAAGATCTGGACATCACCGAAATACTTGTTCTGAACGCCAAAGAAATCTGGTTCGAAAAAGCCGGCGTGTTTTTAAAAGCCGATGTGTCTTTTGATTCCCCGCTGCATCATCAAAATTTTATTCACCAAGTGTGTGATGAAGCCGGGGTGCAATTCAACTACGAGCATCCCTACGCAGATGGCCAATGGAATCATTTTCGCTTACACATTTGTGCGCCACCTATTTCGCCAGATGTGTGCCTTACCTTGCGCAGACTTCGACAGGACCCCATCTGCCTTGACGATCTTCAGGCGCGAGGCTGGTGTGATTTCAAATCCATGGAGTTTTTAAAAGCCATGGTTCGCAAGAAAAAAAATATGATCGTTGTGGGCAGCACAGGAAGTGGTAAGACCACACTGCTCAACTCGCTGGTTGCAGAGGCTCGCACTGATCGCTGTGTGTTTATTGAGGACACTCCTGAACTGCTGTGCGCAAACCCCTTTAGCAGTAAGCTTTTAACCCGCAAAGACTACCAGGGAAATTTACGGGAGCTCACGCAGTCGGATCTTCTCCGACAATCACTCAGAATGCGACCGGATCGGCTTATTGTGGGTGAAGTGCGCTCTGGCGAAGCCAAGGATTTATTGATGGCGCTTTCAACAGGCCACGCAGGCTCTATGACAAGTTTGCATGCAGGTTCCGCCAATGAAGCACTTTTAAGGCTAGAAATGCTTGTGCAAATTGGGGCTCCGCAATGGAGTCTGAGTGCTATTCGGCGTTTGATACAACTTACGGTGGATTACATTGTGGTCACGCAAAAACAAAAAAACTCCTGGCGACTGCAAGGAGTTTTTAAAATCACCTCGCTTGAGGAGTTTGGTTTTACAGTTGAAAAAGTTTTTGACGAAAACTCGTCTCAGGCCTCGACGTCGAGATAGCTTCCTTTTGGAACGGGCTCGCCAACCACCGGGCGATCGGGCTCCGAAGATTGAAACGATTGAATGCTTGCCATTTTTGCTTGAGTTGATGGAAGTTCGATGAGTGAGTTTTCGTAGCTAGAGTATTCTTCGCCTTCCGATGGAGCCATACCATCACCGCTCACCTGTTGTGCAACGACGAGATCGTCGTTATTGAGCTGGGAGAATCCTGTTGAATCTCTGCGGTTGGCGTTTCGAGTTGATCGTTGTTCGACCATTTCGCGATGGGCATCGACAGCCTTGCTAATGGATGAATGATGTCCCCTAATCATTGGGCCGCGCTCTTGCGCAGAAAATGGTGACATTGTTGATGGGACCGGTACGTTGTATTGAAGTCCTGCTACCTTATCCATGGAGCCTCCTTGAACAGCCTCTTGCCGTTCAATCTTCTTATCGGCAGAACTGTCTCAAAATGAACAAGACCTTTGGAGAGTTTTAGGAATCTTTATCAGACAAGGTCGAGTTAACAACCTCTTGCAGAGAAATTACGCCGTCGCGCAGCTTTGCTAAAGCTTGCATACGCAAAGTTAGAAATCCAGTTTCTACAGCGCGCACCTTGATATCGTGAGTGGTTGCACTTTTATTAATGGCTTCGCGAATTTCGTTGGTCATCTCTAAAAGTTCATGGATCGCAACTCGCCCTTTGTAGCCTGTATGGTTGCAAGCTTGGCAGCCACGCTCTTCGTACACCTTTTCGTAAAGCTCCAAGTCGGCTTCCGACACTCCCAAATCCAGGAGATACTGTGGAGACGGCGTTTTAGCGACCCGACATTGCACGCACAATTTTTTAACTAGTCTCTGTGCAACCACAAGGGACGTTGTCTCTGCCACCAAAAATTTTGGCACGCCCATATCTATTAAACGACTAACAGCTGAGATTGCATCGTTTGTATGAAGGGTGCTTAGTACCAAATGACCAGTTGAAGCGGCTTTGTAGGATATTGTTGCTGTTTCTAAATCGCGAATCTCACCGACCATGATTACATCAGGATCTTGACGTAAAAAAGCTCGCAAAGCTTCGGCAAACGTGAATCCAATTTCGCTATTCACTTGCACTTGATTGATACCGTCCAAATTAAATTCCACTGGGTCTTCGGCCGTAGAGATATTTTTAGCGATGGCATTGAGCTCAAGTAGCCCCGAATATAAGGTTGTTGTTTTTCCGCTTCCCGTGGGGCCGGTAACAAGGATCATACCTTGGGATTTAGCCAAAGACTTTTTGAAAATTTTGATTTGAATGGGATTCATGCCCAACATATTTAAATTTTGATTGAGATTTTTTCTGTCGATAATACGAATAACGATTTTTTCGCCAAACAGCGTGGGCATTACGCTTACACGCATGTCGTAGAATTCTTCACGATACTTAAATTTGAGCCGTCCATCCTGCGGATGTCGTTTTTCTGAAACATCCATCTGCGACATCACCTTGATTCGACTTACCACCTCGGTGGCATTCAAACCAGGTATGTTGAGCATCTCTACCATTTGTCCATCGATTCGAAAGCGCACGCGAAAACGTGCTTCAAACTGCTCAAGGTGAATGTCCGAAGCCTTTTGTGCAATCGCTTCGCCAATCACCTTGTCGATAAACTGCACGGAGTTTTCGTTGCCTTGCAGAGTTATGCTGCGGGTGGGATTCTGCTGAATTGACGAGCGCGTATTCTGCTGGGGGGCTTCGATATGGGATTTTGTAACCTGCTGAATGGGTTCATAGTATTTTTCGATGGCTGCTTGAATTTCGTCTTCCCGAGCCACGACGAGATCGATTCTACATCCCAAAATGGATTCCATATTGGCTTTGAAATGCAAAGAATTTGGATCCGAAAAAGCCATGGTGATGCCTTTATCAGTTTTAATTAGAGGGATGACTAAAAACTTTTCGCAGAAGGCGCGTTTTACGAATTGTGTCAGCTTAATATTTATATCGACCGACGCGACATCCACTAATGGCAGACTGTAATTTTCGGCAATCAACCGAGCAATGGTGTGACCGTCGGTAAAACCCATGCTGACAACCGTGCTCGAAATTCGATTGGCGAATTGCGGGAGACGTACCTGTACCTGACTTAATTGTTGTGGATTAAGTACAGAGGCATCGACTAAAATTTGCGGAAAGCTCTTCATTGCTCCCAAAAATAAACTCCTTATATATTCACACTATCGGCGGAATTTACTGAATAAATGAGAGGCCTGGACTATCGACTGAAAATCCGGAAAATCCGGTGCCAGGTCCTGTTTAATCCGGTTCAATCTTATCGTGCAGGATATACTCGACAGTGTTCTTTGTGCCGGATTAAACAGGACCTGGCACCGGATTTCCTGACAGCGACGGCTTGGTTAAAAGTGAGGTTGCTTCCATCAGCGAACGGCTCAAAAAGCGCGTGAGCCACGCGCATGCCGCTAACGCTATCATGTGCATAGAGTTTATTGTCAATAGTCTCACTGGTCTGTATGACGACAGGATGTAGCGAATAGCGAGTGGATAACGATGAGTTTGCTGCCAAAGTCGATCGCATTTCTGCAATCAACGACGGACAGTATCCACACCATGTTGCGGAAATGAGAACAAGAAGCGTTTGACCACTCGCGGCTGCTTTTGTTTTGGCATCTTCGTAACCAGCCACTTGATCTGTCGATGACCACTGAAGCATATCCTGCTGGGCTTTAAGAAAGTTTCGTTCAGACTCTGATGGCCCCTCTTCAATCTGGGCAAAAGCATCATGGGCGGTTATCAAAAAACTGGCGCCGACAAGAAATGGTGCTAAAATGCGAAACAACTGTGTAAATATGACCTGGATAACGTACATACGGAACTTCCTCGTGTATTAGAAATATATTATGGATGAGGAATCCAATTTCCGTGCCAGTTGTCATTTAACAATTGCTCTAGGCGTCTTTGTTCTCTTTGGTGTTGAGACGGATACCGAGCTCCAAAAGCTGATGGCGGTCCACCGTGCTTGGTGATTCCGACATTAAGCACTGCGCTTTTGATGTTTTTGGGAATGCAATAACATCGCGAATCGCATCGGTGTTACAAAGAATCATAATCAAGCGGTCCACACCCCATGCGATTCCACCATGCGGAGGTGTTCCGTAGCTAAGAGCTTCGATAAAGTAACCGAACTTGGTTTTTGCATCTTCTGGCGAAAGTCCCAAGGCTTTAAACATCATACTTTGCACTTCGGAGTTGTGAATGCGAATGCTTCCACCGGCAATCTCATAGCCGTTACAAACAAGATCATAGGCTTTTGCTAGTGCTTTACCTAGGCCTTCGTTATCTCCGTTTTGTAGATAATGAACGTGCTCGTCCTTTGGCATCGTGAATGGATGGTGGCAGGCCACCCAACGTTTTTCCTGGGCGTCGTAATCAAATAGTGGGAAATCCACAATCCAACAGAACTTATCCACAGTGGTGTCGATCAAATTGAATTGCGTGCCGACAGCATTGCGAAGGGCACCAAGTGCCGACACTGCGTTTTTAAAATCATCCGCAACGATCAATGCTACGCCGTGCCCCTCGGGGCAAAGTTTTTTGTACAAACTTTCTAGCACTGTTTGATCTAAAAATTTATTGGCAGGCGACTGATAGCCCTCGGCATCTTTTTTAATCCACACCAAACCGCGCGCATGGTTGTCTTTTGATAGCTGAGTCCACTTGTCGATCATCGAACGCGAGACTTCGTCTTTTGTCGGCACGCCGATACCGCGTACCGTTCCGCCCCGCTCGAGGGTTTCTGAGAACACCTTGAACGGAACTGATTTTACAAGGTCGCCACAATCTTTAATCTCGATGGGATTCCGAAGATCAGGCTTATCGGAACCAAAGCGGTTCATCACATCTTGATAGGTGTACGTTGGAATTTGGGCCACATCGCGCCCACGGAACTCCTTCCAGATTTCGCGAAGCAAGGCTTCGTTCACGCGGCGGACGTCGTCTTCGTCGACAAAACTCATCTCAATATCGATTTGGCTAAATTCTGGCTGGCGATCGGCGCGCAGGTCTTCGTCGCGAAAACAGCGTGCAATTTGGAAGTAACGATCAAAGCCGCTGATCATTAAAAGCTGTTTTAAAGTTTGAGGGCTTTGCGGAAGCGCAAAAAAAGTTCCCTGATTGACCCGTGAAGGAACAAGGTAATCACGGGCTCCCTCAGGAGTGCTCTTGTAGAGGATGGGAGTTTCGACTTCGTAAAAACCCTGACCACAGAGAGAATCGCGTACTTTTTTTACCACTTCGTGCCGAGTGCGTATAGAATTCTGCAAGCTTTGCGAACGTAAATCCAAATAACGATACTTTAAACGAACAGCTTCAGAAACTGCGGGATCATTAAGGTGAAATGGCAGCGGTTGGGCTTTCGACAGGATTTGGCAGTCCCCTGCCACAACTTCAACGGCACCGGTGTTGAGTTTAGCATTCTTCATCCCGTCAGGACGCAGGCGAACTTCACCAGAAATTGCGATAACAAACTCGCCGCGCACGTCTTTTGACGACGCCATGCTCGAATTTTGGGGATCTAAGACCACTTGAACAATTCCGTCGCGATCGCGCAAATCAACAAAGATAAGGCCGCCATGATCTCTACGTGAATCCACCCAACCCATCAAAACGACCTTGTTTCCTGCGTGTGAATCGCGCAGCTGGCCGCAGTAGTGAGTTCGCTTCTTTGTTTTTAAAAATTCCATGGGCTCCCCTATTTTTGAGATCGTGGATCTTAACGGTTGAGACCGGGAGAGTAAACAAACCTGTTGGTTTTTGCGGCTGTTGACACGCCCCATCCTAGGGCCACAGCCTGTCCTAGCTATTTGGTGGGTTGATTTTTTTTCGGCTTGCCTGAGCCTCTCTCAGAGACTACTTTCTCGCCCATGGCAAAAGTAAACCTCGACGTAAATTCCAAATTCACTGCTCAAGACACTTTCGCAAAAATCAAAACAGTTTTTGGCGAAAATAGCGAAATCCGTAAATTCGATGCTGATATGAACTGCACTTTTGACGACAGCCAACTCTCTGGCGCCGCAAAGGGCAGTAAATTTGCGGCAGATATCAAAGTGAACCCGCAGGGGGAACAGTCAGTGGTTTCTATCGAGATTGAA
Organism: Bdellovibrionales bacterium; assembly: GCA_043757265.1. Classification (GTDB taxonomy): domain Bacteria; phylum Bdellovibrionota; class Bdellovibrionia; order Bdellovibrionales; family JAGQZY01; genus JANPLN01. The sequence continues at coordinate 32,416 of JAYUQP010000012.1, read as the reverse complement.
GTACCCTTTTTGCTTTCCGCTTTCAAGGGACAGATAAAATCGACCATAGAGAAAAAATTATCGTCGTTGCTCGGGTAAGGACGCGACCTGGTCATGGCAAAAAAAAAGTTAGTTAAAAAGACAGCTGCAAAAACGACTCAAAAAACATCACACAAAAAAATAGTGTCGCCGAAGTCATCAGTGATGGCTTCCAAAAAAAATGCGTCCACAACAGCGGCTAAAGAATCGTCAAAGCCCACTTCTAAAACATTGCCTAAAAAATTAACCAATTTGAACAAAAAACCAACGACAGCGCCAACAGCTTTGACCACCACCCCTCAGAAATCAAAAAAGCAAGCCGTATCGGTGGACGCTGAAATTGTTGAGCCCACGTCGACATCCTATAAAAACTCATCAGCTGCACTCACTCCCGTTGGCGACACGCTATCGGCCTATTTAGCCAACGTAAATAAGTATCCTTTGCTGACCCGCGAACAAGAGGGAATTATCGCTCTCCGGTACTTTAAGGATCGCAATCCAAAAGATGCCGAAATATTAGTGACATCTAATTTACGCTTCGTTGTGAAGATTGCAGCTGAGTATTCAAAATTCGGAAACAAGCTGATCGATATTGTCCAAGAGGGCAATGTGGGGCTTATGCATGCAGTGAAGGAGTTTAATCCTTACAAGGGCGTGCGGCTCATAAGTTATGCTGTTTGGTGGATTCGCGGTTACATTCAAGAATATCTGATGCGACAGCACTCAATGGTTCGCATCGGAACCACGCAAAATCAAAGGAAGCTTTTTTACCATCTTCGAAAGGCCAAAGACCATTTGGATCTTTTGGGGCAAGAACCTACGGTAAAGTTATTGAGTACAAAGTTAGGTATTCCTGAAGACGAAATTCGCATGATGGAAGAGCGCATGTCAGGGCGAGATATTAGTTTGGACGCTCCGATTTCGGACGAAGGCTCAGGAGTGCGCCTAGATTTGGAAGCCACAAACGATGAACCCATCGACGATCAAATGGCTCGTAAAGAAAACATTCGTATACTCGAACAAAAAATTGGTGGACTGCGACCCAAGCTGAACGAAAAAGAGCTCTATATTTTAGAAAAACGATTGCTTGCCGATGACCCAGTCACTCTGCAAGACATCGGTACCGAGTGGGGCGTCACCCGCGAAGCTGTTCGACAAATGGAAGCTCGCGTGATGAAAAAAATCAAAGACGAAATGCTCGTACCTGACGCCGAGTAAAATCTGATCGGGTCTCAATTCCTCTATCGTCGTCCCGTTATCCTGACTCCTTCATCGTCATCCTGAGCGAAGCGAAGGATCTCGTCTTGATCTGTGCCGCGGAACGATTTGAAATGGTACCGCTAATCCATGCGGTATAGCGAGATCCTTCGCTCCGCTCTGGATGACGGGAAGTAGATCGGATTGCGGTGGGGAGTAAGGTTGCCTTTTAGTGGATGACCATTTCGGTTGCGTTTTCGAGTTTGCGGTGGCGCGTGTGATTTGTTTCGACGTAGTACATATCGTCGTCGGGATTCGGGTACAGCGCTGTAAGCACGAAGCCTTTTAAAATGTACGAATAAAACAATCCATAAAGTGCAAGACTTGCATTAGCAGCCATTTGCTCCGGCGCCCCAGTGAGTGCGCTGATCAGTCCAATGCAAACCAACAACCAACCCGAAATACCAAAGGAACGATCCCACTGGCTGACGAGATGGGTCTTAAAATCATTATCTGTGGACCAAAACCGAAAACTGACAAAACCAAATTTCATAAACATCAAACTGACGCTCAAACCCAGCATGTAGCCCAAGTATTCAGCTGCTACAATTGGATCCACCTCGATGTACATCGACACAAGGTAACCAACGATACTTGCAGCAAGCGTAAATCCAACAAAAAATCGAATCACCGGGGAGCCTCCAGGAACAAAGTCTCTCAGTCTTGCCATTACGAAGCCTCCAAGTCACGGTTTTGAAATGCTTGATTTAACTTAGCGCGTAGGCGAACGATGGCCTGTGCGTGAAGCTGGGAGACTCGGCTCTCCGTTACTCGTAATACTCTGCCAATTTCTTTGAGGTTAAGATCCTCGTAGTAATAAAGCGAAAGCACAAGTCTTTGCCGTTCGGGCAATTCCTCAATGGCCTTCGTAATTATATCCTTTAAAAATTTAACATCGAGTTGGTTTTGCGGGTTGTTAAACTTACAACCATCAAGTATGTGCAAAATGGATTTTTTATCCACGCTACTAAACGTTGGCGCTTCGTCAATGGAGACCACGCTTACCGGGCGAACTTCGTTGACCAGCTCATGCAGATCTTCCACGCTAATTTTTAGTTGGGCTGCGATCTCTTCATCTTTTGGCGCACGTCCTAGCGAAATTTCTAACTCCATCACCGCACGGTCGAGCATTTTTGCTTTATCACGTACCGAGCGGGGCACCCAGTCTTGCGCTCGCAATTCGTCTAAAATAGCACCGCGAATACGAAACTCAGCATAGGTTTTAAATTTGTTATCGCGAGTTGGATCGTATTTATCGATGGCATCCATCAATCCAATAACACCACTGGAAATCAAATCATCCAATTCAATGTTCGAAGGCAACCGGGCAGCAATTTTCTGCGCCACAAATTTGATCAACGGAGCGTATTCAACGATCAGTTTATCTTTTTCCTTGGGTGAAATTTTGTTGCCTTCTTCTTTGTACTTTTTTAACAACGGATTGGCCATAGTCACCTTTGATGTTTCCTTCGAGCGTGTTTAAGGACACCCTCTTATTCTAACAAGTTTATTGCTTTTTAAAAGTTAGACTCGACTAAGCAATATCCAATACCTGATTCCAAAAAAACTGCATCCCACCCTGAAACTCTCGAGTGCTCGAAGATTTCTCAATTGTACTCGCTATTTGCTTCAGACATAGACTCGACGAAGATGTGGGCGCCATCGTCGTAATAAGCTCCTGCTGATGCGTGGCCTGTCTCATTTTGAGATCAAAGGGAATAAAGCCACCATAGTGCAATGACATATTCAAAAATTTTGCGGCCACAGAATTAATGCGATTGTAAAGATGCAAACCCTCTTGCTCGTTGTTAACAAGGTTGCTAACCACCGTAATATTCTTTGTGCGGTATCTCTGATTTAATAATTTAATGAGCGCATAAGAATCTGTCAGGCTTGAGGGATCCGGCTGAACAACAACAAATACATCTTGCGCAGCACTGCTGAGGTACAACACATCATCCGAAATGCCTGATGCCGTATCGATCAGCAAGTAGTCGTAATCCTCCTCGAGCTGACTGACCCCATCGAGAAGCATCTGCTTTTGAAAAGCATCCAACTGAGTCATTTCGAAAATACCACTCGCCCCTGGCAGGATATGAATATTTCGCGACTGTTTAACGATAACTTCGGACATAGGGATGTCGCCCTTTAAAAAATCACTCACCGAAGCTTTCGTCGTACTTTTTAAAAAGATGTCGACGTTGGCCAAACTCATATCACCATCGAGAATCAGAACTTTTTTACCCATGGCGGCCAAACAGTTAGCAAGGTTCACCGTGATTGTGGTTTTTCCGACTCCACCTTTACCCGATGTCACGCTGATCGTGCGAATTGATTTTTGTTTCATGTATCACCCTTTGTTTTTGACAGTTTGAAAATGCAATCTAAGACGCGTTCACGCGAGGACCATTCGAAATCTTCTGGAATCATAGGGCCCAAACCAAACGCAAAGTACGGTGCTGCAATTTGTTTTTGTAAATTAACCAGAACTCCGTGCTTTCGTAATTGGTCGATGTTGGTCATAATGAAATCGTGGAATTGCACGGAGCGAAAACGCCGTGCATAGGAAAACATCTCTTCCTCTTTCATCATAGCCGAAAGCACTAAATGGATGCGAATGTTTCCAAGATCATAGGGGATGTGCGCTTTGAGATGATCGATCTCGTTCATTTGCACAAGGGACTGCCCCTCAGTATCGATGAGCACATAATCCACTTTTTCCATATAGCGCAGGTACTGATTGATATCTTCGCCTTTTTTCCAAATGGCAAACGGCACATTTAAAATTTGGCTGTAAATGCGTAGCTGTTCAACGGCGCCAACTTTGTTATTGTCTGCGGAAATAATTCCAATTCGTTTTTTCTCTTTTAAAACCAGATGACTTGCCATTTTAACAAGGGTCGATGTTTTTCCCACTCCTCGGGGGCCTACAAAAACATGGTACCGGGACTGAAGTTTTTCTTTTACGATATCCACGGTCGAGTACATCCATTTGGCTACCCAGGCTTCTAAAAGCCCTTTCTTTTTGACGTTGTCTTTTAATTGAAGGTGGGCATTTTTCATAAGTTCAACAACAAGCTTTTCTTCGATACCTTCGCCAACCAGTCTTTCGAACATGGCGCTGGTATCTTGTGAAATTCCATGGCGCGCCCCAGGGTACAACGCCAGTGTGGCAGCAGCAGCCGTCTTTGGCTGAGAGCCGATATTTTGCAGCATTCCTTGTAAACGTTTGATTTCGTCTTTGAGTTCATTGATCTTGCTCACATCGAATTTTGTAGCTGGAGCCGGCACTGCTGTCGTTTGCACTTGTTTTGGCTTCGACTGCAGAAACGTATTCTTCATCTTTGGCTTTATCACCTCATAAGACGAATCTTGTTCGAAATCCTCTTCAGGGATAGAAGCGTAGTTACGCGCCTCGAGCACTCGCCGCTTTTCGGTGATTTTTTCGTTGAGATGAGAATAGGCCTGATTGATAAACTGGCGTTGCACGCGGGCTGATTTTTGCGATAAGCGGGTTAAATCTTTTTGCGAAAGATTTTGTTCCACAGTTCTTTTACGGTTGAGAGTATCTTCAGCAACGGCCGCTGTGATTAAAACTTTGCGCGGCGAATTAGCCCCCATGTGTTTTTGAGTTTCCTTCGTCGATAGGATGATGGCGTCGGGGCCTAAGTCTTTTTTGACCATGTCGACAGCCTCTTTAATTGTTGTGGCTTCGTACTTTCTAACCTGCATATGGAACCTCCACGACCCCTACTGAAGACACTTTTGCTTGAGTCGAAATTTCTCCATGAGAAAGGACAACCAACTGCGGTATAAATTTATGCGTGATTCTAAAAACGTGACGGCGCACGGTAGGACTTGTCAGAAGAATGGGCTGGCTTGCCACTTCCGGATGTTCTTCGATCATGTCGGCAATTTGTAATACGATTTTTTGCATACGCTGAGCATCCATGGCCAATTGAATGCCCTGTTCCGTCTGAATCAGCGAAGATATGATTTCTTCTTCGATATTTGAACTCAGTGTCATCACTTGAATCATTCCGCCGTCATCCATGTATTTTGCGGTAATGCCTCGAGCAAGGCGTTTACGCACAGACTCCGTTAGCTGCTCCACATCTTTAGTGCGCGAGGCCTCATCTGCGAGTGCTTCAAAGATGGTTAGCATATCGCGAATCGAAATCTGTTCCTTGAGTAGGCCCTGAAGGATACGTACAACACTGCCCAAAGGAAGCAGATCGGGAATAAGATCTTCAACAACCTTGGGATATGCTTTTTTGAAATTGTCGATAAGGCTGCTGGCCTCTTGTCGACCAAATAACTCGTAGGCATGAGAGCGAAGAATTTCGGTGATATGAGTTGCCATTACAGTTGGTAAATCCACAACAGTGTAGCCACAAAGCTCGGCTTCTTCTTTTTGCGACTTCGTAATCCACAGAGCATCCAATCCAAAGGCCGGCTCCTTGGTTTTTGCACCTTCCATTTTTTTGCTCACTCCACCTGGATCCATGGCCAAAAAGCACTCGGCCTTGAGGTCGCCTTGGGCAACTTTGTTGCCTTTGATTAAAATTCGATACTCACCAGGCTTTAATTGTAGATTATCACGAATGTGCACAGGAGGAATAATGACTCCCAAATCCATGGCGAACTGCTTGCGAATGCTTACAATGCGCTCGAGTAAATCGCCGCTTTCGTGGGACTCAACAACATTGATCAGACCGTAGCCAACTTCCACTTCAACAAGATCCAGCGGCAAAAGATTTTCGATGCTCTCTGCCTTGGGCCTTTGCAATTCGTCAATGCGTTTCTGATTTTCGTTTTTGTCTTTATTTTGGTTGTTTGTTTGAATCACGTATCCAATGCCGCCTAATAGAACAGCGACAGTTAAAAACGGCACAGTTGGAAGTCCCGGAATTAAACCCATGGAACCCACGATTCCAGCAGCTGCCATGACCGCGCGGGGGTTAAAAAATAACTGCGAGGCAATATCTTGGCCAATGCTCGACTTGGAACTGTTTTTTGTAACTACTGTACCAGCTGCTGTTGAAATGATAAGTGCTGGCAACTGGCTCACTAAACCATCACCGATTGTAAGCTGTGTATAAAAGTCGGCAGCTGTTGCTAGATCTAAACCTTTTTGCAAAACGCCGATTGCCAAACCGCCGATCACGTTGATCAACATAATAAAAATTCCAGCTATGGCATCACCACGCACGAATTTGGAGGCACCATCCATGGCTCCATAAAAATCAGCTTCCGCCTCAATTTTTTTACGACGAGTACGTGCTTGTTCTTCGTTGATCAAGCCTGCGTTCAGGTCGGCATCGATGGACATCTGCTTTCCTGGTAACGCATCTAATGTAAATCGTGCTGCAACTTCTGCAATTCGACCCGAACCTTTGGTGATAACTACAAAGTTAATCACAACGAGAATGATAAAGACCACAAGCCCGATGGCATAGTTGTTACCAACCACAATGCTTGCAAAGGCATGGATCACTTGACCCGCGGCCGCATGACCATTGTGTCCTTCTGTCAAAATCAGTCGCGTTGAGGCAACGTTAAGGGCCAATCGAAAAAGCGTCGAAATTAGAAGGAGTGAAGGAAAAACGCTAAAATCAAGAATTTGGTTTGTATAAAGAGCCACTAAGAGAATTAAAAGACTAAACGTGATGGATATTGTTAAAGCCATATCCAACAACAACGAAGGAAGTGGAATCATCATGACAACCAAGATGCCAATCAACGAGAGCGCCACCAAAAGATCCATGTTTTTGGTGTATTTTTCAAAACGATTTAGAAAGGCAATAATCTGTTCCATATTATCTTAACATCTTCTTTCTTTTCATGCGAAAAACGTAAGCTAAAATTTCTGCAACCGCGGCAAACAGTTCTCGCGGAATCACTTGTCCCACTTCCACCGTTTTAAACATTGTTCGCGCTAACGGTTTATTTTCGACAATTGGGATACCATGCTCCAAGGCCATTTCGCGAATTCGCGTGGCCACGTAGTCTTGGCCTTTTGCTAACATGATAGGGGCTGCAAACTTATCCGGAGCGTATTTAAGCGCGATGGCGATGTGGGTTGGGTTTGTAATGATGACATCTGCTTTTGGCACATCGGACATCATTCGGCGCTGAGCGACCTCTTTTTGTATTTTACGAATACGCGCCTTGATCAGCGGGTCCCCTTCTCGGGTTTTCATCTCGTCGCGGATCTCTTGTTTTGTCATTTTCATTTGCTCTTCCAGCTGGTAGCGCTGAATAAAATAATCAGACACTGCAATAAGTGTAAGGATGAATCCCACACCAATCATGATATCGAAAATCTTCTGCCCAGAAAAAGCGAGAATCTCTCCGGGAGCGAGATAAACCAGTTTCGGAATTACATCAATAGTACCTCTGAGCACATGGTAGGCTGCGTAGGCAATCACTGCGAGCTTAAGAAGCGATTTTGCACCTTCGATAAGCGAGCGCCAGGAGAACAGACGCTTAAGACCTTCGAGAGGATTGATTTTTTCGAAATTCGGCGAGATCGCGTCCTCACTTACAAGAAAACCAACTTGGAGAACGCTCGCGGCAATTGCGAAAATAAAACATAGTAAAAAAATTGGACCCAAAACAAAAAACGTCGAAATGCCAAGCTGAGTAAGCATCGCTGAAAAGGAATCTTTGCTCATTTCGCCTGGGGTGATGTAGTCGTAGACGGAGGTGTAGGAAAACATGACCTGTTGAAGGAAAAAGGATCCGAGGAGGGCAAATGCCATGGCGAAACCCAAAAGTGAAAGTACCGGTGCCAGTTCGCGTGTTTGCGCTATTTGGCCTCGACGGCGAAAATCATCGCGTCGCTGTTGCGTGGCCTCTTCGGTTCTTTCCTGTTCGCTATAATCTGCCATATTTCCTTATACGGTTTTCAAAAAACTAAAAAACTGATCGACAAAAATCCCCAAACTGACTCCCATTTGGTCAACCAAAAACGGCATCGATACAATCAGCACAACAATCCCCGCCAGCGCGTTGATCGGCATGCTCGTAACCAAGACGTTAATCTGAGGTACAGCTCGACCAACAATTGCTAATGAAATGTTAATGAGCAAGATTGAGACCAATACTGGAGAAGCTAGCTGAAACCCCAAAACGATCACGTCTTTGCCAATCAGACTGATTTGAGCAAAAGACTTTCCATCTAAAGACCAGCTGTAGATCGGTGCGACGTCATAACTCTGCACCAGTCCTGTCAAAAACATATGATGACCATTTACTAGCAAAAAGAATAAAACAGCGAGTCCGTAGTAGAGTGTATCGATAGGCGTTGCTGAGGTTTGAAACGTGGGATTGAACAATTGCGCAGACGAAATACCGAGCGAAGTGGAAACCAAGTCGGCCATCATTTGGATCATGTAAAAGAACATGTAAGAAACTTGCGCGAGTGCTAAACCAATAAACACTTCCTTACCGACATAAAAAATTAATTGTGAGTAGGAGGTAAACACATGTTTGAAGTCTGATTTCAAAAGCGGAAACAAGCTTATGGAAATTAGAAACGATAAAAGAATTTTTAAGGGTGCCGGTACGTTCATCCCGCCAAACACCGGCCACGTGACCAAAAATGCGCTCATTCGCGCTAACACTAATATAAATGCGAAGGCTTCAATTTCAAAAAGATTGAGAACGTTCAAGAAAAACCTCGCTACTGTGTGCGGACAATGTCTCCAACGCTTTCAAACACTTCGATGGTGAATCCTTTGAGGGTGTCTAGCATCCACGGGCCTGCAAGGATGATAATCAGAGTCACGACAATCATTTTTGGAATGAACGTGAGCGTCGCCTCGTTGATCTGGGTGACCGCCTGGAACACACTCACTATTAGCCCTATTACTAGAGCCCCGATGAGCATGGGAGACGACACCAGTGCGATGGTTTTTAAGGTACTTGTGCTTAAATTAATAATCATATCTTCATTCATTTATCACCCAAAGCTTTTGACCATCGACCCAACAATTAAACTCCACCCATCAACCAAAACAAAAATCATAATTTTAAAAGGCAATGAAATCACCACAGGCGGAAGCATCATCATCCCTAGCGCCATAAGCACGCTGGCCACGATCATATCGATTACCAAAAACGGCAAATAGATAATAAATCCGATTTGAAATGCTGTTTTTAATTCTGAAATCACAAACGCCGGAATCAGCACCGTGGTCGGAACGTCAGCGCGGGTTTTGGGATTATTCACTTTAGAAAGTCTTAGAAAAAGTTCTAAATCTGCAGGGCGGGTTTGAGAAAACATAAATTTCCGAAGTGGCACAAGAGCTTTTTCGATAGCAATTTCCTGCTTCATTTGCCCGTTTACATAGGGCTGCAAGGCCTCGGTGTTTATCTTTTCAAACACCGGCTGCATAATAAAAAAAGTTAAGAACAAAGACATTCCCACAAGGAGCTGGTTTGGTGGCATTTGCTGGGTGCCCAACGCTTGACGTAAAAACGAAAAAACGATGATCAAACGGGTAAAGCTTGTCATCAAAATCAATATGGCGGGAGCCAAAGTTAAGATAGTAAGTAAGATCAAAATTTGAATGGACGAGACGATTTCTTGCGGATTGTTTGTCGACTTCATCGAAAAATTAACTGATGGCACCGTCACGGAGGACTGTGCCAGCGCATAGGAAGACGCACCTAAGATAAAAAGCACTAAGGGCAGCTTACATATCTGTTTCATCAATGTACTTTCTTTTTTGGAAAATCTTTTTAACATCGCTAAGTGAGGATACAGAAAAAGAGTCTTCAACTTCGTGAGCCTGATTTTCTAATTCATTCGAGCGCGCATCAATTCTTTTCACCGCAGTTTTAAAATCCTGAGGTACAAGATCTGGAATTTCATCGTCGATGACCGAAAGTTGTTTGATCAAAGAAATATTATGATCAGTCACGCCCAGCAATAGATACTCACCAGAAACACGTACAAGTGTGAGTTGCCTCTTGGGCCCAAGATACTTTTGCGAAACTACTTTGATTGAATCATGATTGAAAGCTGCTCCTGATTTTTTCTCTTTGAGCTTTTTATTGATAAAGTACAGGGATCCCATCAAAACTAAAACCGCTACAATACCCGCCGCCATACGGCCCATTCCCGAAGCTGAACTTGCCTCAATCTTGGCAGTTTTTGCAGCTAAAGGAATTTCTTTTTCATCCTTTGTTTCGTCTGTGGCTATTTCCTGCTCGACGATTTTCGGTGCCGCGACTAAAGGCGTATTGCTCTCAAGTTCCGCTGGTTCAGTCGAAAGAATGCTTTTTTGTGCGATATGGTCTTGCATCATCGTCATGGACTCAGACTTCACATCATACATGCGGCTAAGCTCTTTGATATTGTGTCCGAGTATTGCAACCGAGCTGTCTAACACCATGGTTAGCTTGTTATTGTTTTGCAAAAAGTGCACTTGCTCGTGGTAGTTTGAGGCTACCTTGTCGTTGTTCAAATTTATTCGCACTCGAAGACCTTTTTGATCCGGTTGTGAGGCATAAATGTTATTTATTTCTGGATCTGCGACATCTACGAAGATTTTGTCTTTTTTAATTTGAACACCGACTAAATCCCACTCAATCGTACGGCGCATAAAACGGGCCTCGATCTGATCTTGACTCAGGGCTTGCGTCATATCCATGTGGATCAAGGTTGTAGAGCCCTTGTGTTCCACTTGAATGCCCTTAAGAGTATTCAAGTCTGCGGCACTCACCAGCATACAAAGACAAGAGAAAAAAATCGCGATCATCATTTGAGTTGCTCCACGCGTTCTTTAGGTGAAATTACGTCGGTAAGACGAACACCAAATTTATCGTTCACCACAACGGCTTCGCCTTTTGCGATGAGCTTGTCGTTGACATAAATTTCCATGGCTTCACCAGCTAGTTTATTTAGCTCGATGACACTGCCCTGACCTAAATTTAAAAGGTCGCTCACCACGATCTTCGTTCTGCCAAGTTCGGCTGTGAGCTTGAGCGGAATATCCAATATCATGTTGATATTAGGTTCGCTGCCGTTCACCTCATGTAAGTGGCTTTCCCCAGAATCTTTTTTTGCTGCCTCTGTCATATCTACTCCCTCTTATTTTTTACTAATTTTTTCGGTTATTTTCATTGCTACAGAGCCGTGGTTTGTCCCATAGAAACCCTTAAACTTTTTTACACCTTCAACAAGGATGTCGATTTCTTTACTGGCGTCTTGGTTTAACGGCAAAATATCGCCCACTTTCAATTCCATTAAATCTTTGATGGAGAAAATACTTTCACCCAAATTCACTTTGATATCCACACTGACATCTTTGAGCTGTTCCGAGATGATCTTTGACCAGATTCGCTTATCTGTTTGATCGGCTTCGACCTGAAAACCCGAAGACAACTTTTGTTTTATGGGTTCAATGGCCGAATACGGAATCACGAGCGTAATAGTACCGCTTGCTTTTTCGAGCTCCACATCAAAGGTCGATGCGATCACCACGTCCGTAGGAGGAACGATCCCCACGAACTGCGGATTCACTTCGGTGCGCACAAAGCTGCAATCGATAACTTCTACCGATTCCCACGCCGCCTCAAGGTCGCCAATGGCTAACTCGACAACTTTTTTAACAATCGATAGTTCAATAGGTGTAAAGTCCTTGCCTTCTACTTTCGTATACGGACGGTCGTCGCCGCCAAAAAAGCTATCGATCAGGGCGTAGGCCAATTTGGTTTCAATTACAAAAAGAGCTGAACCGCGCAAATTTCCCATCCTAAGAACGCTCATGCAGGTAGGAGCGGGCAATGTATTGATAAACTCGCCAAATTTTAAAAAATCTGTGCTGGAGTGATTAAGAGCTGCAATCTTGCGAATTGCTGATGACAGCGTTACACGGAATGCACGCATGAACTTTTCGTAAATGACATCGAGCTGTGGAAGGCGACCGCGGATAATTCGATCTTGACTGGTGAGATCGTAGACAACCACAACGCGATCGTCGTGTTTGCCCCTGCCCTCCGGCCTGATCTCATTATCGGAAACCGCCGACAATAATGCATCAACTTCACTTTGCGATAAAACCTGATTCATACAACCTCTACTGGAATAAAAACTCAGTAAACAAAATCTTTTTAATTTTTCCTTTAGTAAGTATCGAATTTACCGTATCAATAATTTCGGCTTTTAGTTTATCTTGCGCATTTTCACCAGATACTTCGCCATAGCGTTTGCTGGTTAATAAGATAATGATCATGTCGCGGACTTGGGCTTGGCGTTTTAGAATTTCATCTTGCGCGGGTGTTGTATCCACCTCTAGGCTCATTGTAACTTTTAGAAGTTTGTAACCTTCACTTCCATCCAAGTTCACATAGAAGGTTTCAAGCGCGACGAGTTTCAGTTCATGTTCCGACACCTTTTTTTCGTCTTTTGTAGCCGGCTCGTCTTTAATATCGCCGATTTCTGTAGCCGCTTTCACCACTTCGCGAGTTGCTTTCGAGTATTGATAAAGTCCAAACCCCACGCCGGCAAAAGCCAGTGAATTTACGACGACAAGGATCATGAGTATCATGGATCGCTTATCTGACCCTTGACCTGAGTCTGGTGTTTTGTCGTCGCTGTTTTCCGCTTTCGATTTTTTTGCTGCATTTGCGTCTGCCACTCTTCCCCCAATACACGTGTTCATTCATGTTGTGAGCAACTTGGGTGCCATACAGACTTTGGAACGGGATGTAAGGGCCTCCTCCAATTTAAAGGTTTTGAATGCTTCGGAGGATCGAGGTTCTGACTCGCCAGAGCCGGTATATTGACAGGACTGAGGAAAGTTATGCTATAGCTAGTAAGGATCACAGGGGGCGCTCTTCATTTCAAATAAGGCTAGACTCGTGTTGTTTTCGAGGTCTGGGCCATTGACCCCCATCGAACAAATCTTGTAATCTTGGAACAAGGCTCTAGAGGCTCGAATCATAGAAAAAAAGAGGATGGTTTATGAAAAAGGTTGAAGCTTCCAAAAAAGATGGACGTTTAGAAAAAGTTGTCGTGTTCTTATTAGTTGTTTTAATTTCTCTCCTCTCTTTTAGCGTTGGTGTGATTTCGGGAAAAGGATTGAGCGATAAAGAATACGCACTTAAAGCCATCGATCAAAAAAATTCACATGCTTTAAATAGTGACGAATCCGAAGAAGCTCCTGCGGACGCGGATCTTTCTGAAGAAGAAATTCAACAATTGGCGAACGCTGCTATTCAAGCTGCCGAAAAAAATGGTGATATTAAATCCGATGCAGTCACAAGTGACGATGCTGAGGCTGCAGAAATTGCGGCACTTGAAAAGAAATCTACCAGCAAAGCAGGAGCTAACAATCAGGTGGCACCCGCAGCGGTCGCTTCAGTAACGGTGCCAAAAGCAGACGATCGCTTTCCAACGAGCATTAAAAAAGGCGCTGCAGACGCAGAGTACACTGTTCAGGTAGCCGCATATCCAAATCCGAAAGATGCAGAAGCTATGTCAGCCACTCTTATTAAAAAAGGACTTCCGGCTTTTCCGGTAAAAGTTATGCTGAATGGCGCTGAGTGGTACAAGGTGAGTGTGGGCAGCTTTAAAAATCGCAAAGAAGCCATGGAATACCAGGCCGAACTTAAGAAACAGGGCGTAGTAAAAGACGCTTTTGTTCAAAAAATAGTCAAATAAATTCCAAATAATTCATTAGTCCGTTCAAAAAATATCAGATTCAAGGCGTCCGATCTGCGAGGAAACGAGTCTGATATAAATACGGCGAAGTGAACTTGCGTCGAAGGCAACAACGAAGATGATGTTTTTTCAACGGAGCCAAGTTGACATCGGCGGCTGGATGATCGAATTTAGCCTCCTATGTCGTCCGTTACTCTGAATCCCGCTCAACAACAAGCCGTCGAACACTCTGGGTCACCGCTGTTAATTCTAGCGGGCGCAGGTTCGGGGAAAACACGAGTTCTCACGCAAAAAATATGTCACCTAATCGAAACTAATCAGTTTCAGCCACGGGAAATTTTAGCGGTCACTTTTACAAACAAGGCTGCACGCGAGATGAAAGAGCGCATGTTGCGCATGCTACCTCCGCATTTGGCCTACGATGTTTGGATCAGCACCTTCCACTCGCTGGGTGTGCAAATTTTGCGTCGTTACTCAGATGTGATGGGTTATAAAAAAGGATTTTCCATTTTTGACGATACTGATCAAACCACGGTGATCAAGAAAGTTTTAAAAAAGTTAAATCTCAACGAAAAAATAATTACGCCTAAATCCTGTCAGTCACGTATCAACATGGCAAAGGCCTCAGCCCTTTCGCAGCAGCAGATGGACGCACAAAAATCTTTGTTCAATAAAGAATTCACTGCGGTCTACGCAGGGTACGAGCAGGAGCTTAAAGCTAACAACGCCTTTGATTTCGGCGATCTTATTTCGAAAACTCTTTACCTCGTTGAAAATTACGACCAAGTTCGGGAGCAGTTACAAAACACATTTCGCTTTGTAATGGTGGATGAGTATCAGGACACCAACGTGAGTCAATATCGGCTTATGAAGGCACTTTGCGGTGACAAAAGTAATATTTGCGTTGTCGGCGATGAAGATCAATCGATCTACGCTTGGCGCGGAGCTGATATTACGAATATTCTGAACTTTGAAAAAGATTTTCCGGGCACTCAGGTGATCAAGCTTGAGCAAAACTATCGGTCGACAAAAAATATCATCACTGCCGCGCACAGTGTGATCAAAAATAATTCACAACGCCATGATAAAAAACTTTTCACCGAAAATTCAGATGGCGAGCTTATTAAGATCGTAAATATTGAAAACGAGTATGAAGAAGGCCAGTATGTTGCAGAACGTATCAACCAGCTTGTCCTTAATGGCTCATCGCTCAACGACGTGGCAGTTTTTTATCGCACGAATGCGCAGTCTCGTGTCATCGAGGAACAGCTTCGGAACAAACAGCTGACTTACAAGCTCTTTGGGGGAATTCGATTTTATGATCGCAAAGAGATAAAAGACGTCGCTTCGTACTTAAATCTTCTGCTCAATCCGACTGATGATGTTTCATTTAAGCGTGTGGTGAATGTTCCGGCGCGCAGCCTTGGCAAAACATCCATAGAACAGGTCGAACAGCTGAGCATTGATCATAATTGCAGTATGGTGGAAGCCTCAATTCGAGCTGTGCAAAGTAAACTACTCACTTCACGGGCGACAAATAAGTTAAGCGAATTTTTAAATATTTTGGTAAAGCTTCGCGAAAAAAGCGATAGCATGGATATTTATGCCCTCTACAACGAAGTGTTACACGACACTGGCTACCTTAAGGAATTAGAATCGGACGACACCATCGAATCTAAATCACGCATCGAAAATTTGCAGGAATTTGGAAACGCCATTTTGCGTTTTATAGAAACCCATCAAGATGACGTTTCACTTGAAAAATTTTTAAGCGACATGGCGCTCGTGTCGGACGCCGATACCCAAGCGAAAGACAATCAACCTGCTATCACTCTGATGACACTGCATATATCGAAGGGACTTGAGTTCCCGCATGTTTTTATGCTTGGTATGGAGGAAGGTCTTTTTCCTGGCCATCAGAGTATCGAGGAAGATGGAGACCGCATGGAAGAGGAACGCCGACTATGCTACGTGGGCATGACTCGTGCTGAAAAAACTCTCTACATGTGCCATGCACGTAGTCGGCGTCATTGGGGAGAGCACCAGTTTAATCCGCCCAGTCGGTTTTTAGATGAGATCCCATCTCAGCTGACGGAACCAGTAAGCATGATCCAACGACGACCGCAATTTATGAATCGCACCAGTACATTTAATAAAAAACAAAATAGCAGTTTTGATGTTTTTCCTGATTACGAAAATGCAAGCGATGATCAAGATTCGAACCCCTACAAAAAAGGTGCGCGTGTGCGCCACCCGGTTTTTGGGGCGGGTGCTATTTACAGCGTCGAAGGTTCTGGCGACGCCATAAAGGTATCCATTTTATTTACTGATCAATCGATCAAAAAGTTTATCGCCCGACACGCTAACTTAACGTTTATTTAAAGACGGATTGCTGCGTTCCGATTCTGTGCAAATAAAACTACTTAAAATGAATTTGATATGAGATTCTACCCTCTATGGACATCGACACACTTTTTCGAAAAATTATGGCGCTTCCTTATATTCCAAATCTTATTAGCTGGATTTTTTTTGGACTCCTTGCTGGAGTGGCCGCAAAGCTGATTTTGCCGGGCCAAGAGAGCATGGGCTGGATTCGCACCATTTTGATTGGTATCTGCGGTGCTTTTCTCGGTGGCTTTCTTGCATCCTTCTTGGGCTATAACGTGCACGTTGGATGGAACATTATGGGTTTCGTAGCAGCCGTCGGCGGGTCAGTTGTGTTACTCCTAATAAACCGCCTCGTGACGAAAACCTAAACACGCACTAGGTAAGTATCTTAGCCACCGGGCTAGTTTTTAAAGTTTCCAAAGGTATTATTTTAGGACTCGGGCATCCTGCCCTCAGCTGCAAAGCAATACACCCTCCAGGTGTTGCAGAGGTCGTATGTGGCTGCGCAAAAAACAGCATTTTCGACTTAAAGGACTTGTTTTGGAATTTTCAATCGCATTTTCGAATTAGGACTCGGGCATCCTGCCCTCAGCCGCAAGGAAATACACCATCCAGGTGTTGCGGAGGTCCTAAATTCGAAAATGCGATTGAAAATTCCAAAACAAGACAAGGCTGAAGAAATTGTTTTTCCACACTTATTGGTTGGGAATGAGAAGTGCAGACCAGCTAGCAGGTTGAACCGTTCGAGTAGTAAAATTTGGCAACGCGGGCTGTTCGTGTTTGCATGTCGCTGGGTGCTTGTTATGATTTTTTTTACTGGGAGGTTTTTGATGCTTCGTTTATTTAAAGGGTTTTTTCTTTTGGCTTTGGTGGCGTTTTTTGCGGCCTGTTCCAGTCATCCGATTAAGCCTGAGGGCAAGAATGTGGAAGTGAGTCGGAATGATGCTGGTAAGGACTGCAAAGAGGTTGGTCGCGTTGAAGGCCGAGTGAAAAATGTAAAGGGCACGTTCGATGAAGCCATGGAAGACTTAAAGCTGGATGCCGCTCGCAAGGGTGCCAATTACGTCAAGATGGAACAAACTGGAGCCATGGGGCAATCGGTAGCTGGTCTCGCATATTTTTGCGACTAGGTTCACTACAGAGTTTTTGCAAAAATGAAATCAGTTTGTGCTTCGCTGCCCATAACGAATTCGTGCGACGAGACTTTTTCGAATCCTCGTTTTTGATAAAACCTTTGCGCTCTGAAGTTTTTTTCCCATACGCCCAGCCAAAAAGATTTATAACCCAGCTCGCGCGCTTTCTGTTCGCAGGCCGCCATCATTTGATCGGCAAATCCACGGCCATGGAAGTCTGATAAAAGATAAAATCGCTTGAGTTCTAAATCTGTTCCCACATAGGACTCTTTGGAATTAATTAGCATCTGAATATAACCAATCAATTGTGAATCCGAGTAGCAGCCAAAGGTAAAGTAAAGAGGATCTTTGAGATCACGCAAAAACGCAGTCTCGGTCAGTGCCGAATTTGCATAATCTAGAACGTCCTCTGCCTTGTTTGTCGGTAAAAATGTATCGACAAATACCTTCCAGGCAAGTGGAGTCAAAATAGGAGCATCTTGTGGGGTGAGTGGTCGAATTTTCAGCATATGGTAATTTAAGCGAAGGTATGCTAGAAACTCGTTCTATGGTTATTACAAATCTCGCAGGTGAAAAAATTATCTATCCTCAACATCAGCTGCAACCTATTCAGTTGGGAGCTCGTCTTAAAAATACGCTGATGACACTGATAAAATGTCTGGCCGTTACAGCCCTATTATCCCTGATTCCCGTGTTGCACTTTGTTCTTGTTCCACTCGGTTTATTTCTGACTGCACTTAGCACGTGGTTTTCTTGGAAGCGCAGCTACCACTTCGATCAAATTGAAATCCACTGTCCTAGCTGCGATCAAAAATCCACGTCGGCTCTGGGCGGATACGAACTTCCACTTCGCACATTTTGCCCAAGTTGTCGCAATATGGTTTATGTAGCAAACTAGATTTTAAACGATCGAAAATAAAAGTTGTTTGAACGATGTTAGCTTAGCCGTGGGCTTCCACGGCGGTACTTGCATTGAAGCGTGATATCAAATCTTTTTCCATCGGGTGATACAAAACGCCCCGTACTTTCTTCGAGAATAAAAATCTGTTGGAAGATTTCACACTTTGTTTCTGAATTTGGCCTGCTTTGCATATTTAGAATAAGCCTCGCACCGTCATGGTCGTGCAGAGACTCATGCACCGATGCGTTGAGATCTTTCATGTAAATCGTTCCGGAGTTTCTGTACCCTCGCAAGGTGCCCAAAGTGTACGGCTCCGAATAAAGACTGCGATCGATAAGGTCAATTGCGGGCACAACGTCTTGCTGCTCGCCAAACCAGCCCACGAAAGAGCGCTGCTGCTCGTGTGGCACAAATGGATCAAAACCTTCAATGCCTTTCCAGGTGCTTATGTACTCTTGTGAGTGATAAAGAACTAAACGAGCGTCTGAAAAATAATCTTCTGGCGAAGAGTAAACGGTGCGCGGTCCACGCATCAAAAGGTGCCCGTGAAAAAAATCACGCTTGTTGAGATCAAAATAATAATTCTTCTCGTAGGCACTGACAACGTGCCTAGCAATTTTTTCGGCCAGGTTTTGTGGCAAGTAAATCAAATCAATAGCCGTTACATCACTCTGCCACCCACACTGTTCATCAAGAGTCGGAGACGTTTGCACTCGGCAGTACTCGCTCTTTAGATCCTCTACGCCGACTAGTTTTTTTATTACAATTTCATCACGAACAATTTCTGTGCTGAATGACAAAAAGAAGAAACAAATAAGTTGAACCCCGATGAACCCCACAAAACCCCCTCTTTGTACCCCTACAAATTACATGTTAGGTAACACACCCAGAGGGTTAAAATACAGAGTAAGTTTTACATTTTAAATTGGAAAATCCGGAAAATCCGGTGCCAGGTCCTGTTTATGTCCGGCTCTCCTGATTACAAATGCCGCCAGAGTTTTTTCTGTCCGCGTGTGTGGCAACTACATTAAGCACCGGACATAAACAGGACCTGGCACCGGATTTTCCGATTCTCCACCCGCGATCTACATTAGCGTTTTCGTCTTAAGCGCACTCCACCTGTCGTCCCGCAAGCACTCCTCCCGTCATCTTTAGCGGCGCGAAGGATTTTGTACCGACGAGATCCTTCGCTCCGCTCAGGACGACAGGCTTTTTAAGGGTGTCGTGGATTTCAAGACGGCGGGGTTATTCAGGACGACCTGAGTTTTTCAGTACGGCGGTGCTTTTTGGAAAACAGGAGTTTTCAGTAAGACGGTGTTTTTCAACAGTACGATGCTTTCTAGAATGAAGGGTGGGAAATAAGCAATGAAGGTTTGTTTTAAAAGAACTAGGCGATACGAAGGATGTACATTTTTGGCGATGTTTTGAGCTCTAGAAGGGACCGCATTTTGTAGATTCGAAAGCTGTTGTAGTCTGAGAGGGCAGCAACTGATTGAGTCTTGTTTGAGGGTGAGTTCAAGTTTGAATTTGAGGTCAAAAACGGAACTGCTAATAAGATCGACAAAACAAGTAACTTCATACTTAGTTTATCGGACGTTTGCCCCACAACTTAAGTCGAGATCGTTTCAAAGTGAGAAAATCCATCATTAAATCGACATTTTTTTGAAAAAAATAGCTTCTTATAGGGTTAGAAGCTTTTTCTCCGAGCTTTAGATGAAACGTCGATAGACCCAGGCAATATTTACTGACTTGGCCGATCCCCTAGAGAAAGCCCTACGCTTCTGATATAAACAGCCAAACTTTACAGTCAAAGTGGTTATGAGTTCCTATTCAAAGTTTTTTTTCTTAGGTTTTCGCGAAATGATTCCCGTCACGGCAGGGGTCATTCCTTTTGGCGCAGTTATGGGAGCCGTGTTTTACAACGCAAAACTCAGCTTCTTTCAATCCATGACAATGAATCTTTTTATGTACTCAGGATCTGCACAGCTTGCGTCCATTGATCTCATGACGAAACACGCAGCGAGCATTGTCGTGATCGCCACCGGGCTTGTTATTAATCTGCGCTTTTTACTTTATAGCGCAGGCCTCTCCCCCTATTTGCAGCAGTCGGGATTTTGGACAAAAATTATTTGTGCCCATACACTCACCGACCAAAGCTATGCAGTGATGAGTGCAAATTCAAACATGTTGAAAACAAAAACCGATGCTGTTTCATTTTATCTGGGAACGGCTTTGTGCATGTGGCTTGTGTGGCAGAGTTCGGTCATTGCGGGGTTTATTTTTGGAAACTTCGCTCCAATATCATGGTCCTTGGATTTTGCAGTCCCACTGAGCTTTGTAGCTCTCGTGATTCCCACTCTAAAAAATAATAAGTACGTGATAGTTGCAGTGTTTTCGTCGCTACTTTCGATTTTATTTTACGCACTTCCATTTAAGCTTGGTCTCATCGTAACGGCGATGTGCTCTATCGCGCTATCTGCCGTGCTTACGCGTAAGGGGCCACAAACATAATGGAAGCGCCTTACTTTTGGATCATTTTTGCGTGCCTTATGACTGGAACATTTATCATTCGCGGTTCACTGATTGCGATGTCCTCGCGCGTGAAAATATCAGAACGGGCAAAAGAGATTTTTACGTTTATCCCCGCGGCTATATTGCCGGCCTTCATTGCTCCCTCTGCGTTTTTTCATTTGGGGCAAGCAACATGGCTTTTTGAAAAAGAACGGTTTTTTGTTTTATTCGTGTCGACCTTGGTGTGTTTGTGGAGCCGAAGTACGGTGGCAACAATCTGTTTCGGGCTGTTTGCACTCTACATTATTACGCAGTTTACAACATAGGACTTAAATGAAACGTTCGATGCTTTTTACAATAGCCATGATCCTATTTGGTAGCTCGCTAGCGGTTTCTTTTGCTGACTCATTTACTAACTCTTCTGACGGTACATTTACTCACCCGGCTCCTAAACAATCTTTCGGAACCCGTGCATCGTCTGCTGTCACCACGACGGTTGGAAGTTACAATATTCACAATCAAGGCGACATTACTGGGCTCGCCGCTGATTTTAAGCAGCTGCAGGACCTCGATGTGTTAGCTATGCAGGAAGTGAAAGTTGAAGCCGGCCCGGTGATGATACTTTCAGAGTCACTGTTAACATTGCTTAACCTCACCTGGCGGTTCCACTGCGTTGAGCGCGTGAACCAAAACGCCAACGGCACGTGGGAATCGTTAGTCATCGCAAGTCGTTACCCCATTTTGGATTGCGGCGTTTTGGCTCTCAATCATTCAGGCACCAAAAACAGAGTGGCTCACTGGGCAAAGATTAAGACTGCAAAATCCTCTCCGCTTCTTGTGATCAATACCGACCACGAGACAAATTTGTTTTTGACCCTAGGCTATCCAGATCGAAAGAAACAATTACAGTCTTTGGTAAATTACCTTAACGATTGCAGACAATGGCTCGAGTCCGGTTGCGAAAAGTGGCCTACCCTACTTGCTGGCGACTTTAATACAAGCGAGGTTTCTTTTTCTTCGCCCCTTGCCACGAAAAATGAAATTAAACATACGGTTTTATTTTTGCAAAAAGCGGACCTAAAACGCGTAGCCCCCTGCCTTGGCCATCACTCAACATTCGAAAGCTTTATGGGTTTGTACCAGCTGGATCATTTATTTATTAAAAATTTGCGCTCCTCCTGTCGTTTGTCGTTGAAAAATCGACAGGGATCAGACCACTTTCCTATCTGGAGCACACTCAGCCAATAAGACTCTTGCAAAGCTCACAGCTAACGCGTAAAAAGGTGTTCATATTATGATCAGTACGTCCAATATCAGTCTCAGTTTCGGTGCGAAAAAACTTTTCGAAGATGTGAATGCGAAGTTCACACCGGGCAATTGTTACGGCCTTATCGGCGCTAACGGCGCGGGAAAAACTACGTTTCTTAAAATTCTCGCCAGGGAACTTGATCCCTCGTCGGGCGAGGTGATTCTACCTCCCAAAATGCGACTTTCGGTTTTAAAACAGAATCAAAATGCCTATGATAACTCAACCGTGATGCAAACGGTGCTGATGGGCAACCAGCGCCTCTATGAAGTGATGGCCGAAAAAGCGCAACTGTATGCTAAGCCTGATTTTTCTGAGGCCGATGGGGTCAAAGCCTCAAACCTTGAAAGCGAATTTGCAGAACTCAACGGTTGGGAGGCGGAATCCGAGGCCAGCACTATGCTTGCCGAGCTCAGCATCCCAAACGAAATTCATGAAAAGGTCATGAGCGAGCTGGAATCTGGCGACAAAGTGAAGGTGCTATTAGCGCAGGCGCTTTTTGGCCAGCCTGATATTTTATTGCTCGATGAACCGACCAACAACTTAGATATCCGCGCAGTGCAATGGCTTGAAAACTTTTTAATGAACTTTAAAAATACGGTCATCGTTGTTTCCCACGATCGACATTTTCTAAATACCGTGTGCACTCATATGGCTGATATCGACTTTGGAAAAATAACCATCTACTCGGGCAATTACGAATTTTGGCGCCAGGCCACCGAGCTCAATCTTAAATTGCGTTCTGATCAAAGCAAAAAGAACTCCGACAAAGCTGAAGAGCTCAAAAGCTTTATTGCTCGCTTCAGCGCTAACGCTTCGAAATCGCGGCAGGCTTCGTCTCGACAGAAGCAGCTTGAAAAATTAGACCTTAGCGATATGCCGGTGTCTACGCGGCGCACGCCGTTTGTGGGTTTCAACCCGAACCGCGAATTGGGCAATGATCTTTTGACCGTGACTGGTCTTTCTAAAAAGATAAACGGCGAAGTGATTTTAAAAAACGTGAGTTTTACGCTAAATAAAAGCGACAAGGTTGCTTTCCTAAGTCCGAACGATGTGAGCATCACAACACTATTTGAAATTCTCACTGGCCAAATGGAGCCCGATTCTGGATCATTCACTTGGGGAATTACAACCTCGCTAAGTTACTTTCCACGAGATAACTCGCACTACTTTAAAAACTCCACGGCTCCTACACTGGTTGATTGGTTGAGAGATTTTTCCCAGGAGAAAGACGAATCCTTCCTTCGTGGATTTTTAGGCAAAATGCTTTTCAGCGGCGATGACGCTATGAAGAAACCCGCTGTGCTCTCGGGTGGCGAAAAAGTCCGCTGTATGTTTTCAAAAATGATGTTGAGTAATGCCAATGTAATTTTGCTGGATGGTCCCACCGCGCATTTAGATTTAGAAAGTATTTCGGCCGTCAATGATGGCGTGAGCCGCTTTAAAGGAAGTGTCTTGTTAACCTCGCAAGATCACGAATTTGTACAGACTGTGGCAAACCGAATCATAAATATCGATACCACTGTGAAAGAAGATCACAAACTCACCTACGAAGAATATCTCCAGCTTAAAACTAAAGCTTAAAACTCAATAGGACCCGTGCGTGGATTTGCAAAGCAGCCTTCGAATTTCGCGTGTGCTTCATGCTGGCTACTTGTTTGAAGGTGTAGACGAGGGAATTACAACGCAGATTTTGTTTGATCCAATTTTCGAAAATCCGTTCAGTTTTAACTGTTACGCCTACCCGCCGGTGAAATTTGATTTGCAGGCTATTCAAAAGCTTTCGCTTTCGGCTATTTTTATTTCGCATTACCATGACGATCATTGCTCTTTGGAGAGTCTCCAACACCTTCCTCGAGATACTTCGGTGTACGTCTACTGCATTCATGAAGAGCTGTTTGGTATGCTACGGCAGCTGGGGTTTGTAGACGTGCGAGCACTGCATGTGGATTGCGCAGAGCAGATTGGACCTTTTCGAATCACTCCTCGCCGTGCACTTGATGATAGCACCGACACACTTTTCGAAATCACAGCTTTTGACTGCAAAATTCTCAATGTCGTGGATGCGCAGATTGATATTGATACGTTAGAGCAGCTTATAATAGGTAGCCCGTGGGATCTTGTTTTGTGGCCGTTTCAAGTTATGCGTGAAAGCGAAGTGCTTTCGCCCACGCGCTCGCTTATAACTTTGGTAAATACTCCAGAAAGTCTAAAAGACTCTTGGCCGTCTGAGTGGACAAAGCAATTACAACGTCTTTCGCCACTAGCGATCGTACCGAGTTCTTGTCAGTTTATTCACGAAGAATGGTCGTGGTACCGCAGTCATTTTTTTAGTTTCTCGTACGCAGAGTTTGAAAGCTTCATTAACATGATTTTACCAACAACCGAAGTTTTGCGGCTGAACCCTGGATGTTCGATGGTTTGGGAGCAAAAACGTTTTCGGAAGGCTGAACCATTACCGTGGATACATCCAATTGGCCGGCAGGATGTGGACTATACGTTTCAACCAACTGTTGAAATCCCGAGCACCGCTTCGATCGCTATGAAGCTTCCCCCTTTAACGCCAGCAGAAAAGGAACGTGTGAACGAGTTCTGCCGTACCGAGATGATAAAACGATATAGGCAGATTGGACCACCAGCAGATATTTATTTTCAAAAGCGCCGTGCGTGGCGTTTATCGGTTTTTGATCATCTGGAAAACGCAGAATCATTTTTTTATTCTCTGTGCGATGAAGACATGATCCCAACGACTGATACGATCGACGATCTCGCCTGGACCACCGAGATATCAGCGCACAAGCTCTATTCGGCCCTAGAAAATGGCGAAAGCTTGAGCTCCATTTATCTTCGCGTTAATAACAGTGACGCCGCTGATATTTTGAGCGCTAAAGTTGAGACGGAATTACAAGACGTAAACCCGCTCGAAGATCCCCTCCTTCGTTGCCTGTACAATTGCGATGCCCTCAGCTATCAAAGGGCGCAACTAAGACGTCTCCTAAATTCTTAAACATAACGTGTCTTGAGTGGTTAATGAGGCGCTGTTAGGGTGTTCGCATGTCGACAGCACTTATTACCGGCGCTTCTAGTGGAATTGGATTTGAACTCGCAAAAGTCTTGGCGCAGGAAAACTTAGATCTTGTCCTCGTGGCGCGAAGCCTCGACAAATTGGAAGATCTCAAAAAGCAACTCGCAACCTTCAACCGCCGCATCGATGTTATCTCCATTGATCTTTCGGTGCCAGGTTCGGCGGCTGAGCTTTTTAAAAAAACGCAGGCTCTTGGCATATCGGTCGATTATTTGGTGAACAACGCAGGGTTCGGCGAGTTTGGTGAATTTTGGCAAATCGATCGCCAACGCCAGTCAGACATGATCCACCTCAATATCACAACACTTACCGAGCTTTCGCATTTGTACTTAGCAAATATGGTGCATAAAAAATCAGGCCACATTATCAACATCGCCTCCACTGCGGCATTTCAGCCCGGTCCGCGAATGGCAGTGTATTTTGCCACAAAAGCTTACGTCTTAAGTTTTTCTGAAGCCCTCAGCGAAGAGCTTTCAGACACCAACGTGTTTGTTACAGCTATCTGCCCTGGCCCCACAGAGTCGGGATTTTCGGTAGCAGCAAATCTTGAAAAATCAGACTTGTTTAAGGGCAAATCAGTTCCAACTTCGAAGGACGTTGCCGAATTTACCTGGCAGGCCATCAAGGATAAAGACGTGGTGGCTGTACATGGGATTGCAAATTGGCTGCTTGCGCAGACCAACCGCCTCGCCCCACGCTTTGTTGTGCGCAAAATAGCTAAAAAAGTACTCAAACGTCAGTAGAGCACGCTAGTTCAGCGAGTTCCTCCAGAACTCGCTGACTCATTCGAGCTCTGTAGGAACTCGTTTGCTCGCTGCGCCGCCAGCTCTCAATTACAACTGAAACCTTTCCAAGTTTGTTCTGGGGGCTTACAGCTAGCCATCGCTCGCGGACTATGTTAAGTTGCAAGTAAGTTTATCATAACTGTGGGGGCGTACTGGCTTCGACGTTGGTTGTGCAGCTTAAGGAGCATACCGGGGACGCATGAGGACCTCGTTAAAAACGTGCATTTGTTATTTGGCGATCAATTCGCTTTTGCAGCTTAATTAAAAGCTGTTGCTGACCACGTAGCCTGCTAGCGGCGATGTGCGAAGTATAACTCAAAGCTAGCTCGACTCTTGAGTGTTGTTGCGAGCTCAAGAGTTTAAAAATTTCGGGGCAAGGGTTGCAAAAGTTTGTCGATGGAAATTTGCAACCGTCATTGAACACCGACTAAGTATGAAGCGCCTTAATGTGAATCACTTACGGACCCGGGTTCAACTCCCGGCGCCTCCACCATTTAAGTTCTTGGGGCCCCTACGGGGGCGTACCTTCAAAGTTTTCTGAACGAATTCAATTATTTAACATGTAGCGAGCGTTTTTCAGTTTCACGTCTTTATCACGCAATATCACGGCTTATAACGGGATATGCAGTCGTTCTGTAGTGATCGAAGTATTCACGCGTGAATTTTGTAGTGATTCTTTAGATGACTTCGTGCCAGTTCTTTTTGGAGCACGAAATCGTCGCTGCGGTTTGAACGGCAGCTTTGATAGAGTACTGAAGTTCATCGGAAACTACATTCGCAGAGTTTGCGGGATCAACCAGTCTTGCGTTTGCAAACGAATCACGTAAGTAGAGCAATACAGTCCAGAAGCGATTTTCCAAATCCCCTGTGTTGCCAGCTAGCGCCTTGTCTGCAGCAAGTTCGAGAGCAAAAGTCGGAAGGCTCAGATTATGATTAGTCTTCCAAACCTTCAGCAGTTTTACCACATCTTGGAAACCGCCGTTCTTACGAACGAGATCGATATGTTTTTTAATACTAGTTTGTTTGTTCTTTGCTAATTCGCTCGCCCATAAATTCGCGTACACATAAGTGTCATCAACAGCGCGACCAGTAACGACATCAACGTGAAGTCCATTTTCATATGGAAGGCGTATAGCAACATTTCGCCTTTGTGTTTTGTAGCCTTTGTCTTTTAGTCGGGATTCGACCGACTCATAAAGAATCTGAATGGAATAGTTTGCATCTGCTGGGTAGTAGAGAACAAGGTCAAGGTCATACGAACACTTCACCATGGTTTTCTTGGCAAATGAGCCGCCGTAATAGAATCGTGGATCACCAGTTCGCCAACCTCCGCTCAAGGCGGCTTGAATCTCATCACGTAGATTTCTAAGTTGTTGCACTTGTGACTCCGAAAGCGCGTTGGCACTTATCACGTTATCTAAATAGCCCATACTCAGCGACCTCCTAGAGTTAGAGTGGCCGTGTAGGGTGACTGAGAAGATCGGTCGTACTCGTACAGGTGGACTGGAGGATTCATTCTTGGATTTATTGCTCTGCCAAGGTTAATCGCGCCAGCAGTTGGGCCAGCATAAAATAAATGGATTTCAGTGCATCGACCACCGAAGCGGTTGTTTATGTCGGACAAGATTAATCGAAATTTTTCGTTCAACCCATCGAGCTGCTCCAGGGACATTAGCCAGTGGACATTGGGGTTCGTAACTTTCAGGTGAACGTCAGCGATACAATCGGCGACGAAAGTTTGCACCTGCTCGTCGGAAACGTGCGCACTTAACGAAACGCGAATTACAACTGCACCTTGCGACTTGGTTTTTTGCTCCGACCAGATTGGATCCATCAGACTTTGAGTTGATTGGATATTTTCTGGCCATTTCCAAGTACCGCGATCACGGTGAAACTGGAATAAAGCAACTCTGCACCGGTCGCTAAGCAGAAACCCCAAGTGTATTGCTAAAGAAATCGGTGCTAACGAAAAGATAGCAAATCTTCTTTCGGCGGGTGGAGTCGAGTGAAGTAGGGTTTCAAGTTCTGTAGCTTGCTTACTCGCAGCTGTTTCCCAATCCTTTTCACCATGCAAATTTATATGCGTAGGATTCGCTACTGAAAAATCAGGCTCGAGTGCGGTCTGCGCTTCAGATAGATCGATCGAAGGTTGATTCTCGTGAAGAACCACACGCCACGGAATATGTGAAGGCCGCGGATCTGTCTTGGCTAAAATCCAAGCCTCGTGCTCTGCTTTCCAACTTCGCAAATCATCAACCGAATAAGTATTTGGTTGTCGATCCACAATAGTGTGATGGTTGCCGCAGAGTAAAAGCAGATTTTCATACTTATCTAGTTTGTCAGTAGGAAAAGTTCCGTCGAATCGCGGTCCACCACTACTGTGCGCAACAATGTGAGCTGCTTGCCCAAATGTAGCTTCAGCATCAAGGCTCGATGCTGGCTCGATCAATACGATTCTGCAGCCAGGAAAACTGCATCGTGCGGCAGCGCGACCCCATAGGATCACTCGGTCTTTATCGGGAATGTTTCGCCAAGAATTTTTCGTCTTCGCCATAATTCCTACGCCACAACCCAATCCCTACAGAGCAGTTCTGCTTGTTGAAGAACTGTCTGTGTGGCTTTTTCTTGTTTGTCTGGTGGGTAGCCGTGTTTGCGAAGCAGACGTTTAATTCTTACTCGCATTTCTGCACGCACACTTTCCTTTACGGTCCAGTCGATCTTGATGCTCGCCTTGATTTCTTTCACAAGATCTTGAGCAATTTGCTTGAGGATCGGCTCGCCGAGGCCCTTAACGGCGCTGTCGTTAACTTCTAGAGCGTCATAGAATGCAGTTTCGTCGGAGGTCAGCCCAAGGTTTTCACCGCGCCTCATCGACTCGTTGAAGTCCTTCGCCATTCGGATTAGTTCTTCAATGATTTGCGCAGTTTCAATAGCGCGGTTTTGATACTTCTTCAAAGAGTTTTCGAGCATCTCAGCGAATGATCGCGCTTGTACTAAGTTACTTTTAGTCCTGCTCTTGATTTCGTCGTTAAGTAATCGCGCAAGAAGTTCGACAGCCAAATTCTTTTGCGGCATATCTCTGATCTCTGTCAGAAATTCCTCTGATAAAATCGAAATCTCAGGCTTTTTAAGTCCTGCAGCAGCGAATACATCCATAACACCATCAGAGGAAACCGCTTTTGAAACAAGTTGCCTCAAGGCGAATTCCATATCTTCGATAGTTTTTCCAGTCATGCCTGTTGGTCGTGTTAAAACTGTGCGAATTACTGTGAAGAAAGCTACGTCATTGCGAATAGCAGCAGCATGATCGTGCGATGCCGCCAACGAATAAGCCTTAGACAATTCAGTCACGGCTTTTACGAAGCGTTGCTTGCCGTCTTTTTGCTTAAGGATATGTTCCTGTGCATTCGGCAGGAGCGCCAGACGTTGAGGTGGTGTACCAGTCTTCCAAACTGTCCAATCAAAGCCATGGAACATCTGACTGACAATTTCAAATTTTTCCTCCATCACCTCAACAGCTTGTTCTTGATCGATGTAAAGGTCGCCGCGCCCGTTGTTGGCAGTGTAGTTAGCTAGGGCGCTTTTCAGTTGATCTGCAATCCCTAGATAATCGACTACCAATCCACCAGCTTTATTTTTAAAGACGCGGTTGACACGAGCAATGGCCTGCATGAGGCCGTGGCCCTTCATTGGTTTATCTACATAAAGGGTATGCATGCATGGGGCATCGAATCCGGTCAGCCACATGTCCCGCACAATGACGAGTTGAAAAGGATCTTCGGGCTTGCGAAATCGAGCTGCGAGTTCATTGAGTCGGGATTTATTCCGGATGTGCGACTGAAATTCTGGTTGATCCGATGCTGAGCCGGTCATGATTACTTTTACGGAACCTTTGGTGTCATCTTCGCTATGCCATTTTGGTCGTAACCTCGTTAGCTCCTCATACAAAGCGACACAGATCCTGCGGGACATACAAACGATCATGCCCTTACCACCGTCGAGTGACTCCTGTCGTGTTTCGAAGTGATTTACAATATCGCGTGCGATCTCTTTTACTCGTGTCTCAGATCCCACGAGTGCTTCGAGCTGCGCCCACCTAGATTTCAGTTTTTCTTTCGCGCTTTCTTCCTCACCTTCAGTAACTTCATCAAATTCTGGATCAAGGTTTGGAAGCGCATCATGTTTCAAGGTCAATTTAGCGAGACGACTCTCGTAGTAAATCGGTACAGTGGCTTTATCTTCCACTGCTTGTTGAATGTCGTAAATATCAATGTAGTCGCCGAACACTGCTCGCGTGCTCTTGTCAGTTAGTTCAACAGGTGTACCCGTAAAACCGATGAATGAAGCGTTCGGCAAAGCATCTCTTAGATGTTGTGCAAACCCGACGTTGATGTTGCCTGATTTCGTATCAACCTTAGCCTTAAACCCATACTGACTTCGATGGGCCTCATCCGCGATGACAACAATGTTCTTCCGATCAGAAAGAAGTGGGAACTTTTCGCCTTTTTCTTCAGGAAGAAATTTTTGAATCGTTGTGAAGATGATGCCACCAGAGCCTACGCTCAACAGTTTTTTCAAACTTTCGCGGTCTGCGGCCTGATAAGGTGTTTGCCGCAAAAGATCTTTGCTTTTAGCAAACTGACTAAAGAGCTGCTCATCCAAATCATTACGATCAGTTAGTATTACAAGAGTAGGATTCTGCATCCCAGGATGTGTTGCTAACGACCCAGCGAAGAACGTCATGGTTAGACTCTTTCCAGAACCCTGAGTATGCCATACGACGCCAACTTTGCGGTTACCGTTGGGTTGGGACGCCTTTATAGTTTCTATTACGGCTTTTTGAACAGCGTGGAATTGATGATACCCAGCCAGTTTTTTACTAAGGGCACCGCTTTTGTCTTCTTCAAAAATTATGAAGTGTCGAAGGAAACTCAGAAGCCTGTCTTTTTGAAAAACACCCTTGATTAGAACTTCAAGTCCGAGCTGTGTGTTTTGTGCCAGCCCATCACCATCAATGGTTTTCCAAGGCATGAATCGTTCTCGATCCGCTGTGAGTGAACCAATCGCAGCTTGATGGCCGTCAGAAACCACAAGAACTTCATTATAAACAAAGAGATTCGGGATTTGTTTCTTATAGGTCTGTAGCTGGTTAAACGCCTCTAGCATTACACTTGTGTTTTTGGTGATACTCTTTAGTTCAAGCACTGCGATTGGTAAGCCATTAACGAAGATGATGATGTCAGGTCTACGATTAGTATTCCCCTCAACTATTGTGAACTGATTGCAGGCTACGAAGTCATTGTTAATAGCATTGCTGAAATCCACAAGTCTCACAGGTTCAGAACCCTGTGTGCCATCCTTCTTTCGGTACTCAACCTCAACACCATTTACGAGCATTAAGTGGAACGAGCGGTTATTTAGTATTGGACTTGGATGGCATGGATAAAGAATTTTTCGAATGGCTTCGTCAAGTGCTTCTGGCGGAAGCGAAGGATTAAATCTTTTAATCGCGGATTCAAGACGCCCACGGAGTACAACTTCACCATATCCGATACGTTCTGGGTTTGAGCCATCCTCGGATATATTAGGCCCGTGAAGTTTTGTGAACCCAAGTTCCTCGAACCAAGTCAGCGCGGCTTGCTCTACAGTATTTTCATTTAAGTCCTCTGAGTTCATTTTGCATCCTTAATGAGTAATTCACCTGAGAGGAGACGCGGTAGAAGTAGATCTCTAGTAGAGGCTAATGTGATGGATTCTAGCGTGTTTGCTCTTATCATTTGGAAGATTGGCTCAACTATGCGACGAAAAGCTATGCCAACCTCTGCAGTCGGCTTGGCTATATAGAATTTTGAAAAACAACTTTCAGGAACACGCTGTCGCCCTGATGAACCAGTCATATTGGTAATAAGGTGTGTGCGAAAGGCTTCTTCTCTTGCTAGGAGGTAAGACGCTTCGAGTGGGTATGGCGAGCGCGATCTCATAACTATGAATTCAGTTGAGCCCCATCCGATTTCACCTTCATTAAGGTAATCGACGAACGCCGTTTTGCCATTTTCAAGGCAAGGCGTAATTCTCGCAATCAACGTATCACCCAATGTGAAGCGACTTCCGGAAGTGAATTTTCGAATTCTAGAATCAGATACGCACATAGATCCCGTTGGAAGGTCAGCCATCTCTGTGTAGCTATAGTCAGAGCCTTTGATTAAGGAATACTTGGGATTGATCTCAAAGATCTCGTTGGTCGGCAGTATCTGCCACCCCTTCGGTACCTTTCCAGTATCATTTGATTCAAAGCTGTAGGGAAAAAGTGATGCCGTAGCATCATCTAATCCGAATGGCTTAGTGCCATTTTGCTT
>JAYUQP010000011.1:0-2249 GCA_043757265.1 Bdellovibrionales bacterium | reverse complement strand
TTCTGTAGGCCATAACATAGTTTGAAAAGTAGACGGGGCGCTGTTGCTTCCAGTCGCGTAAAAAATCTTCTAAGCGCGCGTAGGGAGTTTTCGCAATCCGATCCACAAAAAAAGAAAAGTCGCCGGTATCTGCTGAACCCTTCGTTGCAAGATGAAAGTTGTCGGAAAATGAATACGGCGAAAAACCGAGTGCTAGCAGAAAAAAATAAATCACAATGAATCCCCAAAAAACATGTCGCCCTAACCCCTAAGGCGACAAGCTAAAACGTAGTCGTACCAAAGAGTTACTTCAATTTTTAGCGGGTAGTTATGTAAATAATACCTAGAGGCAGGTCATCGGCATCATAAAAAATATAGGGATTAAAGAAGGAGCCAGTCTTTTCCATCATAGATCCCGCCATTGATTTGGATCTCCAGGCGATGTTTGCCCAAATAATACTTCCGTGTCGTTACGGGTTTCAGAGAGTGTTTTTTAGAAATTTGCAGTGTCTGGCCGGGAAGCAGTTCGACGGTTTTTAGCTTAAAAACCTTTGCCGACGTTTTTCCTCCAGATTTTTGATGATGTATCACGTAATCGATAATCAGTTTTTGGGGCTTTTTACTTTGTGATCGCAACAAAAAATCAAAAGCTAAGTGATCGCCAATTCGAAATGAATTTTTATTCATCTGCAATTTTGCAAGTTTGAGTTTTATGTTGTGAGACGCTCCAATCAACTTCAAAGCTGGACGATTTCCGTTTTTGATCAGCGTGCGCATGGCATGTCTTGTAATCCAATTCATTTTCTCTTTATGTTTTTGCGGACACTCCTTATTCCAGCGGGTAAGGCATTTGATCACCACATCTGGATTGTCTTTAGCGATGTCGTTGAGATGATTTGCCACACTCTTTCGCACGTAAAGTTCGGTGTCATATTTAAGAATTTCCAAAATGGGCAGAGTCAGTTGCGGCTGCTTAATTAAAATATCTAAGCGTTCCCCCCACGGGAGTCGCGGGCGCGAACCTTCGGAACTCCATCGACGAACATGCGCATTTTCGTGTTTTGCACAGTGCGTGAGGTAGTCTAAGCTTTCACTGGTGTATAATTTCAGGAACGGACGAATGGCAAATTCACTGGTAAAAAACGGCGTCAAAGTGCGGAGGGCATCGAGTGATTCTGCGAAGTGTTCGGTGCCGTAGGTTTGCACATAGTGTGTGTAGGGCCATAGATCAAACCCTTTTAGGGTCTCTTTTTTTAGCGAGTTTAATAAAAGTTCAACGGCTTGTGGAAAACTTGCTGGAAGATGTTTGTTTAGGGTTTCACTCAGAAGTCGCACCCGAGCTTTGAGCTCAAGAGGGGTTAGCTTTAGAATTACTTTTTCAAAATCTAGTTTGTGAAAGTTCACGGAAACGGTCGAAATGGCAACTGCCATCCGCTTAACGACGTCGGCGTTAATAGAGTGTTTTAATGCATTAGGGTTTTCTTTTGGGTTCGACATAATTTCCTTGAGGAGCTTTGGCGCGTGGCACTGCCTTACCCTGCTGTTTTAAAATCCATTCTGCCATCTCGGCCACCTGTGCCTCAGTGAGGATATCCCTCCACGCCGGCATGCCATTTTTAACAGAACCTTCGTTCAACATTTTCGAAATAGACTCGGGGCTTCCATTACCGAAAATCCAGTGAGCGTCGATCAAATTAGGTCCCACCCCTCCCGCAAGTTGGTCGCCGTGACAGCGCAAACAATACTGCTGGTAGATTGTTTGCGGAGTAACGCGTTCAGGGGCAGGCGCATCGCTTGCGCTCCCAGGAGGCCGTGTGCACGCAGTGAGAGTGATCATCCACAACGCGAACGCAAAAGTACTACGAAAATAGAAATTGAACAAACTTGAGAATTCCAAAGAGAAGAAGGACAACAAGACCCAATAGCGTGAAGTTAACGCCGTGTTTGACAAATTTATACCGCACGGGATTTGTTTGCTTAAGTGTTTTTGTTTTCTTGAGCACAGGAGATAAAAACGAAAAGATCTTATTTACCAATCCGCGAGAGTCCCCATCCATATTGGGAACCACTGTCATCTGCATAAGGCCTTTGTAAAAAAAGTTAATCACGCTTCCAATAAAAAACATTGGGCGTTCCACATCGCACATAAGAATAAGCCGGTATTGCTCGGAGTCGTTTTTTGCAAAATGCAAAAACGTTTCATCGAAAATGAAAAGCTCGCCGTCGCGCCACGAGTAGTTTTTTCCGTCCACGTTGATATAGCAGCTGTC
>JAYUQP010000010.1:0-5851 GCA_043757265.1 Bdellovibrionales bacterium | reverse complement strand
GAGACCCTTCGTCGGCATTAAGGCTGATGGCTTTAGCAAAAATTCTTGAGGAAGCTGGATGCTTCTCACTTGTTTTGGAATGCATCCCCGAATCGCTTGCAAAAAAGATCACAGCCCAATTACAAATCCCCACCATTGGAATCGGCTCTGGTAACCACACCGACGGACAAGTGCTCGTGCTCCAAGATCTTTTGGGCTGTCAAAAAAGCTTTCAGCCAAAGTTTGTACGCCACTACACTAACCTTCACGAAATTATCTTAGGCGCCGTCAATTCGTACCACGCAAGTGTGGCGCAGAATGATTTCCCTTCGGAAAAGGAGGTTTACCAGTGAGAGTTATAACTTCTCCCATCGAGATGCAAAAAATTCTTAAAACTTTGGCTCCCCCAAGCATAGGATTTGTTCCCACAATGGGAGCGCTTCACACCGGGCATATTTCGCTCGTGCAAAAAAGCCAGGAACAAAATCTTGTCACCGTCGTTAGTATTTTTGTAAACCCCAATCAGTTTACTAGCGCCGAGGACTTACAAAAATACCCACGCACCATCGAGCAGGACATGATTTTGTTAAACAACGCAAACGTGGACTACTTATTTTTGCCGAATGCTCAAGACATGTACCGCGATGACTTTAATTATGCCGTGGTTGAAAAAGAAAAAAACGGCGTTCTCTGCGGAGTTTCTCGTCCAGGTCATTTTTCGGGGGTTCTCACCGTTGTTCTTAAACTATTACAAATCGTTCAACCGACTCGCGCTTACTTTGGAGAAAAGGACTTTCAACAACTGGAAATTATTCGCGGCATGGTCGATGCTTTTTTTATACCCACGGAGATTGTGAACGTACCTACCCTGCGTGATGAAAGTGGCCTTGCCCTGAGCTCGCGAAACAGTCGCCTTTCTGCAGAGGGCTTAAAAAAGGCGCAAATGTTTGCACAGATTTTAAAAAGCTCTTCGACTTTAGAACAGGCTGTGGCGGAACTTAGCCAAAATAATATCCCTATCGATTATCTTGAAGACCTTTGGGGACGGCGTTTTGCCGCGGTTACTATTGAAAATGTAAGGTTGATCGACAATGTCCCTCTCTAACAAAAACATTCTCCTGGGAATTTCGGGCTCCATCGCTGCTTATAAAGCATGCGAGCTTATTTCTTTACTTAAGAAACAAAATGCCAATGTTAAAACCATCGCTTCCGAATCAGCCTTGCAGTTTATCGGTAAGGCGACTTTAGAAGGTCTTTCTGGAAACCCAGTAACCACCTCCGATTTTGAAGATGGCCAAATGATGGCGCACATACACCTAGCTAAGTGGGCGGATCTTTTTATTATTGCTCCAGCGTCCGCACAGACAGTCAATAGCCTCTGTTCGGGAACAGGCAGTTCCCCGTTGATCTCAACTTATTTGGCCTATGACTTAAAAAAACCGCTGTTATTGGCCCCAGCAATGAATTCGACGATGTTGTTTCACCCGACAACGCAACTGGCCTTCAAACAGCTCTCAGCCTGGGGCGTGAGCGTTCTATCTTCCGAATCTGGTGCACTGGCATGTGGCGATGTCGGAGAGGGCCGCCTTCTTGAACCCACTGTCTTACTCAAAGAAATTCAAAACGCGCTCTATCCAGCCTCGAAACTTTCCATTCTGATAACAGCCGGCGGAACAAAGGTGCCCATCGATTCGATTCGCGCGATCACCAACACCAGTACTGGTCGCACAGGAACGCTGCTTGCCGATTATTTTTCTAAAAGGCACTACTCCGTAGATTTACTTCTAAGCAAAGATGCCGAGGAACCAGCTTACACTAAAAACGTGGACCGATTCGAAACCTACTCTGATCTTTCAAAACTTTTGGAAGAGAAATTAAAAAAGAATAAGTACGATCTTGTCATCCATTCGGCTGCGGTGAGCGACTTTGCCGTCGAAAGCCTCAACGGCAAAGGAAAAATTTCTTCCGGCGGTAGTTTAGTATTGAATTTGCACCCCACAGAAAAGATCATTGCCAAGATTAAAACATGGAATCAAAACTGTAAACTTGTTGGTTTCAAGCTGACCGATACTTCTGACGAGGACAGTCGCCATCGTGCGATTAAAAAGCTTTTTGCTCAGTCCGCCGACTGGGTGATTCACAATGATCTTTCGCAGATCACAGAAAATTCGCACCAGTATCAACTTTTTAATCACAAAGCCAAACTCGGAGTCTGCAATCAAAAGCAGGACCTGGGTCCGCTACTTGAAGACCTGATTCTTAAGGAGTTGTTATGATTTTATGTCTTGATGTGGGCAACACGCAAATTCATGGTGGAGTTTTCGATAAAGACAAACTTGTTTTTCAATTTCGAAAAACGTCAAAAGATCAGTCATCTTCAGACGAATTTGGCCTTTTTTTAAAGGCCATTGTTCGCGAAAACGGAGTAGACCCCGAAAAGATCACACAGATTGCCTTTTGTTCTGTTGTTCCAAGCGTTATGCATTCCCTGCGGGGTGCTTGCACAAAATATTTCAAGCTTCAGCCATTTATTTTGCAAACGGGAGTCAAAACTGGTTTGCGCATCAAATACAAAAACCCGACCGAAGTGGGCAGTGATCGCATCGCAAACACAATAGCGGCCACCCATCTCTATCCGTCGCAAAATATTATCATCGTGGACTTTGGAACCGCCACCACGGTTTGTGTGATCACCAAAGATAAAGACTACATGGGCGGAGCCATTTTGCCGGGGATTCGAATCTCCATGGAAGCCCTCGAGAGCAAAACGGCAAAACTCCCGCGTGTTGAAATTATGAAAAAAGACGAAGTGGTTGGGCAGACCACGGTCGACAGCATGCAAATTGGTTTGTATTTCGGGCAAATGGGCATGGTGCGCGAAATTGTTTCGCGATCAAAAGCCGAAGCGTTTCCCAATGAAGATTGCATCGTGATTGGTACCGGTGGATTTTCCACGCTTTTTGATAAAACAAATACCTTTGATATTGCTGTTCCCGATCTGGCCCTTAGAGGATTATTTTTAGCATTAAAATTAAATACATTAAAAGAGGTAAGAGATGTTAGTAACCTTGCTCAAATCTAAAATTCATCGCGCAACAGTGACCGATGCCAATCTAGAATACGAAGGCTCTGTGTCTATTTGCCCAACGCTTATCGAATCGGCAAAATTATTGATCCACGAAAAAGTCGACATCTACAACTGCAACAATGGCGAACGCTTTTCCACCTACGTGATCAAAGGGAAACAAGGAGAAATCTGTCTCAACGGCGCCGCCGCTCGCAAAGTGCAAAGAGGGGACTTGGTGATCATCGCTTCGTACGCCAGCATGCCCGACACCGAAGCTTTCGAATTCAAACCCTCAGTGGTGATGGTCACCTCGCGCAACGAAATCAAACAGCTCCACCGCGTTTAATCAGCAAAGGACCTTCAGGGTCCTTTGTGGAAAATCCGGTGCCAGGTCCTATTTAATCCGGTACCAACTCTTAGTTTCACCATGGCGTTGACACCGGATTAAATAGGACCTGGCACCGGATTTTTTTAGAAGTCGCCAGCAAGGGACAGACGTGAAACGAGTGGGCGGCCGAGTTGTTTGGTCATCCATTCTGTGATTTTGATCAGCTTGTTTAAATCTAAACCTGTACTGTAGCCCATTCCTTCAAGCAAGTAGACCACATCTTCGGTGGCCACATTACCCGCAGCACCGGGCGCATAGGGGCAGCCGCCCAGGCCGCCAATGCTTGAGTCGAACACCGACACGCCAAAGCGCAGGCTTTCGGCAATATTCGCCAAGGCAGTTCCACGAGTGTCGTGAAAGTGCATGGCAGTTTTAGCAATCCAATTATTTTTTTGCATCTGTTGTAGCAATTCGGCCACTTGCTTGGGTGTGGCCACACCGATGGTGTCTCCGATGGACAGTTCGTAAACACCGAGAGCGAAAAATCGTTCGATCACCTTCATAGTTTGTTTCACCGAAATACGGCCTTCGTAAGGACAACCAAATGCTGTGCTTACGTACCCGCGCACGCGGACCCGATCTTTTTTCGCTTTCTGCAAAACTGCTGAAAACTTTTTAAACGAATCATCCACCGAACTATTGATATTTTTTTGCGAGAACGTTTCTGATACCGCACCGAAAATAGCAACTTCTTTTACACCCAGGCTCTCTGCTTGTTCGTATCCAACTAAATTCGGCACCAGCGCACTCCAACGAACTTTCGAAGAAAATTTTGAAATTCTTTGAGCTTTCAAAAGTTTCTGAATCAGAGTTCCCGAGTCCGCCATTTGCGGGACCCATTTTGCAGAGACAAACGCTCCCGCTTCGATTCGTGTGAGCCCGGCACCAGCGAGTTTTTTTGCAAATTCGTAGCGCTGCTCTTGGGTAAGATAAACTGCTTCATTTTGTAAACCATCGCGCATGCCAACTTCGACGATTTCGATCTTGAAGCCCATTTCAAATCTCCTTTAAATGAACAAGCAGCGTCCCAAGGGTTACCTGCTGGCCGGCCGTGCATGGGCGGTCGATGACAGTCCCAGTGATCGCAGCTTTTAACGAATACTCCATCTTCATGGCTTCCATCACAATCAGCGTTTGCCCTGGCGTGACCTTATCACCGGCCCCGCACATGACCTTTATAATTTTACCGGGCATTGGAGCTCGCACCCGTGTTGGGTCCGCTTCTTTTTGCTGTTGTTTGCCGGCACGCTTGTTTTGCACTTCGATACAATGTGTTTGGCCGTTCATGTGAATCCACAGGTGTGTGGGCGTTCGCATAACGGTCCCCTTCGATCCTTCGTTTTCAATTAAAACAGGAAATTTCATGCGTCTCTCCAAGCATAAGTCCATGGGCTCGGGCTGCCCCGGCGTGATTCATCTTCGCCAGCAACCTTCACCGACAAGATAGCTTTTTCGACAAGATTTTTCTCTTGCTCTGTCATCGCTTGAAGTTTTGCGCCCATCGGAAAATGCGTTTGAATAAAATTTGTATCCAAGCTGCCATCCACAAATTCTGGATGCTGCAGAAGCTCGATCAAAAAAGGAATATTTGTTTTAACACCAAAAATAATTGTCTCTTTCAGCGTCTCTACCATTTTCATAATCGCTCGAGGTCGGCTTTCGTCCCACACAATGACCTTTGCAATCATCGAATCATAGTATGGAGTTATGGGGTCGCCTGCTTCGAAACCAAAGTCAAAGCGCCGGCCGGGACCCTCGGGAAACTTTTGAAAAAGAATTTCTCCCGTCGACGGCACACCCGCTGAATAGGGATCCTCAGCGCAAATGCGGCACTCAATGGCGTGACCTCGCGGTTTGAGTTTGTCTTGCTGCCAGAGCGCCGTGCGATTCATCATCGTAAGAATCTGCGCTTTAACAAGGTCAACACCCATGACTAATTCCGTCACCGGATGTTCCACCTGCAAACGCGTATTCATTTCCATAAAATAATACTGCCCATTCTGAACTAAAAACTCCACCGTCCCTGCTCCAACGTAATTTACTTTTTTCGCCAGGCGAACTGCCGCCGTCAAAATGTGTTCGCGCAATTCGGGATCTAGCGTAACAGCAAGAGATTCTTCGATAACTTTTTGATGCCGTCGCTGAGCCGAACAATCGCGCTCGAACAAATGAACTGCCTGTCCCGTAAGGTCGCCAAAGACTTGCACTTCAATATGCTTAGCCTGATCGAGATATTTTTCTAAAAAAACCTGACTCGAGCCGAATGCACTCTGGGCTTCACGCTGCGCCGACTTGATGAGCTCCTCTGCTTCTTTGTAGCTACGAATAATTTTCATTCCGCGACCGCCGCCGCCGGCGGCAGCTTTCACAATCACGGGATAGCCGATTTTTTCGCACTCGCGCATTAAAAAATTGCT
>JAYUQP010000009.1:0-5966 GCA_043757265.1 Bdellovibrionales bacterium | reverse complement strand
TGAAAACCCTTGCGACAATTGCCGCGATTGTCGGAGTGGTATCTTATGGTTTATGGGAGCATCTGCCGGCAGTTGACCCCAGTAATTATTTTTTATTTGCAGATCAGGAACGCGTTTGGGGACTGCCACATTTTTGGAATGTTTTTTCTAACGTTATTTTTCTCTATGTCAGCCTTTTCGGTTTTTTTCTCTTTATAAAAAATTATCACGCTTACGACCTAGGGCTATGGGAGAGTTTTTTACTGCTCAACATCAGTATTTTTGTTACCTGCTGGGGATCCTCCTATTTTCATTTAAATCCTACACCGCAGACTCTTACATGGGATCGGTTGCCAATGGCCGTGGGTTTTGCTTCTTTATTTTGCTTCATTTTTGCGGATCGGGTCACCGATCGCTATGTTCGAATTATGTTGCCTGTGCTTAGTGCAGTGTCAGCAGCCACTGTTTTTTGCATCAATGAAGGGCCGAAAGATCTTCGACCGTATATCGTTTTACAATTTGGTTCACTACTAGCTTGTTTATATATTCTTTTGTTTTTTCGACGAGAGGGCCGGCTTTCGAACACTCTGATGGTTCTAAGTTTTTTGATGTATGCGCTGGCTAAGCTTTGCGAATCCTTTGACCACACGGTTTATGAATACTTCTTTTTGAGCGGTCACACTTTGAAACATATTTTTGCCGGTTTGGCAGTTCTCTTTGTAAATGTAGCGGCTTCGCAAGTTCATTTAAAAATCAAAACACAAAGGATTTTATAATGTTTGTTGTGCGCAATTCCGAAGATCGAGGCCATGCTAACCATGGATGGCTTGAGGCAAAACATTCCTTTTCTTTTTCGAGCTACTACGACAAAGCCCACATGGGCTTCCGCGTTTTGCGAGTGATCAACCAGGATCAGGTCGCACCCGGCACCGGCTTTTCGCAACATGCCCACAACAACATGGAAATCGTCACGTACGTAACGGCCGGTGCTTTGGAACACAAAGACACGCTAGGAAACACGGCGGTGATTCGCCCCGGAGACATGCAGCGAATGTCGGCCGGCACAGGTATCAGGCATTCTGAGTTTAACCAGTCGCAGACTGATGATGTGAGGTTGTTGCAAATATGGCTACTTCCAGAGCGCGAGGGCATCGAACCAAGCTATGAGCAGAAGTCTTTTCTGGATCAGTTTAAACCAAACAGCTGGGTTCTCACTGTTTCTAAGGACGGGCGCTCGGGGTCCGTGCGAATTCATCAAGATGTTGATCTTTACGTAGGGCATTTTGAAAACGGCTTCGAACATGAGCAAAGTGTTCGACCGAATCGTCACGTGTGGTTGCAGATCGTTCGAGGACGGCTAAAAATTAATGACACCTATGAATTGAAAGACGGAGACGGGCTTGCGATTTCCGATGAGGCAAAAGTCCACATAAACGCCCAATCTTCTTGTGAATTCTTATTCTTCGATTTGCCGTAACAGCGAGCCATTCAAGCAAATAACTTCGCCTTGAGTCGAAATCACAATTGAGCAAACAGCCTACGGCTGTTCGCGGGACTTCATTTTGTCGAATACACTGAAAGCAGACGCAATCATCGATGTCGGTTCGGAAAGATTGGCTGGAACCACGATCAAATTTGAATTTTGCGCAACGGCACCAAGCTGTTTCACGTACTCTTCAGCCACTTTTAAGGAAGCCGCTTCATGGCCACCTTTAAGACCCAACGCCTCTGCAATCATCCGGATGCTATCAGCGTTGGCTTTGGCAATCGTGAGAATGGCAGCAGCTTGCCCTTCAGCCTCGTTGATTTGCTTTTGTTTCACGGCCTCAGATTGTTTAATCATGTCTTGTTTAATACCTTCGGCATTATTGATCTTGCCATCACGCGAGCCTTCGGAGGCTAAAATATTCGCGCGTTTTTCACGTTCCGCACGCATCTGTTTTTCCATGGCGTCGAGAACGTCCTTCGGCGGTACAATTGCTTTGATCTCATAGCGCAAAACTTTTACGCCCCAAGCCTGGGTGGCGGCATCGAGAGCAAGAATTACCGCATTGTTAATTTTTTCGCGCTCCTCGAACGATCGATCGAGATCCAACTTTCCGATCTCTGAACGTAGAGTCGTCTGAGCAAGTTGAATAATGGCAAACTCAAAGTTATTCACCCCGTACGAGGCTGTTTTTGAATCCATCACTCGGTAAAAAATCACACCGTCAACGCTCACTTGCACGTTATCTTTTGTAATGCAAACCTGCGGCGGAATATCGAGGACCATTTCTTTGAGATTGTTGCGATAGGCAATCCGGTCGACCATGGGAATGATAAGATTAAACCCGGCCTCGAGTGTGCGATGGTACTTTCCCAATCGCTCAACAATAAAAGAATTTTGTTGTGGTACGATTTTTATAAGCAGTGAGAGAACAACAAAAACAGCGATAATAAATGCGATTGCGATAACCATTGATTCCATAATTCCTCTTAACGATTTGCTGGGGTTGATTTTTTTAAAAGTAAAATATGTCCTTCGGTTCCCACGATAAGACCACTGTCTCCGGGATTTAGGTCTACGCTGTCCAAGTTACGGGCTTCCCAAGTGGTCCCCTGGTAGCTGATGCGGGTTGATTGCCCAGCCGACAGCACTTGATCCATTCTAATGATTTGGCC
Source organism: Bdellovibrionales bacterium (assembly GCA_043757265.1). Classification (GTDB taxonomy): domain Bacteria; phylum Bdellovibrionota; class Bdellovibrionia; order Bdellovibrionales; family JAGQZY01; genus JANPLN01. The sequence goes on along the minus strand of JAYUQP010000009.1, from coordinate 3,326 downwards.
TTGATCAATCTGTATCGATGCAGTCTTTAAAAGTTTTTTCTGCAAGGGCTTTTTGAGAAGAACAAATCCCACGCATGCAACAACTCCGCAAATCACAATTTGCAGCGGGATTGAGTTGAACCCAAAAAGAGCGGCTAGCGATGCGGAAAATGCTCCTAAGGATAGGAATAGAAGAAAAAAAGTCCCGGTCAGCATTTCCGTAACAAGGAAACCTGTACCTAGTAAAACCCAAATTGTGATTGTCGACATTCGCTATCCATACACTTTGAGTGCTTTAACGTCTTTATAAAAGCGTTTGGCTTCTCGGGGTGTTGCATTAGGGCCAAATCGCAATCCGATGTAACGGTCTAATAATGTGAGGATTTTTTCTGGAGGCTGCGGCAACTGCAGGAGCCTTTTGCGCAAGTCGTTAGGCCCTTCGTGAATCGCTCGCAACACATTCAATTTGTGTAGCTTATAATTTAGCAGCAGATAGCCCTTGGCGGTGTCGTCATGAGCCACCTTTGAGCTTCGCGAAAGTAACCAAAAAATGATCATAAAGATTGTAAAAACAACGAAAAACACCTGCGATACAGAATTGAGACCAAGTTTCGTCAGCGACAGCTGCTCTACCAGGGACACCTGATTTTCGAGGTTGTAGTTCATGAGGAGTAGGTTGAAACGATTGTTAACCGCGTCCCACGCCATAACGGTACGTTCGAGAAGTCCAAGTTTTTTTGGAAATAGAAGCGAATCACTCTGTTTATTGTACAGCGCGCCCCCACGAATCCGCGCGGGTGCGACAATGTCGGTAATATCCAGACGCATCCATCCTTTGGTCTGTCCTTTAGTCAGCCCATTAGCAGACCCGTTTAAAGACCCATCGCCAGACAAGTAAACTTCGTTCCAAGCATGGGCGTGTTTATCTTTGACCACAAAAAAAGATCCAAAGTTGTTAAACTCCGCCCCTTGAAATCCTGTCACCACCCGTGTTGGGATTCCAGCGAGTCGTGCAAGCACCGCAAACGAAGCCGCAAAGTGTTCGCAAAAGCCAATCCTATCGCCAAAAAGAAAATCATCAACTGACGCGTACGAAGGCGTCTGCGTTGAGTATTTGAATGGATTTTTCTTGAAAAAATCGAGAAGAGTTCGAAGTTTTTCGTCTTCTGATTTATTTTTAATTGAGTTGAGAAACTGAAGCATTCGAGTGGATACCTTGGTGTCGGTTTGTAAGAAGTCTGATCTGTCGAGAAGTTCGGCTTGTTTGTTTGTTTGCAAAACTCCATTTATTTTGATTTTTCCTTGCGCCGGCCAACGCAATTGAAACTCTCCCTCGTCGGAGTTTGCAAATTCTAGGTGTTCGGGTTGAAGCGAAATCAGCTTTGTGGACTCGAGGGAAAAGAGTATTTTGTCAAACCGTGGTTCTAGCAGAATCTCATAACTTGCATCGACTGCGGCTGTCGAAGACCGTTCAATTTTGAATGTGCGATTTAAGTTTTTCCAGGTCCACTCTTTATTTTTCGCGAGCACCCCACCGCGAAAGTAAAGTGACTCGGGATTCGGTAGCAGATTGTTTTTAAAGATAATGCGAAATGCGATGTTTTCGGATTCCGCTAAGCTTTGAATCTGGCCAGGATTTAGATCATCTGAAAACCCCATAACCTGATGGGCGGAGGCCGCACCCATCCCGCCCCATGGCGATGTAAAGCGCGGAAAAAATATGAACAGTGCAATGAGTAAAGGAAGCGCAATCAGTGTTTCGGGACTCAGCAATTGTTTGAAATTGAGAGATGTCGATGGTAGCCCCAACTTTTGCTTTTGCAGGTTGAGTAAGCGCAAAATAAAAATGAGATAATTGGTAAAAAGCAAAAGTGTTGAAAGTAAGGTTTGCGAAAAAAGTATGTAGCACATCAGTACGACCAGATTCATCATCAAAAGAATCATCTGATCTCGCTCAGTTTTCACATCTAAAGCCTTCAAGCAAACGGCGGCAGCAATCAACGAACTTGCCGCCTCCGGTGTTTGTAAAGTGCCATGCAGGAAATAAATGGACACCCCGATTGTCAGAGCCAGACTTTGTTGAATCCAGAAAGAAATGGGCGTTGGCTGCAGCGAAAGCAATAGGAGTGCGGTACAGATTCCAGTCGTGGAAACGGGCAGTTCTAAAAGTAGAGGACCAAGACTCAGCAGAAGTGTTACGTACTTCACAACGTTTTGCTCCATTTTGCCAAAGTTAAAAGAGATTGATGAAAGTGGGTAAAACCTCGATCAAAAGACCTTGGAATATCAGCGCCTGGAATTTGCAGTCGATATGTATTTTGACTGGCTTCGCAGTCGACAATCCATCGCGCCAGCTGCTGCAGACGAGCCTCATCAGTCGTTTGGGTGCAGTCTTCCCAGTTCAACACGTAGGCAGGTGTGCTAGCTTCTTTAAATTCCTTGATAAGAAGCTGATCTGATTTTGAAGAGTGCTTCCAACTGATTCTTTGTGGGGAATCTCCGGCCTGAAATAGCTTAAGCCCGCTGAATTCGTCAGTGCCTTGGCTTTGTTTGGTTTCTGGAAGCGCGTAGCCGATAGGGTGGGGGTACACAAAGTGCGGCGTGCCCACCTTAAAATACAGCCATCCATAAAAGAGGCCGTAGGGGGATTCTGTGCTCAGGCGCAAGCGACGAAATGTGTGCCTACCACGCTGCTCCGGAAGTTCGATATCCAAAGTAATGATTTGTTGGTCTCGCGCGGGAAATTCGGCAATTAATTTTTCATTTTTTTCACAACGAATCAAAAGTCCTGTTTTAACAGATTTTGATTTCTGCAGCAGAACAAAAGTTACTGGCACGAGCTCCCCCGGAAAACCCGATGGAATTTGCACCGCGCTCACTTCGACGTTACGTAAGTTCCGTGCGGTTTGTAAAATGCTAATGAGGAGAAAACTAACATGCGCGAATGCGAGCAAAAATAGCAAATTGTTAGAATATGTTGCGGCGACGAGAGCGAATACGATAAATAAAGCGATGGACAAAAAACCGTACCGATTGGGAATCATAAAAATTTGTTTATCTCGATAGGGCAGGGAAAATTTTCTCATACCGGAATTGGTGTGTTTTTGATCAATTCCTCAATAAGGCTCTTTATGTTCTGGCGAGACTGCGTATGTTGGAGTCGATGATGCATCACACTTTTTGCCACAGCTTTTACGTCCTCAGGAAGGACCATTGTTCGCCCCTCTAAGAAGGCCCAAGCTTTTGCTGCCTGTGCTAACAAAAGTCCACAGCGCGGGGAAAGACCGGTCTTAAAAAGCGACGAAGTGCGCGTGGTTTGCAGTAAAGTTTGAACATAAGCGAGAAGC
>JAYUQP010000008.1:0-2305 GCA_043757265.1 Bdellovibrionales bacterium | reverse complement strand
CGGTGTTCAAGTTGGTCACCTGTTTAAGTTGGCACTTGGCACTGATAGACTTCAATAATATCTGTGCTGGGTGCCCCCATAGCAGTCTTGCCCCTTGACGCCCGCGATTGAGCCGTACAACTTAGGGTAAGATTGAGCGAAAAATTAAGCGGCGCTGGTTGAATGACTATCAAGAAGCAAGAATTCTACGAAGGAGCCGCACTCTATCAACTTGTCCAAACCAACAATGTTGAGCGCATTTCTTACGCTCATCCTTTCTTTATTATCAATGACAAGTTCGCAGTTTTGCTCAAGTACAGCACGAGTAAAGACAGTCCATGGAGTTTCGTTTTTACAGCTCTTGAAATGCATGAACTGAACTCTCCTGCTAAAGAGTTCACTTACCATATGGGTCTTGTCTGCGGTTCGGACGGTATTGTAGCTTTGAGTGCGTTGCAATTCAGTGACATTGCGGAATTTGGGGAAGATGCAGTAAGGATCGGTTGCCACCGTAAGTTCGATAAACAATATCGCATTGTTGGTCCCAAAGGTGATTTGAAGAAAAAAATTTCTCGCAGTGCATGGACTAGAATTTTGGATGGGGAACAAGACGGATGAAACACGTAGATCAAGTACTCGGATTGCTTCAAAAACAAGTTTCCAATGAACACGAAGTGTCTGACATCAAGAAGGCTGCCATTTCTGTTTCGGAGAAGTGGGTCCAACCACTTAGCGGTGGAAAAGAGCAGATAAATGGGCTGGTCTATGGCTTGGTACAAAGCGGAAAGACTGGAGTTCTAACGACATGCGCGGCACTTGGTGCTGACGAGGGCTACAGAACGATAATCATACTCACATCTGATATTGATCCGCTTTATGACCAAACCCTAGGCCGAGCCAAGGAGGCCTTCCCCGGAATGGAAATCTTGGACAAGAATGACCTCAGAGACAGCGAAGCCTTCATACAAAGAATAAAAAATTCAACATGCGCAATTGTCATCACTAAGAATGGAAGTCGACTTGGCCAACTCTTAGAAAACTTCAAAAAAGGCAATGTGAGGGGTTTGAGTTGTTTGATTATCGATGACGAAGCCGACCAAGCAAGTCCCAACACAAAAGAATCGAAAGAAGACGGAAGTCGTAGTAAGATAAACACGTACATTTCAGACATTCGAAAGTTCTTTGAGAAAAATACGTACCTGCAAGTAACGGCAACACCCCAAGCTCTATTTTTGCAGGCACAGTCTCACGAGTTAAGGCCAAAATTCACCGTTTTGAGCCATCCGGGGGGCGACTACGTCGGTGGTGATGACTTTTTTGGCGAGGGTACCGGCCTCATTCGAGAGTTCGACATTCAAGAACTGGCACAACTTTCATCCGCCAGCCAACCAAACCCCAATCATGCAATACCAAAAAAATTAGTAGAAGCGCTGGACCTATTCATGGTTGCCGCAACTCATAAACGTCTGCTTGATAGCACACAAAATTGTGCATTCTTGTGTCACGTAAGTACCAAAAAGTCAGATCATGCGCACATTGTTGCTCTGTTGAGGGCATATAAGACGGCACTCGCAACTGGTCTGAAATCAAATTCACGTCACGTGGTCGAACGATTGAGGATTGTCTATAACGATCTGCAAATTACCCATCCTTCGCTCAGCAAGACTGATTTCGAAAAAATTATTGAAGCGATAGAGTTTTTTTCTCCCGGTATCGCAGTGAAGCTTGTCAACGGCGAGACTGATGAAGACGTGGCGGTTCAATCTCCTTACAATCTCTTTGTTGGCGGCAATAAGCTCGGCAGAGGCGTTACCATCAAAAACTTGCTAGTTAGCTATTATGGCAGGAACCCCAAATGCCCTCAGGCGGATACCGTCCTTCAGCATGCACGTATGTTTGGCTACCGCAGAAAGGACATTGGGCTTCTGCGGTTGTATCTACCACAACAACTTCTGACAGTGTTTAAAGCAATTCACAAAATGGAAATCGGCCTTAGAGATCTAATTGCAACAAAACCAAGTGAGGAGTTCCGCGGAATTTTTCTTGACGGAAACGTTAAAGCAACTCGGAAGGGCGTTATAGCACCTGGAGCTTTGGGCGTGTATTCAGCGAGTTCAAACTACAATCCAGCACAGGTAATGCGAACTGCTGACGTGCAAGCAGAAATGCAGAAAATAGACGCAATTCTCGAAGACTACGTCAACAAATCTGTCGTCAAAATTCCCATTCAGAAACTTGTTGAACTGATACGTTTAACAAAGATGGATGAAATGTCTTCTGAACGAATTTGGAATCCGGATACAATTGAATTGTCGCTACTACAATA
>JAYUQP010000007.1:0-6013 GCA_043757265.1 Bdellovibrionales bacterium | reverse complement strand
GATTTTAGAGTCACCGGCAATCGCCCCCATGATCTTGTCGCCGCAAAGCGGCTCCAGCTCAAGGAAGGCGCGATCTATGTGTTCGACAGAGCTTATGTTGGGGTGCTTTGGGTAGGAGAATGGACCCCGTCGGAGGCCGCTTGTTTGAAAAGAAACAAGAAAGCCAAAACAACGAGCAGATTTTGAACGAAAATAACTAATGTCGTTACAAGTTTGTGGCGTTCCCTCGCGGTCAATGCCGCTTCGGAACATGAGAAATCAATAGGTGTGGCAGTATCCTGTTCGCGTGGGGGACATTCCACAGCTGAAAACTTAGATTTAGTTTCTTGGTATCTGTCGAGTATTCCCGCGGGTCCACTCATCGTTATCTCACTCACGCGAGCTCGAAAATCGTCGTACGAATTATCCCTTTGAATCTTGCAGTCAGTTTTTGGATGCGGGGGCACTTCGTCACATTTCTTAAGCTCCTCTTCAGACGGGCCAGTGCCACCTAATGGCTCCGTCAAAAAATCAACTCGAACACCGTACCGCTCACCAATCCTTAAGATAGCCATGCCGATAGAAACCATTATCAAAACTTTTAAGATCTTTGCGCTCAAACTTTCCTTGAAAGCCGTTTCCCCCTTTTTATTATCCTTTGTCGATTTTATCCATTGTCTCAGCGGATTTATCACCAACACATAGAAGATAATTATGGAAAAGACGACTAGAAGTATTCGAAACGTGCTTTGCAAAATTTCTCGCTGCACAGCCAACTTAAAAATTTCGTCCTCAAAACCGTTGGCTTGAAATTTTTGAAAGTCAGTGAAGTAAAACTGGATCCATTCGATAGCACGAAGCATGTGTTCATTTTAATATCAATGCCCTTACGCCATCAAGTGTTGAGTTCACGTAATTAGTTGGGGTATTCGTTCTTGAGCCCATTTCAGTGTCGGTATGGGCGCCTACCAATCCATAGCGCCTCCACGGGTTTAAAGCCCACGGACGTCTCTACTTAAGCCCTAGAGCAACAAAGTCAACTTCACGAAAACCAGCAATATTTTGAGTAGGCATAAGTTAATTCCCAAAAGCTGCCTAAAGGTTTTCATGCGTGCCACCGATAAACTCTCATACTTGGTGAAGTATTTGAGCATATGAAGCCCCTTTCCAAAAGAGGAAGGGGTGATTCCTTATCCCGACGCCCAACCGACAATTTGCAATACAGTGCAAAGCTGGACCACCAGCGGGATGCAAATTGCGAGCACTAAATTGCAATCTTGACCGGATTTCGGATCCTTAAATTTGGGGCATGGGAACGCGCAGGACCGCGGAGAGGATCCCGTCGCGGTTTGTCCGGCTCTACATCCTGGCGTCCGGTCGCTGGAGTATTATGAAGAACTAGCTGTTTTATTCCGGCCGGAGTTCGATGACTTTGGCGGCTTTGAGTCTATCGAAAAGATGACTCAAAAAACACACTAAGAAAAAAGTATGCCCAAAGTTTTCGAAGGTTTCTTCAACGGCCTTTGCTAAGTGGACTACTTGGCTCGCCTGTAAATTTAAGTAGGCTGCTAAACCTTCGTAAGGCTCGGTGCCAAAACCTTCAATATAATCAAACCCCACAGCCACTACATAGAACGCGAGAGCTGAAACAAAAGGAAATCTGGACTGCTTATGGGCGAGCTGGCGCCACAGGAAAAATAAAATGAAACACCCCATCGCCGCAAAAAACGGACCGAACACAATCTGCCATGGATAACCCTCGAATTTATCGAAAACCGATTGATCCTCTGTCCGTTCAGGGGCAGCGGAGTCGGTGCTAGCTGCACCCTCCTGGCTATCACTCGAAAATATGGTTTTGGCGGCCGTGCCCACACGCTCGTGAAATTTTGTAGCGTCATCAAAACCCATAAACATAAAAAACAGGGCTAACAAAAGCCAGCCAGAGCTTACGGCTTTTGGCACCTGCGCCACCTTGTTGAACCAGTAAAGCAACAACAGGGTGACGCCATTCGCTACTAATAAAAGACTGGAGTAGAAGTTCGCAATTCCGTCTTCACGGGTGATGTTGAAGAATCTGCGGATGGCACCAATGTCAGTCACCTTGTAGTGGTTGAAAATGATGTCGGCAATAAGGATGCTTAAGGTACAAATCACCAGCGCGCTGAGCAGTCTCTTTATGAAAAGGCTGGAGTTCCAAACGAAACGCAAAGTCGCCATAATGGACTTTTCGGACGATGGCCGCCGGCTATGTAGCCGACTGGCCTAAAGTCTGATTAAGCGGCTGAGTCATCTGACGAATCGTCGTCAGATGAGGCATCGTCATCATCAGAGACGTCATCGCTAGAACCGTCGTCGCTGGCACTATCGTCGTCTGAAGATCCGTCATCGGAAGAGGAACCATCTTCGTCATCTTCATCATTGATGCCATCGCCGTCATCATCGCTGTCCTGACGATCAGGAATGCCGTCATTATCATCATCGGAGTCAGTACCGTCGGTAATACCATCTTCATCGGTGTCCAGACTGATATTGCCGCCGGCTTTCAGCGCGCCAATATTTTCAGCGGGACCGAACTCCACCTCGGAACACGCAGGCTGAAAACTCAGAATAACAACCAAAAGCAAATATCCAAAGAACCTCACAGGAACCCCCATAGTTGTTTAATGACAAATGCAATTTGCATGCAGAGCTTTTTGAACTTTATGTGCGGCATGATTGAAATGAACCGTCACTGCGCTGACAGTGCATCTTAGTTAAGCGTACTATTGTGAGAAAGCCCCCGACCAAGGCAAGCTTTCGACCTCGCAAAAAAAGTATGTTCCGGATTTAGAAAATTAGTCTCGGCGCCCATTCCGCGGGGTTAGTTAGGAATGCTTCCCTAGGATGATCGGCGGCGTGCTCAATATCATTCCTTTGGACTGAACCGCCTTCGGCGGTGGACGGGAAAGACTTGTCTTTTGTATACAAACTATGCTAAAATGTATACATGAAGATTACAGCTAAAAAACAGAAAAAAGAAAGTGCCCCTACTGAGGTCGTTTCAGCGAGACTTTCAAAACCGGAACTCTCAACTTTGAGGAAGCTTTATCCGGGCAACTCCAATCAGGCAATTATTGAAAAATTGGTTGAAGAAAAACTTGCGCGTAGGGACTTTGATCGTTGGATTGAGCATCTCCGGAGTGCTGTTAATAACGGCACTATGGATCTGGACAAAGTGTGAAAGTGGTTTCGTCAAGAATCCTCATTGATACAAGTGTCATTGTCGATTTTTTGCGTGGAAATATTGGTGCTGAGGTTTGGCTTAGGACCTTAGAGGGAAGAGCCCCTACAGTCAGTCCTGTGACTTTGCATGAATTGAGAAGAGGAATTGCTCCAGGCTCAAAATTGGATAGTCAGATGAATCTACTGATGCCCGCAGATTCCATTTTGAGCGCACCGCCAATGACAGAGGACTGGATTGAATCGGCGGATATTATTCGGACCCATTTTGGTAAAGTTCGCTCTAAGATCGAACTTGCAACCCTGGCTCACGACACCTTAATAGGTCTTGCTGCCAGGAGCATTCGAGCAGAGTTGTGGTCCAGAGATAAAGATTTTCGAGTCATTTGTAACGTAATTAGCGTTTCACTCCTCGGTCACTAGAGAGGCGGTGTGACGAGAACACCCGTATTTCAAGTCAGGATCGTTGACGATAGTGAGTTTAAGACTCGTTTTGGGCCAATCGATCCCGTATGCAATCGGTCGGGGAGTATACTGCCATACTTGCTCTTCGGTGCAGTGGCGCCATTTTGGTTCTTTCATAGAGTAGGCTTGCCTTTACGGCGAGGACGCCGCCGAGTTTTAAACAAGATCTGACGATCTCGAAGAGCGATGGCCTCGTACGCGATCTCAATGAGTTCTTTGACCGGCTTGGTCAATGGCGATTTCGGGTTGAACATATAGATGCGCGATCGCCCAGTGGTTTTTGAGACTAGAACTCCGGCATCTTCAAACCGATTTAGTTGTTGGATTATAGGATTGAGAGACATTTCAAAGTCTTGGGCAATCGCCGAAGCACGGGACTCGCCATAGTGAAAGATGTGGAGTAAAACCTTTTCCGCTGTGCTGTTGGACTGCTCCGATATTTTTAACCCTCGCTCTTATTGCATTTAGGTGGTGAGCAGGCGAAAGTTTTAAAAGAGTTTTGCCAAGCCATTAATAGTACGCCTTTATGATTTTTGAGATTCAAATGGGATTGAAGTCATCAAAGCATCAATTGGAAATTTTCAGTGGGCTAAGAATTGCCGAGGTCTTTTTCATGTTCCGACGGCGTGTTGACCAATAATTTGGGATATCTCAAGTATTTTTAATTGGCTAATTTTGAGGAATAGGCTAATAATAAGCTAATGAATTCACTTGACCCTATCTTTCTAAAATTGATTTCGCTTCCACTAGGGACATCTTGGTTGTTGGGCGAATGCATGGAAGCAAAAGGTAAGCAACAGCTTTGGGAACAACGCAAACCAGAGGCTTTAAAGGCTTTAAAGAATTTGGCTATGATTCAAAGTGTGGAATCTTCCAATCGGATTGAAGGCGTTGAAATTGAACACAAAAGACTTGAGCCGCTCATTTTAGGCAAGGCAAGGCCTCGTAATCGTTCCGAAGAAGAAATTATGGGGTACCGACATGCTCTCGAATTGATCCATTCAAAATATCAAGAGTTAGAGATGGACTCCAAAACCATCAAGCACCTGCATCACATGGCGCAGGAGGGTGCTGGAGACGCTGGAAAATGGAAATCCAAAGATAATCAAATTATCGAATTTGATCAAGATGGACAACGAAGCATTCGTTTTACTCCTGTGACAAGTAAAAATACTTCTTCGGCGATGGATAACTTATCTTTATCTTTCAAAGATGAGACTAAAAATGCACGTCAGTCGTCTCTTATTATATGTGCCCTTTTTGTCTTAGATTTTCTTTGTGTTCATCCTTTTAGGGACGGGAATGGAAGGGTTTCTCGTTTGCTTAGCCTTTTGTTGCTTTATCATCAGGACATTCATGTTGGGAAATACGTTAGCTTGGAAAGAATCATTGAGGAAAATAAAGTAGACTATTACGAGGCTTTAAAAAAATCTTCTCAGCATTGGCATGAGAAGAAGCACGATCCAATTCCGTGGATTAATTTTTTCCTTTCCACACTTCGTTTAGCGTATAAAGAATTAGCCCAAAAAGTTGAAATCACGGATTCTGTTAGCTCAGGCAAAGGGGAAGTTATTGAAAAAACTATTTTGAGCCAGCAAGGAGCATTTTCCCTTCGTGATATTCAGCTTCAAGTTCCAACCGTGAGCTCTCAGATGATTAAAAAAGTATTAAATGATCTCAAAAAAGATAAGAAATTACTTCTCGTTGGCCGAGGTCGAGGCGCTAAGTGGAAACGAACTTGATACGAGCCATATTGTCCGGATTTATTTTGTTTGCGTCCTTTGGGTGTTCGACTCTTGCTAATCGCGATTTTCCATTACAAAAGTTAAAGCATCGAATAGTAACCGAGGCGCCGCCCTTTCAAAGTTTAAGGGATGCTGTTACACAAGCAAAAAACTACGAGTCTAGAGAAATGACTGGCTTTCGGGATACACTTGTTGCTTATCAGAAATCGCTTGAAGGCCAAATTCAGAAGAATAAAACAATTCAAATTGCGGACGGGCACTCGTATGAATTTGAATTTGAATCTTTCTGTTTAGATCCCGGCCGTTCATCGCCTTCGTATGAGGTTTTTTTCAGTCCAAGTAAGGCTGAATTGCCGCATTGGTTGAAGACAATCGTGTCTGCATACAAAGCGAATGGTATGTCGCAAAAAGATACTCAGCTGCTTATCTGGGCATTGCGTTCCGGAATGCGTTTTGATGAAATGAATTCACAGGATCAGAATAATTTAAAGAAGGTTTTTCCGGATGCAGCGGTGCGATTTGGCAATTCGCAAATCGCAGATTTTGTGCAAAATAAAATTTTACCAGAAGATGTGAAAGATGTAATTTCTAAATTCGAGAGTTTC
>JAYUQP010000006.1:0-48305 GCA_043757265.1 Bdellovibrionales bacterium | reverse complement strand
CGGAAGGTGTAAATCGAGCTATTAAAACATTGAAATGGATAGCTTACGGCTACAAAGACATGGGTTATTTTGCTCTGAAGATCCTGCAAAGATGTGGCTATTTGAACTCCAAATACGCTCTCAAGTGGATCTATAACCAACCTGATTGACCCACAAAAAGAAGAAAGAGGGAGCTTACCGTCAAAAATTTAGACGCCTATGCAATTATTATCTGCAAAGATCAAACGAATATCTTGGTCGAATGAAATCAAGGTATCTTTCGACCAACAAACCAGAGGAGAATTATGAAATTTATAACCGCTTTGATGTTTCCAACAATTTTCGTTTTTACCTTGTGTATTTCAGTTTGTGCAAGCGCTCTCGATGTGATCGTAACTACGCCGAGCGGAAACAAAATAACGGCTCAGTACGTTTCTTCGAAGATGGGATATCAATATGGGTCTACAAATTATTCCTCAAGCGGTTTTGGAATACTTTATCTCACAACTGACACAGGAAAAACCTGGAGAGTGCCGACAGATAGCTTCCAAGATGCATTTTTTCTTCAAGAGAAGCTAAGCAGTTATAAAGCAATTTTTCTTTACGTTGAACAAAATGAGTTCGCCGTGAACTGGGAAATAGAATGATTTCAGTAATGGAAAATTTGATTTCAGCGCCGTGAAAATTCTTTAGAAAGACACAAGCCGCCAGAATCGTTTGGATCAACATGAAGATAAATTTCCGTCGTTGAGATACTGCAGTGCTCAAGGGGTTGGGAGATTAGACGTTAATTAGCGCCATTTGGGAACTTGTCAGAGAGCTTGGTAACAATCAAGAGGTTCTCTTTGTGTTTGGATTCCTTGTTTGGGGCAGTGATTACGAGGGAATGTGCCCCCAGCCCGATAGTTCCTGGCTTTACTCTCGCGAGATCCTTCTTTAAATGCATATCAAAACCCCAATTTTAGATCGAAAGAATTCTGAATGCGCAAATTTGGTCAACAAAAAAAGGCGTATAAGTCTTATGATACGCTGTTATCAAAAATCAAATAAATCCAAAGCATTCACTTCTTGGGCCGTCCCTTGGCTTGCGGGGGCGCCGTGAGCGGATCATCGGGCCAGGAATGTTTTGGATAGCGTGCACGCATTTCTTTTCGCACTTCGGGGTAGCCGTTTTTCCAAAAACTTGCGAGATCGCGTGTCACCTGCACGGGGCGATAATTTGGGGCGAGCAAAAATAGCGTTAGCGGTTGGCCACACACGACTGGAACTTGGCTAAGTCCAAACAGCTCTTGCAGTCGCACTTCAACACTTGGTCCCTGCTCTAAAGAGTATTTAACCTGCAGGCGATTCCCAGTGGGCACCACCCAATGCGCAGGGCACTCTTGTTCCAGGGTTTCAATGTACTCAGTGCCCAAAATATTTTTGAAAAAATAAACTACATCTTTTTGATAAATTTTTTCGAGCGACGTTTCGCCGTAGCAAGCTTGCTCCAAAGCCACTTTGATTTGCTCTTGAGACAGCGGTTGAAAATTTGCAGAACTCTTACTTAAAAAATCTATTCTCTGAACAAATTGCCCCATGCTTTGATTTTTTTCTAAAAGGACATTCCATCGATCTAAAACTACATCTACCAACTGGGCGCGCACATCCTCTGCGGTGGCCGGTGTCCTTTCGGTTGATCCCAGGCTGAGGCCTCTCCACTGCCATTCGTCCAAACACCAAAACTTTTGCGAATCGTCGTCCCAGGAAATGACTCGCACTTTTTTCCGCTCTGCCTTCAGTTCATTTTCGACAAAGTCCGAATCCAAGCCGAAGGCGGTGAACACAGTTGAATTCCCTCCCTGACTTCCGTCTTTTACCTCAAGTGCTAAAAAAAATTGACTCTTTCGCACAGTGGACTTTGCATGCAGCGACACTCCGCGCCCTCCCGCCATTTTTGCTTCGGGCGAACCAATATGGCGTCTTCGACACAGGCGATCTTTGTAAACTGCAAACAAGAGCTCTTGTTGGAGACTCGGATTGAGCGCGCTCTCCGGGCTGCCATCCGCAAAATGCATCAGCTGCCGGTAAATTCGTTCTTGGTTCTGCGATAATTCCGACACCCACTGGTCATTTTCTTCGAGCGCTAAAGGGGTTTGCGTTTGGCGCCCCTCGCTCAAAAGAACGGCGAGTTTGCAAGCCAGTGGGAATTGATTTCGTCTCTGCCCTTCGATCAACAATTTGCCTAAACGCGGATGCAGTGGATACGAGCTTAACTTCTTTCCGTCAGCTGTGATTTTGTAAGTTGTTTCGAGCGCCGCTATAGAAACTAAAAAATCGAGGCTCGCTTGCAATCTTCTCTCACTCGGCTTCTGAAACCACGAAAAGGAATCGAAGTGCGTGATACCTAAGCCCGACAGAAGTAAAAGGGATTCGGACAGATCGACGCGGTCAATTTCTGGAGTTTCAAAATTTTTCTGCGTGCTCTCCTCGTACTGACTCCACGCTCGAAATGCCGTACCAGGGCCTTGCCGGGCCGCGCGTCCCGCCCGTTGCGTGGCTGAGGCTTTTGAAATTTTGCTCACTCGCAGAGTATCAAACCCAGTGGCCACATCAAGCTCTTGAACGCGTGCTAAACCGCTGTCGACCACCACCGACACGCCGTCGATGGTGATGGAGCTCTCTGCGACGTTCGTGGCTAATATTATTTTTCGACCTGCGCACGGCTGCAGCACGCGCCGTTGCTCGGCCAGGCTCAGTTGGCCATGCAATTCAAAAATCGAAAATGTGCTTGGTAGGAATTCGGAAAGATCTGCATAAAGTTTTTTAATTTCCCCTTGTCCAGGCAAAAAGCAAAGGACGTCCCCCTGGGGAACTTTTTGTAAAGCTTTAACGATGATCTCTTTCATGCGTTTTAAAAACTCGGGTCCAGATTTTAAAATTTGCGCCTTGTCATGATAGATCACCTGCAAAGGATACGAACGCCCGGGAACCTCGATGCGTGGTGCAGAGTTTAAAAACTCAGAAATCTGCTGGGCATCAAGTGTCGCCGACATAACTACAATTTTTAAATCTGGTCTGGCTAGCTCTTGCAATTCTTTTAAACACGCGAGAGCTAAGTCGACATGCAAAGATCGTTCATGAAATTCGTCTAGCACCACCACGCCGACCGAAGAAAGATCTGGATCCGATTTCAGCTTTCGCAAAAGCAATGCTTCGGTTAAAAAAAGAATTTTCGTCGACGGCGAAGACTTCGAATCAAAACGAACTTGGTATCCCACTTCGTTTCCTAAAGTCCAGCCCTGCTCTTCGGCAATGCGATTGGCTGCCGAAACGGCAGCAATTCGCCGTGGTTCTAAAACCCAAATTTTTTTTGTAGCATTTCTACTGAGCTCAACCGGCACTCGTGTGGTTTTCCCGGCTCCTGGCGCCGCCGAAATTATTAAATTTGGGTGCTGCTCGAGCGACTGTTGAATTTGCGATAAAAAATCATCAATTGGAAGATGCATGTATTTGCTTCAAGCTCTCAAGGAGTTTGTTTGAGGTGAGTCCATCTTCGCGGGCGCAGATCAGAACATGCTCGGGCTCGGCCGCTACAGTGACCAGTCCCGCATTGTTGTAAAGGTGTCGGTACATCTGCGAATCTTCGGGATGGACAGCGCGAAGAGTGTTCAAATAATCCAGATCCACATCGAAGATGATATCCTGCGCGAGCAAGTCACCCTCGCCATTGACCCGCCTCACGTTGTTGAAATGCACAATCGCCCCTTGCAAAAAGTCAGACTCCAAAACGCGATCGCACTCCAGCAAGGTCGCCTCCAAGCCAGTTCGCGCCACGGAATAGCAACACACTTTGTGACGAAGGTAAACTTCCAGATCTGTGTCTCGCGCATTCTGCGCAACCACAAAGGCACCAGAAATTATATTACAATCCAAGGCAGTTAAAATATGTTCATCATGACTTAATAGCGACTCGGCGTACTCAATAGATTTCGCATCTTGAAAAGAAACCTGCCTTAAGATGATTTGCCGTTCTTCCTCTTGGCGCTCGCGGTTTTGCGGAAACTTTTTTTGTAAATGATTTCGAAATGGCAAACTGGTATCTGTGTGATGATCCAAGGTAAATAGAATGGGCGCTTGCTCGCGCTGCCTGCGAAACTCTGCCCATAAGGATAAGACTTGATGATGACTTTGTACGACTTTCATGTTCCTACTAAGGCATAGCAAACTTGGAGCTTCCGTGAAAGAAAAATGGCTGAATCTGTTAAAAATGGCATGGCCACTGATTGTTGCTAATAGCTTTTGGAACCTCCAACTCACGGTCGATCGGATTTACTTAGGGCATTTTTCCACCGAAGCCCTCGCCGCCTCCATGGCAGTGATGGGCGTGTTTTGGGTCCCTATGGCGCTTCTTCAGCAGACGGCTGCTTACCTGATGACATTTGTGGCGCAGTATTTTGGCGCCAAAGAAGAACACAAAATTGGACCAGCCGTCTGGCAAGCTTTGTATGTTTGTTTCATCGGCGGAATATTATTTTTAGGACTTATTCCTTTATCCCCTGCACTGTTCAGCGCCATTGGGCATTCTGAAAGCATTCGACCTCTCGAGATCGAGTTCTTTAATGCGATTTCCTTTTCAGCCTTGCCAGCAGCAGTGGTTGCGGCCTGCAGTGCTTTTTTCTCAGGGTTGGGGCGAACACAGGTCGTGATCGGAATCAATGCTGTTGGCCTCATAGCAAATGTAATTTTTGACTACCTTCTTATCTTCGGAAATTTAGGTTTTCCAGCCTGGGGCGTGGCAGGTGCCGGATATGCCACAAGTATCGCAAATTACCTGAGTGCCTTTTATGGTCTCTACCTCGTATTCCAAAAGCAAAACGATGTGCGCTTCCGAATCCGCTCTCGTTGGCAGTTCAATTTGAGTTTGATGAAGCGCTTTCTCAGATATGGTCTACCAAGCGGAATGCAATGGGCTCTTGAGGGCTTGGCGTTTACCGTTTTTTTAATTTTGATCGGCCGCATGCAATACGGCGATGCGGCTCTTGCAAGCAGCAGCATTGCGATGACTGTGATGATGCTTTCCATCCTTCCAACCCTGGGACTGGCGCAGGCTGTTTCGGTAAAAGTTGGCCAATACCTCGGAGAAAAAAAACCCTGGCTCGCCGAAGATGTTTCGTGGACGGGACTGCAAATTTCCGCGCTCTATATCGTAAGCATCGCAAGCACCTTCGTTTTATTTCCTAGCTTTTATCTCAGTTGGTTTGAAAATAATGAAAACGCGCAACTTTGGAACCAAGTTCAAATTATGACGCCGGTCCTTTTGATATTCGTAGCCCTCTTTACATGTTTTGACAGTATGAATTTGATTTTTTCTTTTGCTCTTAAAGGCGCTGGAGATACTAACTTTGTAACTTTAGTGGCCCTTGCAGCGCCGTGGCCAATCATGGTTTTACCAACATGGTACATGCAGAACTGGGAAAATTCCGTGTATTGGGCGTGGGGAGCCACTAGCATTTACGTGATTATCCAGGCATTTATATTTTTGTGGAGATTTAAGGGCGGACTGTGGAAAACCATGTCCGTTATACATTGATTCAGGATTTATTTTATTATGAAATGGTTTTTAAGTATTTTTACATTTTTGGTTCTTGTTTCGATTTCCGGCGTTTACGCTCGCACAGAGATCTTAACCTGGTTTTTGCAGAACTACGCACAAAAACACGATCAGGATTTGCAATTCGAAATCAGCGCATTTACTTTCAATGACTTAAAACTAAAAAATATCCGTTTGAATAAAAAAAATGTGCTGCCGATTTTAGACATTTCTTATAACATTTGGTCGTCCGATGTGCTCAAGAAAATTGTTATAGATATCGACACAATCGATGTAGAATCTTTGCAAGATACGATGAGCAAAATAGGCTCTCGCAAACAGGCCAAAGATCCCATGGCTTTTGAGGAAGCCTATAGTTACTGCGAAAAAGTTCGGAAGATTGACCTGCACGTCAAATGGCGTGAATTGGTTGTAGGAAGTCGTAAAATTCCAATGCAGCTTCGGGCCGTAAACACAGCTAATGAAATGCAAATTGAGTGGAATGATAAAAAAAACTCCCAGGGAGACGTGCGCCTCAATTGTGTCGCAAACTCGATTTCACTGGTCTCGAAGCGTTTAAGCTTCGAAGTAAAAGACACCGTATTTAAGGAAATGAAGGTAGCTGATTTTTCGATTAAATTGGATAAAGCAATGGTCTCATGGACGGCTGCCCAACCCTTGGATTGGGGAATTACAGGAACCGTCGACTTGAACTTTTCGCAAAACAAGCAAACTTATATTTTTGATATTCCTGGTTTTGATTTCAAAGGTATGTACAATCCTGATGGTTCTGTGTCTGGTGAGTTTATTTTTCCCCAATTGTCTTTGGGCTCTCAGAAGACGGGAGATCAATTCAGTGGTCTCAATTTGTCTGGGACATTTTTGAAAACAGCCGAAAGAGCAAATGCCGTTATGCGAGTTCGTGACCAAACCAAAGAACTTTTTATCGACGGTTTAGAAGTTCTCCAGACTGCTGATGTTGTTCAAATCAAAACGGCAGCAGCAAAAACTATAATAAAATTTAATGACCAACTTGGTTCATTTATTCCTGATTCCAAAAAATACCTTAAGTCGATCTCGGGAACAATCAAACTTGGAAGTGACCTCACGTTGAAAAGCGAAAAATGGTCAGGAACGTTGCACGTGATTGGTGAAAATATTGCGTGCAGTTCAGAATACGGTGATTACGAAGGAGTTTCGTTCTCGCATAAAGTGAATTCACTAGAGACATTCTCCACGCCGAAACAGCAATTTTTAAAAATTAAGAAAATCAATATGGGCCCCGGTGTAGACGATCTTTCGATTACGTATCAGATGCCGAATTTGTACACCGTCGAAGTCAGTCGGTTTCATGCACGCGCGGGAAAAGGTGAACTCTTTGCAGAAAATTTTACGATCTTTCCACAAAAAAAACACATCGAGAATTTTCTAGCCCAGGTTGTAAATGTGGATTTAGAGACACTATTAGCCATTGGTTTGAAGGACACTGTGAAAGCCCAGGGCGTTTTGCACGGACATCTGGGTATATCGTACGAGGGTAAACGCCCTGTGTTTAAAGGTTTACTCACTGACCCTAAGGAGGGATGGATTCAATACCGCACGGGCAATTTGCAAGCGTCTGGCATCTCGCTCAGTGATGGACCCATGGAAATTCTTAACAATTATCTTTACGACTTTAAATACCAAAATCTTTCGCTTCGTCTGTCTTCCGATACTAATTACGATATGAAAATGACTCTGGCCGCGCTGGGTTACAATCCCAGCTACCTGGGTGGTAAACCTTTAAAACTGAACGTCAATTTAGAGCAAAATCTATTAGCCGCCATGCAATCGGTCATGCTAACCTATGATCTGCCAAATCGAATTAGAGAAAAGTTTGAAAAGGTGAATGAATGAAAATGATAATTTTTGCCCTCGGTTCTTGGATGCTTTGCGCGTGTTCTCCTACGGTGTCGTTGCAAGCCCCCGACAAACCGCTTGAAATTAATTTGAACGTCAAAATTGACCATCAGATTTCTGTGAAGGTTGATAAGCAGCTTGACGATGTCATGAGTAAAAACAAAGAAATTTTCTAAGGAGACCCGTATGAAGTATTTTTTAACACTTTTAGTTTTAATTTTTAGTTTTCACATCGCGGTTGCTTTGGAGCTTGATGAAGCTCGCGGCAAGAAGCTTGTCACAGAAACTGGTGATGGTTATATAAAGGCGCTCGACCCAAAAGCCAAAGATTTGGAAAGCAAAATCAACACAGAACGAAAAAAGGCTTACGAAGACATCGTGAAACAAAATGGCGGAAAGCTCAGTATCAAACAGGTCGAAGAGCAGGCCGGCAAAAAACTTCTCGAAAAATATAAATAGAACGGGTCTAAAACAAATCCGTTTTTTGGCCAACTTTTGAACGGATTTTCGTTTAAATCGTTTAGATTCTTTATAACATTTCAATTTGTCTTATTTTGAGAATATCTTTAGTAAGTTTCCAAGACCCGCCGAAGATCTAGGTGTTGGAGGTGGTTGATGCGTCGTGTGTTAATGAGCAGCCTAGTTTTGTCTTCGAGTCTCATGTTGATGTTGGGATTTCAAAACTGCACTAAAAAAGAAGTGCAAGCACGAAAAGGAAAAATCCACTACGTGGAAGCCGCCTATACTCCTTAAAATTTAGTGCATTCTGTAATAGCGATTTGTTTTAGACAAGTCTGTTGCAGAAAACTCGTTAGACAGGTCTTCTGCTAAGGACGACTTGGTTAAACGTTACCAAAGATAATTTCTAACTTAAAAACGAAGGCCCAAAGGCCCTCGAAGTTATTTAATTTTGGAAAAATGAGACCAGGACCGGTCTCATAATATAAGTGCTCACGGTAGAGCCGTCTTCTAAAACTTACGTTCACTACATGCGCATTCAGGTAGAACGTCGTCTGCGCTTCCGGGTTTATAGATTCCGCTCGATAATTATATGATAGGAAATTTCGCTCGCTGATTTGCTGATAAAGTGAAAAACCGTGGGTGGTTTTTAAGGTGTTATTGATGTCTCGGTAGGTTCCCTCGTTTGCGAAGCGCAGTAAAAACGTTTTATTGAATGTGTAATCGTAGTTTAAAATTCCTATTTGGCCCTTATTGTCTGTGGTGTCGTCGAACACATCATGAATAAACGTGATCTTCTGTTTAGGGGTTAGAACAAAATCTTTCGTCACCCGAAAGCGTCCAAACACAATCACTTCATCGCGGATTTCTAAACCAGAAGTCAGCTTAGTTTCGATACCCAATAATTTTTGGTAAAAGCTGAGTCCTCCGCGGGAACCACCCTGCTGACTAGCGGTTCGAGTTGTATCGGCTTGTGTAAGATTATCCCGCGCGCCGGTGGTGTCGTTCACCAATGCATCATCCTCGAATTCAATTTGTATTTTTCGTTTTAAGTGTGGCAGACGTAAACGAAGCTTAAAATCGAAATCGTTTTTCACACCACTTCCCTCAATGGAATTTGTGGTATTCGTGAGGCGAATATTGGTTCGATTTCGACCTTCGGTGACCGAACGGTTGATAAAAAAAGAATCGATGCTATCTGCTATGCTCACAATGTTCTCGGATAAATTCGTATGAAATTTTTTAACCCGCTGGGAAAATTTTTCGGTGATCTCTAGCTGCCGACGTCGCTTTTCCTGTTCGATAAGATATTCCTCTTCTTCGAGGTACTCGGAGACGTCCGAGAAGACTCCGCTTTCTTCTTCACTCGTGGATGCATTGTAGTGCCTCTTTTCATCGGCGACGCGCATGGCTTCGTCTATTTCCTCAATGCTCATGTTTCTGCGAGCGGCTTCGTCCGAAGTGAGCTCGTCGGACGTTGAACCATCCGAGGAACCGTCTACAAACCCGTGTGATGTTGTCTCGGCCGACTCAGACGAATTTTTCTCATTCGATTCAGATTCGTCTGTTGTTTCGTCTGGCTCAGGCTCAGCCGATGTGAGCTCGTTTGAAATAGATTCGCTCGCTTCGGTCGAGCTTAAGCCCTCAGCCTCTTTTTCCAAGGAAAAAGCTGAAACCGAAACAAAAAGAAAGTGGAGGCAAAGAAAAATTCTCACAGGAACTCAACGAGATCCTTATTTTCAAAGCGAACTTTTTTGGCGTTTTGTAAAACATCGTCTGCGTGTCGGTAACCAACGGCCACAGCTGCAATCGTGGCCCAACCCGTTCCCTCAAGCTTTAATATCTTGTCATAAGCTTTAGGATCTAAACCCTCCATAGGGCATGTGTCTACTTTGAGCACGGCTGCGGTTTCCATTAAAAATCCCATGGCGATATAGGTTTGGCGCTGTGCCCACCATTCGATCACTTGTGCACGAGGCCCGTTAACAACGTCTCCGATCATGGCTTTTTTAAATCCGTCTAAACTTGTCAGAGGTAAATTGCGAACCTGCGCAATTCGATCGATGTATTTTTGAATGTGGGCTTCGTCCATTTTTATTTTGTAAACAAAGACAACGTAATGCGAACAATCCGTGACCTGGCTCTGCCCCCACGACACATCTTTTAATTGCTGGCGAAGTTGTGGAGTTTGCACCACTAAAAATTTCCACGGCTGAAGTCCGTAAGAGGAGGGAGCGAGAACCAAACTGGCCTCAAGCGTCTTCCAATCTTTTTCGGAAACCCTTTTTGTTGGATCAAATTTTTTGGCTGCGTACCGCCAATCGAGTGCTTGTTGTAAAGTCTCATTCATCGTTTTTCTCCTCGTATTCCAGAGTGGTTTTCCTCATGACATCGTGCTGAAGCGGCCGGGGACCACACCCTAGAATATAGACAGACTTGCTTTTTAATGCAATGACTAGAGGCACCTCTTAACTTAAAGGGCGCACATGAATATTTCTGTTTTTGATATCACGATTCCCCAGTTTATTCTCAGCCTCAATGCTCTCAAAGTCCTTGTTTCAAAAGCGAAATCAATGGCGGATCAAAAAAAGATGGCGCCGTCGGAGCTTTTTCAATCGCGTTTAGCCCCAAACCAGTTTCCATTGGGAAAGCAAATGCAGATTACGTGCGATGTGGCAAAATTTTGTGCATCACGACTTACGGGCGTCGCCGCGCCATCCTTTGAAGATATTGAAGCTACGTACGAAGAGTTTGAAGCTCGCATTGACAAGACCATCGAGTTTTTGAGCCAGTTTAAGGCTGAGCAATTTATAGGCTACGAAAAACGTAAGGTTACTTTTCCGTGGTATCCAAAAAATTACCTCGATGGGCACAGTTATTTAGTGCAACACGCGCTACCCAACTTTTTTTTCCATCTTACAACGTCCTACAGCATCCTTAGACACCTGGGAGCTGATTTAGGAAAGGCTGACTACCTCGGGAATCAGAATTGGAAACCTGACCCAAACTGAGACAGTCCGCCTGTGACATTCGTGAAAACTAGCCTTGAGTCTGAGACAATTTTTGGTTTATCCTAATCATATGAAAGTGTTTTTCAAGTACAGGATGACGGTCCTATTCGGACTTCTATTGCTTTTTGCTGGCGTTGGGTTGTCATCGTTATTCAAAACACCAGAAGCTCCCCATTTTTTAGCTCAAAGCAGTTTCGATCGTTCCACTGTTTCGAAAGTTTTGCTGCCTTATTTGCAAAACTCCTCGTGGCTGCCGCAAGAAATTGTGTACTCATCGGATGAACAACCGAGCACTCGTTTGCAAATCAAGTACACCCTTGATGAACGTCTGCAAAAAAGTGCCGACACGCTACTGAAAAGATACAAACCTGATTACGCCGCAGTTTTTATGATGGACGCCAAAACCGGCAAAGTCCTTATCTACTCAAGCTTTCAAAAGGAAGAGACCAACGAAAATCTTTTAAAGAAAGCCACTTACCCAGCTGCTTCTATTTTCAAAATTATCACCGCAACGGCAGCTGTTGAAAAGCGCGGGTTGAGCCCTCAACACCAAATTCAATTTAACGGCGGCAATTGGACACTTTATAAAAAAAATGTCATGCTAGATACAATTAATCGCTGGACACGGACTGTCTCGATGCGCGAAGCATTTGCCAAATCTATGAATACCCCTTTTGGAAAAATTGGACTTCACCACACAGATCCTAAAGATCTTCAACTTTATGCCGAACGTTTTATGTTTAACCAGTCCATCCCAGCAGACTTCCCCGTGGATAAAGGTGTGGCGCAAATTCCCACCGAAAAAAACTTTGAACTCACCGAAGTTGCGGCAGGGTTTAATAAACAAAATCGCATGAGTCCAATTCAGGGAGCGATGATTGCCGCAGCAGTCATCAATGACGGAAAGATGATGGCGCCGTACCTTGTTGAGTCGGTGACCAACCAGGAAAACAAAGTTCTTTACACCGGAGGCGAACTCGCGTTGAAAGATGCGATGACGCCAGCCTCTTCGCAAAAAATCCGCGAGCTCATGGAGGAGACAATTCTGTCTGGAACTTCTCGTCGCACTTTTGCTAGTTTGCGCACGAATAAAAAATTTCGCGAGCTTGAGCTTGGCGGTAAAACCGGTCACTTGAGTGGCTTAGATCCTAAAGGCACTGTGGACTGGTTTGTGGGATTTGCCTCGAACGGCGAAAGAGACATCGCTATTGGTGTTGTGACTGTAAACAAAAAGTTCTGGACGGTAAAATCATCATATCTTGGCCAAAGCCTCTTCCAAAAGGCTTTCGAAGTCGATCACGAAATCGCAAAAAATCCTTAACCGATTTTTATACGTCACTGAGCACGCGGTGTGCTTTGTTGAACGTCGGTCGTACCACGCGTGCTAATACGCCGTTCTGCTAATAGATTTAGGCAGTGACGATCCCCGGTCGACAGATAGGGAGCCCCTCGGCTCATTGGTTCGTTTCTAGAAATAAGTGTATTGTCCGCAAGCTCCATCGACATGGCCGATTGCGAATCAAAGTCGCCAATGATGACGGTGTTTGTGAACGTGGAAAAATATTTTGTGTCTTCCCTTGGTTTATCATGTTGAAAGCCCAAAAGATGCATCGTTTCGTGCACGAGTAGAAGAGATAAATTAGTTTCGTTGATTGGGTTGATTGGCTGCGAAGCCACTTTACCCGCCATTATGTACGGTAAGGTGAGATTTGTTTCCAAAGTTGAATAAGCGGGACCAATTCCGGCGGCCTCACCTGTGCCTCCAGTCTCCGCGAGATCGATTCGGATTTTTTGCGTTCGGGGGTTCTCTTCCTCACAGTAGCCGAACCCCACGAATCGAATGGGGCTCGCGCCGTTCATTCCTTCGTAAGCCCGCTGGATGATGCCTTTGGCTCGCCGAAAATCGGTTAGCGAATTGCGCCGCTCCGTCGGTGATGGTGGATTAAAACAGACTGGAATCTGCGTGGTGGGCCAATACGCGGATGGGCCGTTTTGCCAAATACAAGCGGTGGCCTTCGTTGGCGTTGCGAGAGCAAAAAAGGTAATAAGAAGTAGTGGAAAACCGCGTCTTGCAGGCACTTTGACTTATCGGAAAACGGAGAGCTTATCTTAAACTTGCGGGCATGCAGGATAATGATTGAAAATAACGATATCCTTCGCTTCGCTCAGGATGACGGCGATGGGTTGCTTCGCCCGTAGGCCGGATGGATTGCTTCGCCCGTAGGCCGGAGGGAGGGTCAACCCGTCATCCTGAGCGAAGCGAAGGATCTTGTCTTAGTAAACAATCACGTAGTCGAAGTTATCAAGCACCGACTTTATTTCCCAATTGAAGTTGTGATCCTCGTCTTTTAGCTTTGTGCTCTCTACAACCAGGACAGGTTTGGCTCCCTCAACGCCGGCATCTAAATAAATACTCAATGGATTTTGTTTTTCGGTCGATCGACGTTTCATTAGCATCACGCTCAGCACTGTTTTTTGACGACTTAAAAAATTAGCAAACGAAACTGAACCCAGTCCAATGTTGTTTCGACTGCAGTGGTGGCGGCCGTAGAGGGCCACGGTTTTTTCGCCAACGACCATATTCTGCTGGATATTATGGGCAATAAATCCATCGCGCGAAAGGTGCGATTTTCCTGTTTCGATCATATACTTTGTTTCTATTTGATCCTGCTGCAGAGTTGCCTCGACAGGAACGACAGCGACTCGTGGTAACTTAGCTTCGAGGCTTGCCATAATTGGAGCAAAACTGGCATTGAGGAGCTGAGCCTGCTTAGTGGCCTTCCAAGACTCCTGCAGCTTTATCCACTCGTCTTGTGTGGTTTCGATGGCAAGTTTTTGAAACTGCAGATCCTTGATGACTGGCCCATAAAACTCACGAAAAAAATCCTCGTGAGTTTCGCCCAAACAAAGTAAATCGTATGATTTTTGATTGAGTAAATTTACCCAATCGCCCACCGGCATGCTTGCCGCTTTCACGCTGGCCTGAATCTCTAAGAGATCTCGTTTTAAAAAATCTGAGTTTACCGAGCCGACAGCGTTCACTTGCGCCGCCGCGGTGGCGCTCGCCATCCAAAAGGCTATTGCAAGTAGCACAGCACGCCCATTTCGCGAACTTCTTCAGGATTGATCAGTCCTCTGCGCACAGCCAACGTGAATGCCGACTCGGGGCCCTGCTCTGCGGCCACAGCCATTGTCTCGGGGTTGCTGTAGATAAGATCTAAGCCCGTGGGAAAGGGAACTGCCAGGCGAAGAGTTGGATTGTCTTTTTTGATTTCTTCTAGCTGGTAGTCGCGAACAACGCGATCCGTGTGATCCCGAGAGGCAATAAGCACCCGTCCGCTTTTATCAAAAATTGTTGTAAACGCTTGGAGACGATATCTTGGCTCTGTAAACCACAGCGAGCCCCGCGCCTGCAATGTCACATAGGTTTTGATCGTAAATTCTCTGTCCTTATTTTTTCCGTAGACCACTTTATGCGTCCATTCGCCAGCCCACTTATCATAACTCGGAACAAACGGAATCGACTTGAGTACAATCGCAGCCTCTGGTGATCCAAAAATTGCTTCGTTGGCCTGCAAGAATGAATACTGACACAGCGCTGTTTTTTGTGACGTGTTTTGTGCAGAGGCCGTGGCTAAAAAAAGCGTAAAAAGAATGAAAGTAAAATATGGCAAAAATCCCCCTTGATGACGTTACAACCCAAACGCTGCCTCAATGAAGCATGGCGCTTCTCCCTCAGGCTATTTTTTTAGTTCTCAGCTGTAATCTTTTTATTCAACTTGCCTAGAGCTTCAGGAATTATTACAACACGCTATGTCCCCACTCTCCGACTTTCAAGCCCATCTTTGTTTTGAAGATTTTGATGAGGAATTAAAAACAGAAATCGAAAAAGCGGGAGCTCGTATTCTTGATCGCAAGGAACGTCTGTTTTTGTCCTCTCCCCTTTCTGCAAAGCCAACGTGGTCGCAGTGCTCGTGGCAAAATCCTGAATGGATTGCCATTGAATCCATCAACGACGCAGTCACGCAATTAAAAGCTAAAAACTCACTCTGGATGAATTATGCGTTTCACCTGCATCGACGATCTGAGTTGATACAACAAAAGCTATTACAGCGTGCGCCGAAGCTGTTGCAATTTACAGGGACCATTCCGCAAAAAATATTTGGCGCCTGGACACTTTGGGACGAGAAACTTGTACTTGCCTCTGCGCAAACATCATCGGCCTTGCCGCTAGGCATGGCGATTTTCGAAGAGAACAAGACCATACCTTCGCGGGCCTATCTGAAGCTCTGGGAGCTTTTTACTCTTTATGAGGCGCCGCCGACTAAAGGGTCTCGCGTGTTGGATTTAGGAAGCTCCCCTGGTGGTTGGAGCTGGGTACTCTGTGATCTCAATTGCGACGTGGTGTCTGTCGATAAAGCTGCGCTCGACGAAAAGTTAATGAAGCGATCCAATATCAAAGTGATCAAAAAAGATGCTTTTACTTTGCAGCCACAGGACGTTGGCGCGGTGAACACTGTTTTTTCGGATATAATTTGTGAGCCAAAGCGACTGTACGAGCTTTCGCAAATTTGGCTTTCATCGGGGCTGTGTCAACGGTTTGTTGGAAGCATTAAATTTAAAGGGCAAACTGATTTCGCCATGATCGAAAAGTTTTGCCAGGTCCCAAAGTCGCGAATTTATCATCTCTGCGCCAATAAACACGAGCTGACATGGGTCTGCGACGTCCATTAAAAATCAGTAAAAAAACCCGTATTTTGTGCAGCTAAATCGATTTCTTTTATATGAGTAATTAGAAAATTTGTTTTAACAAAAAAGGCCATTTTTGTTATTCTTTAAGTGGGTTTTCTGAAGCCGGAGAGGAGGTGGTGCCAATGATAGAAACATTAAGTCATAGGTTCCTCCGTAACGGAGGAGCTCTTTAAAAAGAGCCCTCAGTAACGGACGAACTCTTTAACGAGGTCTCTGTGACGTAGGAGCTCCTTAAAACGAGCCCTCTGTAACGGAGGTTCTCTTTAAGTTCAACTGAGCGGCAAGATCTTCTTGCCGCTTTTTTTTTGCCTTCTGCAACCAACCGTGAATATAGTTGTATCTCATGTGGATGGTGGACTACGGGGCAACCTGGATAAAATTTCATAAAGTAGATACAAACAAGTCGTTGCGCTATGTCAGCCCCCCAACGCCTCGTCTCTTCTTCTATTTGTTAGAAAAGGTTTTTGCCTCCGAAGGTGTTAAAAAAAATGAGTCTTTGATTCTCGGCTTTCCGGGGGTCGTCAAAAACGGCAAAATATTTACGGCTCCCAATCTCGACGAGCGCTCGTGGAAAAACGTCAACCTTCTCCAAAGACTGCAAACCCGAAAATTAAACGCCCACGTCATCAACGATACCGACCTGCATGGACATCTGCTAATCAAAGGGCGGGGAACAGAATTGGTGATTGCCTTGGGTACAGGTTTTGGCAGCTCCCTTTACACCGACGGGCTTTTGCTTCCAAATACAGAGGTTGGCCTGCACCCGTTGTTCAAGGGAAAGACTTACGAGGATTTGTTGGGCTACAAAGCTTTCGTACGGTCCGGCAAACCCGTGTGGATTAAAAATTTAAAGTCAGCGATTCAACAACTCACGCTAACCTTCAATCCAGATCGCATTTATCTTACGGGAAGTATGGCGATGCATCTTGAAAGGCAACGGCTGCCAAAAATTATCAAGATTGCCGACTATGCAAAGCCAAGTAAGAAAATTTTAAAAGGCCTCAGGCTCAGCTAATTCGGACAGATCTTGGTCTCATTGAGTCGGGCTCATTTGAACGTTCATTAAGCCGGCTAATTTATCTGATGAGCGGCTTGTGGTCCCCAAAATATCTTTTGTATCACCACTCGGCGATATAAAATCATCCACAGCATCCAAACGACGCCTTGAAACAGAGGAACCCAAAGGTTTGATGAAAATTGCACCAGGCCCAGCTTCGCACACCCAAGGTAGGTCCACGGGCCAAAAATAAATCCAATAAAAAGTGTCAACGGCACATTGGAAAAAACCTGCGGCATACTGTAGTGAATCGATGTCATGTAATTGAGCCAAAGAAAAAGCAGCCAAACGGGAGCAAAAGACGACGTTTGAAATGTATGTAAGCCTATCACGGTAAATATGCCGTCGAGCACCCAGCCAGCCGTTCCAAAAATCGCTATAAATACCAATTCCTTTTGCCAGCGGTTTTTTGCAGTCACCGAAAGGTGAAATACCAAATACACCAGACTGATCAGGCACCCGATCTCCGCGTCTCCCTGCGACACAAACAACAAAAGCTGCCACCATATAATCTGAAAGCTGATTGTACTTGTTAAAACTTTCGGCGTTAAATAAGGCGCAAAGAATTTTTTAATTTAAAGACTCCTTCGCCGATGTCTCGATCATCAAATGCGCTTCTTTTCCAAGATAACGATCAATCAAATTGTGGAGCAGATATATAACTGGCGTCATCGCAATCGCAATTACTAATTTGTAGGAGTAGTTAGTCATTGCCACATTCAAAAAATCAGCGGTCTGCACTTTTCCTGGCAACCAAAAAGCAATGCCGATAATCAAAACGCTATCGATGAGCTGCGATACGACGGTCGACCCCGTGGTGCGCAGCCATAACATTTTGCCTTTGGTTTTTTCGCGCACTAACCAAAACACCGTCACGTCAATGAGCTGCGAGATAGCAAAAGCAATAATACTTCCAAAAATAATCCACATAGACTGTCCAAAAACTATTTTGAATGTTTCGTCATTCACTGGAGAAAACGGCGCCGAAGGAACCTGCATCGCGAGGTAAAGAACTACGAAGCAGTAAGAAATCATAGCTACGGTGATGAGTGTGATGCGTTTTACGCCCTCACGCCCAAAGTACTCATTCATGATGTCCGTGGCTAACAACACAATGGGCCACGGTATCACGCCAATAGAAGCCGCTGGCGTGCCAAGCCAAGGTATATCGACAGGAATCGAAATTAATTTTCCTCCGATCAATTCTGCGAGGACGGCATTTGAAATAAAAAAAGCAGTGAGAATAAGGTAGACGAGGTCTTTCCGAGATTGCATCTTCATAGAGCGATCAGTATATCTACGTGGTCGGGACCGGGCAAACAAATATCTTTTAGACGAGGCTTTATGGAAATTTACTTTGATATTATGAACAGTCCTTTAGGAAAGCTCTACGTGGTCTGCGACTCCAAGAGCCTCAAAGCTATTGAATTTAAAAAGTCGGCTTTAAAAATGGAGCAAAAAAGTACCGCTCTGAATCGAAAAATAATTCGGCAGTTGGAACAGTATTTTGCGGGAAAAAGAGATTGTTTTGATCTGCCGTTGGCCCCCGGGGGTACAGCTTTTCAAAAAATGGCATGGGATGCATTGTTAACGATCCCTTACGGGACGACCGTGTCCTACCAAGCTCAGGCATTGAAAACGGGAAAGGTAACAGCGGTTCGAGCCATTGGCGGAGCAAACAGAAGAAATCCAATACCCATTATAATACCCTGCCACCGAGTGATTGGAAAAAATGGAACTCTTGTAGGGTATGCAGGTGGGCTCACAATCAAAGAAAAACTACTGCGTTTGGAGAATGCACTGTGAGAATATATGGCGCAGCCGCGGGCCTAAGCGAAGCGCCTAGGGGAACCGTCCATGCGTCTTAAGATCGCTTCAACAAGTTTTTAATTATCTACGCGTCCAACAGTGAGATCGCCGACCTTCTCGATAAGAATCTGGGGGTTGGCCTGAGTAGCAACTTGCATATTGCCTGCACCTTTGGCGCAGACTTTAATTCTAGGATTGATAAAATAATTTCGCCCGGCCACCATCGTTGATAAATGAGCGTCCCACACGGTTTGCATTTTTTCGCGAAGCTCCTGGAAAATTTTCGGATTTTCGAAATTGATCAAGGTGAATGTGCGAAACAATCCATCGCCGATGTCAGACTTTAGGGCAAAAACATTAAAAATCACCTGTGGGCTTTTTGGAAACATCACAAGCTCTCCGCAGCGGTCTTGTGGCTGCCCATGAACTTTCGCCACCGAATCCAGCATCTTAATCGCATCTAACGAATTGTTTAATACTAGGTGCACTGGAGACCCTGGGTACTGCTGTACGGAAAAGTTTAATTCCACTTTGTCACCGCGGTAAAGATCGCGAGTGAGCGCATTGTTTTTTACCACCACAGGAATGTTTGCATCACCCGCTTCGACCATTAACACTTTGCCATCCACAAGGGATGCGTGAACTTTCACAATCAAACTGGTTTTGCCTTGCACAAGATCAGCCACGTTCGTGGTATGCGTGTAGGCATCTACAGCTTTATCGTATTCAGAACTGAATTTGCTTACGATAGTTAGCTCTCTAACCATCACATGGTTTTGGTGACTCAAAACAAAACTATTCTCATCGCCTTTGATTTGGATAAAGTCGTGGCGGCGAAGGGTTTCAAGTTTTGTCTTCACGTCTTTGTGTGCGGGCGATGTGTAATCGGCCTGAAGCGAAACAATGATAAAATCAAAAAAGTTTTTGGGTCGGTAAGCTATCGCATAAAGCCCATTTTGATGGTCGGCTCCGTGGATTTCAACTTGGACACCTTTGGGACTTTTTAATTCGTCGACGAAAAGTTTGTAAAGATCCTGCGATTGAATCGTCTCAGCAGCACACAGCCCAACAAGTAGTGAAAATAAATAAACCATCATCTCTCCTAAATTCCCCGCTGAGACCCACCGTCGGCCGTAATGGCTTGACCAGTGATGAATCCAGCCACATCAGATGCCACAAAGGCAGCTAGAGCCCCAAACTCGCGGGTTGTTCCTAATCGTCCTGCGGGAATATGCCCGATAATCGCGCTTTTATCAATACCCAATGCCGTTAATCGCTCGGTGTCTGTGTGCCCAGGGAGCAGGGAATTGATAGTGATTCCATAGGGAGCAATCTCGTGACTGATCGACCGGGCAAGCCCTAAGAGACCGGCACGCAGGCCATTTGAAATAGTCAAACTTGCAATGGGTTCTTTTGCTGCTGCCGATGTGACTAGCAGGATTCGTCCCCACTTTTGCTCTTTCATTGCTGGTAACACACCGTTGATAATGTCGACTGCTGACACCCATAGAGACTGAAAACCATCTTGCCACTGTTCGTGATTGATTTGCTCGATGGAACCCTTTGGCGGTCCACCAGTATTGATCACGACGATGTCAATGTTGCCCCACTCCTTCAACACAGTGGCGACAACCTGACTTGCCGATCCCGCCTTGGACAAATCCCCTACGACGCTCAGCTGAGCTCCAATTTCAGCTTGCGTTGCTTTCAGTTTGTCCACGTTTCGCGCGCAAATGGCCACACTGGCGCCCTCCTGGCAAAGCGCGTGTGCAATTCCTCTACCTAATCCAGCCGAAGCCCCAAAGACTAACGCTTTTTTATTTTTGAGTCCTAAATCCATGGGGCCTGCTCCTTTGCAAGATAGTCATTAATTTTCTTCATCGTAGGTCCTAATTTTTCGCGAATCATCTGCTGCCACGGTTCTAAAGGGAAATTTGTGTTGGGATAGTGCAAACGTGTAATTTCGTCGAGAATTTGCGCTTGAATCACACCAGCTTCATAGGCCATGCGGTACGGTGTGAGACTAAAGCTCACAAGCGTGTAGCGCGGTTGATAATCTTCAGGAAATTCATCTTGCAGGCGTTTTTCGATTTTCTTTTGATAAAGAAAATGCGGATCGGCGGTCTTGGTCGACATTTCTGTTAAGTTCTCTACAGCCATATCAGCGATAGCGTCGGCATTCGTTTTTCGCTGAGCAAAAAATTCGCTAAATACACTAAGCCACGAGGTTTGAGTCGCGAGCAGGTGATCAAACGCAACCACATCTTCAAAACCGCAGTTCATACCTTGTCCAAAAAATGGAACAATTGCGTGGGAGGCATCCCCCATCAGAAGAACGGAATCCTTGTAATTCCACTGGTCACACTTGAGTGTGACCATTTTTCCCGTGGGGTGGTCAAAGTATTGTTTGACGTAATCTGGAACAAGCTCGCAAAAATCTTTGTAGTGTGTGGTGAAAAAATCCTGCACTTCGTTTTCGTTTTGTAATGTTTCTTTAAAAAATAGCGTGCAGGTATAAGTGCCCCCCTGATTGGGAAGGGCGATCATCATGTGCGAGCCACGAGGCCATATATGCAAAGCATTTTTTTCGATCTTATGTGTTCCATCAGCCCGAGCTGGCATCACAAATTCTTTGTAGCCGTGAGCGATTTCGTCGTCGGTAAAGACAAAACCTGTTTTTTTCTGCATAGATTTTCTCACCGCTGATGCCGTACCATCCGTGCCGATTAAAATGTCATAAAAAATCTTTCGCTCTTTTTGCGTGGCTGTTTCTAAAAGGGTAAATGACTTTTGTTCGAGGTCCACCGCCTGAATATTTTGATTAAAATAAACTTCCACTCCCGGTGTGCTTTGCAAGGAACTAGCCTCGCCCGTCAAGCAATCCAGGAGGTAGCAGTTTAACCATCCACGGGAAATAGAATTTATGCGGTCTTCGGGAGTCTGGCCGTAAGGCTGAAACGTGAGTTCGCCCGAAGGCGAGTGCATCATTCTCCCTGGCATGGGAATCGCCTCAATCAGGGCTGGCTGCTCAATCCCCAATTGCGAGAGCGCGTTTATTCCACGTTTGGAAATTGCAAGATTGATAGAGCGACCTTCGCCCACTGCGCCTCGTTTGCGCTGTTCTCGGGGATCTGCACGTCTTTCAAAGACTTGCACCTGGAAGCCACGCTTTGCAAAATTGATTGCGAGAAGTGACCCTACAAGGCCGGCTCCGATGATCGTGATTTTTTTTTGCGGCAGTTTCGATTTTAAATCAGTTGGCATATTTTTTTAACTTCTCCACAAAAATCGCACAGTCCATAAAATTGTTATAAAGCGGCGCTGGTGCTACGCGAATAATATTGGGTTCACGAAAATCACAAATCACGCCATCCTTTCGCAACGACGCAACCATGTCCCGTGTACCACCGCGAATTTTTAGCGACAGCTGAGCTCCCCGCAGTTCACTGTCCATCGGCGTAAAAATATCAACGAATCCCGCGGGAAGTACGGTCTGGATTTGCTCAGCCAAAAATCCGGTCATCTTTTTAGATTTATCGCGCAGGCGCCCCATGGTGGCTTCGTCAAAAAGTTCAAGCGACGCGCGCAAGGCCGCCAATTGGAAGATTGGCGGATTGCTTAGCTGCCACGACTCCACGGTTTCGATGGGAACAAATTTTGCGGGCATTGTGAATCGGGTTTTTTTATCGTGCCCCCACCAACCTGCAAACTTTGGAAGAGTATGGTCCTTGTGGTGACGTTCGTGCACAAAAGCTCCCGAAATCCCACCGGGCCCCGCATTTAAATATTTATACGAGCACCAGGCAGCAAAGTCCACCTGCCAATCGTGCAGCTTCAGTAGCACATTCCCTGCGGCGTGCGCCAGATCCACGCCAAACACCGCGTCCACCTCGTGCGTTTTTTTGCAAATGGCGGCGATGTCAAACAGCTGGCCATTGAGATAATTCACTCCCCCAATCATGACGAGCGCGATTTCGTTTTTGTTTTTTTCGATGACCTCCACGAAGTCTTCAGTTCGAACACTGGCTTCGCCTTCGCGCGGGAAAACCTCGATGATTGCCTGCGCACTGTCAAAGCCCAACTGGCTTGCGTGAAACTGCGCTTGCGAGGCCACCGCGTACTGATCAGAAGGGAACGCGTTTCCTTCGATAACGATTTTATATTTGCTTTTGCTTGGACGATAAAAAGAAACCATTAAAAGATGGATGTTTACCGTCAAGCTGTTCATTGCCACCACTTCGGTGGGAGTGGCGCCAACAAGTCGCGCGAGTGGCTGTGTGACAAATTCATGGTAGGGCAGCCATGGATTTTTAGCTTCAAAATGACCTTCCACCCCGAGGCGGGCCCAATCGATCAGCTCCTGCTGGATATAATCCTGAGTCTTTTGCGGCTGAAGGCCCAATGAGTTGCCACACAGATACGTGTACTTGTCGCCCGAGGGTGTGCGCGGAAATAAAAACTGCTCGCGGAATTTTTTAAGATCATCTTGCGCATCCAACATCTCCGCTGCTTTTTTTATCATTTAAAATCTCCTTCGTTCATGCCCAACCATTCAAGTGCCGTACCGCTAAGAAGTCGTTGCTGTTTTTCACTGGAAAGATTTAAACTTTCGATCAATTCGCCGGGCTTTAACTCACCCAGTGGAAATGGATAGTCTGAACCTAGGGCAATTTGTTTTTCGGAAAATAACTCAAGCATATAATTTAATGCAGCTTTGTCGTGAACCAAGGAATCCACATAAATGTTTTTTAAATACTTTCGTGGAGGATGGGGGTTGCGATGTGCAACCAAATCGGGTCGCGCTAAAAACCCATGCTCCAGACGGCCAAGAATTCCAGGAAAGCTTCCCCCGCCGTGAGCAAACATGATTTTTAATTTCGGAAGTTTTTCAAAAACACCACCAAACATCAGCGAAGAAATGGCAATGGCAAGCTCCGTTGGCATTCCGATTAGCCACGGTAACCAGTAGTCATTCATTCGTTGGGGTGCCAGC
The DNA here is from genome assembly GCA_043757265.1 of Bdellovibrionales bacterium. GTDB lineage: Bacteria > Bdellovibrionota > Bdellovibrionia > Bdellovibrionales > JAGQZY01 > JANPLN01. The sequence goes on along the minus strand of JAYUQP010000006.1, from coordinate 24,774 downwards.
ATATCCCACGGATGAACAAATAAAGCGGCACCCAGTTTTTCGGCGGTGCTAAAAATATCAAAAAGATCAGCATGGTCGAGATTTTTACCATTGATGTGTGTGCCGATTTGAAACCCACGCAAACCCAGTGAGCGCATGCCTCGCCCCATTTCAAGAATGGCCATTTGCGTATCTTGCATCGGTAGCGTGCCTAAACCTACAAAGCGTTTTGGATTTGTCGCCACCACTTGCGAAAGATGATCATTGAGAAAACGTGCAATATCGTACCCGTGCTCGGCCGGCGTCCAGTAGTTAAACATCACCGGCACCGTCGAAAGCACCTGCACCTGCACGCCGTGAGTATCGCAGTCTTGCATCCGCGTCTCGGGATTCCAGCAATTTTCCCCGATCTCTCGAAAAAAAGTTCCATCGTCGCGCAACATGCGAGCGCCGCAACTCTTATGATGGTCTAACTGGATAAAGCCACCGTAACCCAACATACTTTTCCAGTCGGGAATGTCTTTCGGTAAAATGTGAGTGTGAACGTCAATCTTGAAAATAATGACTCTCCTTAGTCAAAACTGTTCCACACTTCCTACAAGAACAATTTTCTAAGTTTCCAAAAAATCGATCGAACACCGGTTTAAACTGTGTGACGATGTTAGTGAGCGGAAAAAATTCTTCGTACATTTTGTTTCCGCAAGCCGGACACCACCACACCAATCCGTCTTGTTCGCCTTGTTGGCGCTTGCTTTCTATCACCAAACCAATGGTGCCCGCCCGGCGCTGAGGCGAATGCGGAACGTAAGCTGGAAGTAAAAAGATTTCTCCTTCGCGGATGGTGACGTCTTTGAATGTTTCGTCTTCCCGGATTTTTAAAAAAACATCGCCTTCAATTTGCAGATAAAACTCTTCGCCCGCATTGACATGAAAGTCCGTGCGGCCGTTGGGGCCAGCAACAATAAACGCCATAAAATCGCTGTCCTCCCAAATCAGTTTGTTAGCCACTGGCGGTTTGAGAGTATGACGGTTTTCGTCGATCCATTTTTTAAAATTGAGAGGTGGGGATATACGACGTGGCATCAGCGAAACTCCGCCACGCATTTAAGTTCAATGGCAATCGGTGTTGGAAGCGCATTGATTTCGAGTGTTGTTCGACACGGCTGGTTGTCTTTGAAGTAGTCAGCGTAGACCCGATTGTACGTTACAAAATCGGCTTTCATGTTGGTGAGGTACACCGTCACGTCCACTAGGTGATTCCACGTTAAACCAGCGTCCTCCAAAATAAGTTTAACATTTTTAAAAACCGAATGACATTGTGTCTCGATATCGTAGGAAATCAAACAGCCCTGCGAATCTAACTCCACACCTGGAATTTTTTTTGTGCCGCGTTCGCGGGGCCCAACGCCTGACATAAAAAGGAGGTTTCCTACTCGTCGCGCATGGGGATACATTCCCACGGGCTCGGGTGCTTTTTCGGAATTGATTTTCATAAAACTCCTCTTTATCTTACAGCGGCTTTTTTTAGCCCGATGTATTTTGTAACCGACTTCAATGGCTATTTTTTTCAACTACGATGCAAACAGTTTTAGGCTCGGTAAAAAAGTGCAGAGCCTCTTTACCGCCCTCTCGCCCCAAGCCGGACTTTTTGACTCCGCCAAACGGCGTGCGCAAATCGCGGTTCATCCAGGTATTTACCCACACTATTCCAGTTTCAATTTTTTGCGCCATTTTTTGAGCACGAGAAAGATTTTGCGTCCACAAGCTCGCTGCCAAGCCGTATTGCGAGTCGTTCGCTAAGTTAAGGGCCTCCGCATCCGAAGAAAATTTTTGCAGCGTTGCCACCGGTCCAAAGATCTCTTCTTGATTTGTGCGGCTTGAGTTTGCGAGACCTTCAATTAGAGTAGGGGCCACAAACCACCCGTTTTCACAGCGGCCCGCAATTTTTACGGCTTCACCACCGCAAAGCACAGTGCCACCTTCTTTTTTGGCAAGCTCAATATGATGCAGGATTTTTTCAAAATGCGATTTCGACACCACCGCACCTTGCGCGCTACCTTCGATGGACGGATCGCCCACTTTGAGTGTTTTAATTCTACGTAAAAGAGCTGCCTTAAATGGTTCGTAAATAGAGTCTTCAATTAAAATTCGCGAGCCGCACAAACAGATCTGACCTTGATTCGAAAAAGCTGAACGCACAATTTCGCTGGCTGTTTTTTCAAAGTCGCAATCGGCAAAAACGATGGCCGGGTTTTTACCACCCATCTCTAACGCCAACTTTTTAAAAGTGGGTGCGGCGGCTTCGGCGATTTTTTGCCCGGTGATAGTACTCCCGGTAAAAGAGATGGCTTTGATATTGGGGTGCGCGCTCATTGCCGCGCCTACCTCGCCACCAAGCCCATGCACGATATTGAGCACTCCTGGCGGAAGGCCCGCTTGCTGACAAAGCTGGGCAAGCAAATGCGCTGTCATCGGTGTAATTTCCGAAGGCTTGGCAACAACGCAGTTTCCGGCAGCCAAGGCTGGCGCAATCTTCCACGTGAATAAATAAAGCGGTAGATTCCACGGTGAAATGCACCCAACGACACCCAAAGGATGGCGAAGAACATAATTCAAAGTGTTGTCGTCTGTCTGGTAGCTTTCACCTGTGTACTGCTCGGTTGCACCAGCAAAAAAACGAAAGTTCGCAGCACTTCGTGGAATGTCCACCATCTTGGCAAGCGATACGGGCTTGCCGTTATCGACAGATTCGGCTCGAGCAAGTTCCAATAGATTTTCTTCAATTAAATTTGCAATCTTGGTTAAAAATTGACAGCGCTCCTGGGCACTCAATGCGGCCCAGGCAGGAAATGCCTTCTCACAGGATTGCACAGCTTTGTCTACATCGGAAGCATCACTTGCTGGCAGCGTGGTGTACACGAGGCCTGTTGCGGGCTCGAAATTGTCGAGAGTTTTTTTCGAGAGCGCTTGCACAAATTCGCCGTGCATAAAATTGAGAATGGGTCCTTGGGCGGAAATCATGTGTTTGTAATAAGGACAGCGCGCACCGGCGACGCGTCCAAACCTTTCATCTTTAATGGCAGTGCCACGAGCGTGTAGTTCCCATCAGCCACATTGGTAAGAACAATCCCTTCGAGGATCGCCATGTTTTTTTCGTGAACTTTATGGTGAGTTTTCAAAATCTTGTCACTGGCGAGATCAATAGAGGGTGTATCGATTCCCACAAGTATCACTCGCATTTGATCTAAAAATTCAACGAGCTCAGGTGATAGTGAGTTAAAATCGGTGTTCCACTTGTAAGGATTGGGAAATGAATTTGTGCGAAATAAAATTCTCTGGGCGGTAATGGGCACCTTGGCAATATGCTCAGGCTTGATTCTTTCACCGCCAGGCAAATCAACTGTGATCACTTGACATGGGCCGTAATAATAATCGAGGCTGCGATCTGAAATTCCAACACCCGAAACACTGTAATGGTTTGGTGCATCTGTATGAGCACCTAAGTGCGGTGTTGTCGTAAACGAAGAAAGCCCAAACCCATCACCATTTTTGCAGTCGTACAGAACTTTTTGTGAGAATGGAGTGTCACCAGGAAATACCGCAAGGTTCTGCGATATTTCGGGACTGATATCGATGATGGAGCTCTCTCTGTGGGAGGGAACATGTGACACAAAGCACCGCCTGGTTATTAGAGGTATTTTTACCCTGTGATTGCGGTTTGGAGCAAGACTTTTGGACGCTACTTCGATGTCATGCTAGAAGATCGGAAAGTTTTTCCAGGAGATGCCCATGAAATCACTTTCTCAAGAGCAAGTTGTTGAATTTTCGACAATTCTTAATCAGGCCCGCAAGTCCTCGTCGGAGATCGAACCGTTGACGAAATCCTTCACCGATTTCTCCTTGGCCGACGCCTACCGAATCCAGGCCGACGGAATTAACCGGCGCCTCGGGGATAGTGAAAAAACGATAGGGTATAAAATGGGCCTTACTTCTAAGGCCAAAATGGAGCAGATGGGCCTTGATAAGCCCATCTACGGCGTGCTGACTGACAAGATGCAAATTGAGAATAAGTCAGACTTCTCTATGCAAGACAAAATACATCCGAAGGCCGAGCCCGAAATCTTTTTCGTAACAAACCGAGAGTTAAAAGGAGCACTCGCCCCCGAAGATGCGTTGGCTGCCTGCTCAAAAATTGGCGTCGCCTTAGAAATTCTTGATTCACGCTACAAGGGGTTCAAATACTTCACGCTGCCCGATGTGGTTGCTGATAATTCATCATCGGCCTACTTTGTTTTGGGCGAATCTATTAGCCCTCAAGAAAATACGCAGTTTGCCCATCCCGAAATTGCCCATCCAGAAATTGCCAATCTCGAAATCGAAATCCGCGAAAATGATACGGTTATTCACTCGGCTCTCTCGAGCGCCATCATGGGCAACCCACTCCTGTCGTTGTGCGAACTCGTAAAGCTTCTCAGTGAGAATAATTTGAGCTTGCCCGCAGGGAGTATCGTTCTGGCCGGTGCGGCCACCGCGGCCATCGAGTTGAAAGCAGGACAAAAAATCTCTGCCCGACTTGCCTCGGTAGGATCCGTGGAATTCAACGTTGTGTGACGTCGCTGCGTCGATTCTATACATGAATTGGTGAATTCATTACGGCTATTCAACAATACTATACGAGTTCGCGAACTCATAAATTCACTTATAAAATTATTGAAAAGTCATAAAGTATGAATCTCAAAGAGTTCTGATGTACGCCAAAAGATGGACGAGTTGCTGCGCGGAAATGTCCGACGGTTCATACAACGGCATGGTGCCGGGGCCGGTGCGCATTGCTGTTTCGATGTCTTGATCTGAAAAAGTTTTTAAGTCCACGCCGAGGATGCCCGTGCCAGCTGCCCCATGGCAGGTAACACAGGCGGGCTGTGAAACTCCGTCGATATTGTACACGACGCTGCCTTGGGTGGGATCGCCTTCGAGAATCGAATTAGATGAGCTCAACCCAGTTTCGCCAACCTGGCCACAATTAATGTAACCCACAAGAACCACGAGCGCCGCTCCAACAAAGAAGAGAGAGTACTTCATACCTTAAATTCTACTTGAAGTTACCCACGTTGTACAACCGGACTAGCGCCCTGAAAGTGCGCTTTACACCACCTTTGAATCGGAGTAATCTACGCTAGACTTTTGGACATAAAGTTTTCTCGATATGGTGGCAAGTTATGAAAAGGCTAAAAACGTCCGTTCTCTCCCGCTCGGCTCAGCTTCTCGGTGTTGCAAGCCGAATTGCCGGTCATGAAATCACGCAAAAAATAAAGAACCAAGTGGCGAAATCCATCGAAGCCAATGCCCCCGAAATTTTAAAAACACGTATCTTACAGGCAAAAATTTTGGCCGAAAATCTTTCGCAACTCAAAGGCGCCGCCATGAAAGTGGGTCAGCTCCTCAGCATTGATAGCAGCGATATTCTGCCCCCCGAGGTGACGGAGATTCTCGGTCAACTTCAGGCGAAATCTGAAGCCATCGATTTTCCACAGATCGAAAGTGTTCTCAAAGCGGAACTTTCCGCAGAAATTCTTCAGCAGATAGTTGTCGATCCGAAAGCGTTTTCGGCAGCAAGTATTGGACAGGTGCATCGCGCCCGCTATAAAGACCAGGATCTCGCTCTCAAAATTCAGTATCCCGGCGTCGCCGACACCATTGATTCGGACATTTTGATTCTAAAAAAGACTGTGGGTCTTTTTCTTACTCTATCGCAAAAACCCATGGCTATGGATTCCCTGTTTAATGAGCTTGGTAAAATTCTTCGACAGGAAACTGATTATTTGCGAGAGCAAGCTTTGATGCAGAAATATAAAAGCTTCGTCAATTCAAGCACTCTGAAAAATCTTTGCGTTGTGCCTGATAGCTATTCTGCAATCACGACTCAAAAGGTTTTGGCGATGAGCTTTGAACAAGGGGAAAGTCTAAAAACGTGGGTTGAGTCCAACCCGAGTCTGCAAGCGCGACAAAAAATTGGATCCACAATGCTTGAGCTTTATTGTCACGAATTTTTCCAGTGGGGCCTGGTACAAACCGATCCCAATTTTGGAAACTACCTCGTCCGGGATAATTCGCAGCTGGTACTCCTCGACTTTGGCGCTACGCAGGAATTCGAACCCGAATTTGTAGACCGGTATCGAAATGTTTTAAAATCATTTGCGACAATGGATGACAAAAAAATTCTGCAGGCTTCTTTCGATTTTCAACTTCTTGATCCGCGTGAAAGTGAACAGACTTTACAAAATTACGCTGACTTTATGAAACTCACCGTAGAGCCATTTGCTCCAAAGAGTCAGCCTTTTAATTTTCATAGTGACGATTACATGCAAAAAACTTTAACTCTTGGTCGACGCTTTACGGGGAGCCTGCGTTATTCGCCGCCACCGAAACACATTCTATTTTTGCATCGTAAACTGGGTGGAATTTTCAACCTGCTAAGAAAAATGCAAGTCACTTTAGATCTCACCGACTATTGGGAGCAAATGGTCAAAGCCAAGCCCCCCACCGCCGAGGCTGCCGATCAGCCTCGATAAAGAAAGCTCTTTGTAGAGCGGACTATCCTCGATAGAGAGCAAGAGCTTTCACTTTTTGAGCTGCATGGTTAACAACTGGCCGCGGATAGTGCGATCCGCGATCGCCATCTAAGGAATGAATGTTTTTAGGCGAAACCCCACGTAATTCTGGAACATACTGCTGAATGTATTTTGCCTCGGGATCGAATCTTTCACTTTGCAACCAGGGATTAAAAATACGGAAATACGGCTGAGGATCACAACCTGTGGATGCGGCCCACTGCCACCCGCCATTGTTTGGGGCTAAGTCTCCATCTAACAACATCTTCATAAAATAATTTTCACCGAGCTGCCAATTGATGAGCAAATCTTTACATAAAAAGGAAGCCACGATCATGCGCACGCGGTTGTGCATCCAGCCGGTCGTGTTCATCTCGCGCATTCCTGCATCGACAATTGGAAACCCTGTGGTTCCCTCGCACCAACGCTTAAAGAGCTTCTGATTGTTTTCCCAAGCAAGATTTTCGAATTTGGCCAAAAACGCTTTTTTCTCAACTTCGGGCCGGTGGTATAAAATATGGTAATAAAACTCGCGCCATGCGATTTCTTTCAAATACTGCGTGGGCCCATCATCTTTTTTAAAGCCTAAATGTTGAAGTCCTAAAGTCGCCACAATTTGCGATGAAGTGATAGATCCATTCTTAAGAAAAACTGAAAGTCGAGAGGTCCCGAGCAATGATGGAATGTCTCGGTTGACCTTGTAGTTTTTGATTTTGTCTTTGAACTCCAAAACCTTTCTGTAGGCAACCTGGCTGCCTGCTTCAGGAATTGGCACCGTAACCGAAGCTTGATTTTTTTTGATGAAGTCTTGCAAAGTATCGTTGTAGGAGAGTTTAAATTCTGAGATTCGGCATGAAAAAAGATCTTTTTTTGCTTCGGATTTTAAATATTCTAATCCTTTTCGTTGTTCATCGATGCGGGCTGTGACTTCGTCGGTTTCCAGAAGATCAAACCACTTTTTTGCGAACGGCGAATACACCTGATAGAACTCATTCACTTTGGTTTTAAAGATTTCGTGCGGCTCTATCAGCAAATGGTCGCGAAAACTTTGGACCTCAACCTTTTTGCCTTTAAGAAGAGCTTCAACATCATCATCTCTCTTGCGGGCAAAGGGTTCGTAGTCTCGTCCGAAGGTGAGTAGATCGACAGCGTGAGTTTTTCGGATGTCGTCAATAAGTTGGGGCAAGGCTTTTTGCGGAAGTGCATCCACTACCAGAAGATCCCCTCCCACACTACGAAGTTCGGTTTGCAGGGACTCGATAGTTTTTAAAAAAAGTGCGAATCGATTGTGCGAAAAATCGGGACGCGATAGAAATACCGAATCAAAGCAAAATAGGCAGAGCACTCGCCCGCTATTTTTTTTCCAATTAAATTTCAATGCCGTATTGCCCGCAACTCGCAAATCGCGTCGAAACCAATGTAAGCCGACCGATGGTTTTTGACTCACAGGGAGCCTGCGCCAAGTAAAGCCGAAAGGTCCTTCATGTGAGACGATTGAAGTTGCAGCATGCTTTCTAATAACATCTGCGCGTGTTCTGACATCTTTCGTATTTGCAGATTTTTTTGTGAACTCAATGGCGAATCATCCAGCGATTTTTCACCCAAAGCCTTCGCGCTTTGCACAACCGCTTGCAGCATCTTTCTTTCACGTTGCCTCAATACATTAAAAATCACTTCCATCAAATCGGGATTGGAAATATATTTTTGCGTGGAAGGCCCGCGCTTAGGAACTTCGCGGATCACGTCATAGGTAAGGAGATCTTTGACTCCGAGACTGATTGCGGCTTTTGATAACTGCAACTGCGAAATCATGAAATTAGCGTCTACCGGCTCCTTCGATAAAAATACAGCCGTCCATATCTTTCCATGCACAGACTTAAAACCCCAGTACTCCATAAAAGTTCCTACACTTTTGAGCAGTTGGTGGTATTCTGTGGGCAGCTCTAATTTCTTTTTATTTTTTTTTGGTTTCGTGGATGTTCGCATTTTGCGACTATAGTAAAAGTTTATCTTATTGTAAACTTTTATCGGAGCTCCTTATGGGAATCATTTTTTCGAGTCTTTTTATTCAACTAACTTTGGCTCAAATGGGGCCTCCATTAGGACCTCCGACACTCGTTGGCGTCGAATCCGCCGACCCTTGGCTTAACAGCCGCTTGCAGCTTCAACAACCGCTTTCGCCTGCGAGAAACCTCCACCACGCGTGATGAGTTTGACCAAAAGCAGCCAATTCCGGATTACGGCTTTGTAGGACTCAACGTTCGAATTCATCCACGGCCCCAGCGCGAGAACTAGCTCGCGCAAGTTACATAAAAAACCGTGTATTTTCTCTCAAGCAACATCGTTGATGTTTGCATAATCTTTACAGCTAAAATAAATATCAAAGATACTGGCTCTCCTTTGAAGTACTGTTTGCGCAGCAATAGGGGGGTTTTTACATGCTTAAGGGTTTTTTTTCATTTATTTCCATTCTCACTTTCAGCACTTCAGTCTTCGCAGTCGATCGCAATTTAGAATTGTTTGCCATCGACAACGCCAGTGCCCGGCGCTTTCCCGTTTTGCAGTGTCCAGCCAATGACGAAGTCCTGAGAGATTTTCGCAACAAAATTTTGCAGATCAAAAAAAATATTTCACAAGAAGCTAATTGTGACAGCTATCGTTCAGAAGCTTCGAACGAAATCGATGGACTCGCTAATTTGCTCACCACTGGACGGACAGATTTTTTAAATCTCATAACCAAAGGACAAATAGAAGGTCTCGATGCAGCGGCTACAGGAAAAATCGAAACTTACGTCGAAAACCTGACCGTTAAAACGTCAAACTTGATAAATATTTTAGCCGGTAATGACGGCTGTTTTGACGAAGATAAAAAAGGATCAACAATAGGTTTTATAACAAGCCTTATCGGCGAGGCCTCCAAGGTTCTTTCGGTGATTGGTGGGCCACAAGTAGGTGGCCTTGTTTCGGTTGCCAGCAGTGTGATCACTGGGTTCTCGAGCGCAATACAGACAATTAACGAAAATAAACAAGGATACGACTTTTCAGAGTCGGAGCAAAAATTAGCCTATGCCGATAGCCTCTGTGCTCTTTTTGATTACCGGCGCGAACTCGATACACTGATGAATCCCTACGAAACAACAGAGCGTATAAATGATTTGATGCTCGCGTTGAATGCACAAATCGCAAAACTGCAAACCAACTGCTCTGAGTGCGCAGCCCTGATTGCTCTCGTCAATACCCAGGTTGGAGTCATTTCGCGAAATGGTCTGGATGAAATCACCAACGTGGGCGATATCTGGACGCCTGCGCTGGACAAGCAGGTGAGCGAAGCGGCCGCAGCCATCGACGAATTATATACCAATCGCGTTGGAACACATACGTACCGCGCACTTAAAACTCGCACGTGGCTTCCGATTCGCGCTCGCACACTGGAATCTTCCGCCCTCGTTGCGGATCTTGGTCTTGCCGATGTTCTCACCGAAGTCGACAATGTGGAACGCTTTATGGTGAACAAACAAGCGGACGATTTTGTTTGGCAGATGATCGAAGATGCCGAGGGTTGGCAAGAAAAAGTACGCACGAGTCTAACTACGGAAGGCGAGTATTTGGCGCTGCTCGGTGGCTTTATGCCAGACGCGTACTGGAGAGATCCGTTTTGGAATCGTGAAGTTTACTTTCAATCGGTTCTTGAAGGTTTGGATCGGGCCGAGCGAGATAACCCCGACCGACTTGTTCGCGCGCAAGTGAGCTCATACTTAGCTAGATTTAAATTTTTGTCGCAAGGGTTGAACGTGTCGGTGGACGTGGCTGCCCGGTACTGCACCTTTTTCGAACATTCCAATTGGTATTCGTTCACGCTTACGCGTGTGTGTCCAAATAAAAATCTTCAAGCTCTGCAAAAAGAAGCGACTCTCTTTACCAGCCTTCGCCTTTTGTTAGCCTCCGATGGCGGAGCTGCAGCAGAACTTCCGGCACTTGTAGGATTTTCGAACGATATGGAAATGTCTGCGGATTGGGTGGAATCTCTTACTCGTTCGGTAAAACAAATGACACAAAAGCCGTCCTACATTATTCGAAACGGCGGCCGATCGGGACCACCTTACTAGGGCGCGACAGCCCTAGTGAGTTATTCGGTGAATAGTGCCTGAGTAAATTTTGTTGGCGGTAAAAATTTGTTGCTGCGGGAACGTTTTTTCCTGTGGCGTATCAAGAAAATCGTCTTTAATGACGGGATAAAACCCGTAGGTCGGTAGCTTTTTATCTTCTGTGTCTAGAACAAGACTCACTGGCGACATCCATGTTCCGGTTTGCGAGGATGGATACTCCTTGTGAATCTCTTCCTTCATGATTTTTACATATGGGCTTTGGGTATCACTTGCGGAATAGTCCCAACCACGAATCATCTCAATTTGCAGATTGGGATCGCGAGCTTTTTTAACCAGTTGTTTCAAAAAAACTTGTGCCTGCGACTCGTTGATATTTTTCATAAAGCCTGTGTGAATGAGACGGCAGTCAACAAAAGCCTCTGCCGAGCTTTCAGACGCTTCAAAGCCTGTCCAGTGGCAGGACGTTCTAAACATCTTTTCGGGGCCATCTCGCTTATCGGCCGCCATGCCTTGGCGCACCTGTGACCATTCACCAGCGGCATCCAACTCCCAAAGCAAATCACCCCAAACTGATTGCTGAGGATAAACTTCCTTGACTGTTTTGACAAAATTTACCGATGCCGGCGTACGCATGTGTTTGTAAAATTGCGGTTCTTCAAAAGACCAATCGCGAAATGGGATGATCGATAATTTTTGTAAGCCCTGTGCGGCAATTTGTAGTGCTGAAATTTTCCCCATGGTGTTTTCCTTTGGGAACGAAAGCTCTAAGGACATTGTATAAGTATTTCCATCTCTCTTTCCAAGAATCGAAACATCCTGGTGCACAAACGCTTTGCCGATAATCATTTCGGACAACTCTTTGCATCTGAGTTCTAAATCTACTTTGTAAGGAATGGTGTTGATAGTTTGCTCGACCGTGTGAAACGACTTGATCTGACACTTTCCTGGATCTTTAAAATCCTGTGGATCATGGGGTAAAAACACAGCCATCAATTGATCGAGGTGCGACAACAGACGTGTTGCGCTTTTATGTTTGAATTTAAGCCACGCCCCGCCCTTCTGTTCAGCGCCAATTAAAAAAACATCTTTATTCTGTTTATTAAAGCCATACCCGCCTTCGTTGAGAACCATCTGCACCGACGGAAACATTTTGAGAGCTTCTTTAATCTGTCCATTCTCGGTGGCCAAGAAAACGAGATTTTTATTGCTCGGACTTTTGGATTTATTAGCAAATGCCAAGGCCATGAGTTGCATAGCTCCAATGGATTTTACATCATTCTTTTGTTGTCCCCACATCGAGGACGCCGCGTGATCTTCAAGACCCACAAGCTGGCTGTTAGCCACATCTGTAGAATGCACAATCAACACGCTTGGTTTTTGGGGACTTTTATCAAAATATGCGATCACGCGTGCAGAGTTTACCAAACCCACTTCCTCGTATTTCAAGCCCATTTCCTTAAGTGCCGCTTTGAAAAATTCTAAGCTCGAAGCGTGGGTGTCGGTGCTTGAATATGTACGCAGGCATGCTGAGAAAGCAAACTCCACCGATTGTCGTGACGATTCGCTCCACGTGGTGCCTTCTTGCTTGGGAAGTTTTCGCAATAATCGTCCACATTCATTTCCGGCTGAAGAGGCCGTTTGAAAACGATCAAATCCGTCTTTTTTTACAATATCTGTCGCACACGAAACGGCAACCAACATCAGGCTTAACTTTAGCAGCTTCATGGAACTCCCTCTTGGATTGATTTCCCAGAGCCTCTATTCTGTCACAGTCAGTATTCGAATGAAAACCGCCGCCTCGACAAATGTTTGGAAACTCGACCTCTTTTATTTTGTCAGGAAAAGTTTATTTTAGCGAACGTCGCCTGTTCCGCCAACGGCTTCGTCACCGATTCCATCATGGACTGACGCGATGGCTAGCCCATTGTCGTCGCACGACATCAAATGTGAACCCAATGCCAGTAGTGGGCTTTCCAAAATGAAAATTTTTTACCTGACAGGACACTCGTCCTGCGAGATAATTTTTTTATGACTGTAAGAGTTTATAAATTCGGTGGGGCCAGTCTGGCTGATATTGACAAGCTTAAAGCCGTAGCGGCATTCCTTAAAAAAGAAAAAGATAAATTTCCTGAGCCAATCCTCGCTGTGGTGAGCGCCATGGGGAAAACGACCGACGAACTTATCGCTCTTGCCAAAAAAGTTAACCCCTCTCCTCACCGACGCGAACTCGACATGCTTTTAACTGTGGGCGAGCGCACATCCATGTCGCTTATGAGTCTTGCTCTTCAATCGTTGAGCGTGAACGCGATCAGCTTTACAGGCAGTCAGGCGGGTATCATCACTGATTCGGCTCATGGGAACGCGCGCATTTTGGAGGCTCGCCCATTTCGGATCGCCGACCATTTAAAAAATGGCGACACCGTTGTCCTGGCCGGCTTTCAAGGAGTTTCACAATCCACTAAGGAAATTACAACTCTTGGCCGCGGAGGCACCGATACGACGGCTGTGGCCATGGCTTCGCATTTTAAAAGCCCGGTGTGTGAATTTAAAAAAGACGTGGGTGGAGTTTTTTCGGCCGATCCAAAAATTGTACCCAATGCTCGTCACTTGCCGCATCTGTCATTTAAAAATATTCTTGATATGACTTTTTGGGGAGCAAAATTTCTCCATTACCGGGCCGCAGAATTGGCTTTTTTTTTAAATCTTCCGCTGCGTTTTTCGCACTTTACAAACGGCGGAAATAGCGACGACGAATCCACGCGCACTTTGGCGCCAAATTTGACGCCAAATACAATGACCTCTTCTACCCTCGTTTCAGGAGACTCTATGCTTGAGCAACAAAAAATTCTATCCATCAACAGCCACAAGGATGCGTATGAATGGACATTTGAAAAATTGAATGTCGCGCAGGCTTTACAGTGGCTGCATGATCAAACAAAAAAACGCTCCCTGCCCGAACCACAAATTCTTTCCGCAGCTTTTCACATTACTGCTACTCAAATTCTTTTTGTCGGCGAAATCGGTGAAATGGCCAAGGAATTCGCCTTTAACGGTTCTGTTCGAAAGCTTTCTACGGTGACACTAACGTGCCAGGGATCTGTAAATTCGGAACTATTGTACACGGCACTTACTGCCATGAATCCAATGGCGCCAGTGGCGACCCTGCAAGACACGACGAATCTTACCTTTGTGGTCGAAGTGTCCCAGCGCGATGCGCTTATTCAAAAGTTGCACACGCTAATATAAGAAATCGTAGTGAGAAAACTTTGCGGAAGACCGACTCCAATCAAAGCAATTCCCATTTACTTTTAATCAGTTGCGAGTTTTTCTAGAATTGTCTGTCGCTCTTTTAAAAACTCAAGCATTTTATCTGAAGCTTTTTGCGACCAGTACAACGCATCCAAAATATAATCTTTCGGAAGCAAGCCGAGCGCGCTTAAAATTTCAAACGACTCGTTATCGTGCTCGCCATGCACGTTGATGTTTGCGTGCGCCTGGATAGGTTTAGCTGCTTTGTCTTTGCCCATTTTAAGGAGCGCTTGAACAATCGGATTGCTCTGCGCACCCGAACTGCGTTCGAACATGTCTATGATAAAACAAAACGCGAGTAAATTTTCCTGCGCCGTTTGTTTGAACAAATTCATCAATTCGCTCAGTGATTTTAAAACAGGTGTGTCACCGGGTACCTGACCAAGTTCCTTAAATGACTGCGCAAGCAAACGATCGTGACCCTGCTCTTCTTTGATAAATTCACGAACTTTTTCTTCGGCCTTCGTGTGCAGTTGCATGGCGGGCGTTAAAACTTCCTCGCAGCGTTCAGTCACATAATGATTTTGGCGTAAAAAAAGCAATGTGCCCTCTTCGAGCGCTGCCCCTTCAAGATCGGGCAAACTTATTTTTTTGTTTACAGAGCTTAAAAATATCATAAGGTCTTTGATGTGCGAGTAGCGAAAACATGAGAGGGCCGAAGTTCCGTCGAAGAGATGCGTCTTAGCTTTGCAAAAGCTGAGGATAGTTTCGGCATCCCATCGTGCTGCAAGGGTTTGGTTTTTTAAATCATATTTACTGAGTTGATCATCGACTTTTTTAGTTTGATCGGGAAGACAATAGAAAAGCGGATATTGAGCTACAGGCTTAAGCAAAGAGTCCATCAACTTTATATCGGCTTCGGACTGAGGGCCTTTTTCGCGAATTACTTCGTAGCGTTGAAAAAATTCGTTCTTCAAAGGCCGTGGATACGCAACGGTGACCCAGGGGGAATGGAAACGAAGACCCGATTCCGTTTGCGAAATAAGCACTTCGTCATAGGGCCAAAGATAATTATTTATTTTTGCCATCGCAATCTCCTAAAAAAAAAGGCGCTTGCATTCGCAGGCGCCTTTTAAATTTTACCGTTTTTTATTAAAGAATTAAAGCTCAATCCAGTAAGAAGCGGCATCGAATTTTTCGCACTCAGGAATAGATTGAGTTTTGATTTCTGCTTCAGTTCCCCAAATTTTCATTACAGCCTGCTCGTAGACTTCACCGTTACCGTCAGCGTCGAGACTTTGACCAACAACCGCGCAACCTGCTGCGTTTATTTTGAGTTTTTCAGCTGTGTTAACAGTAGAAGCATCACAAAGCGCCATAATCTCAATATTCCCATCGTATTTCGCGACTGGAATACACATTGTTTTGCTTTTGATGTTGTCGATATTGTAAGTGTCAACAATTTGAACCTCTGCGAATGCAGCTGTGGTTGTAAGTGCTGATAATACAGCGGCGGCTAATTGATATGATTTCATAGAATCTCCTTTTGGTTATTTTAACTCGGCGAGTTATAACTTCGGACTGATTCTATATCCATAAAATTAAGCGAAATTGGTAAAGAATACAGAGAGGTGAGTTTTCACCTCTCTCAGCAGATTTAAAGTTCGTCGTCTTCCTTAATGATTAGCGGGTGTTGGACGAGATTTCGCGGGCCCAAGGGCCGCGGCCTTCTTTTCCACTTTGGAATCGTCTTTGACTGCCTTATCGAGTTTGTCGGCCTTTTCAGGCTTGCCACTCTCATCGGTCAGCTTCTGAATGGCGATTCCCTTAAGTGCGCAAATTTTGTTGCGAATCTCTATCATGATTTTTGGATTCTCTTTCAAGAAATTCTTCGCAGCGTCGCGGCCTTGTCCCATGCGCTCACCATTGATGCTGTACCAAGCGCCTGATTTTTCGACCATTTCGAATTTCACTCCGAGATCAAGAACATCGCCTTCGGCCGAAATCCCTTCGCCGTACATAATGTCGAATTCCACTTTTGCAAACGGTGGAGCCATTTTGTTTTTTACAACTTTAACAGCCGTGCGATTTCCAACAGTTTCCTCACCTGACGTAATGGCGCCGATACGACGAACATCTAAACGCACAGAGGAATAAAACTTCAATGCATTTCCCCCGGTGGTCGTTTCTGGATTTCCAAACATCACACCAATTTTCATACGAATCTGGTTGATAAACACAACCGTGCACTGACTTCGGCTGATGGCCGCTGTCAGTTTGCGAAGAGCTTGCGACATCAAACGAGCTTGAAGACCCATGTGGCTATCGCCCATGTCGCCTTCGATCTCTGCGCGAGGAGTAAGAGCTGCCACTGAATCTACCACTAAAATATCGATCGCTCCAGAGCGAACCAATGTTTCAACGATCTCAAGAGCCTGTTCTCCGGTATCCGGTTGTGAAATCAAAACATCTTCGGTATTAACGCCAAGTTTGCGCGCATAAGTGACATCAAGAGCGTGTTCGGCATCCACAAATGCAGCCACGCCGCCTTGTTTTTGCGCTTGTGCAATGGCCGTTAAAGCTAGGGTGGTTTTTCCAGAACTTTCTGGTCCGTAAATTTCAATGATACGGCCACGCGGGTATCCGCCAATTCCCAGTGCAAGATCCAAACTGAGTGCGCCTGTAGGAATCACGGCAATATCATCGTGCAGGCTTTCTTGGGAGCCCAAACGCATGATCGCACCTTTACCGAATTGTTTTTCAATCGATGAAACTGCAAGTTCAAGCGCTTTGTTTTTTTCGTTCTTTTTTGTCATGTCCATAGTTCCCCCTTGAGAGACTTTGTTAGTAGTTCAAATGAATGTTTCATTGCGTTCTCCTGAATCTGCTGGCGGTTGCCAGGAAAGTTTTTTCTTTGGGACATTTCAAATCCTGGGCCACACACCGCAAAGTAAACTGTGCCCACAGGTTTGTCTTTTGTCCCGCCAGTCGGACCCGCAATCCCGGTTATGCTGACCGTCCAATCCGCGTCAGTCAAGGTTTTTAGGCCACGTGCCATTTCTAATGCGACTGGCGAACTCACCGCGCCAACCGTGCGCAGCAATGATTCCGAAACCTGTAAAATATTTTTTTTAAGGTCGTTAGAATAAGAAATAACTGATCCTAAATAAAAAGATGAAACTCCCTCTTGCTGTGTCAAGGTGGCCGACACCAATCCGCCGGTGCAACTTTCAGCAAAGGCCAATGTCTGTCCGCGAGATTGCAAAATATTTTTGATTTCCGAAATCATAACCATCCTTGCAGCACAATAAAATGAAGTGCGAGACACGCCACAATCCCGGCCACAACATCATCCAGCAAAGTGCCAGCCGCTCCAGGCAAATTTTTATCAATCCAACCAATCGGGAATGGCTTTAAGATATCTAAGATTCTGAACAGAACAAAACCTGCCAATAAATTAAGCCCCGCAGGAGCGATACCAATAAAGGTGATAAAGATGCCTGCAAATTCATCAATCACCACTTGCGAGTCATCGTGCTTGTGAGTTTGCGCCTCGTAAAGAAAAATCAGATACCAACTGAGAAGGGTAAAAATAAACGCGCCGGTAATTTGGAGGGGAAGTGACAAATTTACGGTGCCCATTAAATAGACAAGCATGAGGGCCAACAAACTTCCGCACGTTCCGGGCATCAATGGACTGAGCCCGGTGCCGAAGCCTTTTACTAAAATAGCGATTACTTGTTGCTGAATAGTGCTTTGTGTCGGATTCTTTGACAAAGGACTCCCCTTTATTGAACTCACAACCGATAATTGTACAAACCAAAGATGACGACAACACTTAACAATATCAGCTACGACGAAATTTTACGGCAAGCTGCAGAGCTTGGTGCAAGCGACGTTCACTTAAAGGTGGGTGTTGTACCCGTGGTGCGTAAGCTCGGTGTTCTTCGTCCGCTCAATCAGCAGGCTTTCCCAATTATGGCCGAGCAAATGGAAAAGATTGTGCGCGAAGCCTTAACTCCCGAGGAAATAAAAGCTCTCGCCGTGGATTTTGAAATCGACAAGAGTTATGAAATCAAAGATGTGGCGCGTTTTCGCGTAAATGCGTTTCGCCAGCGAAACTCTACGCGCTTCGTAATTCGTTTGATCAACCAAACCATTCCGCTATTTGACGAACTGAATCTGCCTTCGGTGATTAAAAAAATTGCCGAGTCAGAACGCGGATTGATTCTTGTGACGGGCGTGACCGGATCTGGTAAATCCACCACACTGGCCTCCATGATCAACCACATCAATCTGCACCATCATTCACACATCGTGACGTTGGAAGATCCTATTGAGTATTTAATTCGCGATCGCAAAAGCATCATTTCGCAGCGTGAGCTTGGTGCCGACATGCATTCCTTTGCTTCCGCACTTCGTGCGTCTTTGCGCCAAGATCCAGACGTAATTTTAGTTGGCGAAATGCGCGACAAAGAAACCACAGAGACAGCGATTCTCGCGGCCGAAACCGGGCACCTTGTGTTTTCGACAATGCACACTTTGGATGCGCAGGAAACTATCAATCGAATTATTGGTTTATTTCCTCCCCATCAACAGGATCAAATCCGCCGACAATTGGCCGGCGTTCTCCGTGCTATTGTTTCTCAGCGGTTGATTTTGCGAAAAGACGGCTCTGGAATGATTCCTGCTCTTGAGGTTTTAGTGAACAATCAGAGAATTAAGGAATTGATCGAAGATCCAAACAAAACCAATCAGATCACTGACGCTTTAGCGACCAGCGCCAAGGAGTCGGGGATGCAGTCCTTTGATCAAAGTCTGATGCGTCTTGTGACGAAAGGTCTCGTCAGTGTTGATGAGGCTCTGAAGTACGCGACCAATCCGGATAACTTTTTTCTTAAACTCAAAGGGATTCAGTCGGGCGTGGCCTCGGACTGGAATGAGGATCGCAGCGAAGCCCATCCTAAAAGTAAATGGAGCAACGAGCATTCAAATCTGCAGCTCGATGTGAAAAAGAACAAAAAATGAAAACCGTTCAAGACGCTATCAAAAAGGCCATGGACTACCTGGCCACTCGCGATCATTCACGAGCGGAGCTTCGCACGAAGCTGACAAAACATGAGTTTTTGCCGGAGGACATTGAAAGCGTCCTCGATCATGCCGAGTCTGCAGGCTGGATGCTTTCACCACATGCGCTTTCCGAAAAGGTGGCTGAGGCTTTGAGTCGGAAAAAGAAAAGCCACGACTACATTGTGCAATACTTGGTGCAAAAGGAACTTCCCCCTGTGCCGTACGATGCCGACCGCGAGCTTGAAAAAGCGGTTTCAGTTTTGGGTGGCCGTTTTTCTCCATTGTCAAAGCCCTCAACTCTCGATAAAAATCAGGTCACTGCCTTCTTGCAAAATCGCGGATTTGACGAGGAGACAATACAAAGGGTGATCGATGAAACATCAGGACGTTCGAAAAGCATTTAACGGGTATTTTGAGAGTCATGGCCACAAAGTTGTGGATAGCTCGAGCCTCATTCCCCACAATGATCCCACACTGCTTTTTACGAATGCCGGGATGAACCAATTTAAAAACGTATTTCTAGGTTCCGAGTCGCTCGCTTTTAATCGCGCCGTGACAATTCAAAAATGCGTTCGCGCCGGTGGAAAACACAACGATCTTGAAAACGTGGGTTACACCACTCGTCACCATACTTTTTTCGAAATGCTTGGGAACTTTTCTTTTGGCGATTATTTTAAAAAAGATGCAATCCATTTTGCGTGGGATCTTCTTACAAAAAAAATTGGCATCCCAAAAGAAAAACTTTACGTCACTGTATTTGAGACCGATGACGAAGCGGCGGAGATTTGGCACAAGCAAGAGGGCGTGCCTCGCGAGCGCATTCATCGCTTGGGCGAGAAAGATAATTTTTGGCGCATGGGCGACACCGGTCCGTGCGGTCCTTGCTCGGAAATCTTCTACGACCACGGCCCTAAAGCGGGTGTGAACCCCAACGCTAAGTTTGGCGAAGACGACAATCGCTATGTAGAAATTTGGAATTTAGTATTTATGCAGTTTTTCGAAGACGGCACTGGGCTTAAACCACTCCCCAAGCCGTCGGTGGATACCGGCGCAGGGCTTGAACGCATTGCTGCGGCTCTTCAAGGCGTGACTGATAACTACGAGACTGATTTGTTTACGCCGCTGATAAAAAAGGCCTGCGAGATTTCTGGCAATAAATTTTCGGACTGGCAATCCACACCGGAACTCAAAGCCACTTACAAAGTTATTGCCGACCATGCTCGCGCCGCAAGTTTTTTGATGGCCGATGGCGTATTCCCTAGCAACGAGGGGCGCGGTTATGTTCTTCGTCGAATCATGCGACGTGCAATTCGCTACGCGCAAAAAATTTCAACGCAGCCGCAACTTTTTCGCGAAGTGTGTGCCGTTGTTACACATGAAATGGCTGCGTACTACCCAGCTTTGCAAACTCAAAGGGCGCATATCCTTGCGGCGGTGGATGCCGAAACTCAAAAGTTTTTAAGCACACTTGTGCAAGGCACACAAATTCTCGAAGATCATTTACGTCAGCTGCAGTCCAAGGGTCAGAACACCATTGACGGCAAAATGGCATTTAAGCTCTATGACACGTTTGGTTTTCCTCTGGATCTCACGCAGGTGATTGCCCGCGAAAAAAACTTTCAAGTGGCCGTGAAGGATTTTGAAAGTGAATTTCAAAAAGCTCGTCAGAAAGCCAAACAAGCACGCAAGTCCCATGCTCTCACTGCCAACGACCAACACCTGCTTGAATGGACGCAAAAACTTTCGGCTGCCAATGGCCCGCAAAAATTTGTGGGCTACGCGGGCTTGATCAGCGTTCAGCAAAAACCTTTGGGGTTGAGCGATGGTGCTAAGAGGGTTAGTGAACTTGCCGAAGGCCAGTCCGGCATTTTAGTTTTAGCCGAAACGCCATTTTATGCAGAAGGCGGCGGCCAAGCGGGCGACCAGGGTGAGATCACCGACGGCGACACCGTGCTCGAAGTTTACGACACGACAAAGATGAACGATCTGCATTTGCACCATGTGACGGTAAAAAGCGGAACTCTCAATATCGACAAAACTTATAATGTGAATGTGCTTACTTCATTGCGAAGAGACACCGCTCGTAATCACTCAGCCACACATCTTTTACATGCCGCCCTCAAAAAAGTTTTGGGAGAAAAAGTAGGCCAAGCAGGATCGCAAGTGGGTCCCGAAAAATTGCGCTTCGATTTTAACCACGGAAGCGCATTAACTCCGGTTCAACTTTCGGAAGTGGAAGATTTGGTGAACGAGCAGATTTATCAGAGTGTGGCTGTGCAGTCGGATCTTCATTCCTACGATGATGCCGTCAAGCAGGGTGCTGTGGCCATGTTTGGCGAAAAGTATGGCGACAGCGTGCGTGTATTGACCATGGGAGACTTTTCAAAAGAACTCTGCGGTGGCACCCACGTGCAAAACACCAGCGAAATCGGATTGTTTCTCGTGGTGAGTGAATCCTCGGTGAGCGCTGGAGTTCGTCGCATCGAAGCTCTTACAGGTAGAACGGCATTGGCCTATCTTAAAAAGAACACGGCCGAAAATTTGCGCTCGCGCAAAGATCTTAGCCTGCCTACTGCCTGGGATGCCTATTTGGAAACCGATGGACCCACGGTGACATCTTGGATAGGACAAACTCAAGAGCAGGTTTCGCAATTCAAAAAACAAATCCAAACTTTGCAAAGTAAGAGCATTGATTTTGACAGCCTGTTAGCAAAAGCTGATTCTCACCCAACAGCATCTGGCGAACTGCGATTGTTGGTGCAAGAGTTTGCCGTGGAAGATCGCGGAGTGTTGAGTGACATCGTCGATCAGCTTCGCGACCGCGCACAAAATTTAGTGGTGGTTGTAGTGGGCTCCGGTGGCGACTCGCAACAACAGCCATTTTTGATAGCGTGTAACAAAGCACTAAAGTCAGTGGTCTGCGGAAACATCGCAAGGGAGCTTACACAAAAATTTGGCGGCAAGGGCGGCGGGCGTCCCGACTATGCACAAGGCTCCTTCGAACATTTTGATGCACTGGCGGCACTGCAAGTAGTGAAAGCTGCGCTGAAGTAGTATCCGTGCCTCAATCTTTACCGAGACTTTTTAGAACTCTCAAACCGTGACACAGCCATTGCTCTCACAGTTATCGATAAAGATGATCGGCCCGAGGCCGTAACTTACTCTTACCTTGTGAATTACGAAGGTTCAAAAAAATCGTTATTTGTGATTTTTGAAAAAAACTCGCAGGATCCCGAAATCATCGACGTGGTAACGTCGTATATAAAAGGAAAATCTGAAGACGGTGTCTTTTGAGCAGTCACGCTTCTCACTTTAAATCTTGAATCGCCTCTGAGAAATCCTGCTGCCTGCTAAGATAATCGCAAAGCTTTTGTCCAATGTCCCGTCCCGCTTCCACATCAGACGGATGATGAAGACCGGCAATCACGCGCAGTTCGCCGATATCCCACCCGTGCTCCAGTAAGGCGGCCTTCTTTTTAGGAAAGACTTTTGCGAGTACGCAGGCGCCCACAGTTCCCAGCGCCGCGTGGGAACTGGGGTAGGATGTTTTTCCAGAAACTTTTTTCACGCACGGTTCAATGTCCGAAAACCGATCGTAGGGGCGTTCCTTTGCAAAAAATTTTTTATAATGATCAGTCACCTTTTTTGTGACCTTAAAGACCTCAGTTACAATCGGTTCTGTCAGCTCGCTCTCCTCTTTTGTCAGCGCTCCTGAGTATTGAAACAGGGCTGCAAAATAGGGAATCCATTGGCGCTCGGCTTGCTCACACTGCTCGTCCGTTCGGGTCTCCTGGTATTCGAGCAGTTGCAAATAGTCCTGATGATCCACACGGCTCCCGATTTTTGGCGGAGCGTCCAAGGGAAAATCCTGCAGATCAATATCTGTCCAATCAGCAAAACTAAATACCTGAAACAAACTTATAAAAATTAAAAACATGATTTCCCCCTCAACATTTGCCCATTGGCTTGACTAGTTACATCGTGGTTTTCACGTTGTATAGGCACTTCGTGTTTATGAAGATAAAGTGTACGAAGTACCTACTGGGATTCGAATGAACAGGTATGGAGTACATGTTATTAATAAGTACGAAGTACCTGTTAGTAACAAACACGAAGCACCTATTAGGATTTGACAAGCAAAGAAATATTTTGTCTTTAGAGGTCTATGGTCACAATCACTGCCACCTACCAAGGCGAAAAACATTGCGAAGTTCATCACGGTCCCTCGGGGTCAATTATCGAAACCGATGCTCCGGTGGATAACAATGGCCGCGGCGAGCGATTTTCGCCAACAGATTTAGTAGCTTCGGCCCTCGGAACCTGCGCACTGACGGTGATGTCTATCGTTGCTGAGCGTGATGGAGTTTCTCTGAAAGGTGCTGTGGCGCGTGTCGAAAAGCACATGGTGCAAAATCCCCGACGCATCGGGAGATTGCCCGTCGTGATTACGATGCCTGCCGGCATCCCTCATGACTACCGCAAAAAATTAGAAAATACCGCCCATACCTGTCCCGTGCACAAAAGCTTGAGCGCTGAGATTGATTCACCGATTGAATTTGTTTATCCAGATTAAAAATCGCTCTGCGCTTTTTTGTGCAGGCCTGAAATGACTGGTAGATTTAGATTTTTAAACGGCAATGTGCGAGGAGATAGGCTTATTTGTTCTTAATATAGTATGATACCTTCATATTGAAGGCTAACTTCTCGTGAAAGCAGTCAAGCTCTAGATCGTTATCGCCAGTGATGACGAAACTGAATGTCTGATTGCTTGAATTCGCTGTAAGTCCCAACGCAATTAATAATTTTTGATCGAAGCTCATTACGATATTACCAGGCTGTTCGGTGATGGGCCAACTGCACTGGGCTAAATTTTGATCACCGCCCAAACAAAAATCATCAGCAACATTCCGAAAGCTAGCGCCTCGAAGCTTTAACCAGTTATACTTGTAAACATCTACACCTTCACCCGCGTCGATGAGAAGTGTTGTTTCTGGAGCTGTGGTACTCAAAAGAGCGGATTTATTGTTTGTCGCTAAAATAAAATTGTTGTAGCTAAAAACAAAAATATCATCATAAATAAATCGCTGCAAATTTGTATTCATATCCACATCGCAGATAACTGCGTTTTCGGGCAACTGTAATTTTTGTTTCTGCTCGTAGCGAGCTTGCATAAAAGTGTTTGCAGTAGGCAAATTGTCGTTTATGCCAAAGTCACAAATATGAGCTCTTCCTGTTTCTTCTCTGGTATTGGCAAATTCGATTTGCTGCTGGGCTTGGAACAACGTCCCTGCTTGGCGAGCCGAAGTGCAATTTGCTTGGACTTCGTCGAGAATCGTATCGTCTACGTCTTGTATATTGACCACTCCTTGAACAGAAGTAGGCTGCCTCGCAGTGGATTGAGAAAAAGAATTTTTAGCGCAGTTTTGTGAAAGCGTTAAAACACACACGAAAAAAAGTGCTATATAACTTATGTTATAAACCTTCATAAAGTTACCCCCGTAACTACCACTCCTAGCTAATGCAAGACAGAGTCCATCCGTTCTAAAATAATAACCATCCTGGAAGTTCTGAGTGTTTTGTTTTGAGATTTTCTCAATTTGGCGCGCTCATCTTCTCGACAGTGACTACTTCGAGTGCATCCGATTTGATCTCAAGTCACATGTCCTTTTGCAGCGATTCTGACCGGCTATAACTTTTCAGGGAATTTGACCGCTTACGTGTGTCATTTTGATACGATTCTTCATTTGAATTGCATCAGG
>JAYUQP010000005.1:0-17525 GCA_043757265.1 Bdellovibrionales bacterium | reverse complement strand
CAACGGGGTTGATTTTAGACTCAAAACTTTACTCGGATTTTTGAAAACCAAAGTTCAAATCCCACTTCCGAAAACTCTTAATGCAGAAAACCTCGACTGGTCCATCATAAAAGTCAGCGGGCATTCTCAAGGTGGAAACCTAGCTTATTATTTTGCCAAAGAAAGGGGCGTTAGCTTTGCTTGCATGCTTGGTGCGCCCTATGATGTGGATGATAACAAAAATCCAACGTTAAATGCGTCCCCTAATGGATTCCGAATTGCTGACTGGTTTAGACGAGGCACTTCCGCAACTCCGGCCTCGCAGATGGGTCAGTTGGTGACCACAGGAGACTTGTTCTACGGTAAGTTTCGCGATGGTGCGCTCTATATCGGTTTAACTCCTGGGGTACAGTCCTTTGAATCAAGTAAACCTTACGCCAACGGAACCGAAGCTCACGGTGCCTCCGTTGGCGACCCAGAACTCAAGAATTTACGGGCAAGTGCATGTTTCCGTGGAAACTAACTTGCTTACAATTTTTGAATAAAAATCAGAATCTCACCGATGCGGACGCCAAATTTGGTCATCACTGCACGGTTGATGAGATTTTTCTCATCGACCAAAAACATCGAATCATCAAAAGCCACGTTGTAAACCGTACCGGCCACAGGGATTTGCAGAGTGTACTTCCAGTTCATGACAAAGCCACTGGTTTCCCCGAGGCCTATGCCATTGACATCGCTCGCTGTGCCTTCATATTTATTGTCGGCGGTTTTTTTGATTTTCCATTCGCGTTTTTGAACTTCCTTATCATCGAAAAGAAATTCTTCTTTCAGCACGCCCTGATTGCCCTTCCACTCCCCATTCAACGTCGCAACGAATCTGCGTGTTACTTTGTGTGAGCGATTCATCACCACTCCCCAGGCTTTCATCTCGCCGTTAAAAAAGCGATCAAGCTCGAGACGAGGACCTTTATCTTTGTAGGATTCTAACGACGTGGAACAAGCAGATAACATAAGCACTCCTAACAGATATTTCATTTAAACAAAGCCTTTCGCAAACGCGGATCTGAAGTCTTTTCGCTCAACCAAATACCAAAAAAATACTCAGTGAATTCTAGATCCTCAACTTTTCCTAAAAATCGATCACCCATACAGAAAGAACTTTTTTTATCTTCTTCAACGAACCCAGTCAGTATGTCGCCGTCTTTGACGTCGGGAATGATTTTCTTCAATGCATCCATCCACACGGCTAGTTTTTCTGCGGAAGCGCCAAGGTTTGCGATTTCTTTTTTTGTGCTCTCCACAATTTTGGCTCCGGCAATGTCTCGACGGTACTGTAATTTCAAGCGGTAAGGAGGGACCGGAAAATGAACATTGTAGCTATAAGTGATATCGTAAATGTGAAAGCCCCACACTTTAAAAGCGGCCTGCGCCTCTTTTTGAAGTGGTGTTTGAGGACACTCAGAGGCCCAGGCAGTAAAAATAAAAATGAGCTTAAACAACATTTTTTAATGGTATATTAAGTTTATGAGTTGTTAAACAAAAATAACATGACTCACAACAAGAACAGGCCTATGACTCTGTAACTTATTGATTATAAATAATTTTTAACGTGTTACAGTATTAATTAATTCGAACCGACTGTCGGAGGTCTCATGAAAATTCTCGTAACTGGTGGTACGGGCCTGATTGGCAAAAAATTAGGAATCGAACTCGTCAAAAAAGGCCACACCGTCGTCGGAATCACGCGAAGCGCTTCGCAGGCGATGATCAACGCCCCCTACCCTGCCACCTGGATAGAATGTGATCTCGGCACGAAGGTGCCAAACCTTAAAGATCACGCCATTGATGGGGTCATTCACTTAGCTGGCGAAAACGTCGGTGAAAAAAACTGGTCGGCCCAGCAAAAAGAAAAAATTTTGCAGTCACGAAAACTAGGAACAAAAAATTTGCTTGAAGCCGTAAATCACAAAACTCTGCAATTTTTTGTGGGAGCCTCGGCCATTGGTATTTATGAGTGGAATGAAGGGGGGACTAGTGAAAGGTCTGCACGCACCGAAGAGAGCCCGGCCGCATCGCATTTTTTGGCCGACGTGACCCGTGTGTGGGAAGAGGAAAGTTTAAAAAGCATGGCACGCACGGTTTTGTTTAGGATCGGCGTTGTGTTGTCCACCGAAGGCGGTGCCCTGCCGAAGATGGTTTTCCCTGCGCAAATATTTGCCTCAAGCCCGCTTGGCAGTGGCAAACAGTGGATGAGCTGGGTGCATATTCAAGATGTGGTCAACGCCATGATATTTGCTGTCGAATCACCCGCGGTCGCAGGTATTTATAATCTAGTGGCGCCAAACCCCGTTCCGCAAAAAAAGATCGCACGGGAAATCGCGACTCAGCTTAACAGCTTCTATGGTCCACCCGTACCTGGGTTTATGCTCAAACTGCTTTTAGGCGAGCAGGCCTCGCTGGCTATGAGTTCGCTGCTTGTAAGCTCAAAAAAATTAACAGCCGCTGGTTTTAAGTTTGAATTTAACGAAGTCGAAGTGGCATTGAAAAATTTGCTTGGAGCTTGGAAAAACGGAATATCGGTAAAGATGTACCAACAGTACTTTCCCATTGCAAAAGACAAAGTGTTTGCGTTTTTTGCCGAAGCCAAAAACCTCGAACAGATCACTCCGAAAACTTTAAACTTTAAAATCTCAAAAATGTCGACGCCCAAAATTCAAAAAGATACTTTGATTGATTATAAATTGAAAATCCATTCCGTACCTGCGGGGTGGCAAACGCGCATCGACTCCTGGGAGCCAGATTCTTCGTTTTCCGATTTGCAAGTCAAAGGCCCGTACTCTCTGTGGCATCACACGCACTCGTTTGAAACTCTTGGCGCTGGCACTTTGATGACTGATACCATTCGCTATAAACTTCCCGCGGGGCTTGTGGGACGATTGGCCGCGCAAGCTTGGGTGGACTCCGATTTGGAAAAAATCTTCGCCTATCGACGAGAAAATGTAAAAAATCTTCTATGAAATAAACCCACAACCGTCCTGATTTAGGACGGTTTGATAGAAATGACTTTCGGGTTATTTCTAACTCCTTTAGACTGAAATTAACAGTCAAAGGGGTGGCTTTGGGGTCTCAATTTAAGGCAAAGTTTTGGGTTGCACTTTTATTTGCTAGTGCTGCGGGCTTTTTGCTTTTTCAAAACTGCGATTCCTACTACTCCGTCGGGCAACGCTCAGGTGAAAGCATCCAGGGGAATACCCTTGATGCCAAAGCTCAAACCATCCTTAGCCAAAACTGCTACTCCTGCCATGGTGAAACGCAAAACGCAGGCGGTGCTAGTCACATGGATGATACAAATTTGATGGTAGAAAGTGGCCTTATTATCCCGGGCAATGCAGAAACCTCGCCGCTTATTACAGCTCTGGAGAGTAGCTCCATCCCTTCGCATGCGCTGTCCGATCAAAGCATGTCCATTTTACGAGATTGGGTGATCAGCCTTGCCGAGCGATTTTCGCCACCTGACATCACACAGCCGACTTGCACTATTACCGTGGACAAGATTACCTTACCTTTGGGTGAGGCTTTGACCGCCACCTTGCAAGTCACTGGTAACGCTACAACCGCCCTCATTCATGGCTTACAAGTAAATCCTCGAGGTGCCTCGCGCTTAATATCGCCGACCACCACGGGTCCTATCTTGGCTCAAGTGAGTAACCCTGCTGGGACTACTCTTTGTCAAAGCCCCTCTGTGCAAGTAACAACCACTCCGGTGGACCCCGGAAGTTTAATTCCACAATGCGCCCTTATACCGAGTGTGAGCATGGCGGTTCCAGGTGATGACGTCACCCTGGAGTTAAGCATCACAGGCACAGCTACTAGCGCAACAATCAATAACGTGGCTGTCGCCATTCCTATTGGAATGTTTCCATCGGTTATCGTGAAGCCACTTATACAGACCGTCTATTCTGCCCGCGTCAATGGAGGTGGTGGCTTTAACACGTGCTCCACCACAGTCTCGACTAAGACCACGGCGCAGATGACGAAGCAGGAATACTTTCGCGCGAAAATTTCAGGCGTGTCAGTGAATGATTTATTAATCCGAGCACGGCGTACGAGTGGCAGCACTTACGGTGGAAGCTGTATCCAGTGCCACAATAACAACCCACCAAGTGGTCAATCACGAGCGCGATTATTTTTTGTGCTGGTAGCCAACGATGCAAATATAAATTTCAACAGGATCAAAAATATCATCCATCCCGACGATGCCACCATAGTTCGAGATCTCACGGTGGCCCCACAAAGTTTGTACAATTATGCCACTGGTCACCGAGCGTCTCCAAACTACACGGCCCACTCGGGATACTCATACCTTTATCGAACTGCGGAGCTTACTCAAATCAACACGTTTGTGACAAAGCCTTAAAAGATAAGGTTGCAAAAATCTGCACCACACTTCGCCTCGAACGCTCGAAGATTATGTTAAAAATTTAAGACAAAAAATTATACGCCTGCTATTAAATAACGACGAGTCCGATGTTTTGGTAAACGGAGCGCAAAGTAACCTGCGCTTTTTCTTCGGCCCGGGCTTGATTGTTTTTTAAAACTTGCAACAGTTGCGCTGGGTCGGCCATCAGTTGAGCATATTTTTCCTGCACCGGAGTTAACGTCTGAATCACAATTTCAGCAAGATCGGTTTTAAAATGCCCGTACATTTTGCCCTCGTAGGCCTTTTCGATTTCGGCGTAGGACTTTTCCGTCAACACGGAGTACATTGTCATGAGATTTGAAATGC
Source organism: Bdellovibrionales bacterium (assembly GCA_043757265.1). Lineage (GTDB taxonomy): Bacteria > Bdellovibrionota > Bdellovibrionia > Bdellovibrionales > JAGQZY01 > JANPLN01. The sequence continues at coordinate 12,757 of JAYUQP010000005.1, read as the reverse complement.
CAGGCTTTTTTTCCAAATCAAAGTAAACGCGCGGTGGGGTTTCGGAGTCGGTCACCGCCGATTTAATTTTCTTTTCGATTTTTTTAGGCGCGTCTAGCAAAGACACAAAGTTATTGACGTCTTCGTCCGACTTGGACATTTTTTTTGTTGGCTCTTGAAGACTCATGATACGCGCGCCCACTTTGGGGATAAACGGTTCGGGCACCTTGAATGTTTGGCCAAATTTTTTATTAAAACTTTCGGCAAGATCTCGCGTGAGCTCCAGATGCTGCTTTTGATCTTCGCCCACCGGTACAAGATCCGTTTGATAAAGTAAAATATCTGCCGCCATCAAAACAGGATAGGCGTAAAGCCCAGTATTGATTTCGCGTGTTTGTTGAGATTTATCCTTAAACTGCGTCATGCGATTGAGCGCACCCATGGGCGTATGACAGGTTAATATCCAAGTAAGTTCGGCGTGGGCCGCCACTTGCGACTGCATAAAAATCACGTTTTTAACTGGGTCCAATCCACAGGCTAAATATTGAGCCAGAAAACTTAGACACGTTTGGCGAAACTCGGCAGGATTCTGTTTCACCGTGAGAGCGTGCAGATCGGCCACCATGTAGAAGCAGTCGTATTCGTCCTGCATTTTTTTCCAGTTAAGGACAGCGCCGATGTAATTGCCGAGTGTAAGTGAGCCTGTGGTTGTGCTGCCGCTTAATAAAACTTTTTTCATAGAGGCACCAACGTCATTAGGGTTTATGTTTTCGGCAGTTAAAATTTTATAGACTCAATTTTTGACGAATAAATTCTCGCCGACTGAATCTCTCCCGATAAAGCTGAGCGGGTCTATTCTTTAATGACCACTTTGTTCGGAAGTTCATTATGATTATTGATACTCGCCGGAAATTTTTCAATCAATAATTTGGAGCAAACTTCGAGGCCCTTTTGGATACCCAAGGCCATTTTCTTATTTTTCACGCCCGAAACGACTTCGTTGACTGCTGTTTGCCAGGTATCCCCAGGAAGCTGTTCGGCGATTTTTTTGTCAGCAAGCACAATCACCACATGCTCGAGCAAGGAAATATAAACCAAAACGCCCATGCTGTCTTCGGTGTGGTGTAAACGGTTTTCGTAAAACTCTATGCGCGCGCGCTTCCAACACTGCTCTAATTCTTCAGAGCGCAAAGTGAGCAAACGTCGCACTCGGCCATCGCGGACTAAAAAGGCAGCTCCCCAAAATACAACAAATAATCCCGCAAGCAGTAAGCCAACCGCTTGCAGCCAATAATCCCAGTACAGATGAGGAACAAATGTTTCCCATAAAACTAAAAATACCATGGCAAAAAGCAGGATGAGCGTCACTTGAGCCTGCGCGTAGTTCGAGGACGATTGCACAATCACCGGAACGATCTCAGCTTGCGTTTTAAGTTCGATCGCCGCAACTTGCTTTTCGATCGCGTCGATTTCGTCTTGCTGCAAATAAGAATTTAACCATTTTGGAATTACCATGATCCTGAAGCTCCTCCACCGCTAAATCCGCCGCCACCGCCGCCCCAGCCGCCACCTGATGATCGACCGCCAAAGCCTCCGCCCATCATACCGCCCATAAGACCACCAAGCATAGCGCCTTGCATTCCGCCTCTGCGACCGCCGCCGTTTGCGAACATCAAAAACAAAAAGATCGCCAGCATCAAAATCAATTTGCCCCAATCGGCTCTGCCCGACGGAGCTGACGCTTGCGAGGGGATTTCTAAAAACTGCGCAAGATCAATTGGCGGACTCATACGACTTAAAATTTCGCTCACACCGAGCAAAATCCCATCACTGGTTAAGCCCTTACGAAACAGCGGAACCATGGTACCGTCGATAATTCGCCGACTGTAGGCATCGGTCAAATCGCCCTCTACGCCCTGGCCAACTTCGATACGAATTTTTCTTTCTTTTTTTGCAACGATTAAGAGAATGCCGTTGTCTTTTTGCTCCGTGCCCAGCTTCCACGCTTTGGCCACTTGAATGGCCGCTTCTTCGACGGTCAACGGATCGATAGTGTCGATCGTGACAACCGCCAGCTGCGGCCCACCTTTGGCATAAATTGCTTTGAGAGCAGAAGAAAGCCTCTGTTGAACAGCCGTATCCACCATGCTTGCGGTATCCACCACACTGTCCGTCAGAGGTGGAACTTCGAAGGCCTGGGCTAAATTTAAGCTGAACAAAACATTAAGCGCGAAAACGAATATGTACCAAGTCCTATGCATCTTACTTCCTATAAACCTTGAAATCTCAAAACCGACCAAAAAAACCAAAAAAAATCACGCTAACAATTCTTCGCCGCGGTCAGATCCCGCTGGTCACGAAGACCGGACCAGCCTCATCTGAGCGAAGCGAATAGTCGCGACACAGTCGCCAGCTAAAAGGTAACTTGCGGTGCTTTTTCCATCTGTCCTCTTTCAGCTTCAGCTACATTCCATTGCGCCATTTTGTCGTGATGGAAAAATAACGTATTGGTTAGGTTGGTTGGAAACACCGTTACTAAATCGTTGAACATACGAATTGCTTCGATGTGCTCACGACGAGAATTCGTAATGCGGTTTTCTGTTCCTTCTAGCTGTGCTTGTAAATCGCGAAAATTTTGATCGGCTTTTAACTGCGGATAGTTTTCCGAAATCACCATCAGGCGACCGAGCGCTTGCGACAACTGCCCTTGCGCTTCCTGAAACTTTTGCAGTTGCTCAGGCGATGACTTGCTCGGGTCGATGGTCATGCTCGTCGCTTTTGCGCGCGCGTTGACTACACCTTCAAGTGTTTCTTTTTCGTGGCTCGCATAGCCTTTTACAGTCTGTACAAGGTTCGGAATAAGGTCCGCACGTCGTTTGTACTGGTTTGTAATCTCGGCAAAAGTTTCGTCCACGCGGTTTTTAGATTTTGGAATAGACTGAACTCCGCAGGCTGTGAGGGACAAAGCTAGAATTAGTGATAAAAACAAACGCATAATGACTCCTTGTTATCTTCCGTTATCTGCTGTTTTGATGCCGGCATTTTTTACATTTACGCTTTACGCGCGCTCAGAATCAAAACAGTCCTAATATGGTGATATTTTTGAAGATTGCAAGAAGAAGACACAAAATTTTAAAGCCGGTTCAAAGACAATAAAGCAAAGCGTTATTTGCTATGCCCCGCAATTACAGATACATAGGGTTCATGATCTTAATTCGCGCTCAACTATTTCTTTTCGTAGTCACGTGTTTACTAAGCGGGCAGGCTTCCGCTCACGGGTGCTGGGAAAGTGAGCGCAACCCGTACAATTGGCTCATTTATACGGAAAGTGAATGGACTTCGCACAGCCAGGCATGGAGCCGGATCCAACCTGAAGAACCAACTCTGTGGTCGTTATTTTGGGCCCATCAAACCTACAAGCAAGAATATCAAAAAGCGAGCACCTTAAAAAACGACAAGCGCAAACACTGTTATATTGGCTGTAGAATTGCTCAAGCCACTTCGCTCGAAGTAAGCATTTATGTGGGCTGGCTGAAGGAGTCCGAGGACCTCGCGGATTGCAATCGTAAAACCTATTTTGAATTGCTAGATTATCAAAGCACCATCGAAGGCGCCCAACACGGCGCCGCCAACAGCGACCCGACTGAGTGTTTTAACTATTGCGAAAACTATAAAGCACCAAAAACCCGGATCGAGCTCTAACCCATTAGCGATCACTTCCGCTGTGCACTTGCATGCAATGTTGCACGTTACATCCAAGTTTATCTTTCAGTATTAGCACCCGCTGGTCATTCCCGCATCGAAGCGCTGGCTGGGGAGGACAGAGCGACGGGCTGCCTGGATACACAGGAATTTTTACCGTTCCTGAGTTGCCGAGGAGTGTATTTGATTTTCCCGCAATCAAAGAAATTCCGTAAACATAGAGCGGCGCATTGGCTGGAAGAACTTTTGACGCCGTTGGAATTTTTATTTCAAAGCGATGGGCAGTTGCTCCACTCACACAGCGATGGGACACACCCACTTCGTGATTAATGTTTGCAGACCCTCCACCAATATAAATGCCACCTTTACCCGCCTGAAAGTTTCGATAAATATGAATGCCCATCGGCCGAGGATCGCCGATGTGGCACGCCCAGCCTCGGACCGCAAGTGCACCGTTGGCCACTACAGCTGTGTCCAAATTACCAATAATTTGATGAATATTACTTGCTTTAGGGATAACAATGGAATCTGAGCCAGTTAATTTTTTTAAGGCAAAACCCTGTGGCTTGTGGCTGACTGCATAAATAAATAACTTATTTTTTGCAGGATCTATATGCTGTGTTTTCGTCGAGTGTTGAACTCTTGCTTTCTGTTCTGCTGTCATACTGGCGTTCTCTAGTAAATCAACTGTGTATGAAAACCCGTGGCCAACATTCTGTGTCTGGCAGTTAGCTGAAACAACGGGACCAGTTGCAAGTCCAGAGGGTTTAGCAGAAATAAAAACTCCGCCAATTGCTGCGTCACCAAAATAAAGCTGCGTTTCTATCGGTGCCGCGTTTCCGGTTTCACAAGCCCAACCTGTTACCTGCAGTTTGCTGCCTGGCAAAAGTCGCGCACTTTGTATAGCTCCTATCAATGGCTTCACGCTTGCAGGATCTAAGGCATCTAAGTAACGAGTGCCGTTGGCAGTCAGCAAGATAAACTGCCCTTCGCAGCGATTTTTAACCCACAAGCCCGCAGCGTCGAATCCATAATTAGCGACAGCACAAGGCGTTTGTGCACTTGTCGGCACTACACGGGTAATTTGAACAATTCCGGGAAAGGCTTTGCGCACCGGTGAAGTTGTGCCATTTGCTTTCAAAAAAACTGTCTCATAAAAAGGTGAGCTTCCCGTGCTTCTTGAAAGAGCTTGCTGGGCGTCGCTTGAAGTTTTAATGGTTGTTGCCTCTAGTGTATTTCCGGCAGCATCAAAAACACAATCTACCAGATCAGGCCTTGCACTCGTTGGATTAGGGTACAACTGATAAAATCCAGATGGCGTGGTTGGCTCTAGCCGTTTAAGTTCGAGGCAGCTTGGTACCTTGCTTTGATGAGCAAGTGTCTGAATCAGATGGTACTTCATCGCTCTTCTCTTTTTCTGAACTAGAGCACTCCCTGGAACATTCGTTATTTTGTTATTTAAAAGCTGAATTTTTTGTTTCAAAGAAATAATGCGTGGATCAGATAAAACTATATTTTGAAATAAAATTGACCCAACTGCGATTGCTACAAAGATTGTGCTCGATATAATTATGTGCTTTTTCATTGGCTGATCCCTTGTGACGAATCGATAAAATTGTCAATTTCATCTTGTTGGTGTTGATACCCGAGGTCATTCAACAGACCCGCAGCTTCTTGCTGAGTAATTCCTAACGCCATCGCAGTCATTTCGGCCCACCGCTGCCTTTGCACTGGATCAACACTGTACGCGATGGTTTCAGTGACTTCCATGGCATACTCCACGTAATTGTGCGCGCGCTGCGCCCGTGGCGAGGAATCCGTCCCATGTGCAATGGATCCCGCATAATCCACCGGGTACTGTTGAGCGATTTCGCCGGTATAGTAACTTCCCGCAACCCTGGATTCCACTTCTTCTTGAATGGACGCTGCCAAATCTTTAAGTGATTGTGGAATGTTGGATGATGTTGAGGCCATCACCCGATCGACCAATTCTTTTACTGCAAAATCTGCTGCGTGGCTCGCCTCGTGTTGAATGGTGCTGGCAACTCCGGCGGCGTCCTGATCGTTCGTATCCACTGCGATGACTCCTGCGGAAGGATCGTATTGACCGAGCGTATCTGTATCCAAAAGACCGGTTCCGGTTAAATCGCCTGTGACCACTGTGGAATTTAAAAGTCCGTAACGTTGGTAGTCAGTCAAAGTTTGGTAGGTGTTTAGCCCGACGGCGGTGGCTATTTGGGCTGGAGTGTATCCAAGTTCTGCACCAACAACACTGATTTGACCCGCATTAAATTTCTGATCAACGGCTCGTAGCGCGGCCGAATTCGCGACGGCAACAGGGCCGTAGATTCTTGCCATGGGGCCAGTCGGAACTATCCGACTTACAATTGCGTGCTTATCATAATAGGCTTTTACACCCCTGTAGTAGGCTGCATCAAGAGCTTGTTTATAATTCACATCGCCTGGTTTCGCCGCTCCGACTGAACTGCTCACCATTCCTTGATACCCTGCTGCGGAGGCGCCGGCGTGGACCGCAATAGTTCTAGCTGCAGTCTCTGCAACACGAGCAACAGTCGACCCGATAGCAGTGGCAACTCGTTGCAGACCGGCCGCGAAATTTTGTGCCACTGCCGTTGTACCCGTAACTGCACCGAGTCCCATGAGCATACTGTTGACCATAGTTTGTATCGATGACGACGAGTTGACAGGCGTTCCCAACGAATACCCGCCATTGCTTCCTGAACCGGAAGAGCTGCCGGTTGAATTTCCATTTGTTGTTCCCGTGTTTGTTCCACCGACAGACACCGCGGTTCCCATGCTAAATCCTAAGTTTGATCCAGTTGCAGTATTGCCAGAACCAATATTTGGTCCATAACCTAAGTTTGCTTGACCGCAGCCCGCGCAAGGCGAAGGGGCGGAGCCATAATTAGAACCGAAACTCAGACCGCCTGATCCTCCGCTCGAATTGCCACCACTTCCGGATCCGCTGGAGGAACCGCCACCGTAGCCTGTGGAACTGCCACTCGACATTCCATTTCCGCCGGATCCGCCGCTCCCAGAGCCGCCGGATGACGTGCCTGACGTTCCACCCGAAGATCCACCACCGTAGCCTGTGGAACTGCCGCTCGACATCCCGCTTCCGCCCGTGGTACCGCCGCCGTAACCCGTAGAACCTCCGCTGCCCGAGCCACCATTATTATACCCGCCGTTGAGGCTTCCATTATTTGGAGCACCCTGGGGGTCTGCGAGAACTTGCAAAGTAAAAGTGGTGACGATAAGGCCAAGCGTAATGGGCGAAAATTTTCTATCGAATAGATTGCGGAACATTTAACCCCCAAAGATATATACGTCATTAACAAAAACGTAATGACTCTTCGGTGTCCTGGCCGCCAACTTGAGACGATTGAGAATCAATCAGTCGATTATACTGGCATGATCCAACTTGAGACCGCAGCTTCACTACAAGCAACTTTTCGTCTCAAAATTGAACACTCACTGACAAGCTGAATTCAAAGTTCAAGCAGAATATCTTGCCCATCAGGTTTAACGGTCTGATAAAAACGCATGGCGTAGGCATCGTGCTGTTTGTGCAGTTCCCACTTCCAGTGTTTTTTATCAAAGGAAATTTTACTTTTGATAGGAAGTGCCTGAAGCACTTTCCCTTTATGGTCCATTTTTAAAAACTGAGTCATGTGCAAGCCGCGGGAGGAAACTCCGCGCAAAGCGTGCATCTCGTCGTCAAAGTACAGAGCCTCCAAGTTAAAAGCGTAGCCGGCATGAAGTGCAGACCATTCATTATTCGTCACGTCGTAGCGATACATCTCACCGCCGCGCTCATCATTGTAAACGTACAATGCTTTTTGCATCGGACTTACGGCTGCCGTCTTCATGTACTGTGCATAGGGCATGGTTTTTGGTAAATACATGCGAGTAAATTCTTTTTTCACTGCATCCCAATGCCAAAGCAAATAACTTTTTAAAATAAAAAGATGCGTGTCTACCACGAGCACTTGCTGAGTTTTTGTAGGCAACAAGATTTCTTCGGTATTAAAGGTAACTTTTTGTGGTTGGATGCTGCCCTCAAGGCGCTGCCATATAACTGGCGATGCCGGCACTCGCGGCTGGGCTGCATTTTGAATTATCTTTCCCGTAGTTATTTCGGCAGCTCGTTCAATTTGATTTTTTTCGACGACCTTGCTCTCTTCCAGCTTTTTTTCTGAATTTTCTTGCGGAGCCCCTGAAGGTTTTGACGCTGTTTCTAAAGATTCAGCGGCCTCCACGCTTGCCAATCCACGCTGGCTTCCCATCGTGCGATCAGAAATCGGCAGGCGGAATTCTTTGCCCACCACCGCGCCTTGAAATCCTGAAAGTTCGAGGCCCGTAATTTTTTTAAGCACAGAAGTGAGAATGCGAAACTCGTTGTCGGGATTAAATGCTTCTTCCCACGTGTAAGGGTAACTGCACATTTTTTCTTTGGGTAAATATTCGATGGCGGTTTTTGGTGGAAGGCCCTGAAGCCATACGACTTGCGGAGTTGCAACAATCACTCGATCGATGTTTGCACCCTTTTCCACCTGAAAGTTCCACTCCATGCGCTGCCGGCTCACAAGCGCAATCACCTGCGGTTTTGGCGAAGCCTTCACGCGAACGCGAATCACTCCACCCTCGTTCATCTGCGCTAAACGGAATGGCGGTGCATTTTGCACGGCAATCAGATTTAATTCCTTGGCTTGGTCTACACGTTTCCAAGTCATATGTGAAAACGAACAGTCGCTTCCATCGCAGTTGGATTGCGAAACAGAATTAGCGGATACATCCCAATATTTATCTTCGGAAAAAAAATTCTCCGTGCACTTTGCATCAACGCTCGACGTGTTTTGCACTAACCTGTATTGCGCCTGATCTTCCATATTTTTCATAAAAAATAAGAGGCCAGCCTGCAAAATTACAAGCGACAGCAACATTCCAACTAGCATCCGATTGAGCGCTTCGAGAAATCTCATACGGTATTATCGGAATTTTGCCCGATGCTCTGTAACACTATATATGGGTGTTTTTGAATTCAGGACCGGTGGGTGTAGTGTTTTTAAGCTGTACTAAAGTCCTGTTGCCCAAATCGAATGCAAAATTATTTTGTAAACAAACAACGTTAAGCAAAAAAGTTTGACGTGCCCGAGCGCTCAACAAACCGCTATTCACGAGAAATATCAACGAACTAACGCTGCCCGACAGTTTCATGTCGCTACTGCCTAAAAAAAAACACTTTGGTGCGTCGAAATCAGGTTTGACTCTCACTGTGCACACAATTACCGTTTTTAAATAAGGAGCGTTTCTTTAACAACAAAAAGAAAGCTGCTCCTGGGTAATCGTAAAATTCCAATTTAAATAAAAGCTTTGATGGCTTTGCGGCCTGCTACGCTTTTGAGAATAGTTTTAGGGGAACTTTTCTCAAGTTAGGGAATTGCTTACTCGAAATGACACACAAACGTGTCACTAACAAAGACGCCATGGGGGAGGGCACAACATGGAGACAGTAGAAACAACAATGGAAATGACAGAGAATTCGCAGAACGAAACACAGGAACCCGTATTAATGCGCGTAAAAAAACGCGACGGTACCCTACAACCCGTCGACGTAACAAAAATCGTTCGTCGCGTGACACAAAACTCAGAAGACCTTCGCTTTGTTGATCCTTATCGCGTTGCTATTAAATCTATTAGCGGACTTTACGACGGTGCCTCAACCAAGGAACTCGATAATCTTTCAATCCAGACAGCTGCAATGCTCATCGGCGAAGAGCCTCAGTACTCGCGCCTTGCTGCCCGCTTATTAAGTTTGTACATCGACGAAGAAGTTCAAAATCTTGGGATTACATCTTTTTACGAGAGCGTGGCACATGGTTTCAAAGCTGGTTTGATTTCCGAAAAAACAAAAGTTTTTGTCGAAGAAAACCGCGAGCTGTTGGAAAACGCCATCCAGCCCCACAAAAATAATGCCTTCGAATATTTTGGTCTTCGCACAGTGTACGATCGTTATTTGTTAAAAGACCCACAAAAGCGCGATGTCATCGAAACTCCCCAATACTTCTTTATGCGTGTGGCCTGTGGACTTGCTCATAATGGCGAAGAAGCCATCGAGCTTTATAAACTTGTTTGCACTTTGGACTATTTACCAAGCACACCGACCCTTTTTAACTCGGGAACGCTTCATCCTCAAATGTCATCGTGCTACCTTTTAGATTCTCCAAAAGATGATTTAAATTCTATTTACGACAAATACAAAGACATCGCTTTGCTTTCGAAATTTGCAGGCGGCATTGGCGTTGCGTTTCACCGCGTGCGCGCTCGTGGATCGCTAATCAAAGGGACAAATGGCCACTCAAACGGCGTTGTTCCTTGGTTAAAAACATTGGACTCGTCTGTTGCAGCCGTAAACCAAGGTGGCAAACGCAAAGGCGCTTGCTGTGTATATCTTGAAACTTGGCATGCGGATCTCGAAGACTTCCTCGAGCTTCGCGATAACACCGGCGACGAAAGCACACGCACCCATAACTTGAACCTCGCAAACTGGGTTCCAGATATTTTTATGAAGCGTGTAAAAACCGACGACGTGTGGTCGTTGTTTGATCCTAAAGTTGTTCCAGAGTTTCCAGATCTCTACGGCGCTGAGTTTGAACGCGCTTACATCCAGGCCGAAAGCGAAGGAAAGTTTTCACGTCAGGTGAAAGCTCGCGACCTCTACAGCAAGATGATGAAGACTCTCGCCGAAACCGGCAATGGTTGGATGACGTTTAAGGATGCTTCAAATATAAAAAGCAACCAAACCGCTAAAAAAGAAAACGTGATTCACCTCTCAAATCTCTGCACAGAGATTCTCGAAGTGACGAACAATGCGGAAACTGCGGTTTGTAACTTAGGTTCCATAAACCTCGGCCAACATGTGACTGAAGATGGCGTGGATTACCATAAAATCCGTCGCACGGTAAAAACTGCAGTTAAGTTTCTAGATCGCGTGATCGATATTAATTTTTATCCAATCAACCAGGCCTTAGATTCTAACAACAAATGGCGTCCCATCGGAATGGGTGCCATGGGCTTGCAAGATGTTTTCTTCAAGCTCGGTTTGGCTTTTGATAGCGAAGATGCCCGGGTGATTTCCCGACGCATCCAAGAGGAAATCTACTTTGCGGCTATCGACATGTCGTGCGAGCTTGCCGAAAAATACGGTCCGCATTCAAACTTTGCCGACACGCGTGCAGCCCAAGGTCTTTTGCAGTTCGATCTTTGGAAAGTGGAGCCTGCAAATCAAGAGCGCTGGGTTTTACTTAAAGAGCGAATCAAAAAGTTTGGTCTGCGAAATTCATTGGTAATCGCCATCGCGCCAACAGCCACCATTGCAAGTATTGCTGGCTGCTACGAGGCGATTGAGCCGCAGGTTTCAAATCTGTTTAAGCGTGAAACTCTTTCTGGGGAGTTTTTACAGATCAATAAGTATCTTGTGCGCGATCTTAAAAAAGTCGGGCTGTGGACCGAAGAAGTGCGAAACAAAATTAAAGAGGCCGAAGGTTCTATTTTGGAAATTCCAGAAGTTCCTGAAAACCTCAAGGCTATCTATCGCACTGTTTGGGAATTACCGATGAAGGGTTTGATTGATATGGCGGCCGAGCGCGGAGCGTTTATTGATCAGAGCCAGTCGCTCAATTTATTTTTAGAAAACGCTACGATTGGAAAATTGTCGTCGATGTATATGTATGCGTGGGAAAAAGGCGTGAAAACAACGTACTATTTGCGTTCCCGCCCCGCCACTCGTATTTCAAAAACGACAATAAAAAATACAAAGCCGAGAAACGATTATTCAGCTGAAGAAGTCATTGCATGTTCGATCGATACACCTGAATCTTGCGAGGCTTGTCAGTAATTGAAACCGCGCGGCCGGCGCGCGGTTTGTTCCTGAGCCCGCGCGGTTGATGCGCGAACTTTTGTTAAACCCGCGTCTTAGAGGCGCGGTTAGTTGAATGAACTGCGCGGCGCCGATATGGCCAATGCGTGTTCAGTAGTTGAACCGGGCTATGGTGTCCGGTTAGTAATTTAAAACTGCGCTATGGTGCGCAGTTTTTAGAAGGAGCTCTTTTATGATACTAGATCCTGGTTTTAACCTTACCCTTCGCCCGATGAAGTATCCGATCTTTTACGAGATGTACAAAAACGCTATCAAAAATACATGGACCGTTGAGGAAGTGGATTTCTCGCGCGACATCAACGATCTTCGATCGAAAATGACGCCCGCAGAACAGCACATGATCAACCGCCTTGTCGCATTTTTTGCCACCGGCGATTCCATCGTTGGGAACAACCTTGTGCTCAATCTGTACAAACACATCAACAGCCCCGAAGCGCGTTTATATTTATCGCGACAACTTTATGAAGAAGCGCTGCACGTGCAGTTTTACCTCACCCTGCTCGACACCTACATCCCTGATGTCAACGAGCGCGTAAAAGCCTTTTCGGCCATCGATAACATTCCGTCGATTCAGCGGAAAGCCCAGTTTTGCTTCAAGTGGATGGGCTCGATCGAAAAAATGGATCGCATCGAATCTGTAGAAGATCGCCGAAAATTCTTAATGAACCTTACGTGCTTTGCTACATGCATCGAAGGATTGTTTTTCTTCGGCGCGTTTGCCTACGTTTACTTTTTGCGGTCTAAAGGACTCCTTGATGGTTTAGCTTCGGGTACAAACTGGGTATTCCGCGATGAAAGCGCCCACATGAACTTTGCGTTTGAAGTGATCGAAATTGCACGTCAGGAAGATCCAACAATCTTCACCCCACAAATGAACGATATGATTGTTCAGATGATCACCGAAGCTGTCGATTGTGAAATGGCCTTTGCCGATGATGTTTTGGATTTAGGGATTGCTGGAATGTCTAAAAAAGACATGCGCCAGTACCTTCAGTACATTGCAGATCAACGTTTAGAGGCTCTGCACATTCCTGCGAAGTTCAATTCGAAAAATCCATTTTCGTTTTTAGAATTACAGGACGTTCAAGAACTCACAAACTTCTTCGAACGCAAAGT
>JAYUQP010000004.1:0-2337 GCA_043757265.1 Bdellovibrionales bacterium | reverse complement strand
AGCCGGTGAGAACGAGCATGACTCCCGAGCAGAAACAAAAATCATGCAATAAGGTCCGCAGCAATTTAGATGAAATCAAAAAGTATAAAGCCGACACGCAAAAAGATCTGGACAACGCCCAGTGCAAGAATCCGCCGCCTACCAATACCGCGTTCTGTGATTACAGTAATAAGACCATGGAAATCATCGATGCCGAATTGTCCAAAAGCGAACCTGTGTGGGATCGCGAATGTAAAAAAGCAGCTTAATGTGTGGATGAATCGGCTGTAACCTAGTAAGATAGGCCTCTTGAATCTCACAGACCATATTTCCTTTCCCGGTAAAATCCATTTGATCCGCAATGATCAAGAATTGCTTGCTATGAATTTGGGGGCAGTCAAAGTGCTTGGATTCGATACCGAAACCAGGCCCAGTTTTAGGAAAGGTGAGGTTTACAAGGCGGCCTTGTTGCAGCTGTCGACCGACACCGATGCCTATTTGATTCGCCTTCAATACGTCACGAAGTTTCAGACTCTCAAGAGTATCTTAGAGGACAAGGAGATCGTTAAAGTGGGTGCGGCCATCCGCGACGATCTCAAGCTGCTTCAGAAAACGTTTAGCTTCACTCCACAGAATTTCGTGGAGCTGCAACATTTGGCGAAGGTGAAAGGTCTAAAAAATACCAGTCTAAAGGGAATGACGGAAGAAGTTTTACAGGCGTCTTTATCCAAGCGCGCCAAGACCACTAATTGGGAAGCGAGTGAGTTATCAGACAAGCAGCAGATCTACGCGGCGACCGACGCTTGGATTGGTCTGACTATCTATGAGAAGTTGATGGCTAATTAAATGCGAATCGACCGTCTCTGTAAAATCGCTAAAAATCTCTATAAGTCAGAAGATCCCGCACACGATTGGGCCCATGTTCAAAGGGTTCGGCGGCCTTGAATAAACAAATCTAGTTTGAACTGGATGGGGTGGTGTGGGGAGGCCTAGGTCATTGATTTTACTGACTTCGGATCTCGAATGACTACAAATGACTACGCAGCTTCCATGCGGACAGTCTGGCGGCGACACGCGATACTCACAATTACTCTGCAAGATTCAGCCGCTAGCGGTTGCCGAAGATTATGCCTTTCTGCATTCCGAGCTGCCGAAAGGGCGACACCCCTATATTTGGCTGGATGGACAACCAGCTGGGGAGTGGAACGAATTTGATGCCTCAATCATTATCGGAACCCGATAAATAATATAAACAAAGTTAGTTTGAAATTGGATGGCATCACGCCATTGTATGCGAACAACCAGATGCAATTAAAACGTATCTGGTGCGATGGAAGCGTGTAGGAATTGATTTAACGAAATTCGCGAAACTGCGTTGGATCGAAAATTTAGGAATTTTGGAATTGTGCCGCATCTTTGGCAAATCTCGGTCGACCATTCACCACCATATGCGAACCCTTTCTAAGTCGGCGATATCGGGGCTGAATTTGACGGTAGACGAGCAGAAAATCATTCAAAGTCGACTGTTAGGTACGTCTCGAGTCATATTAGCATATATGCTAATATCCATCCTAGGTGATGAAGCCATCGAAGTCGGCCTACAAGGGCGAGATATTCAGAATTGAGTTCTGAAGAGTGGCTTGAATCTCAGTCACCCAAAATGCAGCAGAAGTTTGCTGCCCTTTTTGTGATGTTGGGAATGTCGGCAAGATCTCCAACGAGCAGAAGTTTAAGCATTTGACCGGAACAGACCAGCTCTTTGAGTTCAAAGCGGATCAGGGTCGGGTACTTTGTTTCTTTTTTGTTGGGAAACGCGTGATATTAACTCACGGTTTTTCCAAGAAGAGCGACAAGACTCCAAAGGGCGAGATTGATCGTGCCGAGAAAACGAAGGCTGAATTTAGTCACCGAAAGTGGTCCTTTTTATGGTCGACGAAGAACATGTGCCGTACCAATGGAGTCACCCATATGAGGCTTGAACGCTTTGAGGCCAAGGAGTCGCGTCTCACATACTTGACGGCGGTGGCCCCAGGCGACGACGGAACCGCTATTTAATTAGCTAATGTGTCCTCAATGGGATAGATTGCAAAATGGGCTAAAATCCATCTCTTGAAAGCTTCGTGGCCTTTCCTCTGATTCATTAAGTTCCACTAAATAATTTCTATTTCTGTTAATCAAAGATTTCTTCGGTTCAACATAGAGGAATCAAGAGCAAAAAATGGCCAAAAAAACAGTCCGCCTTCAAAAAATATTAAATCAGAATAGCAATACAAAAGGCCCTAAGTCTGTGGCTAAGCGAATGGGATCGTTAGAAAAGTTTCGTCGGATGGCCACGGTCATTCAAGATTCCAATGATGC
>JAYUQP010000003.1:0-6122 GCA_043757265.1 Bdellovibrionales bacterium | reverse complement strand
TGAAGATCCTGCAAAGATGTGGCTATTTGAACTCCAAATACGCTCTCAAGTGGATCTATAACCAACCTGATTGACCCACAAAAAGAAGAAAGAGGGAAAAGCCTCTCTAAATCTTTGGCAGTTCTGTAAAGTTTTCCTTTAAACTCCACTGTCTATTTTTAGATCGCCACCGGTAATAAGTTCAAATCCCAGCGCCGTATCCTCTGTAAGCCAAAAGAATGGATCTGCGCAGACCACTCACTGTTTTGGCATTAGACAGCACCTGGGTGACCTTTTTGGGCACGGGTTTTGTATATCTTGCTTTCAATAACTGCTGAGAAAGTTGAGCCTGAGATGCAAAACATTGTGCACAAACTGCAAAACATCATTCAAAACTACTACGGTTTTGCAAGCCAACTCGATTTGCAAAACGTGCCGGACGAACCAGTGAGCGGCACCCTCTCGGTCCCCCTTTACGAACCCAAGTCGAAACGCCCAGTGGCGTTTTTTAAAGTGCTCGACGTTCCCCCGCAAAAGCAAGACATACAGGACAAACTTCGCGACTTGATTCAATTTTCCTTACAAAACTATATAAACCTTATGGATAAACTTGATGTAGCGGACAATCTTTTGCAGTACTTGCAAATGGAATTACACCCCCAAAAGATTATTCGCCTTCAGGGCCAAAAACATTCCGATAAAGTGCAACTCGCCGATCTTGCGGCTTTGACGGCTTCTACATTGGCAAATTCGTCCTTTTCTTTCGAGCATCAAAAGCAAGCGCTCCTGCTAAGGAGTGATTCTTCAGTGCGCCTTGAGCGCCTTGCTCTTTCATTGCATGCAACAGCTAAGAATCATTTCTTTTTACGGGTTGATCAGATGGGGGCAAATTTTTTGACAAATCTTAATGATTTGTCGGATCTCAATAAAACGACGCTTTTCCTACCGAAAATTGAAGCTCTTACCGAGCGACAACAAAAGACACTCGAAACCTATTGGTTAATGAAAAAAGCAACTGTTCCGGTTGATGTGCTGATTGTCGCCGCAACTCAGGCCACACTCGCTGAGCTTGTTCAAAGCGATTCTTTGAGTTCTTCTTTTTTAAGATATTTTGATTTTTTCTATTTACTCTCGGACTCTTCGAGCGAAGCAGAAATTCGTTTTGAAAACCTAAATCAGTGTGCACACGCTATATTGCAAACATCGCCAGAGCATCATTTAAAGCATCATAAATTTTCGCAAAATATTAAAAGCTGTCACTTGATTCCCTCTTGCCAAAGCCTCTTTCCGTCAATTCATTAAAACATTGCTTTTAAGGCGCGAGTCAGAGACCATGGACAGATGGTGGCGCAAATTTCCGCAGAATATCCTAAGGTTTTTGATGAGCTTATTAAAAAGCATTTGTCGATCACTGATTATTCCATAGTTCCCCTCGCCGGTGACGCTTCTTCACGCCGCTACTACCGTGTTGTCAAAGCGAATCAGTCTTGGGTTTTGATGGAATGGGTTCCTTTTCAAAATCCCAGTGAATTTCCTTTTATTTCCATTCAAAAACATCTCGAAGAAATAAAAATTGGCGTGCCATCCATAATTGGTATGGATGAGCAAAAAGGTTTATTTCTCCTGGAAGATCTTGGTGATTTGACTCTCGAAAGACGTTTTTGGGAGTTTTCAAAGCAAGATAGCATTCTGCCATTTTACCAAGTCACTTTAGATTTGCTGGTTCAATTGCATCGACAATCTTTGGACAAAACGCAATGGCATCGCTGCACAGCTTACGGCGTGCAATTTGATACCGAAAAATTCACCTGGGAATTAAATTACACGTTTAAAAATCTCTTTACGATACTGTGTCCTCATAATCTCAGCGAGGTACAGCAGGGCGCCTTACAAAAAGAATTTACTAAACTTGCGCAAACCTTGGCCGAAGCACCGCAGGTTTTATGCCATCGGGATTTTCACTCGCGCAATATAATGATCAAGGGCGACCGTATTTATTTTATCGATTTTCAAGACGCGCGCATGGGGCCACCGCAGTACGATATTGTGAGCTTGGTACACGACTCTTATGTAAATTTAAACGATGAGCATATAGAAAGCTTGATATTGTACTACCTTTCTATTTTTCCAGAAGCTTTAGCTTTGTTTAAAAGCCGTGAACACTTTATGCATTATTTTTACCTACAGATGCTTCAACGCTGTTTCAAAGCATGTGGAACTTTCGCAGCTATACTTAACCAGCGCGAAGACCGTCGATATTTGAAATATCTCCCGCACACTCTTTTAAAAGTGAAGCAAGCACTGGCACATACTACCGACTTTCCAATGATAAAGAACCTGGTGGATCACCTTCAGCTTCCGCAAATTGAAAAATGGCCGTAAAAGCACTTCTTCTTTGCGCAGGCCTTGGCACACGTTTACGCCCTTATACTCATCAGCTACCAAAGCCCACGATTCCCTTTTTTGGACTCCCACTTTGTTTTTATAGTTTGTATTTTTTGCGCCAAATAAGTTGCATGGATGTCACCGTGAACCTGCACCATCTGCCTGAAAAAATAAAACACCGCCTCCAGCAAAATGATGTAAGTGATTTTAGATTTTCTTTTTCTTTAGAAAAAGACCAAATCATGGGAAGCGGCGGCGCGCTTTTTTACGCAAAAGAGCATCTTCATGGTGCCACTTCTTTTTTTGCAATCAACTCTGACGAGGTGATGATACTTCCGTCGATGGGCATTCTCGATGAGCTCAAAAACCACCATGAAAAAACTCAATCATTGGCGACCCTTTTAGTGACCGATCATCCCGACCTGTTGAAAACCTTGAAGCCGGTGTGGATTAATCAGCAAGGAGAGGTGCGAGGCTTTGGTGACAAACCCACGACCACAGAAGTGCTCCGACCAGTGCATTACACGGGGTACAAAATTTTTTCGAGGGATGTACTTTCGCTTTTACCGGCTGGCGAATCACACATCTTCCACGATACGTTAGTGCCTGCCATACAAAAGGGATCCCTGGTAAATACTCTATTTATCAACTGCCGTTGGTGGGAGACTGGATCATTTGCAAATCTGCTCACGGCAACGAAAGAAATCACGCAGTTGATCCACCAGGATGAAAACAATCATATTCGAAATGTCTACGAGAGCTTCAAAAAAGAATTTTCATTTGCAACGAGCGTGCAAAATGGAAATACTGTGGCCATTCACACAACAGCCTCGGTCGACACTTCACAATGCCGCGGAACCGTTTTCGTAGATAAAAATACGTCGGCCTTGGCTAACGTGATTTTGCAGGATTGTATTGTTGATAAAGAAATAAAAATCTCCAAGTCTGAAAACGACATATTGATTTTAAACACGGAGGCTTTATGAAAGTCTTAGGTATAATGAACGGAACAAGCGGGGACGGCGTTGATTATGTGGTTGCCGAAATTGCTTTTAAAAAAACCTGGTCTGTTCAATTTTTGCAGCACGAATACAAAGCCTTTGATAAAGCATTTCACGAAAAAACCAAGCGCTTGATTACAAACATCGCCACCACCTACGAAATTGGGGAGTTTCATCACGAGCTGGGCAGGCTTTATGCGAAGCACTTTTCAGAAATTCGTTGGGCGTATAAACCGCTATTGATTGGTCTGCATGGGCAAACCGTCTATCACCGCGGCGGGCACGCCACGCTTCAGCTTGGCGAACCTAGTTATTTAGCCCAGCAAGCAAAGCTGCCGGTGGTGTTTAACTTTCGCGCGAGCGACGTGGCCGCAGGTGGGCAAGGGGCTCCCCTCGCTCCCGTTTTACACAGAGTCCTGTTGTCGCATTTTAAAAAACCAGTTTCGTTTCACAATCTTGGCGGAATTAGCAATCTTACTTTTTGTCATAAAAAGACGTGGTTGGCGTTTGATACGGGACCGGCGAATACCTTGATGGATGTGTGGATACAGCACAAAACGCAGTCAAAAGCCTTGTTCGACGACAGTGGTACTTTGGCGTCAAAGGGGCTTCCGCATATAGAGTCTGTGGAAAAAATGATTGCCAATAAATACTTCAAAAAAGCGGCACCTAAAAGTTGCGGACGCGAAGAGTTTAATCTTCATTTTATTCAATCCCATGTGGATAAGAAATTTTTAAAACTAAGTTTGGAAGATCAATTGGCTTCACTCACCGAAGTGTCGGCCCATAGTATTTTTGAAGCTTACAAAAAATTCTGTCCTCAAATGCCAGAGCAAATATATTTTTCAGGTGGTGGGCTGCAAAATAAATTTTTGATGCAACGTTTGAAACTTTATTTTGGCTCTGAGGTTGTAAAATCGTCGGAGGATTTAAATTGGCCTTCACAAGCCATCGAAGGTGGCGCGTTTGCGCTGCTAGCCTACATGCGCGCCAAAGACATGCGCGTAGATTTAAGAACCATCACCGGCGGCCAAAAAGATTCCCTGCTCGGCCAACTCTGCGCGTTCTAATAGGTGCCTTTTAGAGCTGAGCTTTTAGAGTTCTGCCAAATTACAGCTCTGCTAATTTATTTCGTTCGCTTTGGATGCGCTTTTCGATTTTTTGGAAGTTATCGAAGGCGTGGGCTGCTGATATGCCGCCGGGCTCTCCGCCCGATGCTAAACCGCGTGCTTGCAAGGCTTTATCAACGGCATTGCCAACGCCGTTACCGGCTCGGCCGTCGCCATCAATTCCCACTCTCGAAGCGATGGGATTGCCGCTTCCTTTACTCGAAGCCCCACCCATCGATCCCATGCCGCCTTGTCTTCCGCCACCAACAGCGCCACTTCCGTTGAGATTAATTTTTGGAGTTCCGTCGCCATTCACTTCGGCAACACCGCGGCCGCGACCACCGCCTGATCCGCTGCCAGCGCCCATCCCGCCACCACCGCCGGGTGCCTGGCCAAATTGTGCGAGACTTGCTTGAGCAGCTTCGCCCATGGGAGGAGCATCGTTAATATTAAGCCCCGAATCTAAAAAACCTCCAGCACCCGGATCGCGAGTGGTATTGTCAGAGAGTGTTGTTCCAGGAGTATTTGTTGCAGAATCCACTTTACACTTTGCTGGATCTTTCGCGCACTCATCTCCACTTTCTCCGCCGTCGCCCTTGAGCTGACCAAGCAAAGCAATCAATGCTGGCAATATCTGGGCGAGGTCCATTCCGCCTTTTTTTGCCGCTGCATGATTTTGTGCTGGTTCTTCAGCACATTGTCTCTCAGCTTGCTGTGCCTGCTGCGCTGCTGCGGTATTCATGTTAGCCTGTTCCTGAGCTGCCTCTTGTTTACAAGTGTTGATGCAACTGTTGAAACTTGAATAGCATTTGATTTCAAAATCCTGGAGTTGTCGTTGAGCAGTCGTGCCGTTGGCAATGGAGAGTTCTGTTATAGGAACAGTCCCTGCCCCGGACTGATTAGCAGCCGCCCTCACTTGTTCCATAAGGCGGAGTGGCTCTTTAACTTGATCTCCATGACAGTCCCTGAACGCAGCATCACGTGCGGTCTGACAACTTGCGCTCGCAAGATCAAGATTCCCTAAAAATAAAAACAGAATGATAAAAAATCTTTTCTTCATATTAGTTCCCCATTCCATCGCGTTCGCGGTCCACGCGCTTTTCCACCATTAAAAAAATATCCGAGTGCGAAACGCCAATGAGGCCATCACCAAATTTTTTAAAAAATCCAGCCCACGCGGCGGGATCGCGATCTATGCCCGATCGCTCAGCCTCTGTTGCAGCTGTGGTTTCTTTTTGGCTGCCATCCAAACTCGATATACTCACACGGCCGTACCCGGTGGATCCGCTAGGCTGAGCAACAAGGTCTGCGGCCTCTGCTCCTGTTTTATTACTGAGTTCCTTACGCATAGCTGCTAAACCCTGTTGAAGTTGTCCCGCGTCTTGGGCGCTCATGCCGGCCGCTGCTAAACTCTGCGGGCTTAAATCTCCATTGACGGTGGAGCCTTCGGGTGTGGCGATGTTTCCACTGTCATCCACAGTGTAACCTTGGCTTGCGAGATCAGCTTTGAGTTTATTCAAATCTTTCGTCAATGCCGCGTCGACGGTTGTTGTTGAATCAGTAATGCCCTCGGTGCTTCCGTTACTTCCCAGATCGTTCATCAAACTTTGCGATTGCGCCGCTTTACCTACGGCTAATCCAGCGGCCG
>JAYUQP010000002.1:0-2384 GCA_043757265.1 Bdellovibrionales bacterium | reverse complement strand
TACATTTATATCCATCCCCACGCGCAAGACTATAAGATGTTTTTTGCCGATCATTTTAGTCTCAACCCGCAAATCCTCAAAGAACTCGTTCAATCCGGATTTCGCTCAGCGCTTTATGCTTTGAGAAAATGGGATATTTAGGATGTGCCCTAAAGGTTCTGCTCTTCGGGCGCACGTTGCTCGCAAGCTTCTCCCTTAATTTTTCCAACTCGTTCGTCAATGCCGGGGTGGCTCGATAGGTAATTCAACAGCGTGCTTTGTTTAAAAACTTTTGAAGAATAGGCTTTTTCTAAATGGAGAAGTGCTTCCTTAAAACAAGAGGCTGGCAAATGAAGAGCTTCTAACGAAGCAAGCGCCCAGGCATCGGCTTCCTTTTCGAAACTCCGAGAATATTTAGCACCTACGAGGAACACTCCAATGTTTAAAATCCACTCGGTTGTTCCCACCATATCTCCAATGACAACAAACGCAAGCGCTGACAACGCCGACGAGGAAATCAACATGGACAATACGTGTCGCTTTTTTAAATGCGCCATCTCGTGGAGTGCAACAGCCAAAATTTCTTCGTCTTGGTCCATGGTTTCAACGAGCTCATCACTAATGATCATCGTATTGCCAGCTAAAGCAAAAGCGTTTGGCATTTGAAGTTTTCGAAAAAGGATCTTTGGCGGTGTATTAATTTTTTGGCGCAAAAACTTCAAAAGCTCTTGCTGACGTGCCATGGGCAGCACTGTTGGCGCTAAAAGTCTGCCATCCAGCTGTTCGACAATAGTATTATCTAAAGCATTCGCCCAAGACTGAGGAACTTTTTCGGCAATGACTACCGAAAATCGCGGCAATACCACCTGCACCACATACACAGCTCCGACAATAATCAAAAATGCACTTACAAGAACGCTGATGAGGTTGGTTTCGAGCCAGTAAACGAGCCTGTTTCTTGATCCGGCAAACGACTTAATCTGGTCGTAGCTGTAATCTCTCGGATCAATCTCCAATCGTGCGCCATCTTTTATTTCTATGATTAATGGACAATTTTGCATCGGATTTAGAATGCGTAGCTGTTCGCGCGGAATCTGGACATCGACACCTCCCTGAATCAAAATTGATTTTTGGGAAAGTTGCACCGTAACGTTGCGGGCTCCGGATGTTTTACCATCGAAGTACGAAGCCTTTAATTCGATCATAAGCCAATCTCAAAATCAAAATCGAATATATCCATAATTTCATCGCCGATTGGTGAGTCTGATGAGGACGAAGCTGCGGTAAACTGATCGAGATCGTCTATGTTAAATGCTTTCGCCTCGGTCACAAGCTTTCGGTAACGAATCTGTGCCCAAGGGATCAATAAGCCAAAACTAAACCCCATAGCTAGTAAGTTAGTAAAAGCCAGTCCAATAAAATCTGACTTAGACAGCGTAATTTTCGATTTGTAATTCAGAATGCCGAGCCGGTTCCAAACAAAGAGCAGTGTAAGAAATGGAAACAGTAGACTCATGTAAAATAAAAACCCGTAGATTCCAAAAGCCATTGGAACTAGGAGAACGAGGAGTGCCTTCGATTTTGAAATGAGACCGAGCAAAGCTGCGAAAAGAATAAATCCTATAATATAAAGGATGAACATTCCTACGGCTTTTAAATAAGGTCCAACAATATGCTCAGATACCGAATCAGGGTTTGCGTGGATGGAAACTTTTGCATTCCCGTAATATAGGTTATTGTAAAAATAATTGTAGATGGCGCTCAGAAAGTGTGGCGCTATCTTGATAGTGTAAATTAAATTTATAAGGCCTATGACGAGTGGGATGATTATAGCAGGTTGCGCCCGCAACAAAGCTGCACCTTTCGCACCTGAAGGAACGTTGCCGAAGATTCTCAAGCTTAAAATTGCAATGGCCGTGAGCGCAAAGTAAAAGGCTCCGTAACGAAACCATATATGATAAGCATCTTGAATTGTGCCTCGAAACCCAAAGCGAATATTCCTATAGCTCGTATTTTTAGCTTTAAATCTAATGGATTTGACAAAAAGAAATGGAATTACAAGAACCACTACAATAAGTCCTAGTAGTCCCGCGGCCCAGTTGATTTGTCCGCTCCAGAAATAAACGGCAAAAAGTAAGATCGCAATAATTCTTCCTATCAAAATAGGAATTGGCTCGGCATGGTAGTCCATGCGGCTGCCTTTGAACTCCGTTGATTGATTCATGTACTTCATTTTCCGGATTTTTGCCCAAGGGCTGTAAATTCCGAAGGTAAGAACCGTTAACAAGAGATTTACGATCCAAATTTTGAAATATTCCCCGCCTTGCCCGTGAAATTTTAGATGGGTGAACTCTGCAGAGGTTTTCGTTTCTTCTAAATTCATGGTGCTCCTTAAAAATCTCTAA
>JAYUQP010000001.1:0-49805 GCA_043757265.1 Bdellovibrionales bacterium | reverse complement strand
TGAAGATCCTGCAAAGATGTGGCTATTTGAACTCCAAATACGCTCTCAAGTGGATCTATAACCAACCTGATTGACCCACAAAAAGAAGAAAGAGGGACAGAAGCGACCAAGCTCTCTCGCACTGTCTAATATTCAGACAGAGAAGACTCGCCAAACCACGATGGTTTCGAGGTAGGTCGGCACTGGATTTGAATATACAGACGTTAGGGGGAATTTTATGCGCTATTATTTCTTTGCTTATTCGTTTGCTGCCATCTCGGTTTTTACAGTTAGCTTCTACGCCACTGACGACCGGTCGCCGGCCAGTGCCTATCCAAACTTTGCAAACGTCGCGGCCTTAACCCCTGTGGCTCCTACGCCGCGTGATTTAGCCGCCCCGACAAACTCTCCCAATCCATTTTCAATGAAAAACATCGAAGACACGTACAAAGGCTTTTTAGCCAACGAAACAGAGCTTGCGGAGCAAGCCACTGCCTCGCGCACCCGTTTGCAACATTATTTAAGTTTGCGAAACAACAACCCCAACGTGAATTATTTTGTAAACTCATCGTCGCAGTTATTACACGCTATCACCACCGAACAAAATAATCTTGTGCGTATCGAAGGCCAGCGGCAATTTAATAGTTTCTATGCACTACAAAAAATAAACCTACTAAATCTTTCCATTCAGGTTGGCCTGCGCGCAGAAAGCAAAGCCCGCATCGTCGAACTCACTGACTATTTACTCCACGTCAATTTCCAAGCCAGCTCCAACGCATTCCCAACAACATTTGCCTCTATAACCCCATCATGGACCGATCAAGCGTTGTTAGAATTCACGCCACAATTCACAAGAACCGTAGAAACCATCCACACACCTACCAGCAACGGCTTCATTGACGACGACTTCATCGGCCCCCGCCTCCCCGACCAACAGCAACAAATGACCACAGGCAATACCCCCGGCACAGTCGCCATCTAAATTCTCTAGTTAACAGACTAGAAATATATAATTTTCTTAACTGTACACTCTTTATACGAGCCGCAGCAGCTTACATCCTCTTTAGACCAGCAACAGGCGGTATACGTATTGCTATGAGCAATATGTTTATCTAAGGAGCTTTTATGATTTTAAAGTGTTTGATTAGTTTTTTATTATTAATTTCCGGTTCCAGTTTACTGGCTTGTTCAACCCATTTTTGTGTCGACGATCCAGTGATCGACTCCTTATCTGGTAAATCAGGAATCATTGCAGGCGAATCAATTACCGGCAACTATACGGTTTTTTTTGGTAACAAAGAGTTTTCGTCAATCTTTGCTAGCAATCTTACATTGGTGAATAACGGTAACCACTTTCATAAAGATTGCGTCTCTGCCGATGGACGCGTTCGATTCATTATTGATCTTGGAACCAAAAAGAATCGCACAGTAGAACTCATTGTCGACGGCGAAACTTACGGTGCAGGTCTGCTTGGGATGGAAATTTCCGAAGAGAATACGAACTCTATAACCACATACACGGAATTAGACCATGATCGCACGTTGTGGGCGTTAACGGAGAGGCATAGTGATGGGTCACTCACTCTCCTCGATGGACTCAATCCTGCCACTGGAAAATCTATGCAAACTGCAACTAAACTTTCTTGCACAAGAGTGCAAATTCCATAAAACAAAAAAACCTCGGAAGCTTTACTCCCGAGGCCCTGCCACCGCTTTCGTCTGGTATCTTTTGATGCTGTCTTGATGTCGTACTTAGCTGTTCACCATGTTGCTTACTAAAATGTGATCGCGGCTTTAGTTTCT
Source organism: Bdellovibrionales bacterium (assembly GCA_043757265.1). Taxonomy (GTDB): domain Bacteria; phylum Bdellovibrionota; class Bdellovibrionia; order Bdellovibrionales; family JAGQZY01; genus JANPLN01. Next base: position 48,023 of record JAYUQP010000001.1, on the reverse strand, counting down.
AAACCATAAACAGTTTTGGGATCGTTTTGTCCACCGGCTTCAAAGGCCGCTCCTGGAGCAAAGACTCCAAAACGATTGACCCATTGAACATTCTCGTAGGGTTTATAATTGAGAGTGACATCCACCTCAAACCCCACTGCTTTATCCACAGGTACTCCCTGAATAGGATCGCTATTGAGCTGGGCGTATGTCAACCCCATTTGTGTGTCGAAGGTGTCTGACCATTTGTACTTAAAGTGCGGAGAAAAATACATCACGTTACTGATGGCTTCTTCGTCGGCGCGGAATGAGGGGTAAGATGTTTCAGCGGCCCCTGCTTGCGGACGATTAGCGCCTGTTCTGAATAAATCGAATCGTCCCAGCGGATGATTGAATAACAAGAAGGCCACGTCATAGTTGCGATCGAAAACAAAACCTTCGTAGTTATTAATTGTGTTTGCGTCGTCGCCGCTAGCAACACCCGCTTTTAAACCGGCATGAAACGGTGAGGTCTTTGGCATCCAGTCAATTTCGAGAGCCACTCCATAAGAATCTACGCTCACGGCACCGATGCTTGAGATCACCCCTGTTTCGCCTTTTTGCGTGGCGGCTTCAAGTCCGATTTTAAAAGACTCCCCCACCCAGCGTGAAAAAAAGAGATTTAAATACTCGCCTTTAAAACCAGCGGACGCAGGTACGGTTGCCGCTCCATCACCAAACACCGGAGTGCCTGGCGCTGTGTTTCCGTATTTTCCAGCATGGCGAATTCTGTACATGGCCCCAAGTTTTAATTCTGTATCAGGATTTTCGTACATCAGCTGGAACATAAAATCGTCGATGTCGTCTTCGTAACCCAACTGCCCTTCGACCACCTTGGCTATCATTGGCGTAAAGGTTATGTTTCCAAAAGACATTTTGTAAGCAACCATATCGCGATTATCAAACCAATGATCAAAAGCACCGGCACCCGCATTGTAGGACATGCCTAAACCAAACTGAAGAGGGGCGCGTCCCACGGTGAGAACACCAAACTCTTGCACAAATGTAAGGTAGAGCTCGTTCACCGCGATCATATCAGCCTGTTGGTTATCGCTCAAAATAGTGTTGTTAGTACTGTTGGTCCCACCGCCCGCGACACCGGAACCAAAAAATTGACCCAGCTGCGAATTCGAATAGTCGCCATTCGCGTTCAATATATCAAAACGACCGTGAATGGTTAAACCATCGTAGGCCGTGATTTTTGGTTTTAAAACCAGATGATGGAGGATGTACTGCTTATTTTTTTCTTCGCCATTGGCTTCGGCATCTTCGACCTTAATGCCCTCCACGCGATAAGTGCCCGACCAATCAATATCTCCGGCCGATGCAAACGTTTGTAAAAAGAAAATGCAAAACATGATTAGTGTCTTCAGCATAACATCTCTCCTTTAAATGGATTTATGGAAAACCCTAGCTAACTAGAGCTCAGTTTCTTGAACCCTTAATAGACAGCCAGTGGCTCCTTATCTGGAACCTCTACGACTCATTTCTTCTTGGAAAAACTTTTTGTAAAGGATGTTCCATTCGCCGGAACCCTCGTGAACTCCGCGCTTCATAGAGGTGATCTTCTCACGGATGTTTACGTCGATGTCACCCTGCTCTGCAACCCATTGGCCGACTACGAGGCGTGTTTGGCGCATGATATTGTCTTCTTGATCTTCATCGAAGTCGATCAGTTCATTGCCCCATAATTCATCAATTATTAACCGTGATAGGTAGGATTGGCGTTCAGCACTAATAATCACAAAATGATTCCTTTTTCTTCGGCCATCTTTTTCTTCATCATTTTAAACATTTTATAACGGTCAAAACCTTCGGCCTCTTGCTTTTCCAAGCGGTCGAGAGCCACGTTGACCTCATTTTCAAGCTGCTTTTCTTCTTCGTAGTCAGCCTGAATTGTTTCGATGGTTTTTTTGAGTGCTTGTTCTTTGCCTTCGCGGAAAGTAACGAGATGTTTTTCCTCGAGGTAAGACAAAACTTTTTTACTTAAACTTTCGATCTGAAAAGAGTTTAATCGCATGGTTTGACTAAATGCGCACAGCGACTTAAAGTCAAGTCTCATGATTCGTAAAAAGCCAGTTTTGTTTATTCTTACCGCAACACTGACGCTCTTTATCATTTACGTCGCAGGCTGGCTGATTCGTACCGATCTGCTGATCAAAGAAAAATTTGCATCGGGGCAATTTGTTTCTCCCACTCAATTCTTTTCCCGCTCGCTGGAACTTGCCCCAAACGGAATTCTCTTAGAGGCTGAATTGGTCGCACTATTACAAAGTCAAAACTACCGCGAGCGGGTGTGGGGCACGCGCCTTCAGCCTTCGGATTACGCCAAAACAAGCGGCGAAGAATGCTCAAAAATTTACGCTCAGAGTTTAAAATGTTTTGCTTTTTATCATCACACTAAAAACAAAATTCAGATTGCTACAACCGACGAGATGGATCGTATTTTGGTTCTGCTTGAAGTGGACCCTGAGACGCAAAAAGCCGAAAATTTAGACAGCACGACCCTGTTCCCGCAGCTCTTTGCGCAGTATTTGGGAAATCAGCCAATCATTCAAAATCCCCGTGGCTTACAGGAAATTCCCCGTCAGTGTCTGGATGCTGCGCTAGCGATTGAAGATCCCCAATTTTTGGATCACCAGGGTGTTTCGTGGCGGGGTCTTTTACGCGCGTTTTGGGTGAATTTGCGAAGTGCGCGTATGGCACAGGGTGGAAGCACCGTCACCCAACAGCTGGTTAAAAATTATTTTTTAACGCCTGAGCGCACAGTTTCGCGAAAAGTTAAAGAGATCTTGATTTCGTTTCTTGTAGAGCGCGCCATCGCCAAAGATCAGATTTTAGAAACTTATCTTAATATTATTTATTTAGGTCAGCAGGGAAATTTTCAGGTGCGTGGCTATTCAGCGGCAGCGCAATTTTATTTTAACAAAGATCTTTCGAATCTGGATTTGGCCGATTGCGCGCTGCTTGCGGCTGTCATCAATAGCCCAGGTTTGTTTAACCCGTTTAAAAACCAAGAACGGGCTCTGCAAAGACGTGAAAAGGTTTTAGTGGATATGGAAGAGCAGAAGCGAATCCTTCCCGAAGATAAAGTTTTGGCCTTGCAAAAACCACTTCCGCAAAAGGCCGCCATCGAAGTTCGCGAGACCGCTCCGTACTTTATCGATGGCGTCATCAAAACACTCAAGGCCGAAGGATTCAACGACCTCTCTGGCTACAAAATCTATACCACCTTGGATCTTCCCTCCCAGCGCGCAGCTCAAATAGCAGTGCAAAATCATTTGCGGAATTTAGAAACCAACTCGGCCCACCATCAAAAAAATAAATCCCATTCCCTTCAAGCGATACTCACCTCGAGCGATCTTAAAACTGGGGATGTTTTAGCTCTTGTTGGTGGGCGTGATCACCGCATGACACCGTACAATCGAGTTATCGAAAGCTCGCGCCAGGTAGGTTCGGTTTTCAAACCCCTAGTTTATCTGACGGCCTTTTACGAGCTCGACGACTTTTCTCACACCACGCCCCTTACCAATCAAACTTTTGAGCACACGTCCCATGGACAAAAATGGAAACCAAAAAATTACGATGGTAAAACTTCAGAACAGGTCCCTGCTTTTTACGCGTTGAAAGAATCTCTCAACATACCCACAGCGCGACTGGCACTCGATGTAGGCTTAGAAAAAGTAATAAAGGTAGCTCGAGATCTTGGTGCGGTTTCTGATATCAAACCCTACGCCTCTTTGAGTTTAGGAGCGTTTGAAATGACGCCCTTTGAAGTTTTACAAATTTACAGCAACATTGCTCGATGGGGTCATAAAAAAACTTTACGGTTGGTAAAAAATGTTGAAAATAAAGAGGGCGTTAGCATTTGGCGCCCCGAAAATTCAGATCAAGAGTCGATGATCAGCCCCGGCCACTTCGTAAACCTCATCAGCGTTCTTTCAGAAGCCATGAAATCAGGCACGGGCCAAGGCATTCGAGCCATGGGTCTTGATTTTGAGTGTGCCGGAAAAACAGGCACAACTACCAGCTACAAGGATGCGTGGTTTGCCGGCTTTGGTGGGGACCAAGCGGCTGTTGTTTGGACAGGCTACGACGACAACACGCCCGTGCAATTATCAGGAGCCTCGGGCGCCTTGCCGATCTGGGCAAGTTATATGAAAGCTGCAATTGCGCAGAATGGTCCCTCTGCATTTGATTGGCCGCGCGAAGATGTCACGACAATTTCTCTTTCGCCGCAAGAATTAATAAAGCTTGGAGTTCCAGAGGAGAAAGCTGTGCTCACAGATCTTCAATTTTTTTTAAAACGCTAAGCGTTTTAGTTTCCTAGTCTTCGACGCACCCCAAATACTGATTGCATGTTTTCTAGGATGACATTAGACCTTTTGGTCTATGTCTTTTTTAGCCCCACAAGCATACACAAAAGAAACTCTGTCGAAGGCGTTTGATTGGCTTCAGTACCAACCAGACTCCGTGAAGCAGGTTGCCACATCGCCCGATGTGCTTGTAAGCCTTTTTTTGAAGGCCCAGAGGCAAGGCATCGATAACATCGATATCGATGCGCCAGTGAGCTCGAAAAAATTTCTTACGGATTTGAAAAATTTAAAAAAAGACTTTGCTCCTTTTGAAGAGTCTTTGGGCGGCGCCTCTCAAAATAATTCTCTGCAATCTGCCTCCACACAACAGGTGTCCCATCAGATGTCGCAGCAAATGTCCCAGCAAGTTTCGCAACAGGTTTCGCAAACTGTCACCGTAACGGAAACAAAGGCCGCCACCATGCCCTTTCAAACAGCCTATATGCAAAGCTTAGATCCAAATTCATTACAGTCGGTCTTTGATGTACAAGCTCGATTTAACTTGAGCACGCCTCAAGAAGCCCTTCGCATGCTGATTTCGGTCGGTGCAAAACAAATTCGACACTGGCCTTGATTCAAAACGTCTCATTTTGCGACAACTCAAAGACTAGATCTTTTTTTCAACTGTACTAAAGTCGTACGTTCGAAAGACCGAAACGTATTGTATGGGGGCAATATGAGAATTGTTATTTTTGTTTCAGTCTTATTCCTTTCCACATCGATCTTTTTTTTCCAAAACTGTTCTAATCGCGGATTTACGCTGACTGATGATGCGCAGTTTAGATCCGATTGCGACGCGGATCCAAACTTCTCCGAGCAGTGTCACAATCGAACTGAAGAGACATATGTAAAAGTGCTCAATGAAGTGCTAAATCCAACCGAAATCTTATTCGTGCTCGACAACTCTATTTCCATGGAAGCGATTGCAGATGCCGTACGCGATGGCTTTAATTCGTTAACCACCGGCCAATACCCTCCAGAAACCAGAATGGCAGTTACTTATATGTCTCCAGCAAAGGTCAACGAAGACGACACTATTGATTACACCAGCGCCTATCCTTCTTTGATTGATGAAACAAAAGGGCTTATTTTGAAATCACCGGGGTATATGAATTTTGTTTCCAAAGAAAGTTTAGACACCTTTAGGAGCAGTATCCCGACCCTCATTGCAAAAACATCAGCTTTTAATTTCAATATTTTAATTACGGACTTTGTAGCTCTCTATCCCGCAATTGATTATAATGATCCGCAGTACGGTATTACGATAAGAGATGATAAAATAAATCTGATGCTCAAGTTCAACCCAGCTTTTCCTTTTACCGATGTAAAAAGAAATTCCAATCCCAACGCGGTCGAGGCCAGAGAAAAACTTTTTGCTTCGAAACTTGCAAAGCCTGGTTGTGTTGAGAGTTGGTTTAACCCCACTGCCACTGACGCATCTGGCTCATCATGTCTCTCAGCAGCGGTTCAGCTAGCGCCGATCGGCACCGGTGTTGAGGCGGGCATAGTTTCGTTAGAACAGTTCCTCAAGAAGGCTACAAGTGAAAGCCGGAAGTTATTTCGCGACAATGCAAAAATAAATATTGTTCTTGTTTCAGACACGCATGAGTCCGGTTTCGAAGATGTTACGACTTCAACTGATCTCTACTTTGGAACACCGGGTGCGAGAAAAGTTCGCCCCGTTTTAGGGGATCTTCAATCGGAGATTCTGCATAATAATTCTTTGGTGAGTTCAATTAAAATTCACGGAATTGTGCCAATGCCAGAAGTTGGCAACCCGTTACTTGAGGGCCTTAACTATGACCCAGCTGGAATACCGACTGATCCCTTCCGAAGCCGCGTGAGCGGTGAGGCGCTCAATGGTTTCGCCTACCTGCCCTTCATCCGCGACACAGGAGGCCTCGCTGTGCATGCAGTCAGCAGAGATTGGACAAAAGTTGCACAATCTATTGTAACGGAAGCAAGATATGCAGGAAACGTAGTCATCACCACAAAAGAGAAATTTAAGCGACTTTTGAGCGTTTCGGTCAATGATGTTGCGTATGATTTAAGTAATATTGTTGAAAGCACAGATAGAAAGTCATTCTCGATCAAATTGAATGATTCTTCGGTTTCGCAAATAAAAGTTGCAGTGATTTACGAGCGCCAATTTTAACGAAGTACAAGGTCCTTATTGACCGTCAAGCTGAGACCTTATAACTTGGGGAAATGTCCCAAGAAGCTCTCTATAAAGACTCTGTGAATCTGCCAAAAACTGATTTTCCAATGAAAGCCGATCTGGCCCAACGAGAACCTCAGTGGATCGCACGTTGGCAGGAAAAAAAGATATACGAAAAAATGATTGCAGTCGGAAGTGGCAAACCTCTATTTACCATGCCCGATGGGCCGCCCTATGCGAACGGCGGAATTCATATGGGACACACCCTCAACAAGTGCCTTAAAGACATTACCCTGAAATATCGCAACTTGAGCGGCAAGCAGGCGGTGTTTATTCCCGGTTGGGATTGCCATGGGCTGCCAATTGAACACAAGGTCATCAAAGACCTCGCCGATAAAAATAAAAAAGCTCAAGCAGATACAACAACAGAAAAAAAAGAACAGTCACCTTTGCAAATTCGCGAACTCTGCCGCCAGGAAGCCTTAAAATGGGTTTCTTATCAAAGAGTTCAGTTTGAGCGATTAGGCATTCTCGCTGATTGGGAAAATCCTTATCTTACATTGAATGCAGATTACGAGGCCGAAGAGGTACGCGAGCTTTCGCGGATTTTAAAAAATGGAATTCTCTATCGCGGGCTAAAGCCGGTTTACTGGTGCTACGCCTTGCAAACGGCTTTGGCCGAAGCCGAGATTGAATACGCCAATCACAAAAGTCCATCGGTGTACGTTAAATTTCCGTTTATTCCAAATGCCAAAAAGTTTGGTACTTTTGACCACGAAGTTTTTTGCGTTATTTGGACAACTACGCCGTGGACACTGCCAAGCAACTTAGGAATCGCGTTTAACAAGGATTTCGAATACAGCTTTTTCAAACACGATAGTGAATACTGGTTATTAGCCAAAGAGATGAAATCGCAGTTTGAAAAAGAAACTGGTAAAACTCTTGAAGAAACCGGAAAAACTTTTAAAGGTTCTGAATTCGAATTCGAAAAGGCGCGCCATCCTTTTTACGACCGAGATTCCTTGCTTATTTTAGGCGATCACGTGAGCCTCGAGGCGGGCACAGGCCTTGTGCACACAGCTCCTGGCCATGGGCAAGATGATTACATCGTTGGTCTCCAGTATGGACTTGAAGTTTTAAGTCCGGTGAACGAGCGCGCCGAGTTTACCAGCGACGTGCCCGAGTATGCAGGGTTGCATGTGTTTAAAGCCAATCCACAAATTGTTGAACGTTTAACGACGCTGAATCGCTTGATTGCTTACAAACAGATTGAACACAGTTATCCACATTGCTGGCGCAGCAAAACTCCACTGATTTTTCGCGCCACTTCGCAGTGGTTTATTCGCATGGATGACGAAAAATACAATGTTCGCAAGATGGCGATGGCTGCCATTGAAAATATTCAATTTGTTCCCGACTGGGGCGTGAAACGTCTCACATCGATGATTGCAGCTCGCCCCGACTGGTGCATCAGTCGTCAGCGAAACTGGGGAGTTCCAATCCCGGTATTCTATTGTGCTGACTGCAATCATGTTCACATGACCGAAAAATTACTTTTAGACATTGCCGATCGCATGGAACAAAATGGCGGAATCGAGGCGTACTTTGAAAACTCCGTTGAAGAACTTCTCGGTAAAGATGTCGCTTGCCCGAATTGTTCGTCGAAAAATTGGACGAAGGGCACTGATATTTTAGATGTCTGGTTTGATAGCGGCACTTGCCATGCGGCCGTGCAAAAGCGTCGTACAGGATTAAATTTTCCTTCCGATCTTTACCTTGAAGGCAGCGACCAGCATCGGGGTTGGTTTCAAACAAGTTTGATCTCGTCTATTGCCTCCACCGGAAAGGCGCCATTTAAAGCGCTTCTCACTCATAACTTCGTCAATGATGAACACGGCCGCAAAATGAGTAAAAGTCTTGGCAACGTGGTGGACCCAATAAAACTGCTAGAGCAAAGCGGAGCTGAGCTTTTACGTTTGTGGACTTCGTCGCAAGATTACGGTCAGGATATCAATTACAGCACTGAGAGTTTTAAGCGAGTCACCGAATCCTATCGCCGTTTCCGCAATACATTTCGCTTTTTATTAGGAAACCTCGGCGATTTTGATGTGACAAAAGATCAATTGGCAGTCAGTAAGCTGATGCCGCTCGATCGCTGGGCCCTTGAGCGATTGAATGCGCTGATTGAAACTGTGACCGCGTCCTACGAAAATTATGAGTATTACAAAGTGTACCATGCTTTGAATAATTACTTTACCGTTGAACTTTCGGCGCACTACCTTGATATCCTCAAAGATCGTCTCTACACCTGGAAAACCTCGGGGCCTGAGCGCCGATCTGCACAGACTGTTCTTTTTCATATAACGACTTCACTGATGAGCATGATGGCGCCGATCACATCTTTTTTGGCGGAAGAAGTTTATGATTTCCTTCCGGTAAAAAATAAAAAAGACAGTGTGTTTTTACTACCTCTTCCAAAAACCAATCCTGCATGGGCAGAACCCGCGCTTCGTGGCGAGTTTGAAAAGCTATTTACCATTCGGACTTCGGTATCCCGTTTGCTCGAAGAGATGCGCCGAGATAAAAAAATTGGAGCAAGCCTCGAAGCGCAAGTGCACATCACCGCACAGGGTGATGAATATCGCTTGTTACAAAAATATTCGATTTCGCTGTGCGAATTTTTTATTGTTTCGAAAGTAAATCTTCACGAAGGGGCTCTTGACGTAAAAGTTTCGTCGGCTCCTGGGGAAAAGTGCCCACGCTGCTGGTATTACAGCGAAACGCTTGGAATCCAATCAGACCACCCGTCACTTTGCCCTAAATGCACTGGAGCTATGACATGAAAAAGTATCTCATCCTCGCTGCTCTTTCTGGTTTGATTATAAGCATCGACCAGTGGTCGAAGCTGTATATTCACACACATTTTTTAGAGGGCGAAAGCGTCTCCGTCATCCAGAATTTTTTCAACATCATGTATGTTCGAAATTATGCAGCGGCGTTTGGGTTTTTGTCTTCGTTGAGCGATAGCGTGCGGGAAGTATTTTTTTTGAGTGTTCCGCCAATTGCAGCAGTGATTATTCTGTTTATGTTACGCGCAACACCTATAACTGATCTCGTTTCGGTTGTGTCCCTGTCCTCCATCTTTGCAGGTGCCATTGGAAACTACATCGATCGTCTCAAGTACGGATTCGTGGTCGACTTTCTAGATTTTCATTATTTTTACAAATTTCACTATCCGGCTTTCAACGTGGCAGATATCAGTATCGTAACTGGCATTTGCGTGATGCTGCTACTGGAGTTCTTAAATTCGCGCACCTTAAAAAAGAAAAATTCTCACGTTTAACAACATGCCTCACAACACGCTTACCCATATGCTTACCAATACTCCGTCGTCTATTTATTTTATATTCATCAGCCTCATCCTGACTTCTGTGGTTTTTTGGATCGACCGGCGATCGCGCAAAAAGCAGTACTCGGGCACCACGGCACTGGATTTATTTTTTGTCGTGACCGTATCGGGGGCTGTTGGTGCGCGTCTGTTTCATGTCGTTTTTGAAGAGCCTTATTATTATTTAGAAAGTCCTCTACGAATTCTCGCGCTCTGGCAGGGTGGATTTGTTTATTATGGCGGTTTAATTTTTGGCTTTACGGGCGGCGGACTTTGGCTGCGCTGGAAAAAGCAGTCCTTTGCAATGTGGCTCGATTTTTTTGTTCCCGTCGTATCATTAAGTTATGCCGCAGGACGAGTCGCCTGCTTTTTTACTGGCTGTTGTTATGGAAAGCTCTGTGATTTACCGTGGGCTGTGGACGGCCGGCATCCGACACAGCTTTATGCTATCATTCTCGAGCTTCTACTTTTTTATGGTCTATTCACTATCCAAGACCACCGCTGGATTAAAGCTTCTCCGGGTAGACTGTTTGCCCTGTGGATGGCGGGACACTCCATCAATCGGGTTATCGTCGAACTGTTCCGTGGAGACCCGCGTGGCCCCGCCCTCGGGCTGTTGAGTCTTTCTATGCTCCTCAGCTTTTTGTTTCTCATCCTAAGTCTTGGCTTTATAAAACAGTCTCTTTCTGAGACATCGGTTAAAGCGTTTTAAAAAGACGCAAATGGGCTCTTGTCTTAATTTTAGACAGTCATTGATGTAACCCCCTTATTTCCCTCTAGATGTGACAAATCAAAGGCTGCAATCTCGCCCCGAGAGGGCGTTAAAACGTATTACATCTCTGGCATACAGGGTTTTTATTTCATTAAAGCTTGGCACGAATACTGAACTAAAGACTGGTAGGAGATTAAATTTTTTAAGGGGGAAACCATGAAATACTTATTACTTATAATGTTAGCCTTAGGGCTCAGCGTAACTGCTTGTAGCAAAAAAGAAAGCTCATCAGGTGCGCCACCACCACCAGCCGCAACGGACGACGACGATAACTACTACAATCCGACTGATGAAGGCGAACTTTGGAGTGGTCCTGTGTCGATCCACAACAGAACGACCTACAAAAACTTTTTGAACACGTCCTTTGGTTATCAATTCAACCAACAGCTCAACTATAATGTAAGCTGTAATCTTGATGTGCTTCGCTGGGTTTTCGGCGGGGGACAAATCATCGATTGCGATTCTGGAAATAATTTAATGTCGGACTTATCAAACGCGCCGGCTCTTGTTGAACTTCTTTTTAAAACCAACGACCAAGTCGAAGGACTGTGGGTTGCAAGTCCGCAAAACAATGGTCAGGAAATTCCATTCGAGGGTGTTCTGACTCGTTACGATGATGGACGCTTTTTAATCGAAGCAGGTGCATTAGCACTTTTGACCACGATGGATAGCGGCGGCAATGTTCGCGAAGATAACTTCGACGTATACTACATATGGTATGATAGTTCTAACAGACGCTATTCCAGCCGTTTTGGTAACGTTACTATTAGATAATTATACAAGCAGAAGACTTGATAGATCGATACAAACCATCCCCCCTTTGTGTTTGGGCCCTACTAACGAGTAGGGTCTTTTTGCACATTAAATAACCACCCTCATATTTTATCTTGACCCACTTTGCGAGTGGCGCTTGAATCTAATCCTTCAACGTCATGATCGACGTCGTATCAACAAAAAGGAGTCTTTATGAATAAAGCAGAATTGATCGAAAAGGTTGCCACTGAATCAGAGTGCACAAAAGCTCAAGCCGAGCGTCTACTAGATGCAACTCTTGAAATCATCCGCAAGACAGTAAAAAAAGGTGATGAAGTAAAGCTTGTTGGCTTCGGTACCTTTACAAAAGCGAAAAGAAAAGCTCGCAAAGGTCGCAACCCACAGACTGGCGCTGAAATTAAGATTCCTGCTGCTTGGTACCCAAAATTCCGTCCGGGCGCTGAGTTCAAATCTCTCGTAAGATAATCTCTGCTATTGGGCAAAAAATAATTGTAGAAAAGCCAGCATTTGCTGGCTTTTTTATTTTGAAATCGAGCCATCACTCACTTAGAGTGTATTCAATAACGAGGGACCAATGAATTTTGAATCTACAATCAACCATGTTTTTGAAGTCGTTAATTCCGTTGTAGCCAACGTATTTTTCTTTAACACTTTGTTTTTCATCGAAGGGGCAAATCTTCCTCTCACGGTTGTGTGGTTTTTTGTGGCCGCCGTTTATTTGACCGTCTACTTTCGTTTTATCAACTTTCGCTATTTTGGCCATGCCGTAAAGGTAACCTTTGGTTTCTATGATTCGCAAAAAGCCAAAGGCGAAGTCTCGCACTTTCAAGCTTTAAGCACCGCTCTTTCGGCCACCATTGGACTGGGAAATATTGCGGGGGTGGCTATTGCTATTTCTCTGGGGGGCCCTGGCGCCACGTTCTGGATGATTTTGTGTGGTTTGTTTGGCATGAGTTCGAAGTTTGCGGAATGCACGCTGGCCCAAATTTACCGTCGCATCGACGAGAAGGGCGCCATCATCGGAGGCCCTATGGTGTATCTGGAAGCCGGACTTACAAAACTCAATAAGCCAAAGCTTGGCAAAATATTATCAGTGATCTTTACAATTCTTTGTATCGGCGGCGCTATCGGCGGTGGCGGATCGTTTCAAGTGAATCAGTCCATGAACGCCATGATAACTGTCATGCCCTGGCTAAAAGACTTTAGCTGGGTTTACGGGTTGTTTATTGTAGTCGCCGTGGGGCTTGTTCTCGTGGGCGGAATCCAAAGAATTGCTCATTTTTCGGAAAAAATTGTGCCCTTTATGTGCTCGCTTTACATCGTAATGAGCTTGATGATTCTTTTTGAAAACTATGCGCTCATCCCAATGGCTTTTTCGCAAATTTTCCACGGGGCATTTTCGCCCGAGGCCATGTATGGAGGATTTTTAGGAGTGCTCGTACAGGGTGTTCGCAGGGCTGCGTTTTCAAACGAAGCCGGCATGGGATCGGCGGCCATTGCGCATTCCACGGCGAAAACCGAACACCCCGTCGAGGAAGGAATGGTTTCGTTGCTGGAACCATTCATCGACACCGTCGTGATTTGCACAATGACGGCTCTTGTAATGGTGATCACAGGTGCCTATAACAACCCTGATTACATCGATCTCATTCATAGCAATCAAGGCTCAGCGTTGACATTAAAAGCCTACGGCAGTTTTCATAGCAGCTTTGTCTACTTACTGTGTGCCGTTATCTTTATGTTTGCTTACGCCACCATGATTTCGTGGGGGTATTATGGCGAACGGGCGTTTGTGTATTTATTTGGCGCAGACAAAAAACGTATCTATCATGTCATTTTACTTTCAACTCTGTTTTCGGGAGCCATTGTAAAATCCACGCATGTAATGGAGTTTGGCGATTTGATGATTTTAGGGATGGGCTTTCCCAATCTGATTGGCGTGTTTTTACTGCGTAAAGAAATCAAGGCGTCCCTAAACGACTATATCTTGAAATTAAAAAAGCGCTAGAAAGCGCCTTTTTTTACTAAACGACAATTCGAAATCTTATTTTGGGGCTAGGAATTCAAAAGCCATCACTATAAACAACGGCGCTAACACGCCAATCACTAAAATAATCACATAAACTCCTGATGTAGAAGTTTATGGTATCGGGTATAAAAAATTAGTCACCAAAGAAATTATCCATACGGTCCTTACAGCATCAAAGTCTGCTGTTATAAAAAAGATGATTTTGAGCACGGCTTTTTCCAATTTGATCGGCGTATTTTTAATGCGCAAAGAAATCAAAGTTGCGCTGAATGGTTATGTTACAATATTAAAAAGGCGCTTAAATGCGCCTTCTTAAACAGGATATAACTTTTTGTTCTGGAAGTGGTTGGGTGCCCGTTGGACGGTACGGCGGCCCGTTTCCAGGAACTTTCGATGGACAAGGGTATTCTGTTTGCAATTTTAAAATCCACTACAATATTGGAGACTATTATGAGGTTGGTTTTTTGGCAAAATAAGTTCCAACTCACAGATTAAAAACTTACGTTTAGAAAATGTGGACGTCTTTGTTCACAACGACGGCAAGCGCGGTGTTGCCGCCTTTGTCGGCGCATTGGGCATGGGAAACCAGAATAAATAGCTGATTCATCTCGCGGAAGTAGATACACCCCTACACAATTTTTATTGGCTCAAAAACGAGAGTTTACCAACGACTGCTATCTTCCAAAATCAAACTCAAAACTTTTCAGGTTTAACTGAAGCTTTGCAACTCAGTCATTTCTTTGGCTCAAACGATTTCCCCGTTTCAAAATGGGATGTATCGACAAGCACATTGCCTAAATTAAAATAGATATTAACAGGTTTTTTTCCAATTCATTTCAATTTGGGACATGCTCATTGTTCAAGTTTTCGAGTACCGCCGATTCAAACCTCATTTCGAACAGATGAATTTTACGGTCTCAACTTGCTACACATCAAAATAATTAAATTTAGGACTCTATTTTTCTAATTTTAAATAACCGATACCAATAATGTATCTGTCGAAAAAAAATTTTGGGGGTTGAATGTTCAGAAACCTATTCAATACAATCTTGTCGCCCGCTGCCTTTAGCCTTGCGATGATTGCTTTTTCATTAAACGGTCTAGCAGATCCTCCTGGAGCCCCTGGATACGGCGGAACCACGACGGGTGGAGGCGGCGGAAGTGGTATGAGCAGTGGCAGCAGCAGTGGTACCAGCGGCGGAACAACAACTGGTGGCGGTGGCGGCAGTGGTATGAGCAGTGGCAGTAGCAGTGGTACCAGCGGTGGAACCACAACGGGTGGCGGTGGCGGCAGTGGTATGAGCAGTGGCAGCAGCAGCGGTACCAGCGGCGGAATTGGCGGCACTGCAACCGGCGGCTCTGGCGGGTTAAGTTTTGGGCCTGGTTTTGACTCGACTCCCTCTCCTTGTAACGGCTGTGGCCAATCAAATCTTGGTTTTGGGCCGAATTTTGAAGCGAGTGATTCAACCACTGGATCGGATCTTGGATACAGTATGGGAACTGCGGTTTCTGTTGATGACACAGGCTTATCGAGCGTCGGTGGCACGACTGTTTCAGGAAGTGGAAGTGAAAGTGGCGGCTCGGGTGGTTACTCCTTGGGTACAGCTGAAGAAGGTACTTCGTCTTCACGTGCCGTTGTGCATAGTATCTTGATGGGATTAGGAAATGTAACGGGAACAACTGCGGCTGTACAAACTTTTTCTGCAGGCTTACGTAGAGTAGCAGCTTCGATAGGTTCAACCGTCGCTCGCGTTGCTGAGACCGCAGCGAGAACGATCAACGTGCACGCCAGTGCATCAGCTGCTGGATATCAGAACATGGTCAACAGCGTGAGAGGCTCCGTCGGTGCAGGCAGTGTGGGTTATCGTGAAGCTTTAGACGCTGCTTATTACAGAGGCGTCACAAACTATTACGATAGACATAGGATCACCAGTCGAATGGCGCCAACAGGACCGATGTCTATCATTCACGGACCGGTTGCCGTTGCACAAGACCCCGCACTTCAAGCCATCGATCGAAGATTCAATGCCGGAACCATCAGCGTTGTTGGTACACGCCTTGGATACAACAGGGGCCAAATGATCGCAACCATAGGACAGGCCGCGTACCAAAATTTGAGTAACTATCAGCGTTTTGGATTTTTCAATTCGACAGTTGTTATTGGTGATTTGACTGGAACGGGTTTATTGGCACCAACGAGCTTAGGCGAATATTTCGCGTCTGGTTCTGTAATAGCCGTTGATACAGCGATACAAGACGATTTTAGTGTCGCTGAATCAGTTCAGCATGAGGCGAGCCACGCTGCAGACTTCGCTGTACGTAACCTCGTTGACCGAGTTTTAGGTTCACCGTCATCGTCTGTTCCAGGGTCGCTAAGGACTTTGGCGGAGTCCATAGAAAATACAGTGAATTATCGTGCAGCTGGGAATGTTTATACCGGTTGGGTTGCAGAAAACTTCCCGGTCGATTTTGGTGGTTCCATCGCTCACGGACCAGATGCGACCCCGCAGACCCAGCGCGCGCAGAATTGGGTTGAATATAGCATGAGAACTACTGAAATGACCGCTTTTAATTCTAACGAAGCAGATCGAAGGGTGTGGGCAGAGAACAACGCGCGAAACTTAGGAATCACTCAAGCGGAAGCCAGAGACCTATTGGATGAGTTTCAAGAAGTCTACCAGCAAGAGGACATCGACGCTTTCATCGAAGCTGTCCAGGAGATTGGATTATGAGAAAAAACATTTTTAGAACCGGCATCCTTGTTGGCGCAATCTCGACAGTTTTGTTGCTGTTTCAAAACATGAATCCAAATGACCCGCGCATTGCCTCCATCAAACAGCAAATACGCTTTCTTAACATCAAGATGATTCAATTTCCGGGTAATGCGTCTGTGCAAAGAAATCGTAAAGCCATTAAACATCAACTCCTCCAAACTCTGGCAGCCAAAGCCAGAGTTGTGAGCTGCGCGGAGCTAAAACGGCTCGAGCCCTCCGCACATGCCGGCTTTTATCAACTCTATGCAAATTCAACAAGTGCAACGCCAGATTTGGTCGACTGTGTTTTTGACTCCACAGGAAATGTTTTGCGAGATGCCGTCCTTGTCTCCGCTGCCAGTGTAAGACTCCCAACCGCAACAAATACTTTGGCGTCTCGTTACTATCAAACGGTGACGTTGCAAGCAAACGGCACTTCTACTCGCGTTCGAACTGCGTTTCCTGGAATTATAGAGATCGCTCGGGTGGTACCGACAAGCGCAAATACCCCGTGCCCAGTTAGTGATTATGGGTTTGATGCAGCCGGAATTTGGGTAAAAGATCGTTGCGCAGGACAGTTTATTTTACTAACGGCAAACGGCACACGCTACTTAAACGCTTTGTATTCTTCCGGCTTAAGACAACTGAAGGGTGGCATCGGAAGTGTACGGCTTTTGCCCGGCAAGAAACTTAAAGTTACAGGGTGGGCCTGTGAAGTGGGCACCACCGCACCTATCGAAACACAACTCTATTTTGGCGACGCGGCAAGTGGTGGGGTATTTATTTCTGCAAAGTTGACGGGCTCGGCAACAGGGGAATCTGTTTCAGATCAATGTGAAACGCAAAACGCAGAGCATGGATTTGAATACACCATCGATTTGGTACAAAATGCGAGCCTCACAACCGAGCAAAAAGCGACTTTGAGACAGTGGACTGAAACAATTCAAGGTGATGCAGCCCGAAATAAATTATTTATGTACGCAGTAAACCACAGGGCACAAGGTTTCACTCTGCAAAGATTAGCAGCTTCGGGAACAATCCCTGTCCTTGTTCCAAATCAGATTGGTGATGTCATGGGCTCACTTAATAATGCCGTGGTACAAGGTGGCCAACTCGTTGTCACCGGATGGTCTTGTCATCGAGGGTATACTCGGCAAATTCGTGTTAAGGTCTATCGTAATTATCCCGCGGGTCGCGGCGGCATTTTAATCGGACAGGACTTAGCCGACATCACCCACGAGGCTGGCGTATCCAATAAATGCTTGGGTGGCGGGACTGCTCATCGCTATTCAATCAGATTGCCTGTTCCCTCCCAGTCATTGCCATCGAATGCCCCTTTGTACGCCTACGGAATTTCTACAGTCACAGGTGTGGAGGATGCAATGCTTGCCAATTCAGGTCATGTGAAGATACCCATCTACGCAGGAAGCCCACCACTTTGTACACCACAAATATTGCAATGCCGTGGTGGTGAAATTCTTAGAGTCACAACAAATGGACTGGGTTGCCGAATTCGGAGTTGTCATGAGGCACCTGAAGGAAGCGGCGGTCGGGATTAAGTTCTCAGAACGTTAAAGGCAAAAACATTTTTGGGACTTTATATTGGAGCGAAAAATTTAAAGGCGATAACAATAAAAAGCGGTGCTAAAATACCGATGACGAGAAAAATTACATCAACTTTTAGGATAAGAGTTAACATCATCCAGAATAAAAAATTAGGCATCAACGAAATTTTACGTGCCTAACTCAAGGGTGGCGCTAGACCACCCCTAAACTATTATTACCTCTTAATATTGATCACATCAGCCAACATTTCGTCGGATGTAGTGATGGTTTTGGCATTCGCTTGGAAGTTTCGCTGAGTTTTGATCATGTCGACAAACTCTCCAGCAAGATCAGTTGTTGATCTTTCAAGCGCCCCAGCCACGATCTGCCCACGGCCGCCCTTGGATGGGAAGCCAATTGCTGCGCCACCCGCCTCGCGACACTCTTTCATTTTATTATTACCAACTTTTACCAATGCCTCTGGATTTTCGAAGCGAGCTAAAGCAACTTGAGCCAGTTCATTGGCTTCACCATTACTATAAAGCGCTGTTAAAATTCCATCATCACTAAAGTTAACGCCTGTGAGTGTTCCTGCCGCTGCGCCATCTTGTGACCACGACATTAAATCGGAAACGTGACCAAACTGTCGCAGTCCCTTGAGGCCTGATCCACCGGCTTGCAAAGCATCGCCAAAGTTAAACACCACATCTTGATTTGGTATCGCACCGGCAAAGTTAAAATTCTTCTCGGCGGTGGTCTCGCTATCCAATTTTCCGTCGGGTGTGAATGTTAGCTGACCGCTTGCCACTTGAGCATAGGGCTGAGATGGATCTGCACCGGCAATTTCCGACGCTTTAGCTAAAGCTTTCCAGTCCCAAGCGCCATCAGCTTTCTTATTGAAAGCAAGAGTGATCAAATGTTTGGTCCCTTGGCTATCATGCACCTCTACACCCGTTGTAAAATCGGCTGTTTTGTAGGGGTCTGCCAAGCTCAGTTCTTTATTTTCGCTCGCTGGGACACGCGCGTCGAGGTTCATGTCGAGGCGAACCACTTTTGTTGCTCGCGCTGGCACAAGCGCACGCGGAAGTTGCACGTCGCCAATTTTGTTTGTGACTTCACCTTCGTTGTTAAACTCGAATCCTTTCAAGCGATAATTATCCGAAGTTATAAGAAATCCATCTTTATCAAAGTGAAATTCACCATTTCGGGTAAAAGATCTTCCCGTTGGACCGTCGACAATAAAGAAGCCGTCGCCGTTGACAGCAAGATCTGTATCGCGTGAAGTATTATCGATACTTCCTTGAGCAAGGATGGGAGTGATCGACGCAACTTTAGAGCCGCGCCCCACTTGCAACCCGCCCTGGGCCCCTTGAATACTGCGACTCATCATGTCCTGAAATTCTGCTCGACTCGTTTTAAAACCATTGGTTGAAGCATTCGCAATGTTATCAGCGGTCACACCTAATGCCTGGCCATTACTTGACAGACCGCTCACCGCCGTATGCATTGAACTAATTATCCCCATGAAATCCCCCTCTATTTAAAATCTATTTTTTTTGATTATTTAAAAATGCAGCTAACGATGCCGACGGCATTCCGCCTTCGGTTGGTAACCCCGAGAGTGAAGCCATCGCCGGAGCTTCAGTCATCGCCTTTGCAGCCTCTGCGGCTGCTTGGTCTAAGGATTTTTTACTTTCTTCCATTTGAATTTGCTTAATTTCCTTTAGCGGTACCGATTTGTTGCCGATAAATACGATAGGACCGGTTTCGGTAAATTGAATTCCGGTAACTTGTCCTTTAAATTGTGTTTCCGAGGCCACTTTAGATCCTGAAGAACTTTTTGCATCTACCTGCAGTTTATAGATACCTGCTGGTTGTGGTTTACCGTCGAGACTTTTTCCATCCCACTCAAGTTTAGTAGTGCCTTTCGACTGATTCTGCATTTCAAAGCTTCTAACAACTTTGCCTTCTGCATCTTTGATCGAAACTTTTACTTCTTCTGCTGAATCAGCAAGATTAAACGAGAGCCCGTGGCGTGTGTCGCCAGTTTTGTGCTCAATTTTAGCACTGTCCCCGCCAACCGTTTTACCAATGAGATCTAATGCTTGAAACTGACCAGTGCTCGATTGACCTTTATTCATATCTCTCAGTGTTTCGTTCATGTTGGACATTTGTTCTAGCGATGAAAATTGCGCTAGCTGAGCTGCCATCTCATGACTCTTTAAGGGACTTGTAGGATCTTGATTTTTTAGATGCGTCAGCATTAGTTTAAAAAATGCGTCCTTATCCATTTTGGGATTTCCTTTACCCTCGTGAACGCGTCCGGCTGCAGGCTTGCCCGTGCTGGCCACACGATTGCCAATGTCCCCGATATTTTCTTTCGGTGCTTTTCCCGGCTCTGATGTTTGCTTTGCCGTAGGCGAAAGCATTTGTTGTGCTGATGAATTCACTTTCATTTTTACCTCTAAGCAATAATGTTAAGTCGACCATTTGGATTTTTAACCGAAGCTGCTGGCGACAAACCTTCTGGCCGCGAGTTCAGTTGGGTGCGATTGTCTAAAACGCTATCAATTCCTTGCTGGCGAAAACCTTGTCTCTCATTTCTAAACTGACCCATAAAATCCCGTGCGAATTCTCGTTCTTCGAATTGTTGTTGGGCGCCGTTCTGTTGGCCCGTCATTTGGTCGAAGTGTTCTGAAATTCCAACTTTGAAAGTATCAATTTTCAGGTTCTGGCTTTCTAGTGCGCCTCGAATATCAAAAACACTATCTTCAAACATTTTCTTAACGTTCGCGTCCTGGGCAATAATCTCAACTGACACCTGACCATTCTGCAAACCCACTTTTAAGTCGATAGTGCCCAGCCCTTCTGGGCGAAGTTGCATTTTCATTTCGCCGCCACCGTCTTTCAAGATGGCACGTGCATTGGAAATTATATCTTCGACGTTATTATCTCTTATTTGCTCAGGCGTTTGAATCTTTGCGTCCAAAACTGCGGCAAAGGCTTGCTGTATAGTGGCATTTTCTTTCACCATGGCATTTTGCATTGGGGAGAGTTCGCTGCCCGCGCTAAATTCACTCAAGTCTTGAGAGGAATCTTGCGATAAGAGATCAGACGGCTTTTGCTCAATTCCAACTGGCGCGGTAGATAAAAGAGTCTCCGACGTTAAGGTCCGAGCTGCTCCCCCTTCAACACTCATTTCGGGAAGAGCCGTCGAAGTCTGCATCATTTGTGGCTGCACAAGCTGCATACCCTCAATACTTAGCTTTCCCTCCTTCTTTTGCAGGGATCCAACATCTATTGCCGATGCTTGCAACTCGGCCGTCATCTCTAGCCCTATTTCGTTATTTGCGGCGCTTGTTGCGGTGGGGGGCACTCCCTGTGACATTTTGTTTTCATTAATGACCGTTGCACTCTGCGCTGCCGGCAGCTTCGGGGAGCGTGAAGATCCGTTAGCAAGTTGGTCTCTTTTAAGTGGAGTTTTTTCAGATCTTTGCGAATTGGCATTTGCTGTTGCTTCGCGACCGTCTATGATTTTTTTCTTCATGCGCTTTTCATTTTGTAGCATTTCGTTTTTAAATGAATCGTCTTCGCTTTTTGACTTTTTGGGCGCTCTTTTGCTTTCCAAAGGTTTTGCTTCTAATGGTGAAATTGAATTTGAAACCATGCTTCGCCTTCTCTCTTTAGTATCCTGAATACTTTTCTGATAGAACTTTTGCTTTTTGCGCATCCAAATAATTTAAAATATTTCCCGCGTCCTGTTTTTTCATTTTTTTAAGAACCGCAATGGCTAATCCCTCATCGAGTTTCGAAATGACCATTGCCGCACTTTGCGGTTTCATATTCGAATAAACTCCAACTAATTTTTCAATACTTTCCTCTTCTTCAACCACGCGCGACTCAAGCCTGCTTGCAATGTCCCGACGTGTTTGGTCGAGTTGAGCCATTTTACCTTCCATCTCTACTTGAACTTGTTGCAATTTCTCTTCCATTTCTTTTACTCTTTTTTCGCGTTCAACAAGTTCCTTTTCTTTTTCAAGTAACTGTTCAACATGACTTGGGTTATTTTCAACCGTACCTTTATTTTTTTTATTTTCTGCCGCAGATTTGATTTTCGGTGCTGAGGCATTTTTTTCCTTTACTGCCTCCCCAGACGGGGATTTTTCTTCCACTTCTGCAGCCAGACCTTTAGAGAATAAACTCAACCGTACTTGTGACATTTTTTCTATGTTCTCAGGGTACAAAATGCCGTACAGGGTTAAACAAAAAGCAAGGAGAGCTGCAAGTCCTAAAAACTGTAGATAAGGGCTCTCCTTTTTTATCTTTCCAGATTGATAACCTAAACTCATTTTTTTTTGTTTTTTCATTTTTTGAAAATGCTTCTGATAATTATTCATTCTCTACCCTTCCTCGATTGTGCATCTGCAAGGCAACTTCTGCAGTGATTTTTAAGTCTTTTTTGTCTCTTAGAATTTTATAGTCTTTCAAATTATTTTCTTTGAGCTTCTCAATAGATTTTAGCTCTTTTTTTGCCTCAACATGTTTCAATCGCAGACGTTCCAAAATGCGTTCTTCGTTTCTGAGTTCCAATAAAAGACTTTCAATTTTTGCTTTCGTACCTTCAAGGGATTCCCCTGCAAGGGAAAGTTCGTAAATTTGAGGCCCTTGGTTTTGACCGATGAGCGATGTTTTCTGCCGAATGCTTTTTTGCTGATCTTTCAGCTTCGTAATTCTTTGCATCAAGGCATTCACTCGACCCATTTGGATGAGCACCTCACTCCATGACATCTTTTCTTCGAACTCTTTTATTTTAAGGTATGATTCCATACGAAACTGATGCTTCTTCACTTCATGTCTCCGTTATAGCGAAGCGCAATCGAAAGCATTTCTGAAACAGTTTCCATATAGTTGGCAGGTTGGTTTAAGTCCTGGCGCAAAAATCGATTTAAGTCCCCATAGCAAGAAACTGCTTCATCGATTTCCTGGTTTGAACCCTTTTTGTAAGCGCCAACATTTATTAAGTCTTCGGCTTCACGATAAATTGCCAGTTTTCGTTTTAACTTTCTAGACGCGGCTAAATGGTCCGGGCTTACCACCTTATCCATAACCCGGCTCAAACTTTGTAAAATATCAATAGATGGAAAATGTCCTTGCTGTGCAAGTTTTCGCGTCAGAACAATATGACCGTCGACAATCGAACGAACTGTGTCCGCCACGGGGTCGTCCATATCGTCGCCTTCGACGAGGACAGTATAAATGCCAGTGATGCTTCCACCAGATTCAAAATTGCCGGCTCGCTCTAACAGTTTTGAAAGTGTTGGATAGAGGCTTGCTGTGTAGCCTTTCATGGCAGGTGGTTCGCCAGAAAGTAAGGAAACTTCGCGCTGGGCCATGGCAAAACGCGTAAGAGAATCCATGATCAATAAAACTTGCTGTCCTTGTTCGCTGAAATATTCAGAAATTGTTGTTGCAAGCTGCGCACCACGCATTCTCAATAAAGGACTCTGGTCGCTGGTAACAGCAACGATGACAGATTTTTTTTGCCCTTCAATACCAAGAATATCTTGAATAAACTCTTTCACCTCACGACCTCGCTCGCCGATCATAGCAATCACGATAACATCGGCCTCCGTTGAACGAGCCATCATTCCCATGAGAACCGACTTTCCTACGCCCGAGCCAGCCATAATGGACACCCGTTGCCCGCGACCGATCGTATTGAAGGCATTGACTGCGCGTACACCCAAATCAAGAGGCTGATCGATGGGACGTCGTGCAAGCGGATTGGTAGAATTTTTCCAAAGCGGACGATGATATCTGCATCTAACTTCACCCAACTGATCGATAGGATGACCCATCCCATCAACAACCCTGCCCAAAAGCTCGGGGCCTACGAGACAATCGTTTGATTGCCTTCGCAGTTCAATTTGATTTCCAACGCTGACACCCGATATTTTGTTGTAAGGAATGAGGATCACTTTTCCATTTTTTAAGCCGACAACTTCGGCCAAGCACGGATCTGCATGAGAGCCAGCGTCAATTTGACATAAAGATCCAATTTGGGCGTCTGGCAAGTAACCCTGTAATACCTGCTGCGTGACATCCGTAATTTTTCCCTTTTTTTTAAAAAGGTCGGCATCTTGAATCTGATTGTGAAGCTTGCGTAAGTTAAGATGCATCAGCTTTCGACCTCGGTTACGATTTGTCGCAACATTTCGAGTCTTGAAGTGAGAGTGCCATCTAGAATGCCAAGGTCATTTGAAAAAAGAACATCTCCAGACCGTAAATCACGGTTGGCTAAAATATTAATATTTTTTAGGTCAATATCTAATCCGATTTCTACTTTATTTTTTTCGTAATAACTGAAGTCCTCTTCAGAAACCTGAATCTGCGTCACAGACTGATTTTTTAATACATTCTGAAACACATTGAATACCATTTCGGGTTCTCTTATTAACGTCTTTTGAACAACTTTTTCTGCCATTAAATAACAAAGATCTACTATATCTTTTTCGTTTTGTTCAAAAATCAACTTTGTCATACTGTTTATCTTTTCGCAAATTTCAGTGAAGGAGCGCAGACGCATGCCGATTTCTTGTTTGGCCTGATTGAAGGCTTCTTTTTTTGATTCTTCGATTCCTTTTTGCAAACCTTGTTCGTAGGCCTCCTGAAATGCATTGTCCTTTATCTTTTGCACGTACATTAAAACTTCAGCATCGAAACGTCGCTTTTCTTCTTTTGTTTTGGCCGCAGTTAAACCAATAAAGTGCGAGATTTCAGGATTTAGGACGAAGAAATCTTTTTTGATGTCAGTTTGATCGCCAAAAAAAGCACGGCTTTGCGGAGAAGCTAGTGTTTCCAAATCCTCCGGTACGTGGTTTTCGATTTTTGTTGGCGAGGCAATTTTAAACGAAGACATCTTCTGAACCACCTCTCGCTATGGCGATTTTTCCTTCCGCTTCGAGCCGGCGAGCCACGTTGACAATCTCCATCTGCGCGGATTCCACATCTGCCACTTTCACAGGGCCCAGCGAGTTTAAATCTTCGCTGAGAATCTCGGCAGCACGTTTAGAGATATTGGCAAAGACTTTCGCTTTAATTTCTTCGTTGGCGGTTTTGAGTGCCAATAACAACTTATCGTTCGGAACTTCTTTGAGAAGAAGTTGAATGCCTTTGTTGTCAATTTTTCCAATGTCTTCGAAAACAAACATGAGTTTACGGATTTCGTCGGCCATTTCTTTATCACGCTCTTCGATGACACCAAGAATTGTTTTTTCGGTATTTTTGTCCATCATATTCAACATTTCTGCCACAACCTGAACGCCACCAAGCTGGGCGTTGTCAACCGTACCGACATTTGACAGCTCATCTTTTAACACTTTGTCCACTTCGGCTAAGAGTTCGGGAGAAACGTGTTCAAGATTTGCAAGACGTAAAACAACCTCTCCTTGCAAGCCATCGGGCAGACGCTTGAGCACGTCTCCTCTTTTTTCAATTTCTAAATGAGCTAGGATAACGGCGATCGTTTGGGGATGTTCACTGATGAGAAAGTTAGCTAGAGTTTTTGCATCAACCATCTCTAAGCTTTCAAGGCTTCGAGTCTGTCGAACTGCATAGTCCATGTGGCCCAAAATATGACGGGCTTTTTCTTCGCCTAAGGCCTCGGTTATGATTTCTCGAGAACCCACTTTTTCTGAAAAAATATAGTCTTCAGATTCACTGACGAGTTCGTAGAATTCCTCAAGGACTTTTTTAGTAATTTCGATGGGAACAACTCGGTATTTGCTCATGAGGGAAAGAATTTTCTTCAGATCGGCATCATCCATGTTTTTGAAAAACATCTTTGCAGCTTCTGCACCAAGATAGTTGACAAGAATTGCCGCTTTTTCAAATCCCTTCAGCTTACGAAAATCGATACTCTCAACTTTTTTTAATTTTGTTGCCGACATTATATATCTCTCCTTACAAGCCATAGACTAAGGGCGCCAGATGCTTTTTCGGTGTCGTCTTGAATCAAAGTCAAAATTCGATCCTTCAGGATTTCGCTTTCAGCTTTTTCTGGATCGATCGGCGACTCTAACACCGGCACAAGGTTATTCATTCCCGGCAAGCGATTATCAATGGACTGCAATTCTTCAAGCTCTTCGATAGTTTTGGGAAGCATATCCTCAATTGACTCTTGAAAGCTGTCCGTAACCCAAGAACTGAATGGACGGATAACAAACAAGTAGACGAGTAGCAGACCTAGTGCCGCCAATACCCAGCTCAGAACAAAGCGAATCATCTTTTGTCTGTAGAGTTCACTGGAAATAATATCAGCGTCATCCATCGTCACTTTAGCAAATTCAAACGAATCGATTTTTACAGAATCTCCCCGTTTCTCGTCGAAACCTATAGCGCTTTTGACAATGGATTCGAGACGAGCCACCTCTTCAGGGCTCCTTGGCTGCCACTTTTTTTCGGTCTTGGTGCCGTTTTTAACGTCAACCATCATGCCGTCAACCATGACTGCTACACTGATGCGGGTGATCCCGCCTGCCGCTTCACTGACGTTTACTGTCGTCTTTGGAATTTCGTAGATGACGCTTTTTTGCTCCTTGTTAATATCCTGATTAAAGACAACGTTTCCAGCCTCATTGGCACCCGGTAAGTTGGCTCTGGCGCCGGCCACACCAGTCGGATTTGAGCGATTTCCCGCCATCGTTTCTTGGTCGGACGATGTCGATTTAATAGCGGCTTTATCTGGGTCGATAAGCTCTTCTACTTTTGACGTTTGTTTTAGGTTTAAATCAGCGCTAACTCTTGCAATGACTTTCCCTTCGCCAACGACCTTAGCGAGAATACTTTCAATTCTTTCTTGAAAGTAGTTTTCGATTTTGCGGCGAGAATCCATCATCTCGGCGGAATCAGCCATGGATGAACTGCCTTTTTTCGATAAAACCCTTCCTCGAGAATCAACAACCGACACGTTTTCTGATTTTAAATTTTCCACTGAGCTAGATACCAAATAGGTGATACCTCTTACTTGTTCCTCACTCAGAACCTTGCCCTGGTGAAGCTCGATGATGACCGAAGCCGTCGGAGGAGTGTCGTTTTCTGAAAGAAACGTTTTTTTCTCTGGAATCGCCAAAATCACTTTACTTCGACTGACCGAATCGATCGTGTTGATAGCGCGAGTGAGCTCGCCCTGAATGGCCCGCTGGTACTTAATCTTTTGTTCATAGGTGGTAGTTCCAAAATTCTGTTTGTCGAATAACTCTAATCCCTGGCTCAACTTGTCAGATCCCACTTCAGACATAATCAACATTTGAGTCGATGGTAAAAAGCTACTAGGAATCATAATTGTTTTGCCACTATCGATTAGTTGATAAGGAATCTTTTTAGTTTCCAAAATGTTGATCACCGAAATGGATTGATCTGGGCCAACATCTTTCAACAAGATGACATAGTCTTTTTTTCCACCCATGATCGAGATAGTGATCAGTGCAGCACACGCCACAGCGGCACTTGCTATAACGGACACTCGCTTAAGAGGAGTCAAACTCTTAAAGAAGTCCCTTAATTGCAAAAACAAGACATTCAATAAATTCTTCACAAGTGCTCCCTATTAAACCTGCATTTTCATAATTTCATGATAAGCGTCGATCATTTTATTTCTTACAGAAGTCATTAAGCGAAGAGCAATGTCTGCTTTTTCGGCTGCAATTTTCACATCGGCGATGTCTGTTGTTTCGCCGGTCGCTAGTTGCTGCATTTTTACATCAGCTTGTTGTTGCAACTCATTTACTTTTCCAACCGCATTTTTTAATGTGTCTGCGAAGGAATCGCCGGCCTCATTGACTCCTGCGTTTGGCTTAAGAGGGCTCACAGCATTGGAAAGTTTCCCAATACCGTCACTAAGATTAGAATTTTTTATCGATAAACCGTCCATGGCAAATCCTTCCTTTTATTTTAACTCAAACTCGCAAATTTAAAACTATAAATTATTCTCCAATATTTAATGCCGACATAGCCATGTCTTTAGTCGCGTTCAAGGCCGAGACGTTAGCCTCATAAGACCGTGTTGCTTGAATCATATTCGCCATTTCTTCCATTAAATTTATGTTCGGGTAGGCCACATTTCCACTTTCGTCTGCATTCGGGTGATCAGGCTCGTACTTCATCAGCGGTGCCCCGGTATCAACGTGAATATCTGTAACTTGCACGCGATTCATTGAGTGGCTTGGATCCTTTAACATCATTTCGCTAAACGATTTTGCATCAGGCAATGCCTGCATGATCGCTTCTTTTCGGCGGTAGGGCCCACCCTCTGGTGTGTTCAAAGTATTGATGTTGGCGATGTTGCTTGAAATCGTGTTCATGCGAACACGTTGCGCGTTCATACCGCTACTACTTATCCTAAAGCCAGTTCCAAAATCCATTATCTACCCCCATCCGAAGCAACATACTTTAAGGATGCGAGTTTTTTACTAATGAGCTGATTGGCTGCTCTGTACATGATGTTGTTTTCGACCATGCTCGATAATTCTTTTTCTAAGTCCACGGTGTTTCCATCGTTAGAAACATCCACTTCGGGATTGTCATAAATATCCGCCTTGACTGATTCAATAGATCCTTCATCCAAACTGAGCGCTCTTTTCAATTCCGACTCGAAGTCTACTTTTTGCGCATGATAGCCCGGGGTTTCAGCGTTTGCGACGTTGGCGGATAAAACTCCTTGTTTTACTTCGCGTACTTTGTTCGAAGTTGCTAACGCTCTTAGAGTTTTATCGAAAATCTGATTCATTATCCCCCTCCAGTTTATACTCGTTTAACTTGTTTCGAAGCGTCCGAATGCTAATCCCCAAAAGCTTTGCGGCTTGTGTTCTATTCCTTTTGGTGTGTTCGAGCGTCTTGAAAATCAACATTTTCTCAGCTTCTTGAATAGTCATCCCAGGTTCTAATCTCAAATGCCGAACCTCTTGAAAGCCGTCGATGAGAATATCTTTAGCTTCGAGGAGCGAATTGCCGCAGGCAAGAACGCTTCGTTCGATCACATTTTGTAATTCCCTGATATTGCCAGGCCACGACCACTTTTTTATTTTTGCCAAAGCCGTTGCGTCGATCTGCTTGCAAGCCACTCCATTTTCTAGGCTAAATTTTTCGGCCAAGTACTGGGTGATACTTTCCATATCTTCGTAACGTTCTTTGAGCGATGGAATTTTTACCGGGACCACATTGATGCGGTAAAATAAATCGCTCCTAAACAAATTACTTTTCACCATTTCCTTAAGATCTTTGTTCGTTGTGCAAATAAAGCGCACGTCGACTTTTCTGGGCTCATTGCTTCCAAGACGTACGATTTCTTTCTCTTGAATAACTCGAAGCAGTTTTCCCTGAAGCTCAAAGGGCATCTCGCTAATTTCGTCGAGTAAAAATGTGCCGTCGTTCGCAGCCTCGATCTGACCCATGCGGTCCTGGTGCGCGCCAGTAAATGCGCCTTTTTGCGAACCAAACAGCTCGCTTTCTAAAAGCTCTGATGGAAAAGCCGCACAATTGACCGCTATGAACGGCTTTTTGCGACGCGGGCTCACACGATGAATATACTTAGCCATCTCTTCTTTACCCACGCCGGTCTCACCGCATAAAAGAATGGTGGAACGAGCTTGAGCAACGTTGTCCAGCAAAGCTATGACACTTTTCATTTGCTCATTTTGCGTCTTTATCATCACCAGACTCCTTTGATTTTTGCATTGCCGGAATTCGATCCACGAATTTTTGGTATTTTTGTCCCCATTGAGCGGAGGTCTTTTTTTCTGCTGCCAGCTTTGCCCAATAGCTATCTCCCCTTATTTTCGAGAAGACTTCTTCTGCATCTTTCATTTTTTTCTGGTCTAAAAGTTTTCCGTAGAGGATGTACTTTTCTCGATCGAAATCAAAATTCTTGGTTTTAAATTCTTCATAAAAACTTTGTAAAAACTGGGGTAGTTTTTTATCTTTCGTTTTCTCTAAGATTGAAAGTTTTTTTCGAAGAAGCGAGAACCGATCTTTTTCATCCAGCGAATTTCCTTCGATGAATTTGTCGATCGCGCTCACCGCCTCCTTATTGAGACCTTTCGAATCCAAAATGTCGATTTTTCTGTTCAAAGTAGATAAATTTTGGTTTTGAATCTTCGCCAGAAAATTGAGGGCCCCATCAGGATTCACGTTCTTAGTGGCTATGTCGGCCTGCAAAAGGTTGTAGTGGTCGAGCTCTTGGGGCGAAAGAGTATTTGTATCCACCTTCGACAGCATATCTTGCGTCTTTGACTGCTGATCGAGCTGATGAAGACAGATAGCGCTTTTCAGATAGACCTCTGAGAGGTACGGGAGCCGTTGGCTCTTGTCTAATTCATCTTTTTTAGGAATTTTTTCGTATTCGGAAAGATAAATTTCGTATTGGTTTTGAGCCCGTTGACACATGTTTGCTTCTCGAAACAGCTCACCTTTATAAAAGCTGAAATCAAAACGCTCTGATTTTTTCAACCACAAAGGATCGATCTCATCAAAAATCTTTAGACCTAGTACAATCTGCTTTCCATCGACGGCAGATCGTAACTGCGCAGCCAGTCCACGGCCAATTCTCTTGTGAAATTTCTCAGCGTGCTCGGGCATGTGCCCGGTCTTAAATTTGTCCATCAACGTTTGCGTTGATTCTTTATATCTACCAATTTCGTAGAAGGCATCTGACACTTTAAATGCGAGGTATTCGTTGGATTGTTTTAGTGGAATCTGGTCTTCGAATTTCTTTATTTGGTCTATAAGATAATCAAACTTCTTATGATCTGCGATAGCCTGGTGATACAGAAGATTGATCTTTGCAACGGCGCCACCAAGATGATTATGGAAGCGGAAGTGGCTCTCGTTGTAGTAGCCCTTCCAAATTTTCTGATCAACTTCGGATAACTCAAATATTTCACCCATTCGTGTCCAGGCATAAGATGCATATTCATGTTGGGGATGTTGCTCAATAAATTTACGTAAAAAGTTAAGACTCGCTTTATAATTTCCAACGAGAAACTCGGTCTCGCCCAAATTGAAATAGATATTCTCATAATTTTTATCATCGTTTGGATATAATTTGAGGGCTGTCTCGTAGGAAGTGATCGCACTTAAATAATCTTTTTCTTCAAAATAAATATTTCCGTATTCATAATAGGCAGCAGACTGAATTTCTTGGTTATCCGACTTAAAGAGGCCAGCATAGATTTTTTTCGCATCGCCATACTCATGGAGTCGAACAAGAGATTGAGCTAAAATAAGCTCGATGTTTTCGCGCAGTGGCGATTTTTCGTATCTCTGAGTGTAAAGCTTTAAATTTCGCGATGCCTCAAAATATTGCTGGTCTTTCAAGCGCAGATAAGCAGCAAGTAGCAATGTCCTCTCAGAAATCTGCGAGTTTGGATATTTGCTAAGCAGAGAATCGTAAATTTTCAAGGCACGGTTGAAAAATACTTTTTCTTTTTCATTTTTATAGAGTTCCAAATACGCATCGGCTTCCATATAAACGATCATCTCTTCGAATTTTGAATTTGGATGTCGCTTTTGGAATATTTTTTTCGATTTCAAAAAATTTCTAAAATCACCAGCGGTGTAAAACTTCCTCACTTTTGAGAAGTCTTTGCCGACCTCGTCTTTCTGTTCTTTAATTTCGTATTTAATATCTTTCTGCAAAACCTCTGATATATATTTGTGTTCATTTAGTAAGACAGGGTATTTGATATAAATTTTGTTTTTTCCCTCGATAAGGGAATCTTTACTAAAATGAAGCTTGTCCGTGTTAAATTTAAGAATGTCATCGGCATCCTGCTTAGCTAAACGAATGATTCGCAAAAGTTCTGCATTTACTTCTTTTTTCTTTTGATTTTTCTCATCTTCGCTTTTTGCCTGATTTTTAACGTCGGCCGTATCCCCGGTGATCGTGACGTGTCCAATTGTTTGAATGAACTCCGCCGATGCTAAGTCTCTGCTCGGAGTTTTGCTTTTTGCATTGCTACCTTCCGCTTTTTTAACGACTGTTTTTTTGATAAGCCTTTGAGCCATTTCATACTCGGCGTCGGCTTCTTTCGTTTCATCTTTTGCAAAAAAATCAAGCGATAGCGAAGATGGAGAGTCAGTGAGATAGTCAAAAACTTCCAATTCCTTGTCCGCTAGGTAAAAAGTGATGATGTCTTTGCTCAGAGATGTATTTTTTTGTATTTCAATTTTTTTTATGAAACGATCTGAATAGATAATCAGTTTCTTCTTTTCCCCCTCCGT
This sequence comes from Bdellovibrionales bacterium, assembly GCA_043757265.1. Lineage (GTDB taxonomy): Bacteria > Bdellovibrionota > Bdellovibrionia > Bdellovibrionales > JAGQZY01 > JANPLN01. Next base: position 15,954 of record JAYUQP010000001.1, on the reverse strand, counting down.
CAGAGCTTCTACGCTTAACTCAAGCCTCTCACCGGTTCTTTTTAGTTGGTAGTCTGCCGGTGCAATGTCCTGCATCTCAAGGTGGGTCACTTCGTTTAAATGGTTTATTTCTGTTTCCCCAGAAGCATAACTTTTTGGCGAAAGAAGAGCCGCACTCGTATAAATTACGAACGTAATTTCCAAGACTCGACAATAGTTTAGTACGGAGAATGGTTTCATCTATAAGACTCTAAAGCATAAACAGTGCCAACGTGTGAAGCGGCTTTTAACGGACCCGAGTAAGATATTTGATCATACTGGACGTAATTATTCTGTCGCTTGTAAGTTAGAAGTGTCGCTATTTTGACTGAGGGGATAGTTTGTTGGTTAATTTATAATGCTAAAATCCAGGATTACGAATGACGTCGTAATCCCGGGAGCAGTTGGGACAGGTCTTGAACCAGCTCTACTAGGGGGAGAAGGCTCAGGAATATTTTTTCTAAATTCAACCTTCGTTATCCGAAGGCTGAGTTAAGTAATTGAAGTGCATTTTTAGAAGTTTGGTTGGCCTGAGCCAAAACAGAAGTTCCTGCTTGCATAAGAATATTCTGTTTGGTCATTTCAGCCGTTTCTTCTGCGACATCAACATCACGAATTCGACTGTTTGCTGCCTGCATATTTTCGAGAGAGATCGACAGATTATTAATCGTCGATTGCAATCGATTCTGCATAGCTCCAAAGTCTGCTCGTGTTGCCGAAACCGCTACGATGGCCTCGTCTATGGCAGATAAAGCATTCTGTGAGGAAGCTTTGTCGGCCACCGTTGTAAGGTTAACTCCCAGTGCTGCGCTGTTCGCGTCAGCCTTTGAGGCATCAAATGAAAGTCTGTCGATATTTGGATCATTTCGTGTTCCGACCTGGAAATCTAAAACCGCACCGGTTCCACTCAAAAGTGGCGTTCCGTTGAATTCCGTTGAATCCGCGATTCGATCAATTTCATCAAGTAGTTGTTGGTATTCAACATTGATAAGTTGTCTTTCGATGGGTCCGACCGTGTCCGAAGCTGCCTGTACACCCAATTCTCTCAATCTGATGAGGATGTTACTGACTTCTTGTAAACCACCTTCAGCAACCTGAATCATGGAGACGCCATCTTGTGCGTTTCGCCATGCCATTTTCAATCCTCGAATCTGCCCTCTCAAACTTTCTGAGATGGCTAAACCCGCGGCATCGTCACCGGCACGATTAATTCGGTACCCTGAAGAAAGCTTTTCCAAGCTTTTATCTAATGCCAACTTTGTTCCGTACAAATTTCTTTGTGCGTTTAAAGCGGCTGTGTTTGTGTTAATACGCAAACCCACAACTTCCTCCTTGAAACACTGACGTATCATCCATTGATACTTTAAGAGTTAACTCTATGGGCAGTTACTCTTGTATTACTCATCGGCGTTTCATTCTGAGTCTTTAGGTTTATTTATCTCATTTTGATAAAACTAGATTAATGTCCAGCTATTTTTCTATGAGATCAAATGTCAAGGAGATGGGTGAACTGAAAAGACTTACTTTGTTCCGGTAGGAAGTCGCTGCTGCTGTAGACGAGTCATGTGCTCCATGACAAACTGTTTTTCCCAATCAAAAACTTTCTGCAAATTTTCTTTCGACTTTAAAGTCTTCGTAAAATCTGCGACAGCTTCATCTTCTGCTGCCTTTAATTTAGCCAATCCTAAATCAAGCTGACGGGCGTCGATTGATTTTTGTAATTCTGCGAGCTGGCTTACGAGGTTTATCTCACGAGCAAGGAATTGGACCATCTCGTCCTCGGATAAACGCAGCGATTGAGCATTTTCAATATTGGTCAGGTGTTGAGTCCACTTATCGAGATAAAGTGAATTTGTTTTGAAGTCCACATAATCCTTCAGATACAGGACACGCTCTCGATAAGAGTTGCGCCAAGCTGTGCTCTGGATTGGCACATATACACTTTCGATTTGCATTTTATCAAACATAAATTTTGCATAGGTTTCGCTCTTGCGGAGCGATTGATAGATCGGGTCCCAAAATAAGAAAACTCCCAGGAGTGCAACACATAGGCTGACGGCAAAGATCGTAGCTGTTTTCGAATTCCTGTTTTCTACTGTTTTTTCAGACGATTGTTCGGACGACTTTTCATCAGTCCTTTTTTCTTCCTCGATTTGATCCATCGTCTGATCAATCCGGGCGCTGACTCTTTCTAATAGACTGCTTACCTGTTCTTTATCTAATTGTTCACCGAGTTCTTTGTCTAAAGCGGCTGCGATAGATTTCTTCAACGAATAGTTGGCCTTAAAGGTTTGCATCTTTTTGGTTTCATCAAGGGCGCCTTGATGTTGCTTTACAAACGATTGCATTCGTTCAAGTTCATTCTTTTTGTAAATTTCCATTTCTGTGTCGTACTTCTTTTTTAGAGCTCCGACTGAGATCTCAGATTTCCCTTTTTCATCCTCGTACTGAATTTTCAAAGCCAAACTTTTTTGGGCATAGTCGTTCTTAAGTTGCTCATGCTTATTCTGCATCGATTCAATTTCGTTTTCGATGATATACTTTCTGCTTACCAGGTCCGACTCTTCTATACGTAAAGTCTCTTGTTTTTTCAGCAATTCTTTAGCAAACTGTGTTCGCTTTTCGTCCAGCTCTTTTCTGACTTTTTCCCGCTCTTCAAAATGCTGCTCTTTAAGCTTCGAATTTTCCTCGTCTTTCTGCTTGGAAAATTCAGCACGCAGTCTCTTTTCTTCTTCGAGCCAAATCTCTTTTAGTTTTATCTTCTCATTTTCAATTTGTAAGAGTTCACTCTTAACAAGACTTTCGCCGCGTCTTCTGCCTTCGGCGACAGCTAAATCCGCCTCCATGAGCGATTTATCAATGATTTGCTTTGAATGTACATTTGCTTTGTCCACTATGGTTTCGGCGTCAAACTTTGCCTTTTTTATGATAACTTTTGTGGATTCCTCGGCGTTCACGATAATCTTTTCCGCTTGTTCTTTTGCATCTCGAATAGTCGCATCAGCGTTCTCGAGCATCTTTGCGGATTTCTTATTTGTTTCTTCTTCCGCAGAGGCTAATATTTCTCGGGCTTTCTTTTTTGCATTATCTAAAATAGCCTCGGCTTTTTTACCAACCTCTTGCAAGGACAATTCCGGGGTCGCTGTAGCTATTTTAAAAGCCGTAGACTGCGGTTTAGAAACTGCGTTTTTTTCCAAAACTTCTTTTTGAGTCGGCACTATATTTTCTTGTTCTTGCCTCGGATCAAACACCCAGATGGATTCTTTCATATTGCCAAGTCTAATTTCACTTTTATCTGTTACAACATAGGGTTGTTGGGGGGTCACGCGATGTCCGTCAACAAAGGTGCCATTGGCTGATTTCAAATCAAGAATAAACACTTCTTCTGGGGTTACAACAATTTTGAGATGATGGCGCGAAATGACATCAGAAGCGATTACTATATTGCAATCCGGAGCCCGCCCAAGAATGAATTCTGGGCCCTTAGCCGTGAAAAGCTCGGATGAGTTGTTTTTCTTAACCTTAATCGAAAACAAAGTAACTTCTCCTTAAACTAAGCGCTCTTATCATAATCTCCTGTATGCTTTTTAAACTCCTGAATAACACTAGCCTCAGCCAGAACCTCATCAGGACTTCGATTCTCGTCGAACGACTTTAGATCTGAAGGAACCTCGTTGTTCGTCGCGTAATTCCAAATCAAATCAAAATTATTTTCTAATCGTTCTGTCATATCTGAGTACAGGCGTTCCGGATTGTATGAAACGTTGATGACAGTCATCATGACACTCAACAGAATACCCGTAACCGACGCACCCATGGAAAGAGAAACTTCAACTAGGAAGTAATCCATGACTGTCTTTGTTGTTGCTGGATCGCTTAAGTCCATCGCACTTAATCCAGGTAATCCCTTCATGACCCCTAAAAATGTTCCGAAAATACCACCAATAACAAAAAGTCCAGGTAACATGTTTAAAAATTCATTAAGTCCACCAAGCGGTATAACACCAAAAAGTCTATTAAATACCGGGTTTTTACCTAAAAGTGTCTTTGTAATATTCATCAGTTTTGGATCACTGCTCCCATACTGTAAAAAACGAATTTGTTTTAAACAGTTCACTACAAACCAAGAAGCTCCCCACTTTGTTAAGAACAGTCTGTCATCTACAAGCACGATCCGATCGAATTCACCTTTGCTCTTTTTCTCGCGTGCAGACGTGGTCTCGAAAAAAGTTTTCTCTAAAAGCTTTTTACATAGTACGTAGAAGGAGTATTGTGTCGTTTTTTTGGGACTCTGCTCGGATAAAAACTGACTGACTCGGTTTTCAAATTCCCGAGCGAAGTAATAATACTTGTAAACCATTTTATAAGTCAGCCATCGAAGTGAGGCTCCAGCTGCAAACATTAATAGCATTGTGGGCAGATGCACTGCTTTCGCAACAGTTACAAACTGACTAAATACCTCGTTCAAGCTATGGTCTATACCGCTCATCGTGTTCTCCTAATCTTTCAAATTAAATTTAATAATAACTTTTTGCAGTTTTGAGCAATCATTCTTGAGACAAAAATCTTCCGCCCCTGAAGTCGCGACGTTTCGCTCTTTGTTTGATAGAAAGCTGCGACCAGCCACCTTAATCAAGGGCAACATTTCCTTTTTATGTTCAAATGTCATATTGCTATAGACGTGATCAAAAATTGACCGGGCTCTTTGGTAACTCAAATCGAGATTATAGTTAACGGCTCCACGATCCTCTCCACTTAATTTGGTCGGGTCGATATATTTTCCTTTGTAGGTTGGAGAGGCAAACCCAATAATTTCGATGTTCGATATTTTTGAGGCAATAGCCCTGTTTTGGAAAAGGCTTTTCGAGTATTCAGGCACCGTCTGTTCCAAAACTTTTTTCATTCCAGGCTTTAGGATCGCTCTTCCTGTATCAAAATACTCTTCGCCGAACGATAACAAAACATCACCACTACGTTCATCCACTTCGGCTTTGATTCCCTTGGCTGCAAACGCCCCTTTTATTCCTTCCGCAAGTTTCTTTTTTGCGTTGAGATTTTCCTGAGCTTTTGCTAAATCGCCGCTGAGCTGGGAGATTTTTTGGCCTGCCTGTGCATATTTACCGGAAAGCTCTTGTGCTTGTCCGACTGCTCCAGCATATTTTCCTTTGAGATCAGAAATATTTTGGCCTGCTTGCTCAAGTTCTTGATTTACTTTTCCAAGTTTACCTTTGGTTTGCTCAAGATCGCTACTTAATGAATTTAGCTGCGCTTCTGTTTGCGCGTTAGCTTCCTTCAGAGACCCCATCCGTTGCTCGTAGTCGGCTTGTAGCTTTTGCTTTTGAGATAAGAATTTTTTTTGCGTCATCTTCTGCTTTTTATAGGCTTTTTGTAGCTCACTGAGTTTGTCGTCTAAATTACTTTCGAGCTTCTCAGCATAGGCACGCCCCTCCTCCAGAGCCTTCTTTTTCTCGCCTATCTGATGCGCTAAAGATTCAATTTCAGTATTCTTCTGATCGATGACAACTTCTTTTTTCTCGATGAGAGTGTCACGCTGTTTAATTCTTCCCTTAGATAACATGCTCGAATTAATAATATTTCGCACGATCTGCTGGTACTGATTCAGTGCCACTTCTTTGTTTTGCAAGTCTTTAGCCTGTTTCATAAGTTCTTTTTTTTCTTTTTGGGACTCGTCTTGCAACAGATCTAACTGTCCCATAAGTTTTTCGTAAGTCTCTTTTTCGCCCTCGGAGGCTTGCGTTTCGAGATAGTTTTTTTTGAGAGAATCATACACTTTAATTTGTTCTTTAAGATCCTGATTAATTTTCGACAACTCCTTGTATTCCTGCTGCTTTCGGTAGCCCTCAGTGCCTTGCTTTAAACTTGCAGAAACATAAAGAAGTAGGAAAACAACCGACAAACCTAAAAATAAGTCGGAATAAGAGGTCCACATTGAATCTTGCGATTCTTTTCCATGTTTTTTACGATCAAATGGCATATAATTTTCTCCAATGCAGGCATCGGTATTTTATTAAAAATTCTTAATACTTAGGCGCTACGGACGTTAATCAAACAAACTGGACATCTCATTTAGGTACCCTTCTTTTGTCTGTATGGAAGCATTTGTCGAATTTTCGGTTCGACTCACATCAGTACTTTCGGCCGGTACGCTTAACGTTTTTGTGGGAATTTTTGTCTCGACCATCATTTCAGGATGCGAACTTTTGGTCCCTCGACTTGCGTAGATAAAAATTGCCACTGCAATACATACAATCCCGATGATCGGAAAAATTTTTTCCTTCAAATGTAAAGGCTCATACCATCTCGCCGAACCGCCTAGCAATTCAGCAAAGTTTTGCCGAGCAAAAAAACTCTGTATCTTATCTAGGAAATCCTCTTCATTAACGCCAATATAGTATTTCCTTGTATCGTCTTTCGAATTCATCTGCGGACTCGCTTGGGTAATTTCATCCAAGGAAGTCAGCGTATTTTCCAAAATCGGTTCGTTCGTCGCCGAAATGCTAGTCACTATCCTCGTCTGCTCCGTTGCCTCCCCGCCTTTTGTTTCCTCGGAGGCCGCTACAATTTTAGTCAGCTCAGACGCGGAGACGACTCGTGTCCGCTCCATAGCAGAAAGGTCTAACGCCACATCGGCATGCCCCGTTGCAGTACTGCTGACGATGCGCGTACGTTCTGATGTGTCTAACAGGGTCTCGTTCACAATCTTTGTGGCTTCGCTTTCGAATTCTTGAACAGAATCAAGAATGACCTTTAAAACAACGTCTCTAGTGTAAAACTGCGAACTTTGGGTGATTTTTAAGGACCGGTGCTGTTTTCCAACGTAGCTGACCGGCGCTCCGTCTTTTCCGACTTGCAACCAACACTCGTTATTCAAAAGATATACTTCGCATTCCACTTCGGCAAATTTGCAATTTTTTAAACAAATCGAGCAACCATCGCCTGAACCGATCGATATCCTATCTTTAAAGGAGATTACCTCTCCAAGAAGTTCACCAGCTTTTGATTCAATAAAAACGCTTATCTTTGTCACAGAACGCTTCCTCGCGTGGCATTTAACATTTTTTCGACGATCTGAGTTTGGTTGTCTTTGGTAAAACCTTTAGTTTTCAGAAATTTATAAATAATTTTTTGGTTGTGATAAAAACCCATCAAGTGATAGCCGTTATAAATGTCGCTAAAAGTCCCATTTTTCGTTACACACGACTTCATATAAAGTTGTTTTTCAGCAATCCAATGAGCGATACAACGGCCCAGCGTCATTCCACTGACGATGTCGGCGTCCATTTGTGCAGCTAATAAAGAAAGCTTGGCAGTCACGCTTGGTACTTTTAAAAAAGCATCATCCGTTTGTAACACTCCTGTTAAAACCGTATATTCTGGTTGCAGGTTAGAAGAAACTTCCCTCGACCCTCGTGGCCCGTTAAGTCCACACTTAAAAGCTTGTTCAATTTTTAATTGTGAATTGTGTTTAGCCTTGATAAGCAACTCTGCATCCACTTCGCACGAGTCCACCAGCGGTAGTGGCATGGAAATGTTGTTTTTCCAAAAAATTTTTCTTTGGCTTTTTAAAAAGGCATTCGTCATTTTTTGCGCATACTCTTTAATTTGAATACCCAGCATTTCGTAAAAATTTTTCTCCCCGGCCACTCCTCGGGTGTGGCGGTTTTGATCGAACTTTTCAAGTGCGGCAAAAGTTAGCTTTCTTTCTTTGAAATCAATCAATTCGCTTTGTACAGCTAGTTCGACCACCTGTTGAACACTTAATTTCTGTCGGGGCCCCGAGATTTCCTGCTTTTTGACCTCGGCTAGCAGCCAACCTGACGAAATATCGTAATCAACGATCACCGCTCGAGTACCTACAGACTTAGAATCGTGGATCTGCAAGATAACGTTAGAATAGACATCATTGATACCGATCTCTTTGTTTGCTTTAAATATAACAAATATAGAGTCGATCCAGATGGCTTTGCCACTTGTAATCGGCATCTTTAGATTGTCTATCCACAAAGAGGCTCCGTAGACTCTGTAATCTAAAGCCTTCTTGTCTTTTGCCCATAATGCGAAGCAATTAAAAAGAATGATCAAAATAAGAAAAAAACTTTTGCTTTTTTGCATGCATACTATCTTCGGTATTTTTATTTTTTTTTTGGATGGACTTTAGCCGGGGCTCGTACCGAAAATTGTCTTATTTACTCGAGTCCTGAAAAGATCCTGTTTCAATTTAGTCTATTTTTCGTGCCTGCATGAAACGGAACTGGACTCCACAAACGTCCATTTTCTCAATTCTAGACTTAAATTGTATCAGGGTGTTCCGATCTATTGGATACATTGCACACGCTGTTGACACAAAAGACAACAAAACCAAACGTCAACATAGACCTCATGGAAGATTGGTCACGCAAAAGGGGAACTGTATGTCATTGCGTATATCAACCAATCTCGCTTCCATAAACAGCCAACGGCAGTTGTTTAATACCAATCGAAGCATGATGACGAATTTAGAGCGAATGAGTTCTGGATATCGGATTAACAAGGCGGCCGATGATGCTGCTGGGCTCGCCATCTCAGAAAACCTGAGAGCGCAAATCCGCGGTCTCAAACAAGCCAATCGAAATGCCAACGATGGTATTTCTCTGGCGCAAGTTGCCGAGGGCGGTTTGAACGAAGTTTCGAACATGCTCATCCGAATGCGAGAGTTGGCCATCCAAGGAGCTTCTGATACCGTGAGCGATGTTGAGCGCGGATTTATCGATATGGAATTCCAAGGCTTGAAAAAAGAGATCCAGCGGGTTGCTGAAGTCACTGAGTACAATGGCCAGGAACTTTTAAACGGCCTTGGCGGTGTTTACGAAATCCAAGTTGGGGTCCATAACGATCCTTTCCAAGATAGAATTGCTTTTGATGCAACCAGCGCCGATTCCACTGTTGAGGCCTTAGGCTTAACAGCAGAGACTCTCGCGAATAGAGAGGGAGCAAGAAACACGTTGTCAGTCATTGATGAATCTCTTGTCCGCATTAACTCAATGAGAGCAGACATGGGTGCCTTTCAAAACCGTCTGGTATCGACAATTAATAACCTGAATATTGCCCACGAAAACTTATCAGCTGCAAATTCACGAATTCGCGATGCAGATATCGCTGAGGAAACAGCGGAGCTAACTCGCAACAACGTTATGTTGCAAGCTTCGACAGCCTCACTAGCTCAAGCAAATAATATTACCAATCTCGCTCTGAAGCTGATTGGATAATTAGCAGGAAACGATATTGACACTTGAATGGGTGCAAAGATTAAATCTTTGCACTTTTTTTATATTAGATCATAAATTGAAATACCCGGAAAAATCAGCGAGTCTTCTTCTTTTTACGTGATCCGGTGAGCCTGGCGCTGCTTGAAGTTTTGATAAGTTTTTTTAGCTCAAAACGCTTTTTATTGTCTTTTTGAAACGGTTTTGAGGAGTCTTTTTTTGGTGCGAGGGAGCCACCCTCCAAAACGAAATCAATCTGGCCTTCGATCGTATTCGTTTGCGCCACCTGCACTTTTATAGAGTCACCAATACGAAACATAAGCCCTGATTTTCTTCCGCGAAGTAAAAGATTTTCTTCGTCGAACTCAAATTGGTCCTTGCCGAGGTTTTCTACTTTCACAAGACCATCGACGTCGAATTGCTTCAAGAGAACAAAAATTCCAAATCGAACCACGCTGCTCACAACCCCATCGAAAACGTCGCCCAGATGCTGCTGCATAAAGCGCGCTTTTTTGATGGAGACTAGCATTCGTTCGGATTTTACTGCTCGCTGCTCGCAAGCACTCAAAAAAGTGCCCGCAGACGTGACGCGCTCAGGGCTCATCTGCTCATTTTTGTAGGAATTGTATTTCAAGCTTTTTAACAGGCGATGCACGATGAGGTCTGGATAACGGCGAATTGGCGACGTAAAATGTGTGTAGTACTCAAAACCCAAACCAAAGTGGCCAATGTTTTCTTGGCTGTATTTGGCTTGCTTCATACTACGAAGAGTCATGATGTTGAGAACTATACCCTCTGGTTTATTTTCGAAGTCTTGCAAACTTTTCGTCAGTTTTTTTTGTAAGTCTTTGATGTGGATAGTTTTTTGCGAGCCAAAACTCGACAAAAATCTTTGCAAGCGGTCAATATCTTCTTTGTCGGGTGTTTCGTGAATTCGATAGAGTGAAGGAATTTGTGACTTATGCAAAATTTTTGCAACACTCACGTTGGCAATCAACATAAGCTCTTCGATCAAGCGGTGCGAAAACACGCGCTGCGATCTAATGATGTCCGTGGGATTTCCGGCCTCATCCACAACGACTTGGGTTTCGCCCACATTGATTTCTAAAGAGCCTTCACGAAAGCGCTTGGCCATCAAAACTTTTGCAAGATCGGAAGCCGCACGAATATTTTTTGAAACCTCCGGCTTCGCATGCTCGATGGCCTCGTCGAGAATATCTTGCGCTTCGCCATAGGTCACCCGCGCCTGACTGTGCATGACGCCTTCGTAAACTTCCGAGGTTTCGACTTCGCCTTGAAAGGAAATTTGCATTTCGCAAACGAAACATAAACGGTCGACCATTGGTTTTAGAGAACATAGTTCGTTTGATATTTTTTCTGGCAACATCGGCACTACGAAATTTGGAAAATAAACGCTTGTACCGCGTTCGTAGGCGGACTCATCGAGTGCAGATCCTGTGCGCACATAGTGGCTGACGTCTGCAATCGCTACCCAAAGCTTAAATCCCTTTGAATTCGTTGTGACATAAATAGCATCGTCAAAGTCTTTCGCCGTCACACCGTCGATAGTAATGAGAGGCAAATCCCTCAAGTCTTTTCGACCGGCTATTTCCTTATCTAAAACATGACTGGGTAAAAGCTCGGCATCACGAAGAGCCAGCGGCGGAAAATCTTTGGGAATTTTTTGTAAATGAAGCACGCGCTTCACATCGTTGAGAGGGTCATTTACATCGCCAATGATTTCAATCACTCTGCCTGTAAATTCTTGGCCGTTCCCTGGATATTGAACAATCTCTGCCGCCACCAGATCCCCGTGAATAGCTGCTCGGCTTGAGCTGAAAGGAATTTTGAGGCTATGCCCCCACTGGTTCATCCCATCAACAATTCGCCCATCACCATTTTCTAATTTTTCAAAACGGCCGACAATTCGACTTGCGGCGCGCTCAGTAATGCGGACAATCTTACCGTAAAATTTGTCACTTTTAGCAGATTTAAAAACTTCCACTTCCACTTTGTCATTAGACATCACGCCCTTCATGTCTTCTCGAGACACAAAGACATCCGGTACTCCGTCTTCGACAGGCAAGACGAAGCCAAACCCGTCAGGGTGGCGTTTAACAGTTCCAAAAATAGTTTTCGTTTGATTTTTTCCTGAAGATGCCGAATGTTTCATCGATATCTAGACTAATTGAGCCCTAGCGACTATACAACTTAAATTCTATGGAATTAAAAACCCTCGGCGTTGTCCATTCCCCGTTTATCGACAAGTTTGGAACGCCTCGACAGTCTCAGATTGCGAAGCATTCAATGTCACAACTTGTGCTCGACAAAAAAACTCCGGTGGAAAGTCTCGACGGCTTGCAAAAAGGCACTTACATTTGGATTCTGTTTGGATTTCACCTTAACCGGCAAAGCAAGCCAATTGTAAAAGTTCACCCGCCTCGTCTACGCGGAAAAAAAATGGGTGTTCTCGCAACCCGCTCTCCCCACCGCCCAAACCCAATTGGTCTTTCTTTAGCTCGCATCGAAGATATCGCGAAAAATAAAATTTCTGTGTCAGGTCTTGATATTGTCCATGGAACTCCTTTTTACGATATCAAACCGTACCTGCCAAACTACGACCGACCTCGCGGTAGGCAAGTTTTATGGACCACGGAAGCCCCTTTTGAAAAGCTAAAAGTTGGCTTTAAAACAAAGTGTCTTGAAGAGATTCATTTGAAAAACCGAACACATTTTAAAAAACAACTTCGTGAAATTCTTTGCGAGGATCCTCGCCCTCTGGCGTATCTAGAAAAAAACTCCCACACCTACTGGTTGCGCTATGGAACCTGGGACATCGCTTTCCAAATCAACAAAAACCAACTCACCGTCATTGAACTCAAACGGAACTAATTAGAACTAACCGCCTGGATAACTAGATCCTTCGCTGATCTCAGGATGACGGAATGTTAATACCTCGCAAAGAGATCGCCCTTGCTTCCACTCCATCTTCCCTGCCGCCATCACGTCGTCCTTACATTTACGTCAGCCCGGAGTCAGCCCAACATCCTTTTTCTAATCCGTCATCCTGAGCGAAGCGAAGGATCTCGTATTTCCCGTCAGGTAAGCACACGTAAATAAATTACATCTCTCCAAGGTTTTACGGAGAAACATTCGATTCTTTGTTACAATGATGAATATGCAAATTTCAATATTCACACTCTCCATACTCCTCGCTGGAAATATTTTTGCTGGCGAGCGCTGCTTGCGCACGTTCGAGGTCAAATATTTCGAAAATACCTACGAAAACAACCATGCAAAACGAGTCATGGAAATGTTTGCTTGGTACAACTCGACTTCTGTAGGCATGCTGTCCACTGTCGAGCGACAGATCCAAAGAATCTATCAAGAGTGGCAGATAGATTTACGATCGTCAGAGCAAAAAGATTTTCCTGTCAGGCCCCTTCACTTGCTGCCTAAATACTACGGCGAGCCTTTTTGGAAACTCTCTGCCCCAGAGCCACGCATCTCTTACTTGACCTATACCGAACGCGCTCAATTGCAGGTTGAGATGACCGAAACAGGCCTCGTCTTTTCAGCCACTTTGCGTCCTGTCGAAGGAATTCTCAGCGGCGATTTTGTCGTTTCCATGGATCAACGAATCTACATCCATTACAATCAAGCCAGCCGCATGAATGGAATTTACAAGCACTCGAGCATTTTAATGTCAGCGCCAGTTTTATTTGCTGGTGCCATCAAAGTTGATTCCAACGGGAACATTCTTTCTTTATCTCGCAGCAGTGGCCATTATAAGCCGCGCGGCACCCATTATCGCTGGGTAAAGAAATTTTTATCAGACGAAGGCTTCCAACTTCCCGAACCTCCATCTCATGCCGTAGATTCAGCGGAAATTCTGTAAATAATTCGGGAATAAACAAACATGCTCCACCAAATGTTATTGATTTCACTCTTGTTCTTTTCGCTCGATCTCCGTGCGCAAACCTATACCTGTAAAGATCTATTCCATGTTGTGGTTCACGACAATAAGGGATTGCAGACCTTGGCTCAACGTGCACTTGCCCTTTCAGAAAAGCTCGCCATCGTCCCGCATTCTCCACTGTCTGTGAATAAGGCAATCGTGCATCTTGAACTCTGGGCCTTACATAGAAAAATGTTGTCGTACTTTTCTATTCCCACGTCTCATCCAGGCCCTTTATTTGTAAGCCGGTATTTTGCGCCTGAGTTTTACTGGCGCACCAGAATTTCCATGCGGTTGGGTGCAGTCCAGGCAAGGGCACCTTTTCTAACTCAGACACAAAGAGACTCTCTACGCATTCTATGGACTCCCTCAGGCGTTGTGCACGCCTCGTCCGGGGAATTGATATCTTCGCCGCTCTCGGGTGATTTTGTTATCGGTCTCGACGGACAAATCTACATTGCTCACCAAATCAGAAATCAGTTCCCGCATTTTCGCCATAGTAGCTTCTTTGCGGGCGCCCCCGTGCTTTTCGCTGGCTATATCAGCGTTGAACCAAATGGAACTGTAGCAATCTTTTCCCGCAACAGTGGACACTACCAGCCATCGCGGGATCATTTTTTGTGGGCTCTCGATTATCTACGCGACAGCGGATTTACAATACTGAGCGAATATCCCGATCGTTTTAAATAATTTTCAGAGGTGTTTACAAGTTTGACAGTGTGACATTTATCGTCGCCCGCGCGAAAAATTGTGACCATTTAGGGTCTAAGCTGCGCTTCTACACCTCCACATTTCAGCATTTGTGGTTTCGATCTTGCTGAACTAGCGGTGTGGTTCGTACTTCACAAGTTTTCTTTATTCTATTTTTGGCTCTCGCTTCCTTTGGAAGCTCGCTGGCATTTGCAGGTCCCGGAGGAAATCCAGGGATTGCCCGCCAATCTGTTCCACGTTTTACTGATCAAGAAAAACGCTTTTTACAGCAAATTTCAGGGCGTGCCAAAGCTATCATTAACGAAAGTATCTCTACCACTGCCGAACAGCTTGAATACATCCAAAGCAACGGCCCTTTGAAAGATATGACCCTTTCTGCTGTGAAAAGTGCCTACACTCAGTATAAAACCTATTTGTTCATGTCAGAGGACACTTTTGGAACGGTCGCACGACCACTTCCAATTTATCTGCGGGATCGAACGCTTCCTTTTGATAGCAATCCATATTCTCCTTATCGGTTCTATATCAATCCCCAGGATCGAGAACGCTATCGTCAGATGCACGCCGAAGATAGAACCTTTCTTAACCAAAACCGAGAATCATGCCGTCTCGTAAGAAAGAGCATGACAAACCATTATAAAAAGCAGCTCGGCGAAATTCTTGCGCTGGCTCCTGTGGTTTTACAAATCAATGCACGAAGCTCTACACCCACTGAACAAGAAATTGTTGACGCCTATCTTGAGCTTCTAAGCAACATGGGCGAAACCCTTGAACGATTCGAAAATATCAATCTCGATGACGATGACAAAGCGGAGGGTTTGTGGGCGTACCAAGGTATCGCTCAGGAATTAACTGAAGCAAACCCTGCTTTGATTCCAGTGTTTAACTCTCTGCGGGTTAAAATTGAACCCCAAGGACTTTTTGAAAAAGCCGTTGCCTATATAAAAGGTATCCTTCCAGCCATCGCTCCTCTCGCTTGCACCATCGCTGCTATCGCTACGGCCAACCCGGTCTTAATCATCGCGTGCTCCGCACTCAATCTATATATCTCGGTGAATAATGTAAGAGCCGATTATGTTAGCATCCGCGAAACTCGCAACGAGTGGCTTTCAGGTATTAGCTCTTTTCGGGATGTGGAACTTGCCAATCGACAACTTGTCATCGATTACGTGCTTTTTGCCTTTAACTTTTACGCCGGTGCTACTGTATTGCGATCTACCAATCATCGGTTACTTTTCGACTGGCGGTTTAACCGAACAAATTTAGTTACTAGATTGAGCCCGCAAGTTATTCGCACAGAGGCGAGAAAGTACACCGAGGATTATCTTCGAAACGAGACTGAGGGGCAGATTAAAAACCATCTCACTTTAGGGGCGGCTTCACTGCGACAACCTGAAAACGTTGTCTCCGAAATAAGCCAACAGTCCACTCAGGTTCTCATCGCCTATTTGCGCAGAGGTGTTTTTTCATTCAAGGATACAACCGAGATCCTTTGCTCAACTCCAAGGCCCGAGTAGCTCGTGGCTAAAAACTCTTCAAACCTGCATTTTTTTCATTGCGTGCGTAATAGAGTGTCAGTTCCCTCTGTGTTCATGTATCTTTTGCACATGTTAAAAATCCTATTTTTGTCAGCACTTTTTCTTTTCTCCAATGTTGCCTCGGCTGCTTGTGTAACTGATGCTTTAAAAATGGCTGGTCTTGATCCTTTCGCAGTTTCTTACACGCCGACAAATGGCTTTCCAAACGATAAAGGCGAAGTCGAAGTGAACGTTGAAGTACGCGGCAGCACCTACGGTGGAATGGTCATTTTGTGCGACATGCACAAAGATGAATTCATTTCGTTTATTTCTGAATACAAAGAAATCGGCCAAAACTAAATCTCGGCCGTACAATTCAAAACTAAATTGGGTTCTTTCTAAGAATCGTGGGTTTAGTGTTGATAACCCACCAAGTAAAGTCATCTCGGGCATTCCAAGTTACGCTCTAAGTTTACCACAACAAGGA